>CAZXGG010000049.1:0-25868 GCA_964640125.1 uncultured Rikenellaceae bacterium
AATGATTTTGATATCCGAACCCCGGATGATCACCTCTTCGGAATTCCATTCACCTACCGGTTTTAGAAAACCGCGTTTTGCAGGGATGACGCCGTAAACGGATCCATGGTACTGCCATTGCTCGAGCCTCCGGTAAATGGGAGCCGTATTATCCAGTATTTGTATCTCCATGCCGACATAAGCCGGATCTCCCTCAAGGGGTGTACGTATACCAAGGCCGTTGTTTGTACCCGGTGTCAGTTGAAATTCAAAGCGAAAAACGAAATCGGCATACTCCTTTTCCGTATACAGGTTTCCATGGCCACCCTTATCGGGATAAATTACGATCATACCATCCTCAACAACGTAATCGGTTGTATTTCCAATCCAGTTTTGAAGGTCTTTCCCGTTGAAGAGCTGGACGAATCCTTCCTGCTTCTCCTCATCTGTCAATTGATTATGATCTGTTTTTGGTATCTCCCGGACATAAATATCCCTGAATCCCAGGTTTGTACCATGAGCCTGAAGTTCAATCTGCTCAACCGGGAAAATGGGCTGGTTCCTGTCCCAGTAGTTTTCCATAATGACGTTATCGACCACCAGGTAACCATTGAGCCAGACAGTCACCCTCTCTCCGATCATGATGATCCTGAACGTATTCCAGTCTCCGACAGGGTTATCGGCAACCCGCAGGGGCTTGCTTGGGTGCACCTGGTTATTATAAAGTCCGCCTGAACCGACCTGTGCCCCGACTTCAGCCCTGGAAGTATCCCAGATCTGTACCTGTGGTGAACCCCTCAGGTAAATTCCGCTATCCCCGTTTTTAGTTATTGTCCAGTCAACCAGCAGCTCAAAATCACCGTATTTTTTTAACGTACAGAGATTGGCCCCCTGTCCGTTAAACCAGATCACGCCGTTATCAACACTCCAGCAATCAAGCATTTTCCGGTTTGCTTCCTGCTGGGCTTTTTCCAGGGATTCAGGATCCATCTGCGCTCTTGTAATTGGGTTTTCAACCAAACCCTGCCATCCGGTAAGATCTTTTCCGTTGAAGAGCGAAACAAATCCCTCATCCTCCGGCATTGTGGACAGATAATCCCTGATCTTTTGCTGGTCTGTTTCACTTTCTATTCCGGACAACACTTTTTCAGCCTTCCGCAGCAGGTCAGCCACAATCGTACCGGTTATACCATTCTCCCCTTCTTCTGAAGGCATTGCGATCCGGGCTACAGCCGTGGCAGCAACCTGCTGCAGATCGGTATTTCCCAGGTATCTTCCGGCAAGAACGAGTGACTGAAAAACCGGGAGGAAGGATAATTTTGTGAGGATTTCCTCCTCACGATCATTACCAGGCGAGAGCTCAAGCAGTTGCCTGTAATACAAAACTTTCTGTTCATCCGGAATCCGGCTATTCTTTGTCATTTCAAGGTAGTAATCCATTGCCGGGTTCCTGAAATAATCCATCGGTTCCTCCTGCAGAATATCGTACAACCGAGGGATCACATCCGGAGTTTGCCATCTGCCCAGCGTTTCTAATGGTAATTCTTTCTGATTCTCTTCACAGGTGAAATAGTCTGTCATAACCATATCAAGCGCTTTTTTTCCACCTATTTCAGGCAGGATTTCAAAGAAGTCTTGTTTGTTTTCAGGGTCGAGATTCGAGAACTTGCTTAAAAATTTTGATTGTTCGGCATCATCCATTCGGTTTGCCAGGGATAGTATTGTATTTTGGAGTGCTTTCCGTTCCTCCGGATCCTTCTTGGTAACAAACGCTTGATAGATCATTTCACCCTCCTTTGGTGTAGCCAGTGTGGCAAGAGCAACATAGGCTGCCAGCCTGATCTCTTTTTCGGGATTTCCCGACTCGCGGACTGCAAGATCATGAAATCCTTCGGGATCACGGCTCACCAACACTTCAAACAAAGCTGCCTTGCTTTTGGGAGTCATTTCATCCAGTGCATTATAAATAGCCGGTACCAGCTGGTCGCTTTCTATAAACAGCAGGGTTCCCTTAACGGCATTGATCTCCTCAAGTGTACCATCCTGCATCATCTCAAGCAACGGGAGGATTGCGGTTTCTCCAGCCAGCAAACCGGCAGCATTGATCGCCGACAGGCGAACAACCGGATCCTGGTGTGTTAGACAGTCAAGTATTGATGGAATGGCAGTTTGATCCCCACGCTCTCCCAGAGTACGTATTATATCAGCCTGAACGATGGTTGGTGTTTCATTCAGCTTGCTCACCAGTTTTTGGGTAAGATCCTTACCGGGATACCTGTTTGTAAGCTGCAATGCGGTAGCCCGGAATTGTGAATCCGGGTCTTCTAACGCATCCAGCAGGATTTGATCTCCTTCATCTTTTTTGATATGAATAAGCAAAGAGAGAGCCTGATTACGGATGTTGGACGGGGCGTTATCCAGCAGGTAGTGACACATTCTTTCCACAGCCTTCGTTTCACCCGCTTCACCGATCCGCTTAATAAAGAGCATATACGATTGTGTTGCTCCTGTCTGTTCGTACTGAAATCCTGTTTTATTTGCGGCTTCGAACAGGATTTTTTCAGCATCCGGAGATCCGGAATTAGCCAGTGCATATAGACTAACTTTTCGAAGTTCACTCTTTTCAGAAAGAGTCAGTTTCGCGATCTCCTTTATTGCTTTTGCTGAACCCAGATCCCCCAGAGCTTTCACAATGGTAATTTGATTTTCCCCGAAGGATTCTCCGAGCGCTTTCAGCAGTACTTCCTCTGATCCAGATGATTTGATGGCAATCAGTGTTCTGGTAGCCGGTTCATACAGGAAATCATCCATGAGAAATTTTGCCAGAACCGGCACGACATCAGCAGTACCGGAGAATTCCAGCTGGCTTATGAGAAAGGATCGGATATAGTCATTCTCGTTCCTCTCAATAGCCTTCATGATGGATGAATTAAAGATCTCACGCTCATCCTCATAACCTGCATTTGTTACATACTTTGCCAGCCCGCTGATTGCAAGCCGTACCCTTGAATCATCCTCTTTTCCCGGTGGTTGCAACATATCGGTGAACATGAGGATACCGGGTTCACCAAGAATGAGCATATCTTCCATTAATTTTTTATAATGACCTTCATCCTGTGCGGGCATTTCGGTGAGCACATCAACAACTTTTGTTTTCAGTGTTCTTTGATCATCTGACCCGTTTGCTCTGGTCTGACACAGAACGATACTACCTGTCAGCATGAAAAAAAGAATAAGAATTGTTTTTCTATGGTTCATGATTTGTTATTTTTCTGATTACAGAATGGTCATTTAAATGATCCAGGGGGCTCTCATGGGTTGATCGATCAGGCGGTTGGCAAGTTCATCATCAATAACCACCTGTTTCTCCGGATCGAAATTCAGTGATCGACCAAGGCGTAGGGCTATTTTTCCCAGGTTAACAAGTGTACAGGAACGGTGACCGTTTTCTTCGTTAAGTGCAAATTTTGTCTTGCTTTTAACGGCGCTCGCAAAGTCTGTTACCTGGGGTTCAGGATCGGGCAACGTATTTACTTTTTCCCACAGGCCTGGAATATCTGATTTGAAGCCCTTGAACAGTTTTCCATCGGGTCCTTCAAGGAATGCTGCATTCGTTTCCCTGTTTTCACCATCGAGAATAATTTTACAACCATCCTGATAGGTATATTCAATTCTTCGCCATGAGCTTACTGCATCCGGATGCTGTTGTGGTGCGTCAACCTCGATCAGGACCGGACTGGTAGAATCTTTTCGGAGCAGGTATTGAACCGGATCAATGTAATGCTGTCCCATATCCCCCAGTCCTCCACCATCATAATCCCAATACCCTCTGAAACTTGAGTGTACACGGTGGGGATGGTACGGTTTATAGGGTGCAGGGCCAAGCCACATGTTATAATCCAGGTGATCCGGGATCGTTTGCGGCATGAGGTTTGTTCTTCCGCTCCAGTAGAATTTCCAGTCAAAACCTGTGGTTGCATTTATCGTTGCGGTAAGAGGCCATCCGAGGATACCACTTTCTACCAGTTTTTTGATCGGTTTAACGGTTGTTCCGAAACCGTAAAAACGGTCTGCAAACCGGAACCATGTGTTAAGGCGGAATATACTCCCGTTTTGTTGCACTGCCTGAACCACTTTTTTTCCTTCCCCGATGGTCCTTGTCATTGGCTTCTCACACCAGATGTCTTTGCCTGCCTGAGCCGCTTCAACCGCCATAATACCATGCCAGTGTGGGGGTGTGACAATATGGATGATGTCGATATCGGATCGCTGCAGCACTTCCCGGTAGTCGGTATAAGAATCCACATCACTTCCGCAAATTTCCTGAGCCAGTTTCAGATGTTCCCTGTCCACATCACAGATGGCAAGGAGCTTTGCCCCTTCGTATCGGATATGTCCACGACCCATGCCGCCAACACCGATAATGGCTTTAGTAAGCTGATCGCTGGGGGGAATAAATCCCTTTCCGCCAAAGACATGACGGGGGATAATGGTAAAGGCTGCAGCTGAAGTGAGAGATAGTTTAAGAAAATCCCTCCGCTTGATCTCTGATTTTTTTTTCATCTATTGTTGATTTTAAGAATGAGTATTCAATCCATGTCACCACGAATGGCACCAGCAATTATCTCAGCCATGATCCTGGCACCCTCATCATCCGGGTGTATGGCATCGGGAAACAGGGAACCTTTATCCAGGAAAGGGTGATAAAGATCGATGATCGGGATATCCAATTCCGAAGAGATTTTATCGATCGCAGGAATAACGCCATGTACGACAACAGAATCGCGGATACCCCACCGGGTTTCAAATACCGGGACAGGATAGCAGAGCCAGATTTTGGGCGTTGAAGGTGAGCTTGTGAATTCCTGTATCAGCGTCCTGTAGTCTGATTCAAATTCATCGGCATACTGCCAGTTCTGGGGCTTGGTGTCGTTGGTCCCCAGCTTGATAATGACAATATCCGGTTGAATGGCTTTGGCTGCTTTTAGTTCTATTTCATCCCAGTATGGGAAGTCTCCTTTTTTCAATAATGTGCGTCCCGAATATCCGAAATTCCAGACATCATATTCTTCTCCGAGCAACTGCTGCAATTGTCCCGGGTAACTGGTATTGACCCTGTCTTTTCCCGAACCATATGTGATGCTGTTACCGATACAGGCTACGGTAATCGGCTCTTTACTGCAGGAAGAAATGATAAGAAAGACTAGGATCACAGCTGAAAGAAATGAAATGGATTTTGTCTTCATGATGTATGATTTTTGATTATTAACTCGTACTACGACTTGGGTTCGTGCTACGAGTAAACCGACTTAGTCGCACCACGAGCTGGAGTCGTAGTACGACTAAGTTACTTATTTTTTGAACTATTAAAAACATTCAACAATAGATACTCGTGCAACGACTGGAGTTCGTAGCACGAGTAACCGACCTTTAAGTCGTACCACTAACTGGAGTCGTAGTACGACTAAGTATTAATACGCCGGATTTGGTGTTGGAAATCGTGCTTCCACCTCCACCTGCCAGGTGTTTAGCATCTCAAGCATCCGGTCACGAATGTCCGGAAGGCTGTCCGCCAGGTTTTTCTGTTCACCAATATCTTCAGTAATATTGTATAATTCAACGGGTCGGTTTTCCTCAAAAAATTCGATCAATTTATAATCGCCTTTCCGGATGGCAGCACCGGGACTGCCTCCCTGGTTTCCATAATGCGGATAATGCCAGAAAATAGCTCTTTCTTCCGTTCTTCTTTCCCCTTTTAACTGATGAATAAAACTAATCCCATCCAGGTGCTGTTCCGGTTTCAGTGCTATTCCGGCCATTTCCAGAATTGTTGGATAAAAATCCGTACTGATGACAGGTACTGTACATGTTGAGCCGGGAGAGGTATTTCCCGGCCATTTCACCACCATGGGTTCCCGGATGCCACCCTCATAGAGCCAGCCTTTGCCGGCTCGCAGGGGGACATTGCTGGTTGGATGTCCTTCAGAAGTTGACAATCCACCGTTATCAGACATAAAAAATACGACCGTATTCTCTTCCAATCCCGATTCCTGCAGGAAGCGAAGGACTTTGCCCACTGCCTGGTCCATCGCTTCAACCATTCCGGCATAAACGGTGTGGTTTTGTACCAGCCTGACCTTTCGGTCTCCTTCCTCTCCCCAGGCATCTCCGGGTGCCTTCTCACTTTTTTTCTCATATTTAACCTGCAGGTCTTCCCGTGTCATCAATGGAGTGTGAACCGAGTAGAAGGAAAGATATGCCAGGAAGGGTTGATCCATATGTTCCTGAATGAATTTTACGGTTTCTGTGGCAAGGCGGTCGGGCAAATGTTCACCTTCCGGTCCATCTGCGATCCTTGGGTTTTCATAGGGTGAAAAATAGCGGTTACCACCATAGGGACCTCCACGTTCACAACCTCCAATATTTATATCAAAACCCTGGTTTTCAGGCCAAAATCCTTCGGGACCAAGGTGCCACTTGCCGGCAAAAAAAGTTGCATATCCTGTCTCTTTTAGCGCTTCAGCAAGCGTAATCTCTTCCAGGGGCATGCGGTCTTCATATTTTGCCGGTAATAGTGGTTTGTTTCTTGTCCAGTGTGTACCGACCGTTTCTGGCTGAGGTGCACCAAAATAATCGGTGGTATTTAATCGTGCCGGATATTTTCCGGTCATGATGCTGGCACGTGTCGGACTGCATACCGGACATGCTGCATAACCCTGCGTAAAACGCATCCCTTCAGATGCAAGGCGGTCAATGTTGGGCGTTTCGTAGAATGTTTCCGGGTTATTGAAACCCACGTCGGTCCAGCCGAGATCATCCACCAGGATGAAGAGAAAGTTGGGTTTGGGTGGTTCAGGATTGCAACCTGAGATAACAGACAAAAGGATTACACATGTAATCGTTGCAAACAGGATTCTTCCCGTTTCATATTGTTTCATGTACTTTAAGTAAATTACCTTATTGAAAAATATTTGTATTTTCATTTAATTTGATAAGAAGGTCAAGTGTCAGGTCCCTTCCTATTTGGGAATCGTATTTTGATTTTTCAAGGATTTCCTCAGCCATCTTAAATTCTCCATTATATATTGCCAGACACCATTGCAAAGCCAGGTTTTCGGGAAGGTTTTCAAATTTGTTCATTATATGGTCTGCTTCTTTTTTTTGATTTTTCATTTTTAACGTCCATGCTGTAATGAAATCTTCAGCAGACAAGGTTTTAGATAACGGAAAATCAATAATCTTTTGTTGAACAGCTGATAATTCCTCTTCCAGGCCAGCGTATTTATGTATTGCGACCAGTAAAAAGTTTTCCAGTCGCTCGTCCACATCATACGGTTTACCAACACCCAGGTTTTCCGGCCACTGCCGGGCCAGATCAATATGATCATGTGCAACCTGGTAATCCTGCTGAATCATGGATTGGACGGCTTCCCTGAGGTTGGATTCGCGCCAGATCAACCTGCCTGAGGTGGCCCCTTCATTCGGAAGAACAGTTAGATTTTTCAATACATTAATGCTGCTTGCATACTGACCTGTTTTGTTAAACAGTCCAGCACATTGAAGCCCCAGGTAGTAATTTTCGCGGAATTTTTGAAAATACTCCTTTGATATCCTTAATGCTTCTTCCAGCTTTCCATTCGTCATATAAAAATGGGCAATTCGATATCCTGCTCTCCAGGAATGAGGATCCAGTTCAAGTGCCTTCAGGTAGTTATTCTGAGCGATTGCGAAATCCATTTCCGAATAAAAATTTCCTCTGGCAAGATAAAAAGCAGGATAGTCCGGATCATTTCCACAATCTTCGAATAATGATTTGGCCATCCGGATCTGGCCGTTGTTCCAGTAGATCAGTGAGAGGTAATATTTAGGTTTCCATGAGGTTGAAGAGGCAATGGCCCATTTCAGGAGTTCTACCGATTCTTCCCTGAAAGGAAAAACAAGGTATGGGGAGAGCTGGTTTGCTTTTTCCAGTAATTGATTTGCTGCAACAGGTTTACCCGAGAGTGTATTCAGGTAGGCTAACCAGTAAAGGACCATGGGATGTTCAGGAGCCCGCTCCAGAACCCGGATAGCTTCGGGGTAACAACCAAGGTTAACATATTTCAGGGCTGTTTCCAGAAATGTTTCCTGTGGGAACTCATTCCGGATCAGCCTGGCAAGCTCATCCTGTGCCGTTTCAATACCTTCAGGAAGGAATTTTTCAAACCGGCCAAAATGATTCAACGGGTCAATATTCAACAGATCAATCAAGATCGCAGTTGCCTGGTCTTTCATTCCCATTTTTCGGCAGATAACCGCCATCAGCTCAAGACCTGGTATATTCAAACGATTGTAAAGCATGCTTTTCTGTGAATATTCGAGTGCTTTACCCATATCACCTTCCCTGAAATAAATCGTTGCCAGTTCGTTATAGGAACCGCACCGGTAACCGGCAGATGCTGCTGCAATGGAAAATCCATCTTTCGCATCAGCAATCCGGCCCGTTTTAAGGCTTGCGATCCCATAGTAGAAATTTGCTTCAGGATCATAGGTGTCGATGGACAGGGATTTCCGCGTAAATTCCCATGCTTCCTGAAATTCAAGTTGTTTCAGTTTAACCTGCGCAAATCCGTTTAATGCCGGCAGGTAATTTGGATCCTTTTGAAGACATTCCTGAAATAAACTAGCAGCTTCGGAATAGGAACGCTGGCGAAATTTTTCTTTTCCAAGCAGGTATAATCCATACACGGAATTCCAATCAAATGCTGATAATTCAAGTGGTCGTGAAAGAACCTGTCCGGATGTTCCTCCGGGTCCAATAATATATTTTTGCCCGAGTTTTATCGAGACATTTTCAGGATTCCCTTCAAAGGCGAAGCTGTAATGTGCTGTTTCTGTTGGACGTAATGTTACAAATTGCTCAAAGATCGTACTTGATTCGGAAAGGATGGTAAGCGTATCGCGAAGAAAGGTGTTGGAACAGACCCAGGTGTGAAAAGAATCATTCATCATCTCAAGGTTAACTGATGCTTCAGGAATGGCACGGTCAACTCCTTTGGTATTCTTTACCGGGAACCAATGCTCTGTCCAGATATCGGCAGCGTAGGGAGGGAATCCCCGGTGTTTAAAGGGTGTGTATGTACTGGATGCTGATTCCTGGTTAAAGAGCCTCCCTGATTGGATCTCAACATACTGACCATCCCTGTCGGTAAGAAGATCTTCCCAGATCATTCCTTGCCTTGAAAGCCCCCAGATCCAAATCTTCTTTCCTGGTTTGTCATCATAATTTGCATATCGTCCAAAGCCGAAATCATCATCATGCCAGTATCCTCCAAAAAAGTTGCTGTATTCTCCGAGTACATGATATGACTTATAACTTCCAAAGTTGTTTTTTTCGTACAAAGAGATGTTTCTTCCTTCCGGATCTACGGGCCATGAGGAGGGAACACCATTATGCCCGATATAAGCATTTCCCGGATAGGCAAATTCGAGATTGCCATCGGCTTTAACGGATCCATTCATCCAGTGGTAATAGGATTGTTCCTGTGAAGTAGGATTAATCCAGAGTGCATTTGTGGTGAAATAGGATCTGTCTGGATGAAGGTTTATCTCAATCCTCCACTCAGTCCTGGAGGAAAGGTCGATAGCCCCAATAAAGCAACTGACGCTTCCATCATCGAATTTTCGAAGATAATAATCGACAGGTGTGGAGCATGTTGGAGCATGCCCGATCACACCAAAGTTGATCTCTATACCTCCTGAAGTCCATGGACCACGCATGGCTATATCCCGGAATTTTACACTGTGATTGAAGTAGATGAACTGCTTTCCGGAAGATTTTTCAATGGCACCCCAGATCTTTCCCCCAATCTCAGGAGTAATGTACACTTCGATAAAATCATTTTCTATTTTCACCATATTCCATTCCCCGGTTACTGGTTCAAATGAATAGCCATCATACCGGAAGTAGGGATAAATCCTTCCCGGGTGTGGAACCGGATCAGGAGAAGAATACGGATAGGTTGGGAGGGAGACTGCTTCTTCTGTAATATTCGCCGTTTGGGAATATCCGGCGGAAATAAACAGATAAAAGATCAATGGATAAAGGATCGTGAAATTATTTTTCATTTAGAATATCATGGTATCCGGTTTTATCTTTTTAAGGTTACTTTTTCAAGCTCCTCAAGGGATTTCCCTTTGGTTTCTACCAGGTACTTTTTAAAATAAAAGAAACTGAGGAAGGTAACGATTGCATAAAATCCGAAAATATAACCAATTCCCTTGCCGCTGCTAAAGGCTCCAACCACAACAGGGAAAAGGAATGCACTCAGACCATTGAAAAACCAGTGTGAAAAGGATCCGATGGCGGTTCCCCTGGCGCGAATGTTGTTGGGGAACATCTCAGCCAGCAATACCCAGATGACAGCACCCTGCGAGGAGGCAAAGAATGCGATGAAGCCAATGAGGAAGATCAACAGAATAAAACTTTCGATTGCCCCCGAGATATAAGCCCAGGCAAATAATCCCAGGAAGACAGTCATTCCCAGGGAACCCACCAGGAGAAGGTTTCTGCGTCCGAATTGATCGATAACCTTCATGGCGACAAGGGTAAAAACCAGGTTGGTGAAACCGATGATAACGGTTTGTCCAATGGCAGAATCGGTGGAGAATCCTACTGAACGGAAAATATCGGTAGCATAGTACATGATGATATTTATCCCCGTGAACTGGTTAAAAAACCCGATCATTATACCGATGATCACCAGCTTTAAAAAGGGCTTTTTGAACAGGTAAATGTTTCTTGAAATAATCTCTTTATCAATGGATTGTTTGATCTCTTCCAGGACAATTTCCACATCGGCCTCCGGATTGACTTCCATGATAACCTGACGGGCACTCTCCAGATCACCGTTCTTAACCAGCCACCGTGGGCTTTTACTAACCATGAACAGAAGAGCAAAAAATACAATGGCAGGCAATCCTTCCATGATGAACATCCACCGCCAGTTGTTTGCCCCCGTGTTCAGCAGGAGATAGTCGGAAAAAAAGGCAACCAGTATCCCGATGACGATCGCCAGCTGGAAAGTAATGGTTAACCTTCCCCTGAACAGGGGAGGGGCGATCTCGGAAATATACATTGGAGACAGAACGGAGGATCCGCCCACTGCCAGGCCACCGATAAAGCGGAAAATGACAAACCAGTTGAGGTTTGGTGCCAATCCTGTACCGAATGCAGAAACCAGGAATAGCAATGCGAGGAAACGAAGCATCCTTCTTCTGCCGAAAACATCCCCGGGTTTCCCGATAAACAGGGCACCGATAATACAACCAATCAGGGCTGAACTGACAGCCCAACCCTGCATGGCTACTGTTAAATGGAAATAATCGGTAAAGAAGGGCATAGCCCCGTTGATCACCGCTGTATCGAAGCCAAACAACAACCCTCCCAGGGCAGCAACAAACGTGTAGGTATAGAGTTTTTTATGCATGTTCAAGAATACCCAGCTTTCTCTCTTTTGTCCATTCTCCCCGGGTAAAGTCTGGAAATTTTACCAGAACGGATCCCAGCTCAACCGATATCTCCGAAAGGGGTCCAACTACACTCCAGGAGGCTCCGTCATAAACATCCATATCAAGGGGAAGACCCCTGTTCAGGTTATCAATCAGCCGGTAGATCTCTACAAAATCCGCTCCCCCGTGTCCCCCGTACTTTTCAATCGGTTCTTTCAGGCTCTCCCAGATCGGGTGCTGGTATTTGTTGCGGTACTCTTTATATTCTTCATCCGGAAGCCATCCGTGGCCTTTCCCTTCAATGGAAAGGCGGCTGGGATAACCTTCGTGGAAGGCATGTGTCCCGGCCAGGGCATTAATCCGGCTGTAGGGTCTTGGTGTAACTACATCGTGCTGGACCAGGATTGACCTGCCCAGTGCGGTTTTTATCAGGCTGCTGTTCATGTCACCGTGCTTGAAATCCGTACGGTTGTAAAACTCATTATCGGTATCAACGGTTTTAGAGTGCTCTGACAGGGATGCCTGCAGGGAACTCATCGATACCATGTGTTCGAACCGGTCACCCCGGTCGATGTCCATATACTGGGCTACCGGCCCTAATCCATGTGTTGTGTAAAGATTACCATCCCTGGCTACATGGTGCCTGATCCTCCATTTGTTATAATAAGCATCACTGAATAGATAGCCTGTCCGCAGATTGTGGATATAGGCTGCTTCGGCATAGGTCAATGTACCAAATACTTCGTTTTTGACCATATTCAATACCCAGAGCTCCTCGGCTCCATAACATACATTTTCGAGCATCATGCAATTTTTCTGTGTCTCTTCTGCTGTGTTTACCAGTTGCCAGCAACCTTCCACCGTGTATGAAGCAGGCACTTCAACAGCCACATGTTTTCCACGTTGCATGGATTCAACGGCCATGGGAACATGAAGATCCCAGTGTGTGAATATCATGACCAGGTCAATATCATCCCTTGCCACCATCTCTTTCCAGGCATCCTCAGTGCCTCCATACAGAGCAGGATTTTGCCCTCCCTTTTTCAGAAACTCGAAGGTATGGTCAACTTTATCCTGCTGGAGATCACATATGGCAGTGATGATGGCTTTGTCCGGGCAAAGGGCATTCACGAGCCCTGTCATTCCAAATCCCCGGTTTCCCAATCCAATAATTCCGACTTTTACCTGGGAAATGGGTGGTACTGTCAATCCTATAACCGATGTTCCTTTCCCGGGAACATCCTTGCTGATGTTATCCAGGATCTCCTCTACTCCGGGTTGTTTCTGAGGTTTGCATCCAATCCCGGAAATGCCCAGCATGGCTCCTGACAGGGCGGAGATCTTAAGAAATGACCGGCGACTGAGTTCTTTTTTCATGCTGTTTGTTTTAATGGTTATTGGTTCTTTCCTTTTGTTTTAAAACTAATGATTTTTCACTGCATAATCAATGAATTGCGGGATTAAAATGTATATCGAATATACGGTATGGCAATTTCCTGGTGACTTATTCGAGAAGTAACAAAATACTATCCGGTACAAGATGAAAGGATCCTTTTTTGAAATAGGGCATTGTATCGAACTGATCACCTTTTCCCAGAACTCGAGGATCCCCTGTCTTTTCCAGTTCATACATCATTCTTTTGTGCAGTTCATTTTTTATCTTCTGGTAGTCGGGGTTCAAAGCTACATTATGAACCTGGCTGGGATCTTTTTTTAGATCGTACAATTCTTCGCCAGGACGTTTTCCGAAACCGAGATCATAACGTTCAGGAAAATCATTCTGATGGTCCATCATGTATTGTTTGGTGGGTGAATGATCGATATCCCCAAAGGGCGTCCTGGGATCAAAATCCTCAAAACCCCCTGGATCTCCTGCAGGCCAGCGTTCAGGTTTGAAATTTATGATGTAAAGGAAATCCTTTGTCCGTATGGCTCGCATGGGATACCCCAGTCCGCCCTGCCTGACCCAGGCATGACGTTCCTTGCCTGTCAGGACATGATCCCTGGATTCGTCGACCCAACCAGATTTACCGGAAAACAACAGATCGATCATGCTTTTCCCGGTCATTTCCTGTGGGACCGTTATCCCGGCAGCTTCCAGGATAGTAGGCGCAAGATCTGTAAGGCTTATAAAATCTTCAACCACCCGGTCAGCAGGAATCCTGTTGCCCCACCGGATGGCGAGTGGCATGTTCGTGCCCAGATCATACAGGTTACTTTTACACCTCGGGAAAGGCATTCCATTATCGGAAGTAACAATGATAAGGGTGTTGTCCAGGTCTCCAATCTCTTCGAGCAGATCAATCATCTTAAGCAAGTGATGATCGAACCACTCGACTTCTGCAAAATAATCCAGCATATCGATCCGGACAGAATCGTGATCGGGGAAGATACCGGGAACAGTAATATTGGCCGGATCTTTCCCCTGTTCGAGCCCAAGTCCATATTGATACACCCTGTGTGGCTCAAAACCTCCGTACCAGAAAAAGAAAGGCTGTCCTTCCTCTCTTTTTTCAAGAAAAGATTTGAAATTAGCAGAGTAGTCTGTCTGATTGATTCCATCGGGGGTTTCAATTTTCATTTCCAGGTACCCCGGCCCGGCAGGATTTCGTTCTCTGCCACCTGCTTCATATAATCCCGGCCCCCAGCCTTTGCCGGTGTAACCGATCAAATAGCCGCTCTCTTCAAGTATGTCCGGATAGACTGGAAATTTTTGCGGCAACGTGCTCCATAGATTGGCATTGTTTTCCAGACGCCAGTGATACTGGCCGGTTAAGAGAGCTCCACGGGAAGGAGTACAGGAAGGGGAGGAGCAATAAGCATGGGTAAATAACACCCCTTCTGAAGCGATCCGGTCGAAAGCGGGAGTGCTGATCTCTTTGGTTCCGGCACTGCTGGTGTGGGGCCAGGACCAGTCATCCGCAATGGCTAGCAGGATATTCGGTTGTGAAGGTTCCTGGCTGCAGGAGATCAGGATGGTACAGGCAACCAGACAGAGGCGGATTCTGGCAGTTGTTTGATTAATCATATCGTAGCGTTTACGCTTTTTATGAATAAGAGAACAAGGAAAAGACTATTTTTTACTGAGATCCAGCAATTCGATCTTCCGAAAATCAGTAGGATGACTCTCTGCCTGCAGGGCAATATATCCCTCCGTTAATGGTGTGCCATCGGGTACCGGGTAATCTTCTGGCTTATTCCCTCCTCCAATCTGGGGCTTGGAATAGGTCATTACCGTATCTCCGTTCACCACATGATGAATGATCTCATCTCCTTTAACCACCAGTTCAAAGGTGACCCATTCCTCCCCATGATAGGTTTTTGAATGTGAAGAGGTGCAATGGTCAGTTATGAGCCTGCCATCCATCACCACATTAGTGCCCGGGGTGCATACATTACCTGTTGTTCTTTCCCCTTCACCCGTACCACCCAGAAGTTGGGCTTCAACCGAGACAGGAAAATCCTGATGCAATCCCATACTTTCTGCAGACTGCGAATGGAACATAACCCCGTTGTTTTTGTATGCCCATTCCGGACCGCCCTGAACCTGCTCTCCGACGAACCGGTACTCGACCCTTAATTTGTAATGGGAAAACTTCTGGTTGAAGAAAATGTGACCGAATTCACCGTTGAACGTTTCATATTCATCGTACCGGATCTTCAGCAAGCCATCTTCCACACGGAAGGTATTGTTGAAATTATCATTCAATTCGTACCCGGATAACTTCAAATTCCATCCGGTCAGGTCTGTACCGTTGAACAACTGGATCCATTCAGAATCAGCTTCCTTTTGTTGTTTGGACTTGCAGGATACCAGAGTAACCAGCAATATTACCAGAATTGATGTCTTCATCTTAAATCGATTCATATTAAACAATTGTTTTACCTTACAGGTTCAAATGTAATGCAATCGATCCCGGCCATATTTCCGGGCTTTGCTTTTGGATCTTTACCGGTAACTGTCACGGTCAGGATGTTTTCACCGGCATGAATTTCATGTATTCCAAAACTGAACGGAACTGCTTTTACTCCATCCGGGAAATACCCGTTAAATGATTTTTGTAGTGCTGTGCCATTGATTTTGAAATGGATTATTCCATAGTCAACAGCTTGTGTCAGGTTACCGGAAATAGCAAATACACCTTCTTCTTCAGACAGAAACCGGATTTTCAATTGATCACCGATTTCAGCATTGCGCCACCAGAGTTGTGAATTGCCACTCCATCCAACCTGTAACCCCGATTGGACACCTGAGGTCCCTTTACCAGCATCCAGTACTTCCATCCATTCACCCTCAAGTAATCCATTTTCATCCACCACCGGCGGATAAATGTCGGTTCGTTTCATTGCAACCGGTTTTTTTACCATTTCCGGGTCCGGTTTAACATTACTGGTGAATCCCGGTTTTGCATACCAGAATGCGGTCATGGCATAGTTTATCGTTGTCTGTGCCCAGTGCCACAGTTCAATATCGGATTGAATGGAGGTGGAAAAGGGCATTGCATCCAGGGACCTGTAACGCCTGTTCACGGTCATCCCCGGATTAAAATTACCGGCACCGGTAGGTTGAGCAATAAAGGGATGGGTAAAAATTTCCGGGCGGCACCAGGCATAGCCGTAATAATCTTCAGTCCCGGTTCCAATACAGGAGGGAAAATCTTCACCATCGACGAATATCTTCTCATCACCTTCGCCCCACCAGGCATCGGCGGTATTGAAGACAGTCAATGCATCGCCAACATAAACCCCCTCTCCTTCAAGAGTAACGTAGTTCATGTCGAAATGCCAGTCGTGATCTTTATCTGACCGTGGTTTTGCGCTGTAGATTTGATTATATTCATGCCAGGAGGTGCCGAAATACATGCTCCCCTTTTTCCAGGTATAATCATTCACACCGATCTCTGCTTCGACATCCACTGGTTCATTGCCAAAATTAATGATGCTAACGGTACCGTTTTCCCTGTAGGGCATTACCCAGAGGCTTTTCATTTCACCCTCTTCCGTTACCTGGGTATACCAGGTATTTGACGGAAGAACCTGGTAACCTGTTCCGAAAAATTCTCCCACGGGAACCCAGACAGTATTATTGCCGTCAAACGAAATGGAGAGTACGGTTGATCTCAGAGCCTGGTTCAGGTTTTCCGCGTTTAGCCTGATCACTATTTCAGCAATTGCCTGTGATTTTTCCTTCAGCAACAGGTTCACTGTATCTCCCGGATCAAGCTGCTGGTTGACATTAAACTCATCTGCTTCGGGGACCTGGAGACCGGATTCCATCAGGATCGCATTGGTTTCATCAATTTTCCCCCTTGTTTCTGCAAGTATATCTTTCGTAATGCTTTCGACAATTGTACCGGGTTCATAAGTCCGGTAGTTGATGTTGTAATAGACACTGGGTCTGCGCCGGTTCTCCTTAATGATGATCGAATCGCATTCATAGGTAATTTTGCAATGGTCAGCATAGGGAACAGGCAGATAGAGGTTATGCCCCCGTCTCTGATAATCGGACAGTGGAGATACAGATGAACTGAGCGGTTCCCCGGCAAGCAACCCCCCGCTTAAAATTTTTAATACATTGTCTTCAATGACCGGGTCAGGCTGGTTATCGATATATATCCTCAGGGTTCCTACTGATGCGCCCGCTCCGGCAAATGTCATCCAGTACCTCACGACAGCGCCGGGGCCATCGGTGTCAAAAAGGACAAATTCACGCCTTCCTTCATTCTCCTCCTCCCGGATGAATTGTGTATAATCAGCATTTGCAAACCAGCCATCCTGGTCAGGTGCAATGCTCCGTCTGTCATAACTGCTGAATTGCCTGACGCTGTATGCTGGTTCCGGATAGAGGGTTAATCCCTGTCGATCAGTCATCTCGTCGAGCAGGGATTCAAGAGTGATCGTTTTCTGGCTGCAGGAGATCATAACAATGACACACCCTACCATACCAATAAATTGAATGGTTCTTTTCATGATATATGGGTTAATCTGTTCAAATGCAATTCTTACGTTATTATTCCTCACTGATTTTCTGGATGATGTTACCCGTCTCTTTCTCTTTCAGGATCAGTTTAACATGTCCATCGGGCATTTGTTCCTTTTTAATGACGATGTATTTATCATCCATCTCTTCAATCCCTTTTTCCAGTTGAATCTTTTCTTTACTCCGCCAAGCTTCCAGGATCACCGGTTCCCATTTTTTTGATTTCGTCGACCGGTAGCAGGTATCCATGATTACATTGACCACGTAACCATCATAGAAGGTTTCTGTCGGTTCATTTCCACTGTCCATGGAATTGAACATATCGGCAAACATGTTGGTATACCCAAGTTCATGAACCTCGTCTCCAACCGGGAAAAGCCAGCCTTTATCGGTTTCTGTTTTTTCGGCAACATAACCTCCCTTTCCGGCTGCGGTGAACATTTCGAATCCTGTTCGCAGGAAGTTATTAATCCAGATTGTCCCTTCGGTTCCGGCAATTTCATCCCGGAGATCCATTCCTCCGCGAAACACCCAGCTCACTTCAAATTGTCCGATGGCCCCGTTTTCAAAACGGATCAGCCCGATTCCATGATCTTCCGCTTCGATGGGGTGAACCTGGGTATCAGCCCAGCATACCACCTCAACCGGTTTGATCCCTTTTCCGATAAAGCTTCTTATGATTTCAATACAGTGGCAACCCATATCCACGATAGCCCCTCCACCCGCAAGTTCCAGGTTCCAGAACCAGTCGCTATGGGGACCACCGTGTGTTTCCCTGGATCGTACCCACAAAATTTTCCCCAGGGCTCCATTCTTAACGGATTCCAGCGATTTAAGTGTTTTTGGCGGATAAACCAGATCTTCCAGGTACCCGTTGAACAAGCCCGCTTTCTCGACCATATCAAGCATCTCTTTGGCTTCCAAAGCATTTCTTGCCAGTGGTTTGGTGCAGAGTATGTTCTTTCCTGCTTTTACAGCCAGTGCGACCGCCTCTTTATGCAGGTGGTTTGGCAGTCCAATCACCACCGTATCCGTCTCAGGATCATTGATTGCCTCAGCCAGATCAGAAGTGGCCCTTGGAATGCCCCACTCGCTGGCAAATTTCTTTGCTTTTTCCAGCGACCTTGAATAGACTGAATAGACCCGATCTTTTCCCCGCTGATTATGCAGGGTCATGGTGTAAAACAGCCCGATTAACCCGGTTCCGAGCATGGTAATTTTGTGTTCCTGTGCCATTTTGCTTATGTTGAATGTTGAGTTGTTAATCTGTTTTTTGATAGGGTATCCTGTCCTTTTGTTTTCAAACCGGCATACCTGACTTTCATTTTTTAGGATGAATTGAATATTTCGACTCAAATTGATATGTTGTCTGGGCGAACACCAGGGCGTCGTCCATCCATCCCATTCGTTCATCCCGCTGGGGACAATCGGTCGGGATCCCATGCTGGTAGTCCCGTTGCGTCCAGAGAATGTTGTTCCAGAGCTGATTCAGTTCAGGGTTTGAGCATTCAAAATGACCTGTTTGTGCCGGATCCGAGGAGATTGCGATACCGGAGAGCATGGAAAGATCAGGCTTTTTGCTAAGGCCTGTTATTTCTGCAAACTGAAATCCGTGGTAGTTGAACCGGGATCGCCTATCATCGATCCCAACCGGTTCTTTCCGGTACTCACAACGTAGATCCACAATCTGTATATCTGCAGATTTTTTACAGGTGATTGTGAAGATTAGTCCAGTCAAACAGATGGATAACAGGATGAAAACCTTCCTGGATTTGATTATAAATTTCATGCCTGGGATAGAATGGTTACGATTGTTTAAATCTATTCAATATCCGGGAGATTTAAAACGGTTTGGATGACTTTTCTTAGAATGCAAATGCCGTCAATGAATCTGGTTTTATAACTCTACCTGGAGGGATATTTTTTTAAAATGAAAATACTTCATCGAGTTGTAGTATGACAGGTAAGCAAAATCAATTCACTTTCTGGGTTAGATGTTTTTTTTGGCGCATTGTACAATAACGTTTGGTGTAAAAGCCATTTAAATGGCGTTTGCTCATTGTTGGGTAATGTGGTTATACATCACTAATTTATTATTGATTTCTTAAGTACTCAATAGCCTTTTCTAAAGCCATTTCTGTCGGAACAAGAATATCTGGAGTAATACCCTTCCCTTCAGGCAAATCGATTTCATCTCCTCTTAAATAAGGTATTGAAACCACAAATAACGAATTAACAATAATTTCTTTGGCTGGATGGTGGGCCCCATTTGTAGGTTCACCAATGATTATGGCGCGTTTGGTTTTCTTAAATAGATTAACGAAGCCTTCCGCAGCTGAAGCAGTTTGGTTACTTGTCAATATAATAACAGGAATAGAGTCAGGAAATCGCTTGCCAGGGATACTGACGAGTGTCCATATTTCATTTACAATATTCTCATTCCTGTCATATAATGTGTTTATTTTTATTGGTGTTGGGAAAAAATAGCTTGAAAGGAATTGAATCATTTCCGGATACCCACCGTAATTGTTTCGAAGATCAAGAATCAAGGAATTACAGTTGGCCAGAGAATCGAGTGCATGAATGGCAATATCCTGTGCTTCAATAAATGGACTGAATTCATCCACTTTTAAATATCCATTATTTCCATCTAAGATTTTAACTTCCTTAAATCCATAATTTTGAGAGGGTCCTGCTATTGAATCAAACTGTAACATCCTTCTGTTAGCTTCTACCCAGGAATGGCTATCAAATTGAAGCTTAAGTATGTCTGTGGTGATGCTGTCAGCCAATCGACCAGCTTTTGATATTTGATCATATTTTCCACTATTTAGATTATCAATTAGCATTGTTGAAATTCTTTCACCAATCTCAGGTGAGAAATAATGAAAATTATAGGCTCCGGCAATTTCATTAACAGTCTCTTGAATTACAGCATCATTAATAGGAATAGACCGATCAGCATAATGCATTGCCGCCACACCTATTGATAATGAAATCCGACCTTCCGGTTTAGAAATACCAGTTCTTGTAAAATATTCAACCTTATCTGGAATGTTCTCCTTTAATTTTATGTCAAATAATAAATATGATTTAGGCGTTTTTATGGCCTGCACCAACATGATGATTTCATTTTCTGAATCATAAACAACCCTATCTGGGATTAATTTTCCCCAGCTTTTTTTAAGAGAGCGTTCAATTTTCAATCTTCTTTCTAAATCAGGATTCTCATAATAAGTTGTGAAAAAATCTTCGAGGTGCACTGTTTTCTTTTTATTAAAAGACTCAACGTAGTTTGAAGCGCAATGAAATGCTTTAGTATTAGACGAGTCTGAATTTTGAGTCTGAGAAAACGCCAAATGATTTGAGAAAATCATATTGGATATAATGCTTATGATCACAACTGCTTTCATTTTATATCATTCATTTGAACTAATCTGTTGTTATAATTAAACTTTGTTACCCAACGGTTAGTATAAGAATAGTAGCCGATTACGAGCTTCATTACTATCAAGCTAAAAGAAGGTTGAAGCGCCTGCCCGACTGAATCGTTCAGGCGGGGGCTACAACCCTTGAATTTACTACTATTACGGCTATTATTTTTACACATTATTGGCATTAGTTATTTTTGTTCCAGTCTGTTCTATTCACCATTAACAACTTTAAATCAGGGTCTAAAATGATCTCTTTTATCGGTTCATTTGTATTTACCTGAAGTATTGTATTTGACTGTTTTCCATCAAACTGGCGAGTTAGCTTTTTACCATTTTCCAAAATAATCTCTATCTCGACATGTGAAATATTCGCCTTACCAATTTTATTTATTACAACTTTATTCTCGAACTGATCATTATTCATGGTTGAAGTTACCTTTTCAATTTCATATTCTAAGTAGTCATTGGTAAAAAACCAAGTTTGGAAAAATTCATCCAAATCTCTTTTGCTAATTGTTTCGCAATTATTTTTAAACATTTCCAATGTAACATTAACACCTTTATAGTTTTCGAGACAATATTTGAATATCTCATAAAATGTATCTTCTCCTATTTCATAAGCTAACATTCGTAATACTGAAAACGATTTGTCATGCTCTATGGAATTGTTCCAATCAAAGTCCTGTTTGTCCAATGTGTCAATTGTTTGCATAATGGTTGTATTATAACCTTTGGTCACCGCTTCTAGGTATGAACCGCTGAATGCTTTTGGATGATTAAAATCAGGAATATTTTTCAATGAATAAAGTCTATCTGTATAGATTCCCATTCCAATACCGAACCATTGAGGGTAATCTAAAGGTTCTAATACATAGTTAAATCCAAAATACTGATGTCCAATTTCATGTGACATTATCCAATGGGCATGAGTTTCTGCTCTATCTTTTTTCAAATCAATTCCCCTATGAATTCCAACAACATTTGGGCAAACTGGCCAACCTCCATAAGGTTTTGGGTATCCAGGAATTATTGTAAGTACAGGTTGTGGGTAAAATCCTAAAGAATCAATATAAAATCCAATAATATTTTTCGAATGCTCCAGTAATTTCTTTCCCCACTTAGCATCATCCTCGTAATAAAAAGAACGTATTAAAATTCCGGATGAATAGTCTTCTTCTAAGGCTATATCTCTTAGTAGGATAAAACCATATGAAGGAACTGATTTTGCATGGGTGTTTATTTCGAAATTTTGATTTATTGTATCATTGTTTTCGATAAACCCTGTAGTTGCTATATTAAATTCAGACGGATAAGTAATATTGACTTTATAGTCAGAGTGAACCTGATAATTTGGATAAAATTTTCCGCTATCAAAATATTGAAGTATTGGAAAATCCTCAGAATAGAATAGCATACGCTCTCTAAAATATTCATTGGGTTTTGTGTTAAAAGCAATAAGAATTTCTGTTTTTTGTAATGGTTTTACTGGTTTTGCAAGCTCTACTATAAATCCTTCAAATCCGCAAGTTTTTATTGATGCATACCTAAAATTTACTTCATGGTCATTTATTTTGACGTTTTGTACTAATGATTTAGCGCTATCTAATTGAAACAAGAATGGTATTTCATAAATCATAGAATCTGATTTATTAAACCATTCAACTTTCATTTTACAATTTAAGGATAAGTTTGTTGTGTCAAGTCCTACTTGTATCGTATAGTTTGAACGATTTTCCTCTGATTTTTGAGTCCTGTCACAACTTATAATAGAAATACAAGCTGCTAAAATCACAATTATTTTTCTCATATTCTTGGGTTTCCTATAATTAATGCTGACGGTCAGGTGCAAAAGCCGTTACTCCTGCCTCCGGCAGGCAGGGATGGATTTTGCACTGTGTTATGCTGCGTTTTCTTCTCTTTTTTTAATATTCTGAAAATCATCCTGGTTAGCAAGTAATTCCTCTTCCAGGTCATAGTCATCCTGCAATCCCAGCCAGAATTTAGCAGAGTTGCCAAAATACTTGCTAAGTCTTATGGCAGTGTCAGCCGTAATACGTCTGTTCCCTTTAAGTATTTCACTTACCCGTGTTTGAGGAATTCCAAGGTCCTTTGAAAGGCGGTAAGCAGTAATTTTCAAAGGTTTCAAAAACTCTTCGAGAAGAACCTCTCCCGGATGTATGTTTTCAAGTTTTTTCATTCGGTTCCTATTTATGATAATCCATAATTTCAACATCAAACGAGTGGCCATTCCTCCATTTGAAAATAATCTGCCACTGATCATTTATTCGAATTCTATAAAATCTTTTTCTCCTTCCGCCAAGTTTTTCAAGTCGATTAGAAGGAGGTATCCTTAAATCTTTCAGATCAGTCGAACTATTCATCATGCGCAATTTCCTTCGTACAATTTTTTGCACTTCAGGAGGGATTCTCGCAGATCGATCCCCATTCCATATTTTTTCGGTCTCTTTAGATCCGAACGATCTGATCATGGTAATGCATTACGATACTAACGCCAAAGGTAACATAATTTGTCAAAATACCACTAAAGCCCGTATGCTTTATGACTTGCTGTTATAAATTGGCCGCCAACACTTACCTTTTCAGTTTAGTAGAAAATATCAACGAAGTACAAAATTGTTTTGGTTTTTAGAAATAGCAAATTGCCCGATAGGGCAAAATTTGAATGCTTATTCATATTTAGATTATTTATATTGTAAATGTTCATGTATTTGAATTGAAAAAACAAATTTAAAAAATGTATTAGGACACGATCATATTTTTGGATATTACTATTTACCTGATGGAAATACACGTATTCCGATCACACCTGTTTCAAAACGAACATTTTTTATCGGATGTTTTATATCAACTTATTAATCAATATAAAAACTATGAAATATTTACTCATTATTTTAATTTTTACATTTTCATTAAGCTCAAAAGCACAAAATGAAAATTATATAAAAGCAATGCGAAAAACTATTGCAATGATGGATACATCATCAACAATTCAGTATCTTCAATATACTGCTAATGATTTTGAAAGAATTGCCAGGGCAGTTCAAAATGAATGGCTCCCTTTCTATTATGCTGCATATTGTTATGTTCAGTTAAGTTATTTAGTTAATGAAAATAGTGAAGGTGATATTTATGTTGATAAAGCTTTAGAATTTAATGATAAGGCTAATGATATAAGTCCAGATAATTCTGAGATTTATGTAATGAAAGGCTTTATTCTTCAAGCTTCTATGAATATTGAGCCTATGACCAGAGGAATGATATATAATTCGAAATGTATTTCAATGTATAAAAAGGCACAGGAATTAAATCCTGAAAATCCAAGAAGTTATCTTTGGCATGCTGTTCAACTATTTAATATGCCAAAGTTTCTGGGTGGTGGAACAGAAAAGGGGTTACCATTATTAAAAAAGGCGTTAGAAAAGTATAATACATTTAAACCGGAAAGTGAAATTCATCCATGCTGGGGGAAGGCCTATGCAGAAAAGATGTTTAAACAATTTAGTTTGCAGTAACATAAATAGTTGGTATAAATTAAAATCACAAATGCGCTCTGCGGGCGCATACACGCTGGAAAAACTAAAACAATTTTCTATATTATGAATTTTTAGCGGCTTATTTATAACGAATTGCGGTATGGGTTGTGCCGCCTTTCAGTTTGCCGATTTCCAATATTTAAAGGTATAAATTCACCTGTTAAATCTCAGCGAACTATGAAAAAGCGGCATTACCTATGACCGCCTGTTATCGGCTGGTGATTCTTATTCTATCCTGTATCTTTTATTTACATAATAAATACATTAATGAATTAAAATCACTGTGAATCAAAATTATCCAGTTGTACAATGTAGTCTTGAAAAGAAACTGAAATTTGTACTCTGGAACTATCAGATCCCAGATAAATAAATTCAATAAATGCGAGCAGAGGTTTTGGCAAATTACTTCTCGGGAAAAAGAAAAAGACCAAATCCTACCGTCAGGAACAGGTAAATAAATGCAGCACCTAATCCAAGCGAGTTCAATGTTCCATTAAAATAAAAGATCATAACTGCAATAAACCCGATTAGGTCGTAGAAAAATGCATCTAATACAATGGCCTGCCGAACCGGACCTTTTTCAGCGTTTCGGCCAAACCAGCAAAGCAACATATTACCAACAAGAGTAGCGCCGTAAATTCTTGCCAGGAATGCCACTCCTGCCCCGAAAGTAACTCCCATTAATGTAACGAACTGCTCGGGGATAAACAGCATAATAGGGAAAAATGCCAGACAAACAATGGCCTTAATGATCATAATAGTTTTAAACTTCATAATGATAGATTTAATGATTAATACTAGAGAATCTGGAATATTCATTATTAATATATTGATAATGAACACTTTCCGAACGGGCGAGTGCAAAGACCGTGCGAAGCATGGACTTTGCACAGGGTTAGCAAACGTTAATTTTTAATAATCTTCTTATGTATAGTTATATTATCAATTATTACTTCTAAAATATATGTCCCATTCGGTAAATTAGAAATATCTATCTCAGATAAAGGTTCATGCTTTTCAAATAAAATTTTGCCGTTATTATCTATTATCCTAATAAAATCTGCTTCTATGTCTCTCAAATGCAACAAACCATCGGAAGGGTTAGGGTAAATCTTTATATTATATTGAGGGGAAATTTGATTAATACTTGAAAGTGGTAACCCAAATATCCTTACATGGCCTGCACCAGTTCCGGTTCCGTCATTATGATAAGCCTCAATCGCTACTCGGCTCCCGTCAGAGGATAAGGATACCGACCTTCCTAATTCGTCACCTGCAGCTTCACCATCGATGTCTGAACCGAACTGTGTCCAACTGCCTCCACTATACTCGTATATCCTCACATGGCCTGCATCAATTCCGGTTCCGTTATTATGCGGAGCCCCAATCGCTACACGGCTCCCATCAGAAGATAAGGATACTGACCTTCCT
>CAZXGG010000050.1:0-25723 GCA_964640125.1 uncultured Rikenellaceae bacterium
TTGAGTTCCTGTTTCATGCGGGTGAGTGAATGATCGCAACTATCATGGGCCGACAGGAAAACCCGGGTGGGGTTAACTGTGTTCATTTCAGCGATGGTGTGTGTCAGATCGTCATCGGTGATCCGTTTCCAGACCGGTTTGCCTGTACCCAGAATCGTTTGAAATTGAATGCCGGCACGGTTTCCTCTCCCACGCGTCACCGGGAAATGAAGTCCGCCTCCGATCGCATGGATCGGTTCGGTTGAGATCTGTCTGACCATCTGCACAATCCGTTCAATGGTAGGATGACCGCACCCGGTGAAGATAACCAGGCCCTTATCCTTAAGCCGGGCGAACAGCGCTTGCTCCTCTGTCAGGCCAAAGAAAAACAGGCTTCTGGCCAGCGGACCGGTCGTAGCAATTCCACCGGTCAGCAACCGGGGTTTATCAACCCGTTCGCTCCGAAATCCTGTTGCATCCGCGTTATCCGGAAGAAAACAGGGTTGTCCGTTCGGTGTTCCCAACGCTACGGGAAGGATTACGCGTTTTGTCCGGCTTGCCTTCATCCCGCCCATGTGATCCGGATGAAGGTGTGAAATGCACAACGCATCGATCCCATCCAGTGTTATTCCCAGCCTGGCAGCGTTGTGAGCCAGGGCAGGACGTTCCGGGCCAAAACCAACATCAAAAAGCAAGGAACCCCGATCCGACCGGAAAAGACAGGAGACACCGGCATCACCCAAAAAGCCCTCCTCAGCCTTCTCTTCAACCAGGACAGTCATTTCCAGAAAACTGAGTTCCGGCAGATCAAATGGTCTGGCCTGGTCAATGCGCTTCCGGTTCAGTTCATCTGCCAGCTGAATATTGTTTCTGAAACGCCCGTTTCTTACCATCAGAAAAGGAACCATAACAGGAGATGCAACCGCCAGAAACGGCCACCAAAATGGAGATATGCGTAATGACATAATACGGGGTTTGTTTATCCATGTTAAAGTACAAAAAATTAACGAAACCCAAAAGATTGTCATTCTGGTAACTCTGTTGTATATTTAATCGCAAAACCATTCACCTTATGGACAACAACGAGAAGTACCCGGAGAAGTTCAAGAAGATCTGGCGTGCATCCTTTTTTGGTATTGCCATCGTATGGATGCTGATGATCTTTGCAACCGCAAAAGCACTCCAGGGAACCGGTTATACGAATAAACTGGTCCCCATATTTGGCCTGGGTGCAGCAGCCATCATAATCATTCTGACCGGAATATTGAGGCGTTATCTGTAAACTGAATGGATGGCCATTGCATGCAACGTCCCTGCATTAAGATCCTGTAACGATTTAACATAATCTACAAAAACAATGACCATTACATACCACTCCATCGGAACGATCAGAACCCCTTACAAAGAGAAGGAGGGCATGCCCATCCAGCCCTCAGTGGAGGAAGGTGCAAAGGGAACAGTTGAAGTCAGACGCAAATTTCAGGAGGGATTGCGGGATCTGGACGGCTTTTCCCACATCCTTCTCATCTATCATTTTCACCTCTCCAGGGGGTACTCCCTGGTGGTCACTCCCTTTCTGGATGACAAACCCCATGGTGTCTTCTGCACCAGGGCACCCAGCAGGCCCAACGGGATCGGTATCTCGGTTGTAAAGCTAAACCGCGTGGATGGGAATATCCTGCACGTGGAAAATGTCGATATCCTGGACGGGACACCCCTGCTGGATATCAAGCCCTATATTCCCGATTTTGATGTTTATGAAGTAGAAAAAACGGGGTGGATTACAAAACACTCCGGCAGGATACACCGGCCGAGATCCGATAACCGGTTCAGCTAAAAACTGAGGAGTTGCCAGAGCGTTTCATGGAGAGCGACACGCTTGCCAAAGGCATTCCTTCGGAAGAGTCGCTTGCGCTCGCCAGAGCACTCTTATTTAAACATTTCTATCCATTCAATATACATCAGTAAACAATCCGGCAACATTTCGAATAAGGCCATTTTAAGCCCCTCTAATCAAAGATCTCCAGGAATAAGTAGTAGGATACAAATGTGAATTATCGTGCTTCAGATCGAAAAAAAAGCCTATGTATGGATGTCTGGCCGGTAGTTAGTATACCCTTCCGGCAGTTCCAGGGCACCGATCAGCGACCGTATATCCTCAATATCGTGCTGTTTCATGTAGTCTGAGATACCATTCAAAACGTTTACAGAAACCGTTGGATCAATAAAATTGGCAGTTCCGATCTGGATGGCAGTAGCTCCAGCAAGGATGAATTCGATGGCATCGGTAGCGTTCATGATTCCACCCATTCCGATGATGGGTATTTTCACCGCGCGAAAGGCTTCCCAGACCATCCGCAACGCCACGGGTTTCACAGCAGGGCCTGATAATCCGCCCGTAACGGTTGCCAGCACCGGTTTTCTTTTCTCCGCATCGATCGCCATCCCCAGGAGGGTATTGATCAATGAGATGGAATCCGCTCCGGCACCTTCCACCGCCCTGGCAAATTCAGCGATGGATGTCACGTTGGGTGAGAGCTTCACAATGAGTGTTTTGTGGTATGCTTTGCGGACTGCCTCGGTCACCCGGATGGCGGAAGGGCAGTGTGTTCCGAAGACCATCCCTCCTTCCTTCACGTTGGGACAGGAGATGTTCAGCTCAATGGCCGGGATCTTCTCCAGGTCGTTCACCTTCTCAGCCACTTCAACATACTCCTCCATTGTGGAGCCGGATACATTGACAATCATATGGGCATCGTACTCCCGGATCACCGGGTAAATATCCGAGATGAAGTAATCCACCCCCCTGTTCTGCAATCCCACGGAATTCAGCATGCCTGCGGGAGTTTCAGCCATCCTGGGATAGGGATTCCCTTCCCGGCTTGTTCCGGTGGTACCCTTCACAAAGATCGCGGCAAGCTGATTCACATCCAGGAAGTCGTCAAATTCAGGACCGTATCCGAAGCAACCGGAAGCGGCGCTGACCGGATTCTTCCATGTCATGTTGCCAATATCAACCGTCAGCTTTGCCATATCAATTCCTGGGTATTAAATACCGGACCATCGATGCATACCATTTTATTCCCGTTCAGGGTTTTCTGGACACAACAGAGACAGGCTCCGAATCCGCAGGCCATCGTGTTTTCCAGCGATGCCTGGGCATCCACTCCCCGCCTGGCAGCCAGTTCTGAAACCGCTTTCATCATCACCTCCGGTCCGCAGGTATAGATCCGGTCAACATCCAGCTCCTGCTGTAAAACGGGATGGTCAGTCACCAGCCCTTTCTCCCCGGCAGATCCATCATCGGTGGTGAGCCACAGTTTCCCGTATTTTTCAAACGGAGAAAAATCAACGAACAGTGCATCGCTTCTGAATCCCAGCAGGAACAAGGGGACTTTCCCCATCTCATGCAGCCGGTGTCCAAGAAACAACAACGGGGCAATCCCCACACCCCCACCAACCAGCAGTGCACGCTTCACACCCTCCGTATCAAACGAGTTGCCCAGAGGATAGATGATATTCAAGGTTTCTCCCGGTTGAAGAAGTGACAACTGAAACGTACCTTTTCCAACGATCTGGACGAGAAAATGAAGTCTGTTTTCCTGATAATCAATATCATATACCGATATTGGGCGGCGCAGGAAGGTGCCGGGTGAATGATCAACCCTTACCTCAGCAAATTGTCCGGGTAAAATTTCCGGCAAGGGGGTATCGTGCGAAAGAACCAGTTCGAAATACTCGGAATTCAGCTTTTTGTTCTCAACGACATGGAGATCCTGAATCTGTTTTTTCATTGAATCAAATCCTAAAGAATAATCACTACTATACTGAATTTCAAGTGGTTCCGTGAAATAAGGGTATGCACGGATCTATCGCAATTGCACAAAATTACATTTTTTCATGGTATCTGAAAGGAAGAGGGTAAGAAATATTCAACCGGTATCTGATTTCCCACCCGCAGGTCCGATCCCGCCCGGTTAGTGTGGATGATACTCAGTAAAGGTATTGTTTCTATAGAATATGACAACCCGCTCAATGCCTGTCGTTTCATGCTTTTCTTTTTCAATATCATCGCGCTTATCCGCTGTTTCTTTCTTTACGGTTTCCCGCGTTTCTTCGCTTTTTGTATCCCCGTAAACAGGAGCATTTTCATCAAATAATTCCCTGCTTTCATCCGACTTATACATCCCTCCATCGCCCAGGATCAGCCATTCAGCCCTGATCTGCGGGTAGGTAAGCAAAATTTTCCGTATAAAATCAAAGCTTGGATTATTCCTTCCGGATAAAATATGCGAAACACTCGACCGTTGCACACCAATAGTATCAGCAAATTGTGTTGAGCTTAGCTGCTCATTCTGTATGAACTGTAAAATTCGCTCTTTCATAATCCTTAAATTTGTATTCACAAATGTAATAAATAGTTAATTAACATATGTAATCTTTCTCCACGAATTTCAGGTGTATTATTTACATATGTAATCTATATGAGTCTATTCCATTGTAATAGAAGAATTTAAGCGATGCAATGCTCGTATTGTATTTATTCTAATACATTTCATTATGATTGACGCACTATTGTATCTTCTGAACCGCAATTATATCAACTTATAGCAGATGATTACTTCACATAGCCAGGTTAATTCCCTTTTTTGAATGTAAACTTTATATAAATCATATATTTAATTGGTAAACAGTGTAATATAAAACAAATTTCATCTAATTTGAAGGATAACGACTCTATATTGAAATTAATTCTAAAGTATACATTCAATTAATATTTGTAAAGTGCTGGATTATAATATAATATAATGATTAATCACCATCCACAAATTGTATTTCAGAATAATTTACAAATGTACACATATGCATTACAAATTGAGTAAAAATGTATACATATGTTTACATATTAATGCAAATTTGTCATGTATTGACTACATATGTAACCAACATCTTTTTATAGCTTCTGTTGCATTGATTCTTTTCCGTAAACTGATTTTTTTCTATAAACAGGATGCAACCGGAAATTTTGCAATTGAATGGATCAGCACCTGATATATAGTTGTTTTATCGTCTGAGCGGGATATTTACATACCAGGTCTGCCCTACCCTGTAATATGGGCTGGATTTAGCGTATTGCTGATTGGGGGTGCGGGATGGATGGTTTCAAATGGTTTCAGGTGGTTCCAGATTGTTCCATTTGAATCATTACCCCCCATGCTCCATGCTCCATGCTCCATGCTCTATGCTCCATGCTCTATGCTCCATGCTCTATGCTCTATGCTCTATGCTCTCACTCACTACTCACTACTCCCTCACCCCCTCTCACAGTCACACAGTCTCACAGTCAACTCTGTACTCTGCAACACTGTACATCACACTATGCCTTCCTGTCCCTGATAAACAAACCGTACAGCACCGGTACCACGATCAGGGTCAGGATGGTGGATACCAGCAGACCACCAATGATTGTCCACCCCATTGGAGCCCACAGTTCTCCTCCCCTGAGAGTGAGTGGAAGCAAGCCTCCGATGGTGGTCAACGTGGTCAGCAGTATTGGAGTAAACCGTGTTTCACCCGCTTTTTTCAGGGCTTCATCGACTGCAATCCCCTCTTTGCGAAGGGTATTGGTATAGTCAACGAGGATAATGGAATTGTTCACCACAATTCCAACCAGGCTTGCACCACCAATGAACGCGGTAAAGGAGAAGGTATAGCCGGTAATGAACAGAGCCCAGATGGAGCCAATGATAGCGAGGGGAATGGCAACAAAGATGATGAGGGGTTGTAAAAAGGACCTGAACTGGAGAACCAGTACTGAAAAAATAGCAATCAGGGCAAGCAACACAGCATGGCGCATACCACCAAATGATTCTTTCCGGTTTTCAATTTCTCCCGCAATCCAGTAGTCGTAACCATCTGGAAACCGGATCTGATCAAGTTGTTGTACCATTTGATCCAGAACCACATCGAGGTTAACTTCCGGGGCAATATCGGCTTTGATCAGACCGGACCGTTCCAGATTGTAATGGGTGATGATCCCTGAGGCTTTCTGAAATTCAAGGCTTACCAGTTGGTAAACGGGAATAAATTTGCCCGAAAGTGACTGCACATAGATCTTATCGAAATCTTCCAGTTTGATTTTCTCATCCACCGGAAGCCGGAGCACGATGTCAAACTCCTCTCCTTCAGCATCCCGGAATTTACTGACGGTTATTCCGCTTACGGCTGTCCGGATCGCCTTATCGATCTCATAAACCGGAACACCGAACAGACCGGCTTTTTCCCTGTTGATCTTACAATGGAGGTCTGTTCTTGCCACATCGAGTTGATTATCAATATTGATTGTGCCCGGGATATCTTTCAGAATTTGTTCAACGGAGCGTGCCAGGTTCGCCAGCACTCCAACCTCTTCCCCATGGACATAAACCATGATGGGTGCTTCACTGGGCACACCCTGCATGTACTCTTTGATGGTAATTTTAGCTCCGGGATAAGTGCTGAATTTACGCCGCAATTCCGAGACGGTATTGTTATACATGTCCAACTGATACTCGTTCAATTTCACATATATTTCAGCATAATTCATCGCATAATTCCTTGAAAAAATGTTGTAGTACACCCTGGGATTCCCATGTCCAACGTTGGTCGCGAAATGATTTACCCGATCCATGCTGTCGAGTACCGATTCAATGTACCGGGCAACCTGGTCTGTCTTATCGACGTTGGATCCTTCCGGGAGTGATGCCCTGACCATGAATTCGGGGGTTTCAGCGGGAGGAAAGAAGCTTACCCCAATCCTTAAAAACAGGGCAAGTGATCCGGCCAGAACCAGGAAGGAGAGGGAAAGGATAATCCCTCTCCGGCGCAATGCAAATTGCAGGCTTTTCCTGTAAGGTCCCGTTATAAACCACGTCAAACCCTTCTGGAAAATGCTGATTTTATGTTCATTGCGCCTGGTTTTTTTAAAGGCCCAGCTTGCGATCAATGGATTAAGGGTTAATGCCAGGAAGAGGGAAACGGAAAGGACGGCAATTAATGTAACCGGCAGGCTCTTGATAAAATCGCCTGCTTTGTCCGGCATCATGATGATGGGAACAAATGCCAGGAGGGTTGTCAACGTCGCACTGAAGATGGGCCAGCCAATTTGTGCAGCTCCTTTTTCCGCTGCTTCCCTGACGGAATGCCCGAGTCGTATAAAGCGGCTAATGTTTTCAATCACTACAATGGAGTTATCCACCAGAAGACCCAGAGCAACAACCAGTGCCGCTATCGTAATCTGCTGTAAACCAAATCCAGCCATATCCACGAATGACAGCCCGATAATGATGGAGAGGGGAATAGCCAGGATGACAATGATTGCCGAACGAAATCCAAGGGAGACCAGGATGATCACACCCACCAGAAAGATCCCCTGCAGAAGGTTCTTCATGAATCCATTGATCCGGGTTTTGATCACCTCCGACTGGTCAAAGACATAATCAATGTGCATCTCTTCCGGCAATGATTGCCGGTATCGTTCTACCTCGGGTTTTATCTCATCAACCAGGTCAATGACATTCAAATCTTCTTTCTGGTGAACCGTTAAGAAGATGCACCGTTCACGATTAAAGCGGGCATAATAGTTAATATCCTTGTAATCGTAATCGATGCTTGCTATTTGTTTCAGGAGGATCAGTTTCCCCATATAGGATTGAACGACGGTATTTCCGATTTCATCCAGGTTTTTATAGGATCCGCTCGTTTTGATGCCAAACGATTTTCCTTCCACTTTGATCGCTCCCCCTGGAATGTTGGCATTATTACTCTGTATCGCCTGTTCTACCTGGTTTATCGAGATGTTCATTTCTGCCATCTTTTCCATATCCAGCGATATTCGTATCTCCTGTTCGGGAACGGCGACAATTTCCACTTTTTTTACTCCACCGATCTTCTCCAGCTCTCTTTTAAGCCGTTTTGCCTGATCCTCCATCTCTTTGTAGGGAAGCGATTGGGAAATGAATGCAAGCTGGAGCATTGCAATATCACCGCTGGTCCATTGCATGACATCAAAATAGACAATACCATCCGGCAGGCTGTTTCTTACCCCATTCACCTGTTGCACCACCTCGTCGAACTTCTCTTCTGCATCGGTATCGTAGTTGAATTCAACGCTTATCACTGCAATTCCATCTTTCAATTCCGTCTGGATCATCTTGATGTCATCGAGCTCATTCAGCGCCTCTTCAATAGGAAAAGCGACAAGCTGTTCAAGATCCTGCGGGTTGGCTCCGGGAAAAATGATATAGATTGTGCCTCCCGGAACATAGATTGTTGGATTCTCCGTCTGGGGCATCGTCAAAAACGAGCGGATACCCATGAACATGAGAATGATGGAGACCAGTAGTGTGAATTGATAATTTCGTATGGCAAAGCCGGGTAGTTTCATATCTGCATGTTTCTTGTGGCGTACTTATTTTATCCGGATATCGGAGTCGGGACCGACAAAAGCAGCACCCTCGCTAATCACCGTTGCACCCGAATCGAGGCCCTGCAGGATCAGTATTTTTTCTCCCCTGATCCCGGCAATCTCGATCCGTTTCCGCACTGCTTTTTTGTTTTCAACAACATAGACATAACCACTCATCTCATTGGCTTCCAGCAAGGCATCAACCGGGATCGTCAAGATCCGGTATCGCTGTGATGGGATGATATCCGCCCTGCCAATAAATCCCGATACAAGCTTTTCAACCGGTTTCTGCAGGGTAAGTTCCACCTCATAGGTCCCGGTATAGGGATCAGAGAAGCTTCCCACCTCAGAAACCCATGCAGGAAAGGGGGTGCCGGGATAAGCATCGAAGGAGATCAAAGCTGAGTCCAGCAGGTTTACCTGAACGATCTCCTTATCGGTCAGGTTCACTTTCAGCACCCAATCGTTTTCTGATGCAGCAAACAAGAAGACGGGGTATCCGGCAGCAATTATCTCATCCTCCTCTGCAATCCGTTTCAGCACCTGACCCGTTGATGGGGCAGTAATGGTGGAATATTGCAGGTTAAACCGGGCAATTCTTGCCTGGTTTGCAGCCAGGTTACAGGCGGTCTGGGCATTATCATACTGTTCACGCGTAGCCACACTATCACGGTAGAGGTTACGGATCCGTTCCAGGTCTCTTTCTGTTTTTTCCAGTGCAAGGTTAGCCTGATTTGCCGTTGCCTGGATCTCTGACAGGTTCAGCTGGGCCATTTTTGCTCCCTTTGTCACCGCTTCACCCTCTTCGACATAGATCTCAGAAAGGATTCCCCCGGTTTTGAAACTGAGCTTAACTTCCGACCGGGCAGACAATTTTCCAACACAATGGATCGGAAAGGCGATATCGTTGACTTCAACCTGGCTTACACCCACCATAGTGGGTTCTCTGTTTCCTGCTGACCGGTCTCCGTTTTCACCACATCCCGGCAGGAAAATGATCCCGGTAAGAAGCAGGAATTGACACAATCCTTTTTTATCCATATTTTTGTTTTATAATGATTTAGATACCTTTATCTACACAATTGCTTCATTTGAAGATGACCGTTCTCTAATTCAATACCGAGAAGTCAAAGGAAGCCGTTGTTCGTTCATATTCTGCCAGTTTTACCTGGAGGTCAAACCGGGTAATGATCCGGTTTGTTTCCGCTTTGGTCATGGCTGTCCTGGCATCCATATATTCGATCAGGGAAGCCATGCCCTCCCCGTATTTCCGGTCTACCAGCCTGAATGCTTTCTGTGCATGAATGCATTCCGTTTCAGCGGACCGGACGGATTGAACGGCAGCTTTCAGGTCGTAATAGGCTTGCGTCACTTCCAATCTGATCTGTTGTTCTACTTCCTCTTTTTGTTGTTTTAACAGCTCTGTCTCAACCACAGCCTGTTTAATCCGCGCCCGATTTTGAAAACCCGAGAAGATATCCCACCTCAGGACAAATGAAGCGATCACAAAATCATCTTCTGCCGTAAACCGGTACTTTTCCCCTTGAAATCCATAATCCACAGCAGCCAGGAGCATGGGATGGTTTTGGGATCGAATGATTTTCAGATTGTATGCCGAAGCATCCAGGTAGTGATCCAACAGGTCCAGTTCTTCTCTCCAGTGGATTGCATGATCTTTCGCATGCTCCAGGTCGGATACAATCACTGTATCCTGCGCTTCCTGAGGATCGTAAAGGGGTGTTTCAAGGGGCCTGTTCAGTAAGAAATTCAAATAAGACCGGGCTACCTTTCTGTTTTTTTCAACCTCCGCAATGAACTGGTCTATGTTGCTTATTTCTGCCTGTGACCTGTACACAACATCTGATGTAACTTTTTGATTCTCAAATAATTTATTACTCACACGCAGGTTCTCCTCCAGGAGTTCACGGGTCTCATGTACCAGCTCCTCCATCCTGAGGGTCTGCAAATAATTAAAATAGGCCTTTTTGATCTCTGCCACCAGGTACCGTTTATACCGGTCAACATCAACCCGACTGACTTGCAGCAATTCACTCCTTATCTTATAGTTATAATGAAGGCCAGTATTAAAAATGGGTTGTACCAGTTGTACCTTTGTTTCGTGCTCCCTGGAGCGAAGAAATGTAAACTCCTGGTTTTCAATCTGGGGGAAAAGGTTAGACATGGTCAGGGCATTCAGTGTCGAATAGACCGGATTCATAAGATCTCCAACCGGGAACTCGATCACCCTGCCTCCGTCTGCAATGGAGTATCGTGCGTTGAGAGAGATCCCCGGGTAAAACATCCGGCGGGCCTCTTTAACCGCTAACATGCTCTTTTCAAAAGAAGCCTGCTTCTGCTTCAGTGCAAGGTTGTTTTCAAGACCTGTCTTAAGGTAGTAGTTCAAGGTATCGAACTGTGCAAAAAGCGGTAATGAGACCAGTATCCCTAAACAACAGATGAGTGTTCGTTTTTTCATGATCCTGCGGTTTTATCCTTTACTCCATTCAACACCAGCTCATAATGACACTGCATCACTTCCTGGCCAGAGAGTTGAAACAATTCGAACACCTCCCTTTTGTTCCTGATCACCTGAAGAACGCCCAGGGTTTGCGCCCAGAGGGTATTCGCCATGGCCGGTACCGAAAAGTCATTGCGGACTGAACCATCAATGATGCCCGATTCAATGACCTCATAAAGGATCTTGATCGGGGAAATCTGAAAACTGCTATCCAGCTCTTCCTGCTCAAAATGGAGCAGCTCAAGATCTTTGCCCTCAAAGAACATCATGGAGTTGAAATACATTGGCTCTTCGGAAGAAAAACGGTAAAAAACCTCTCCCATCTTCCTCAGATTATCAAGAGCGTTAGCATCAGCAGAAATGGATTTTAAAATTGCCTCCGATAAGATCGCCATCCCCTTTTTCATGATTTCCCAGTGAAGCTCAATCTTGCTGTTGAAGTAAAGATAGAGTGTGCCTTTGCTCAATTCTGCCTGAGCAGCCACATCATCCATGGTGGACTCGTCAAATCCCCTGGAGAAAAATACCTGTTCAGCAGCAGCGATTATCGCCTGTCGCCGCTGTTCTTTTTCCCGTTCTTTTCTTTCTGCAATTCCCATAATATGAGTTTTTAGTAAATGACTATCAGTCATATTTTATACAAATATATAAAAAATGAATAAAAGTCATATACAGATGAAAAAAACAACGGGTTGGTCTGTTGATGAAAAAATCCGGTATTTCCCGGACTCCTCTGTATCAACCAGACTAAGGATGGATTATCCGGAAAGTGCAAAAAGGAGGGGTTAAACCAGGGAAGAGGCAGGGGATCTGTCAGAATGATCCCTTCTTCACGATTCAGCTGGAAACCATGGCGTCTCCATTCACATTGTTATTTTGCCTGACCGGTGGATAGGTTAGTTCACCTTCTGTTTTAGCAACCAGTGTGGAAACGGTGGAATCGCCGGTGATATTTACGACAGTACGAAGCATATCGAGCGGTCGATCAATTCCCAGTATCAATGCAAGACCGGCGGCAGGCAGGCCGACTGCGGACAAAACAGCAACCAGCATAACAATACTTCCACTTGGAATTCCCGGGGCACCAATGGAAGCAAGTGTAGCCATAAGAACAATGGTAAGCTGGTCGCCCACATCAAGTGGTATACCAAAAACCTGTGCGATAAAAACAGCTGCAATGGCTTGATAACAGCTTGTTCCATCCATGTTGATGGTTACTCCGATGGGCAGGACAAACCCGGAGATCTTCTGTGATACTCCCAGTTCGTTTTCAACCTGTTCTTTGGTAACCGGCAGGGTGGCTGCGCTTGAACTGGTTGAGAAAGCAACCAATTGCGCCGGAAGGATCCCGCGGAGGAACTCAAAATACCTGATTTTGGTAAAGAGTGATATGATGGTCGGGTAGAAGAAGAGAATCATAAAAAATAACCCGATCACCACGGTAATGGAATAGAGCCCGAGGGCAAGAAAGAGGTCAATATCACCTGAAAAATCCACAACCAGTGCGGCCATCAGGGCAAGAACACCATAGGGGGCAACGATCATGATGATATCGACAATTTTCATGATCACATCATTAAGTCCGCTAAAAAATCCTTTCACTACTTCAACTTTCTTAAAGGGAACTAGAACAAGACCCACTCCGAAAATGATCGCAAAGAATATTACCTGCAACATCCTGCCGTTGTCAGAAGCAGCGCTGATGATGTTATCCGGAACTATATCAACCACGTACTGTAATGGTGATTCTCCCTTTCGCTCCTCAGCCAATAATTCTTTCTCATTCACATCATTCTGAAACTGTTCATTAAAGGCTATTCTTTTCTCTTCGCTGAAGGTATTGCCCGGTTTAATCAGGTTGACCAGCGATAACCCGACAAAGACTGCAAAAACAGTAGTTATAACATAAATTGTAAGGGTTTTCAGTCCGATTCTGGATAATTTCGAAATATCGGAGAGGCTCGATATTCCATTGACCAGGGAGACAAAAATCAGTGGTACTGCGATCAATTTCAACAGGTTAATAAAAATTGTTCCCCAGGGTTTAATCCAATTGATGGTGAATTTCTCCAACCCAATGGTTACAGCAAGCATACCCCATATAATTCCGATTACCATTCCGATCAATATTTTCCAGATAAGGGGTAGTTTCTTCCACATGGTGCAATAAGAATTAAGGATTAAAAAGCCAAAAATGGTAAAAAAAAACGAAAATAATTGATATGCACCTTTCTATTTTACATGTTTTTTAACCACTCCTTGCACTCCCCTACCGGTGTATCCATGTTGTTACAAAAGCGAGGGTTCAACAAGCGTTTAAAGGAGAGAGACAGCATCTGAATAAGATTTAATAGATTGATTATCAATCTATTTTATGCTCCAGATAAAATTGTTATTTTTACTGTCATCACCGGACACCCGTAATGATTATTTCGTATGATGATTAAATTATTTCGCATCAAGCTTCACTGGCAGATATTAATTGCCCTGTTTCTGGGGATTCTTTATGGTCTTTATCTAACCGAATATGCTTCCTGGGTGGGATGGCTGGGAACACTATTCCTTCGTGCTTTACAGATGGTCATCATCCCATTGATTCTAACCTCCATTATTTCCGGCATAACCCAGATCGGATCGGGAAAGAATCTTGGAAGGCTTGGAATAAAAACCCTGTTTTATTATATTTCCACCAGTATTTTAGCCATCCTTACAGGTCTGGTCCTGGTTAATTTGATCAGTCCCGGGAGTGGAGCCGACCTTGGCTTTTCGCAACAGGTTGAAGGATTTTCCACCGAATCGAAATCGTTTGGTGAGACACTGATCGAGATTATCCCTACGAACGTATTCGAAGCGTTTTCTGAAGGCAGGATGCTTTCCGTGATCTTTTTTGCCCTCCTTTTCGGTTTTTTCATTACCCGGATCAAACAGGAAAGAGCGGCTGTTTTGGTGGATTTCTTCCAGGCCGGTTTTCAGGTGATCATGAAAATCACCCTGTTGATCATTCGTTTCACTCCTTTTGGGGTTTTTGGCATTATTACTGGGAATGTATCAAATATTCTCCTGGAACAGGGAGGCGGTATTTCAGCTCTTTTGGAGCTGGGAAGCCGTTTGGGTTTATACATGATTACCGTATTCGCAGGCCTGCTCATCCATGCATTGATTACCCTGCCATCGATACAGATATTCGTCGGTGGGATCAAACCGCTGAAGCATTTCAGGGCAGTAACCACACCTCTGTTAACTGCATTTTCAACCTCTTCTGCCCTGGCCACCCTCCCACTCACACTGGAAGCTGTCGAGCACGAAGATGGTGTTTCAAATAAAATTTCCAGTTTCACCTTGCCCCTGGGTGCAACCATTAACATGGATGGTACAGCACTCTATGAATGTGTTGCTGTTTTTTTCATAGCCCAGGCTTATGGCCTGGATCTCGGATTTGGGCAACAGGCGATTGTTGTGATAACCGCTTTGATCGCATCAATCGGGGCAGCAGCAGTCCCAATGGCCGGATTATTCATGATTTCCATCATTTTATCAGCGATTGGTTTGCCACTGGAAGGAGTGGGTTTAATCGTTGCCGTTGACCGGATACTTGACATGTTTCGAACAGCCACAAACGTATGGAGCGATACAACCGGAGCGGTAGTCATCGCACGGTCAGAAGGGGAAGCGTTGAATGTAACCTGAATGATTTCAACGGTTCAACAGGAGTGTAGATCTTGCTGTTTAAGGATTGCTACTCCTGATGGCTGCAATCGTCCTGTTTACAGCCCCTGCATGCATCCGGATTGTGTGCATGCTGGTGTTTCAGTTCATCCTCACTGGCTTCCCGAATTTCAACCACTTCTCCCGAAAAGAACAGGTTGGCACCTGCCAGGGGGTGGTTAAAATCCATTTTAACCGACTCTTCTGCAACTTCCTGCACGATGCCGGTAAAATGGTTTCCATTTTTATCACGCATCGGTATTTGATTTCCTGTCGCGAGCAATTCCTCATCCAGTGTACCATCTTTAACAAAGATCGATTTAGGGATATCTACAATGGCACTTTCATCTATTTCTCCATATGCCTCTCTGGAGTCCAGCACAAACTGGAATGTATCACCCGGTTTCAATCCATTCAGGTTTTCTTCGAATTTTGCCAGCAAATTACCGGCACCAAAGAGAAAGGTCAGTGGCTTGTCTGCTCCCACTGTTTCCAGAACGGCCCCCTGGTTGTTATTTTCCCTCAATTCATACGAGACGGATACCACTTTGTCTTTTGTAACCAACATAATATCAAATGATTATAGATTATTATAAAAGGATTACCTGTACTGCAGGTATTACCATTGTTTCTTTGTACAAATAAAACGGATATTTTCCACTTTTCATAACCGACCTGGATTTTCCTTCGAAAAACCGGATAAAATTTCTTTCAAAGTGACACTATATTAACCAGTAATGGGAGTAAAAAACCCCTGATTTATTTTTAAATGCTTAATAATTTGTTGATATTTGTATAAGAAGAATCAAAATATCCATAAATTTTCATGAAATGAAAGGTATCGTCAAGTGGTTTGATTCCTCCAAGGGATATGGTTTCATTCAAACGGAAGACGGAAATGATGTATTCGTTCATTATTCCGGAATCAAAACCGAAGGTTTCAAAAGATTACTTAAAGGTCAGGAAGTAACATTTGAAATAGTTGAAACTGACCGGGGTCCGCAAGCATCTGAGGTTACTATTGTTGAAAAGTAAAGGGGTAAAATTTAACCGAATTGATGAAAAGCCCATTCGGGCTTTTTTTTTTCACGGAGTTTAGGATTTCAGGGAAGCGGGGGCATTAAAAGGTGAATCCGAATCGAAAAACAGGACTGGTATAGAATGAATCGGATGATTCATTCAAGTTCCACAAGACCATGAGATTAAGGGCCGCTCTGCGTCCAGCCGGGAATCTCAAGCCGCCTCCAACAAAAAACGAATGGAGTGTATAGCGTCCACTGGTCTGTTCAAAGGGATTAAAATCTTCATACTCAAGACTTAAAGCTTCGTATTCTGTGTGTGCAAAAATACCGGCGTGCAACCCGATCGGTATAAAATCATGGATATCCCCAACAATATGAAACTGCAGGTAGCTTCTCCCACCGTAAATGTGGCCTTCGAGGGTGTAATTACCTGCGGAGGTGGTATACACCCTGGAGTCCCTGTAATACCTGTATTTTGGCCCGATTGCCAGTGAGAGGTTACGGGTAAGCCTGTAACCGACGATGGGAGAAATCTCGATATCCGTAATGGTTCCGAACATCAGGCCAAAACTTCCACCGTAAAAGAACCGCTCCTGCCAGCTGAACTGCTGGAATTCCTCTTTTTCATACTGTGCCATGGCAAATGACACAATGAAAAGAAAAAGAACACTGCACGCGGTTATTCTCTTTCTCATGATCAATAAATAAATGAAATCAAACCGTGTAATTCCATCTTCCCTCCCGATATCTGATAAAGATTTGTATCTTTAGCATCCGGGCGGGAAGTTAGATATTTTTTTCCAAATCTATCCCTTCAAAAATTGCACCATTATGAATGTCATCGTTACGGGAGCCAGCAGAGGAATTGGCAGAGAAACGGCAAGGTTATTTGCATTGGAAAAGAACGCTCATATCCTGGCAATCTCCCGAAACAGGGAGCGGCTGGGCGAATTGAAAGAGGAGTGCGCGGCAACGAATCCATCGGCAGGCCTTTTCCCTGCAGCCTATGATCTTACCCGGTTACCCTCTGATGCTGACTTTGTCAGAAGCACTATCCTGCCACAATTTGATCACGTTGATATCCTGATCAACAATGCAGGGTACCTGAAAAAATCCCCTTTTAAAGAGACCCTACCAAAGGATGCGGAACAAATGCTTTCGGTCAATTTTGCTGCGGCTGCAGAACTCATCAGAAAGCTGATTCCCTATATGGGAAAAAAAGGACCCAGTCATGTGGTCAATATAAGTAGCATGGGTGGAGTACAGGGCAGTGTTAAATTCAGCGGAATGGCGTATTACAGCGCCTGTAAATCAGCCCTTGCCACCCTGACCGAGTGCCTGGCTGAAGAGTTCAAGGAAACGCCCGTTTTTTTCAACTGTCTCGCTTTTGGGGCGGTGCAAACAGAGATGTTATCCGAAGCATTTCCCGGGTATAAAGCGCCCCTGACAGTAAAGGAAGCAGCTCATTTTGTTGTTGATTTTGCCATTGAGGGTCACAAATTCTTCAACGGTAAGATCCTGCCGGTTTCGGTAACTACACCGTAGAAAGAGTACAGAGTTGGGTGTACAGCGTACAGAGTTTCTTCTTTTAAATTCGAAATTTATTTATAGACTTTACACGTCAGATCTCCTCTCATAACGTGCAATGCATTCAAAGCCAATGTTTTCATTTCATCTTCACCCGGATAAACGACAACTTTTGCTACATGAGCAACCATGGTTTTGATATAGTCCACGATCCATGTATTGTGTGCCACTCCGCCGGTCAGGATAATGGCATCCACGTTTCCTTTCAATACGGCACTCATTGCCCCGATCTCTTTTCCAACCTGGTATGCCATAGCCTCCTGGATCAATTGTGCTTTCTTGTTGCCCTTTTCAGCCATGATCTCAACGGCATAGGCATCATTGGTTCCCAGGTAAGCGACATAACCGCCGTTTCCCGTGATCATCTTCTTCACGTCATCCAGTGAATATTCCCCGTTGAAGCATAATGTTGCCAGGGCTCCTACGGGCAGTGTTCCGCTGCGTTCAGGAGAGAAAGGACCCTCTCCGTCCAAACCCTGGTTGACATCGATTACCCTACCATTCCGGTGAGCTGCAACCGTTATTCCTCCCCCCATATGAGCCACAATAAGGTTCAAATCTTCATACTCTTTTTCCAGGAATTTAGCATATGCTTTTGCTACTGCTTTATGGTTCAATGCATGAAATATGGAGATCCGTTCGAATTTGGGGTGGCCGGAGACTCTTGCAATGGGCTGCAATTCATCAACCACTACAGGATCTGCAATGAATGCACGGGCTGCCGGCAAGGTTTTAGCAATCTCATCTGCAATCAATCCACCCAGGTTGCTGGCATGTTCACCCAGCACCCCCAGTTTCAGGTCTTCTTTCAATCGTTCATTGATTTCATAAACACCGGATTCAATGGGTTTTACCAGTCCTCCCCTGCCAATCACAGCAGTAATCTCATTCAGTTTGACCTCTGCTTTATGCAGTTCATCCAGAATGATATTCTTTCTGTATTCATATTGCTCGGAGATTTTCTGAAAGGCTTTCAGATCCTCAGCAGAATGGACAATGGATTTCAGGAACCTGGATTTTTCATTCCGGAAAACCCCGATCTTGGTTGAGGTTGATCCCGGATTTATTACCAGTATCCTGTGAATTTCCATATCATTCAGTTAAACAAATGATGCTTGTTGGGGTTCTATGTTTTCGTCGGGGATTATCAAGCTGTTATATCCTTCATGCCAGCAATGCTCCCAGTGCAATAGAGTAGAGTTTGGTTTTTACACTATCTCCCCTGGAGGAGAGTATAGCTGGGACTCTTGCGCCAGCGACCACGGCGGCGGTTTCTCCTCCGGATAACTTTGTATGAAATTTATAAAATACATTTCCTGATTCAATATTCGGGAAGAGAATGCAGTCTGCATCGCCGGCAACTGGAGATTGCAGGTTTTTTATTTTCGCAGATTGCTTGTCGATGATCACATCCAGTGCAAGCGGTCCATCCACCAGTGCTCCTTTGAAATGTCCCCGTTCAGCCATTTTTGACAGCAATGCTGCATCCACACAGGCGGTCATTTTAGGCAATACCTGTTCTGTTGCAGCCAGGAGTGCCACTTTGGGTTGTTCTATTCCCAGTCCGCGGGCTGTCTCGATCAGGTAGTTAATGATAGCGACTTTCTCCGTCAATTCCGGATTTGGAATAATTGCCACATCACCAACGATCAGCAGCTTGTGATAATTTTTCGATTCAATGACGGAGACATGGCTGAGGATGGCTCCCGGTTCCATCAGTCCACCCTCTTTATCCAACAGTGCCCTCATGTACTTATCCGTACTGACCAGCCCTTTCATGATCAGATCCCCTTCTCCTTTATTAATGAGGGAAACCGCTGTTTTTGCGGCAGTCACTTCGTCCGGCTCATGCACAATTTGAAAATCAGCCGGATCAACCTGAAGGCTCTCACAGGCTCCTTTTATCATTTCAGCATCACCGACCAGAATACCCCTGATCAAATGGAGTTTTACGGCTTCATGTACCGCTTCGATGGTATGGGTATCGTTTGCAAAGGCTACAACAACACGTTTTAAATCCTGGTTCTTCAGGAAGTCAAACATCTGGTTCAGTTTACGTATCATCCTGGATCAATTGATGTGTAACGAATCATTCCGGGGTTTAGTTCTTGTCGAGGTTTTTCACGATTTCGAGGGTATCCTGTGCGATAACCAGTTCCTCATTGGTTGGGACCACCATGACGGTAACCCGGGATTTCTGAGAGCTGATCACCTCTTCTTTTCCTTTAATCTCTTTATTTTTCTTTTCATCGAGCATCAGGCCCAGGTAATTCATATCCTTGCAGATCTCGCTTCTTGTCTGGTTTGCGTTCTCACCTATCCCACCGGTAAAGATCAGGATATCGAGGCCTCCCATAGCAGCAGAGTAAGCACCGATGTATTTCTTAACCCGGTAGTTATACATATCCAGGCCGAGTGTTGCCCGTTTATTTCCTTCGTTTGAAGCCGATTCAATCTCGCGCATATCGGAGGAAACTCCGGTAACACCCAGCATGCCACTGTGCTTGTTGATCAGTGTATTGGCGGTTGAAATGCCGATTTCCTCTTTTCTCATGATATAGGTCAACACCCCGAGATCCAGGTCGCCTGACCTGGTTCCCATGATCAACCCTTCAACGGGTGTTAATCCCATGGATGTATCCATCGATTTTCCATCCTTAATGGCTGCCATCGATGCACCATTTCCCAGGTGGCAGGTGATGATCTTTTTATCTGACATATTGACTTTCAGGAGTTCACAGGCTCTCTGAGACACATACCTGTGGCTGGTTCCGTGAAATCCATACCTCCGGATACCGTATTTGATATATAGCGGGAAGGGTATGGCATACATGAATATATGCGGTGGCATCCCCTGGTGGAAGGCAGTATCAAACACCCCGACCTGGGGTACGCTGGGCAGGTACTCTTTCATGGCATAGATCCCTTTGAGGTTCGGGGGATTATGGAGCGGTGCCAGGTCAATGCACTCTTCCACTTTACTGATTACCTCATCGGTAATCAGAACACTGGAATTGAATTTTTCACCACCATGAACCACCCGGTGACCGACAGCATCAATCTCCTCAAATCCCTTAATTGAACCCCGCTTTTTGCTTATCAAAAGGCCGAGGATGTATTCAATTCCCTGTTGATGATCTATAATCTCACCTTCGAGGGTTACCTGATCTCCATCGTTCCTTTCATGTTTAATAAAGGATCCATGCAATCCAACTTTTTCCACCACTCCTTTGGCAAGCACTTCCTGTTTAGTCATGTCGAACAACTGGTATTTGATCGAGGAGCTGCCACAGTTTAGAACAATTATTTTCATATCCTTCAATTTCTCAATAAACGATTTATCCTTGGATCTCGGGGCAGGCGATCGTTTCGCCGATCACTTTTCCATCCTTATATTTATAAAAACCCATACCCGATTTTCTCCCGATATGGCCGGCACGGTAAAGTCTTTTTAAAATCGGATTGGGTTTGAATTTAAACTCGCCGAACTCACTGTAGAGGTTATCCATCCATTTTATCACTTTATCCAGGCCGATTCGATCCGCCATTTCCAGGGGGCCAAACTGTAATCCAAAGCCTTGCTTCATGGTTTCGTCGATGCACATTGTAGATGCTACTCCTTCCATGAGGGTTTCACACGCTTCATTGATCAGGGATACAATGAGACGCGTACTGATATTTCCTGGAGATTCAACCAGTTCGATAACCTTCTTATCGATCATCTTGGCAAACCGGATGACAAACTGAAAGGCTTCATTACTGGTTTTTAATCCCCTCACAACTTCCACCAGTTTCACGGTAGCTGCTGGTGAAAGGAAGTGTAATCCCACGGCCCGGTCCGGGTATTCAAGAGCAGAGGCAAGGTCAGTTATGTTGAGGGTAGATGTATTGGAAGTAATGACCGTATCCCTTGAAACCACTGCTTCCACTCGTTTGAACACATCTTTTCTGAGCTCAATACTAGTACCGGGTTTTTTTGAGTTGATGGTTTCAATCACCAGGTTGCAATCTTTTATGTCATTATAATCCGTTGATCCTTTGATCCTTGAGAGGATGGCTCTTTTGTCACTTCTTGTCAATCCCCATTTACCGATCACTTCATCGAGATCCCGGCTGATCTCCACGAATACCTCTTCCACCCGTTCCGGTGTCATGTCAATAAACTGGACCTCAATTCCATGTTGACTGATGACCCTGGCGATTTCCTGTCCCATTGAACCGCAGCCAACCAAACCGATCTTTTTCAGTGTTCCTTTCTTCGGTTCTTTTTTGCTTAAAGCATAATCTTCTAGACTCTCTGCCATTTTTTCTGTTTATTTACGTGTTTTTCAGAGTATTACATCCCTCCTGCCTGGTTAGCTGTGATGGCAACAAGGTTCACAATATCACTTACCGAGCAACCCCTGGAGAGGTCATTTATAGGAGCTGCCATTCCCTGGAGGATAGGGCCAATGGCTTCTGCATGTGCCAATCTCTGGACCAGCTTATAGGCGATGTTTCCGGCATCCAGGGAAGGAAAGATCAGTACGTTGGCATTCCCTGCTATTTTGCTTCCAGGGGCTTTCTTTTCACCGATTGCCTTTATGATCGCGGCATCAGCCTGCAACTCTCCATCAATCTGCAGGTCCGGATCCATTTCGCGGGCTATCCGGGTGGCATTGGTTACTTTGTCAACCAGATCGTGTGATGCGCTCCCCATGGTGCTGAAACTGAGCATGGCCAATCTTGGCTCAAACCCGGCAATTGCCCGGGTAGTTTTTGCCGTTGCGACAGCGATTTCAGCCAGCTCATTTTCGTTGGGATCAGGATGTACTGCGCAATCAGCAAATATCAGCATGCCGTTTTCACCAAACTCCTTGTCTTTAAGGATCATGATAAAGGCTCCTGAAACAACCGAAATGCCCGGCATGGTTTTTACATATTGAAAAGCGGGACGTAATACATCTCCGGTAGCGTTTGCTGCACCGGCCACCTCTCCATCGGCATCTCCATTCTTAATCATCAAGGTACCAAGATAGAGTGGATCTTCAATCAACTGAAGGGCTGCATCCTTATTCATTCCCTTGTGCTTTCTCAACTCAACCATGAGGTCAGCATACTTCTCTTTATTGGCATGATTCAGGGGATTAATAATCGTTGCACCGGACAGGGAACGCAATCCAAGTGCGGATGCATCAGAAAGAATCTTTTCCGGGTCACCCAGCAGGTAAATCCGGGCAATTTTCTCCCGAACCAGGATATCGGCCGCTTTCAACATCCTCTCATCAAAAGCCTCCGGCAAAACAATGCGTCTATTTAACTTCCGGGCATTTTCTTTGATTTGATCAAGTAATTCCATTGGTAATCAATAATTTATAATGATTTGCTAATTTTTTCCAAAAGTACTTAAAAATGCTCGTTTTTTCATTAGTTTATACTTATTATTGTCATTGAATGAATGTGTTTAACAACAAGTTTCCTTACAATGATTGACTTTCCGGCTCATTCCCAGAGCATGAATGGTTAATTCCAATGTTCAGGGTTTTGGCAATTCGGCAATTTATTGCAAATTTTGCATCCGGTAAACGAGATGATCGATCATGATACCATATTCCGTGAGATTGATCTGCTTACAACTGAGCTGACCGGGGATCTCTTCCATGATGAGACCACACGGCTGATCTATGCAACGGATGCTTCGGCATACAGGGAAAAACCCATTGCTGTGGCCAGGCCTGCCCATGCAGAAGACATCCGGCGTCTCATCGCTTTTGCACGAAAGCATAATTTAGCAATTATTCCCAGGACTGCTGGGACCTCACTTGCCGGACAGGTGGTAGGTAATGGGATCATTCTGGATGTTTCCAAATACATGAACAGGATCCTGGAGTTGAATCAGGAAGAATCTTGGGTAAGGGTGGAACCGGGAGTGGTGCCTGATGAGTTGAATGACTTCCTGAAACCATTCGGGTTGTTTTTCGGTCCGGAGACTGCAACATCAAACCGCTGTATGCTTGGAGGGATGGTTGGCAACAATTCATGTGGAGCCCATTCTCTCATATACGGAAGTACCCGTGACCATACGCTGGAGATAAAGGCCATTCTCAGTGACGGCTCAGAGGCCCTTTTTACTTCCCTCTCCGGAGAAGAGTTTGACACAAAATGTCAGGGGCAGGGCCTGGAAAACCAGATTTACCGGAAAACCAGAGAGATATTGAGTGATCCCATCAACCAGGAAGAGATCCGGAAGGAGTATCCCGACAAATCCATCCACAGAAGAAATACAGGTTATGCTATTGACATATTGCTGGAAACAGAACCCTTTACCGATACCGGTGAACCGTTCAATATGTGCAAACTCCTGGCAGGTTCTGAAGGGACACTGGCTTTTACAACCGAAATAAAACTCAATCTTGTTCCACTTCCACCCGTTGAAACCGGATTGGTATGTATCCATCTCAACAAGCTCGAAGAGGCATTCGAAGCCAACCTAATTGCTCTGGACCACCATCCGGGTGCTGTAGAAATGCTTGATAAAACCATCCTTGATCTGACAAAGGATAACATTCAGCAGAAAAAGAACCGTTTCTTCCTGAAAGGGGATCCTGCAGCCATTCTCTTTGTTGAATTTCAACGGGATAGCCGCGAAGAGATACTGGAGATTTCAGCAGCACTGGAACAGGATATGAGAAAGGCGGGATATGGCAACCACTTCCCCATTGTTTTTAGTGATGACATCTCCCGGATCTGGGACCTCCGAAAAGCCGGGCTGGGTGTTTTATCCAACATGAAAGGCGATGCAAAACCGGTCCCCCTTTGCGAGGATACTGCTGTTGGAGTAAACGAGCTTCCTTCTTACATGAAGGATTTCAGGGATATCATGTCGAAGCATGGGAAAGAGTGCGTTTATTATGCCCATATCGGATCCGGTGAATTGCATATCCGTCCCATCCTCAACCTTAAAGATCCAGAAGACATCGAGTTGTTTCATACCATTGGGTGGGAAATGGCACACCTGGTTAAGAAATACCGGGGTTCACTCAGTGGTGAACATGGCGACGGCCGGCTGAGGGGAGAATTCATTCCCATTATAGTTGGTGAGCGGAACTACAATCTCCTGAAGGAGATTAAAAAAACATGGGATCCGTTTTCCATTTTTAATCCCGGAAAAATTACCGATACACCAAAAATGAACACGTTTCTCAGGTATGAACCGGGACAGAAAACCAGAGCGATAGAGACCATTTTTGATTTTTCTGAGTCGGGTGGATTGCTCCAGGCAGTGGAACGATGCAACGGATCGGGAGATTGCCGAAAAAGTGAACGCATCGGAGGGACCATGTGCCCAAGTTACATGGCATCCCGGGATGAAAACAAATCAACCCGGGCAAGGGCTAATCTCCTGCGGGAGATGCTTACTCATGCCCCCAATCCGTTTGATTCGAAAACACTTTACGAGATCCTTGATCTTTGCCTGTCATGCAAAGGATGCAAATCGGAATGCCCATCCAATGTCGATATTGCCAAGGTGAAAGCGGAATTTCTCCAAAAATACTACGATTTGAATGGAATCCCACTCCGGACAAGAGTCATTGCATACATTCATCGAATCAACCGCCTGGGGGCTGTTTTCCCTTCCCTGTTTAACTTTTTGGTTCAAACCGGATTATTCTCAACCCCGGTGAAAAAAGTTCTTGGATTCGCCCAAAAACGGCAAATTCCGACACTTTATAAAACAACATTGAAGCGATGGGCAAAAAAACAGTTAAAATCGCTAAATCCGGATCACGCTGCGAAAGGGACCGTCCACTTCTTCATCGATGAATTTACCAATTACAATGACACGGCAATCGGGATAAAAGCGATCAAACTCCTGACCCGCCTGGGATACAGCGTAAATTGCCCTGACAGCAAGGTCAGTGGCAGGACATTCATCTCAAAAGGGTTGCTCCGCACTGCAAGAAATAATGCACGGAAGAATGTTGAATTGCTAAAGGATCTGGTTCATGATAACGCCCCGCTCATCGGCATTGAGCCTTCTGCAATACTCAGTTTCAGAGACGAATACCCGGAGCTGGTTGGCAATGACCTCAAACCCGCAGCCTGCCGGATTGCCGAGCATTCCTTTCTGCTGGAAGAATTTCTTTCTCTTGAGCTGGACAAGGGTAACATTACAAAGGAACAGTTCACTACTGACACAAAACGGATCCTTTACCACGGACACTGTCAGCAGAAAGCGATCGCATCAACCGGTCCGACTCTCAGGATGTTATCCTTGCCCGAAAACTACTCGATTACGGAAGTGCCTTCAGGATGCTGCGGGATGGCAGGATCTTTCGGGTTTGAAAAGGAACATTATGATCTCTCCATGAAGGTAGGTGAATTGGTTCTTTTCCCTGAAATACGAAAAAAGCCGGAAGGAACGCTATTGTCTGCCTCGGGAACAAGCTGCAGACAGCAGATCAGGGAGGGAACAGGAGAACATGC
>CAZXGG010000051.1:0-24837 GCA_964640125.1 uncultured Rikenellaceae bacterium
AAATCAATAATTGGAAACATGAAATAAATTGTTACATTTAAAACCGGCGTGAAAAAAATCTCCTAAATCTTATGAAAAAACATTCCTTTGTATACACTCTGCTTCTTCTTTTCCTGACGTTACTTTTTGATAATCGGTCTGTTGCCCAAAATCCAAAAGAATACCAGTCTAAAATCCGGCAATTTGAAGAATTCGTAATGAAGAAGATGGAACACGATAAAATTCCCGGACTCTCTGTTGGATTTTATATCGGAGATTTCGAATGGTCAAGGGGATTTGGATTTGCCGACCTTGAAAACCAGGTACCTGCCACTGAAAACTCTTCCTACCGGCTGGCATCCAATACCAAGTCAATGACTGCTCTTGCAGCCATTCAGCTTGCCGAAGAAGGAAAAATCGATCTGGATGCGGATATCCGAAAATACGTACCCTATTTTCCTGAAAAAAAATACAGTTTTTCCACCCGTCAGCTGATGGGGCATCTTGCAGGAATCAGTCATTACCGGGATTATGATGCCGAGGGTCACATCAAGGTGCATAAGGACACCCGGGAATCCCTCGATATTTTTGACGATTTCGACCTGATTGCTGAACCGGGAACCCGTTATTACTACTCAAGTTACGGGTACAACCTACTCGGGGCTATTGTTGAATCCGTTGCCAAACAACCTTTCGGAGATTATCTGGAGCAGTACATATGGAGCCCGCTGGGAATGGATCAGACCTGCATGGACAGCCCGACAGAAATTATTCCAAACCGGGTTACAGGCTACCGGTTGCGTTATGGTAATCTTGAACAATCGGAATATGTCGATATGAGCAGCCGTTTTGCTGCCGGAGGAACCCGGTCAACGGTGGTCGACCTGCTGAAATATGCACGAGGCATTCAAGGGGGAACAGTCTTATCCCGGGAAAGTATTGAAATGATGGAAACTTCCATGCAAACCAAAAGTGGTCATTATACCGATTACGGGATGGGGTGGCAACTTACACCGACAAATGGGCATTTTATTGCAATGCATACAGGATCGCAACAGGAGACACGTACCATCCTGATCCGGATACCCCGTGAAGAGGCTGCAATTGCTATGGCATTTAACCTGGAGGATGCAAACCAGGGATCCTATGCTTATTCCCTCTTCCAATTGCTGTTTGAAGAACCGTGGAATACGCCCATCTATACCAGAAGCCATGAGCATGATGCGCTCTATAAAGCACTATGGAACGTGTATAATTATGGGTTGGGGTACTTCGACCGATTCCAGAAACAAAGCTGCTATACCACCGGGGTCATTGCTTCTGCCTTTGAATATTTTAATTCTGCCGTCAACCCCGATTCCCTTGAAGCATCCTATCAAGCTTCAATAACCTCTATAAATAATGGCCGTCATCCGATTGCCAATCAGGCATTTATTGACCAGGGATCCTATATGGCAGCCAGGTTGTTGTCAGATAATCCGGATCTGAATTACCATCAAAAAGGAGCCATTCCATTCTTTTATGATTACATCAAAAAATACAAAGATGATCCCTCAATCCCCGATCACTTCCGGTTTACTCCTGATTTTGAAAACCTCATCAATGATTGGTATAACGATTGGAACATGATCTGGAGTTCAAACATAAGAACTTTCAGGCTTATGGCCTGGTCAGATCCAGCAGGCAGTGCCGAAAAGTTAAAGCAGGTCTTTTCCGGGGCAGCCATCTACCCGGATTTTATGAATAATTTTGTTGAATCAGTAGACTACCTGATCCATGCTGGTGAATTTGGAAAAGCGGGTGAAACTGCCATGCTGGCGCGGGAGATCTATCCCAGGTGCAAACAAACCCTTGCGCTCGAGGGTTATGTTCACCTGATGCAAGGAGATATAGAGAAAGCCAGAGAAAAATTCCTGATGGCAAAAGAGATGAAATCCGCACCGGATGCTTTCGTAGCAGGCACATTAACCGGTATTGCCGGAAGACTGATTGCAAATGATAACCTGGATCAGGCAATTGCACTCCTGCATGTTGCCAATGAACTGTTCCCGGAAGAGGCAGTAATAGCTGAAACGTTTGGTGAAATTTACCTGGAAATGAGTCGACGCTACTTCATGAAAGCACTTCAGCTCGATCCTGCCCGGGAAAACTCCTGGAAACAATTGAAGAAAATTGAATAACGATCCGGTGTGGGCTGTTTATTTCAAAACAGATCCATACTCTAACTTGAACCAAAAATTTAAATGACTGATGATAAAAACTTGTGTAACAATATACTTGGTATAGATATCGGTTCGGTATCTCTATCCGTTGTGCGGCTTGATTGTTCCGGGAATATTCTGGATTACCATTATATTTTTCACAGCGGAGATGTCAGGGGAAAGTTAGCGGAACTGCAGGATATAACAGACCTTTCAGCAGTCCGGGCCATTGCATGTACCCGGGGGAGAGGGTATCAGTACAGATCTTGTCATCTTTACGATCCACAGGTTGCGGTGATTGCAGCCGCTAAAAAGTTCCATGAAGATATCCGATCGATCCTCGTGGTAGGTGCCGAACGGTTCAGTCTGATCAATCTGGACAAATCCGGCACTTACCAATATACGAAAACCAATACATCCTGTGCTGCCGGGACAGGAAGTTTCCTTGATCAGCAGGCGTTCAGACTGGATTTTCCCGGGATTGAAGCCTTTTGCGAGGCCGCATTAAGCAACCGGTCCGACATACCGGAGATTGCATCACGATGCAGCGTGTTTGCCAAGACGGATCTGATCCATGCGCAGCAACGGGGATATTCCCTCGAAGGCATCTGTGATGGATTGTGCAAAGGGCTGGCAAAAAACATTGTGGATACCCTGTTCAACAAGGAGTCTCCCTCCTCTCCGATCCTGTTTGCCGGTGGTGTTTCCAGGAATCTTGCAGTTCGGAAACACCTGGAGGAGCAGCTGGAGTGCAGGTTAGTACATCATGAACTGTCACACCTTTACGGAGCGATTGGAGCAGGATTGCTGCTGCTGGACGAGGAAATCCCGGAATCCATTGAACCGATCCACCCACTGGAGGAGATTCTGCCCCCGGAAAAGGAGCTGGAATATTTTCATGAACCACTTGACTTGCAACGGATTGCATGTCCGGATTTCAGTAGTGAAAACCAGTATGAGTACGTTCCGGTTCATTCCGGACATACCGATAACATCGAGGTCGATCTTTATGTTGATCCCGCTGAAAACCAACCGATTTCGACCTATCTGGGAATCGATATCGGATCTACCAGCACCAAAGCGATCATTACGGATGAAAAAAATATTCCCATGGCAGGATTTTACACCTATACTGCCGGGAAGCCGCTTGAGGCTGTCAAAGCTATCTTTGAATCCATAGAGGAATTATCAAAAAGTAAAGGAATCCGGTTTATTTTCAACGGTGTTGGGACAACCGGATCGGGAAGGAAGTTTATTGGGAAGATCATTGGAGCAGATAGGGATTTTGACGAGATCACAGCGCATGCACGGGCAGCATTTGAACTCAACCCAAATACGGATACCATCATAGAGATTGGCGGTCAGGATTCCAAATTTACGATGATGCAGGATGGGATGGTGACCTTCTCGCAGATGAATACCGTTTGTGCTGCCGGAACCGGTAGTTTTATTGAAGAGCAGGCCAAAAAGCTTGGTGTCTCCCTGTCCGATTATGCTGAAAAGGCCAAAGGGGTCCGGGCACCGCTGGCAAGTGACCGTTGCACGGTATTCATGGAGCGGGATATCAATCAGCTCCTGAACCAGGGGTATGCTGTTAACGAGCTGCTCTCTACCGTGCTCTTTTCTGTTGCAGAAAACTACCTGAAGAAAGTTGCTACCGAAGGATCGGTTGGAGATCACATTTGTTTCCAGGGAGCTACGGCAAAAAACAGGGCCCTGGTAGCTGCCTTCGAACAGAGACTGGGAAAGCCGATTTTTGTTTCGAAATATTGTCATCTCACCGGTGCACTGGGAGTTGCCCTGCTACTGAATGATGAGGGAATCAAAACAACTGGTTTCAGAGGACTCAACCTCTATCATGAAGACATTCCCATCCGGAGTGAAACCTGCCAGCTCTGTTCAAACCACTGTCATATCAGCCTTGCTACTGTAAGGGATGAAACAGTAGCCTACGGCTTTCTTTGTGGAAGGGATTATGACACGAAGAAATACGTAAAAAAAGATGCCGGCTTCCAGCTCCTGGAAGAGCGGAACAAAGCCATCCAGCGATCGCGAGCCGATAAAAAGAGGGGGCGGATTAAGATCGGTTTACCGGCTTCGCTGCATATCTTTGAAGAATTAACATTGTGGGAGCGCTTCTTCAGCAACCTTTCCATTGAAACCGTAAGCAGCGAACATTTTGCCGAACCCGTTAAAACGGGGAAACGATTAGCCGGTGCAGAGTTTTGTGCTCCCATAAACGCTTTCTACGGACACGTGGTATATCTTGCCGGAATGGTGGACCACATCTTCATTCCAGTCTACCTGGAAGCCAGGGAAAAACCAGCAAACCGGGAGAGAAATTTCTGCTACTACACCCAGTTCAGTGCTACCCTGGTATACGCATTGAAAGAGAAAGGGATTGACAAGAAATGCCTCACACCCTTTATGGATGATCCAAAAGGATTGGCGCCTGTATCCCGAAAACTGTATGACTCACTGAGTCCGGTTATTCCGGGATTAACCCTTGCACGGATTCGAAAGGCCTACGAAGAGGCGATTCTTTTTAACACAGCACAGAAGCGCAAATTGGTGGACCTCTTCCGGCACCATTTCACACCAAAAGAGGAATTGTCGGTTGTACTGCTGGGCAGACCCTATGTTGTACTTTCCAAATCGTTGAATAAAGGGATACCCGATATTTTTTCGGGCATGGGTGTCGATACCTATTTCCAGGATATGATCCCCGCCGAAGATCAGGTGAATGGGGATAGCTACCTGCTGCAAAAAGTGCCCTGGCATTATGCTGCCAACATCCTGGAAACAGCCACAACGGTTGCAGCCCGAAAAAATCTTTACCCCGTTCTGGTAACCGCCTTCAAATGTGCTCCGGATTCCTTTATGATTGAATATTTTAAGAAGATCATGAATGAGTACAAAAAGCCCTACCTGATCCTGCAGATTGACGAACACGATTCGAACGTGGGGTATGAAACAAGGATAGAAGCAGCTTTGCGATCATTCAGGAACCATGCCTCCAGGTATACCTACTCTCCCTCCCCCGAACAAACCATGATCCTTCCACATGTTGTTACAAAGATTAATGGAAAGACACTGCTGATGCCAAGCTGGGACAGCCTGGTGGCTCCCCTTGTGGTAGCAAACCTGCGACGGATCGGCATCGATGCCCGGATAATGGAATCAAGCCAGATGATCATTAAGAAAAGCATGGCACATAACACCGGCCAGTGCCTTCCCCTGAACATCATCACCCAGGAATTCATCGAGTACATTGAGAAGTACAACCTGAAACCGGAAAATACCATCCTATGGATGATGGAGAGCAAGCTAAGCTGCAATCTGAGACAGTATCCCTATTATATGAAAAGCCTGCTGGAGTCATATGGTAAGGGGATGGAGAAAGCAGCAGTCTATTCCGGGAAACTGACCCATATCGAGATCTCATACAAAGCCACTTTTAATGCCTATTTCGCCTACATGCTTGGCGGGCTTATCCGGAGTGTGGGGTGCAAAATCCGTCCGTATGAAATAGAAAAAGGAGCGACGGATAACGCAATCGGAAAAAGCATCCCTATTCTTGAAAAGGCATTTCTGGGTGAACAATCAATGGACCGGGCGGTAGCCAAAGCGATGGCCCTGTTCATTGGCATAAAAACAAAAAATGGCAAAAGACCGAAAGTCGGGATTTTTGGTGATTTTTATGTCAGGGACAACGACATCATGAACCAGGATCTGATCCATGCCATTGAAGATGCAGGTGGTGAAGTAATCTCAACGCCCTACAGCGATTACACTAAAATAATCTTTGATAATGTCCTGCGGCGTGCCATATCGCGTGGAGATTACCTGGAAGGAGGAATTTACCGCATACTGATCAATGTGTTGGAACTGGTTGACGAAAAATATTACAGGTATTTCAGGACCTACCTTGGTGAACGACCGGTGATCGACCCGAAGAAACTGGAAAAAAACCTTAAACTGTTCAATATTAATCCTTTCCATTCAGGAGAATCATACGATAACATCCTGAAGATCTTTTATATCATGGAAAATCATCCGGATATATCCCTCTTTATACAAACAAATCCGGCATTTTGCTGTCCATCACTCGTAACCGAAGCCATGACACAGGAGATCAAGAGGATCACAGGTATTCCGGTAGTTACATTAACGTATGATGGAACAAGCGAATACAAGAATGACGTGATTGTGCCCTACCTGCAGGGAACGGACAGCTCATAGAGCTATAGGATGTACGGTCTGTCAGCCGGTAGCGAACCGTACATTTTTTCCCCTGGTTTAATGCTAAAAGGTATGATTCTTGTTATATTGCAACAAAAATGAATCGCATTACCGTGATGCCTGCATTGATGAAACATGCCTCTCTCCTGCTTATTACAGTGCTGATCCTGTTTTCCTGTAAAGAAGAGAAAGCCTACTTCAAGGATCCTGAAACCGAGCCGGTCATCCATACGATCAAGGCAGCTTCTGCAATTGGCTACTGTTCTTCCATCGCCATGACGGTGATGTCCGGAGAAACCTTACCGGGTGTTTATGCAACCAAAAGTTGTTCAAATTTTCCCTGTGCCTCACTGATCTTTGTTGATCTCAATGATAATGTCCGGATTCCTTTCACAGAAGATGAGAATGGGCAAATTGTTATTGCCGGATTTTGGACCGATGTCAACCAGGCCATTCTCACCCTCTTTTTCTATGACATTGATATCAGTACTTCGGTATTTACGCTGAAAAATGTACATACGTTTCCCGTTACCGAACATAATGGGGGTTACCTTGCCGTGTTTGCCGGAATGGACATCAATCTTGGTTCAAATCCAATTTTTCCTTTGGATCTTGATCTTTCGGAAGGTGAGATTAACCTTGAACTGGAAAGGCTCGATTTCGATACACCGGGTGATGTCTACGTTGCTGTCGAGCAGCACGCCTATATCATTGAGATCGACCAGCAGGGAACAACAACGGATTTAAGCGACGATTCTTTCGTTATCACCGGCGGTGGTCAGATCATCGAAGTTAAGGATGATAGAGGGGGCATTATCCAGCAAGGCATGCTTGATGTGGTTATTGATATTGGGTGCCAGGCAAATCCAAGAAATGGTTACGCACTGATTAAAAATACCAGCGCTGGAGGCAATTCAATCCCTGAATTGGGAACGGCGATCTTTGATTTTCATAACCAGTGCGATGGTATGGTTGATATCGGTATTGCTACGGGAGTTTATATTAAATCGAACGGAAAATCCATCCCACTGGTTTTCTATTGATTCTTCTCAAACCTGGATCGGGATCACATAAAAAAATATGGCAAAAAAGTGGGAAACTGTTCCGGCAATGACAAAGAGATGCCATACCAGATGATGATAGCGGAATGTTATTACCCTGAAAAACAGAATACCCAACGAATAGCAAGCACCACCAATAAAGATCCACAATACCCCCATCAATGGAATGGCTTTGAACACCTGCACAATGGCAGCGATGATCATCCAACCCATAATGGCGTAGGTCAGGATAAAAAAAACATTCACACCCGACTCGGATTTGTTGGGTTTAACAATTATAATGATCGTTCCTATCACGGCAAGTCCCCACTCCACTCCGAAAATTGTCCAGCCAAACGGCCCGTGGAGCGCTACCAGTGTTATTGGAGTGTAGGTGCCAGCTATCAGCATAAATATGGCAATCTGGTCAAAATTGAAAAAAAACTCTTTACCCCTTCCGGGTTTGAGCCAATGGTTCAATGTGGAAGAGATATAAAGCATCAACATGGTCGTTCCGAAAATGGAGGAACTGACCACGTGCCAGGCATTGCCCCGGATCGCTGAGAAAATAACCATCAGGACCAGGCCTGCGGTGGCGAGAAGAGCTCCGATCAGGTGAGAGATGGAGTTTGCAAGCTCTTCCTGATATGTAAACCGGATTGTCTCATGCTTTTTCATGTCATTCCTGAAATAATCAGATTCACCCCTTCCCTTCCTGAAGTCACGGATCGTATCTAAACTTATTGAGCAAATCTACATCAAAAAACAAAGATAAACCAGCTGATCCGTAGTTTAATCCCGGATAAACATTTTGTGGATTCTTTAATTCCGATTAATTTTACCTGACTTACATGCTTTTCAACCGTATCCTTTATGATCAATACTACGAAGGCAATCATTCTGAGGGAGAGACCCAAAGGTCTTCCAACATCCGAAACATTTGAGATCATTAAAGAACCGATCTCCCCCCTGCGGAAGGGTGAGCTCCTTATCAGGTCACGCTATATTTCCGTCGATCCCTACATGAGGAACCGGATGAATCCGGGCGCTTCCTATATTACTCCCTATGAATTGAATCAGGTAATTACCGGCGATCTCCTTGGAGAGGTTATTGAATCGAAAGCCCAGGGATACATACCGGGTGATTCTGTTGTGGGGACACTGGGCTGGAGGGAATACAACATTTCCTCACCAAAGCAAATAACCAGGGTTGATGTTGACAGGATTCCCGAATCAGCATACCTCAGTACCCTCGGACTTACCGGTCTTACTGCATACTTTGGAATGCTCGAAATAGGCCAGCCAAAGGAGAATGAAGTCGTGGTTATTTCAGGTGCAGCAGGTGCCGTGGGATCAATCGCCGGTCAAATTGCCAGGATTAAAGGATGCAGGGTTGCAGGAATTGCCGGATCGGACCAGAAAACACATTACCTGAAAGAGGAGTTGCATTTCGATGAAGCAATCAATTACAAAAAACAGAGCAACCTCAGAAAACCACTCAAAGAGGCCTGTCCGAATGGAATTGATATCTACTTTGATAATGTCGGAGGGGAGATCTCCGACAGTGTGATGTACCTGCTGAATGACCACTCCCGTGTTGTTCTGTGTGGTCAGATTGCACTCTATAATCTCAGCAGAATAGACAGGGGGCCCCGGATGGGACCGCAATTGCTCATTCACAGAACCCGCGTGCAAGGATTTAACGTATATGACTACCGTTCCGGTTTTTTAAAAGCAATGACTGAAATATCCGGCTGGTTATCTAACGGGCAACTGAAAGGCCCGGTAAACATCATTTGCGGATTCGAGAACATTCCCGACGCGTTCCTCGGACTGTTCCGTGGCGATAACATCGGGAAGCAACTGGTAAAACTGTGACAGGAAAGGATTTTATGGTAAGCACTCTTCCGGGTGAGGCAACCGGGCATAATACGCCGGTAACAAGATCAGAACCAGATCCTGGCAAGGTATCCGAATAGCATGGTAGTGAAAAAGGAGAATGAGCCATAGACCACTCCGACAAGAGCCATTTCCTGATTTCCAAGCAGTGTGCTGGCTACAAAAATAGCCAACGTACTGTTCTGTAATCCAACTTCAACAGCAATCGTATACTGATTCTGTTTGGTTAGTCTAAAAAGTTTAGGGACCAGCAGACCGGCTGTCATCGAAAAGAAATTCAGCATAAGAGCATATGGTATCAGCCTGAAAAAATGGGAATCCAGTCCTGCCTCTCCGTTGCCCTCAAGAAAAACAACCCCGGCATAGACACTCAACAGCAGCAGGGGTAAAATAATCCGCAATGGATTCTGTATCTTCAGTGCGAGCTCTTCGCGCTTCCTGCGGATATAAATGCCAATGGATGCAGGAATAACGGTAATCATGAAAATTTTTAAAATGGTATCCAGCACCGGAAGCACAATTTCTGTATCCTTTCCCATATACAACTGAAGTGCAAGCCGGACGATCAGGGGAATGGTTATCAGGGTGAGAATCCCGTTCACCACCGTGATGGAAACACAGAGGGCAACGTTACCCCGGATGATATAATTCACCAGGTTGGATGTTACTCCGCCAGGACAGGCAGAAATAATGATCAATCCCACTTTAAACTCCGGTCTTATGTTGCTGAATGTAGCTATAAGAAAAGCAATCACTGGTAATAATATGAGCTGGCTTGCCAGTCCGACCACCAAATTCCGGGGTTCTGCAATAATGTTCCTGAGGTCACCGGTGGTGATGGATAATCCTATACCCATCATAATAATAACCAGTGTTGCAGGAAGGAACCAGGTTGAAAACAGATGGACTTGCATAATAACAATATTGCCAGCCAAAACAAAAAAATCATGCAGTGGTTGGTTTACCAACGGCTAAAATTAACAGAAATTATTTGTAATTTTAGGGTTAATTTAAATTCATACAGGCAAATTATGATGAAGAGTCAGAAATACGGGATGATGATCATGTTGCTATTGATCTTTTTCCCCTTCTCCTGTAAGTCACAAACAAACCAAAATTCAGCAGCCGGTTCGCAGAAACTGAAAAACAGGAATCCTATTGCTGCCGGTTCGTATTACCCGGCAAACCAGGCGCAGTTGACATCCCTTCTGGACGAGTGTATGGCACAAGCTGCATCCCCGAAAGTCAGTGGAGATGTTTTAGCCGTTCTTGTTCCCCATGCGGGATATGTTTTTTCAGGATCTGTAGCGGCATCCAGTTTTAACCAGATACCTAAAGAGATGAAATTTGATATTGTTTTTGTTATCGGATCAAGCCATCATGTTCTGTTCGACGGCGCATCAATTTACAACCAGGGCCATTACATCACCCCCCTTGGAACGGTTCCTGTAAACCTTGAACTGGCAAATGATCTGATCAATGCAAACGACTGCTTTGGCTTTTTTCCCGAGGCTCACACAAACGAGCACAGCATTGAAGTGCAGTTACCCTTCCTTCAGCACCGTTTCACACACGAATTTCAAATTATTCCCATTGTTATCGGCACCCAGGATGTCCAGCGATGCCGTGATATTGCGAAGGCACTTCTACCCTACCTCAACCCAAATAACCTCTTTGTTATCAGCACTGACTTCTCCCATTATCCCAGCTATGAAGATGCCGTGAAGGTGGACAAGAAAACCGCCTCCGCCATCCTGGCAAATGCTCCGGAAGAGCTGATCAGAACCCTTCAGGAAAACGCCAGGGAAGGTATTCCCGGTTTGCTAACCAGTTTGTGCGGGTGGTCATCCGTACTTTCCCTGTTATACATGACCGAGCACAGGGATGACATTAAGGTGTTGCACATTGACTATAAAAATTCCGGTGACACGGAATATGGTGATAAATCGAGGGTGGTCGGATATAATTCCATCTGTTTTACCCAGGCTAAAGAAGAACCCTCAGCTTTTTACCTGGATGAAAAAGACAAGCAAGAACTCCTGAAGATCGCCAGAAAAACCATGGAAGAATACGTGCTGCACCAGCGAATTCCGGAATTCACTACCCGTGACTATTCAAAGAACCTTCTCACTCCTGCCGGAGCTTTTGTCACGCTCCAGAAAAACGATGCTTTGCGCGGATGCATCGGTCAGTTTGAGCCTGACCACCCCCTGTATGAGGTGGTCCGCGACATGAGCATCTCCTCCTCTACCCGCGATTACCGGTTTCCTCCGGTCACTCCCGATGAGCTGTCTGATATTCACATTGAGATTTCGGTCTTATCACCGATGAAAAAAATTGAATCGGTCGATGAAATCGTTCTTGGAAAACACGGAATATACATGGTACAGGGATCGCGATCCGGAACATTTCTCCCACAGGTTGCAACACAAACGGGATGGGACCTGGAAAATTTTCTTGGCCATTGCGCTAAAGATAAAGCCGGGATTGGATGGGACGGATGGAAGGATGCTGATATCTATGTATATGAAGCATTTGTTTTTGAAGAGAAATAACGATTTTCTATAAGGGTATTCATGAAAGCACCGTATGCTTTAATTCCGGTCATCATCCTGGTTTTGCTGGTATATAGTGCCTCCTTTCTGGCATCCCGGTTTTCCATTCTCAAACGAAGTACCCATCGCAAATTCTGGAATTCACTGCTGCTTTTAACCTTCTTCACCACTGCCTGCCTGGGACTGATCCTTGCCATTCAGGTTAACTATAAAATAAAGATCGGGGTCATTGAGAAGATCCTGGTCTGGCATGTAAATTTTGGCATTGCCCTGGCCGTAATAGCAATTTTTCACTTCTCCTGGCATCTGAAATACTATGCTGATTTGTTCAGGAAATCCGGGAAAGGTGTGATCCCCTCACCGGATAAGCAACCGGATAATGGAGTTGTTTCCAGCTATGATTACCAGGGACTGTCGGAGATGCCCCTCAGGTGGATTGTTGTCGTGCTTGGCTTTTCGGCGATCATTACACAGGTTATTCTCCTCCGGGAATTCATGTCCACCTTTTACGGAAATGAGCTGGTTCTTGGTGTGGTGCTTGCCAACTGGATGATATTGACCGGACTCGGAGCTTTTCTTGGCCGGTTTTTATCCCGGTTCAGAAATGGAGTAAACCTGCTGTTCTGTTCATTGATCGCCATCGGGACATTGCCTCTTCTGACAGTCTTTCTTTTGAACGTTCTGAAGAACATTGTCTTCATTGAGGGAAGCATGGTTGGATTATTGCAGGTTTTTGCCTGGTCGGGTATTCTGCTAATTCCCTATTGCCTGCTCTCGGGATCACTTTTTACCTACCTTTCCCATCACGTCTCGCTGCTGGGCAAGGAGAACCTGATCTATCGGGTCTACAGCCTTGAGGCCATAGGAAGTGTTCTGGGCGGGATACTCTTCAATTTTATCCTGGTCTTTTTCCTGAAAACCTTTCAGAGCCTCTTTATCCTGCTCACCATAAACCTGTTTTTTGCCATGCGATTTTTCCCTGGCAGAAGAAGACCGCTCATCCTTATACCGGTGACGGCTTTCTGGGTATTTATGTTAATCGCTTCATTTTTTCTGGACCTTGATGGATTCACAAAGCAACGGTTATTCAGGAACCAGGAGCTTGTTTACCTGAAAGAGACACCCTATGGAAATCTGGCCATTACAAAAACGGGTGAACAGTTTAATTTTTATGAAGACTATGTTTTATTATTCAATACATTAAATCCGATTGCCAATGAAGAGAATGTCCACTATGCCCTGGTTCAGCATCCGGATCCGAAATCTGTTTTGGTCATTTCCGGAGGGATCTCCGGGATGCTGGATGAAATATTGAAATACCCGGTTGAGCGCATTGACTATGTGGAGATTAATCCGTGGCTGGTAAGGGCGGCAAGAGAACATTTGCATTTCGAAGTCGATCAAAAAGTTCATATTTACCACCAGGATGCACGGCTCTTCATCAGGCATTCTGCTGAAAAATATGATGTCATTCTCATCCATGCTCCACCTCCCGGCACGGCACAAACGAATCGTTATTACACCTACGAATTTTTTCTCGAACTGAAAAAGTCACTCACCCCTTCCGGTTTTGTTGCCCTGGCCCTGCCCTCCACCATGAATTATATCAGCGAAGAGGCAGCCGAAGTCCTTTCGATTACCTACAACACTCTGAATGAAGTATTTACATACGTTGATATAATACCTGGTGAACAGAATTTTTTCCTTGCCTCTGAAGAAAAGATCAGCCTCCAAATAGCAAAGCGGATTGAAGAGAAGGGAATAGAGAATGAGTATATCAATCAGTATTATATTGATGATCAGCTTCTTCAGTCCAGAAGGAACACCATCATGCAGTCACTCGATCCGGAAGCAGAGCTGAATCTCGATTTTACTCCCCGTGCCTATTTGAAACAGATCGCGTTCTGGCTTAGCTATTTTGATTTCAACTACTGGTTCATCTGGGTACCCCTTTTCATCCTGATCCCCATACTCATCGTGCGATGGAATCCCATACAGACAGGCATGTTTACCTGTGGTTTCAGTGCTTCTGCCATTGAAATACTGTTGCTCATTGCATTTCAGATTTTGTATGGATACGTTTATCAGGTAACGGGCATCATCATTACGCTCTTCATGGCAGGATTGGCTGCAGGTCCCTACCTGCAAAAAAAGATCCTTCCGGGAGCAACGATTGGACAGCTGACTGTTGTTCAGGTCCTGATCGGTATATTGGCTATGATCCTTCCCTTCCTGTTCCTTCTGTTCAGGATCATGGATACGGGATCTGGTCTGACACATGCTCTCTTTTTCCTGCTAACCTTTCTGATCTCAGTCCTTACCGGGATCTTCTTTTCGCTGGCTACTACCCTGATGAAAGGCAATGTTTTACAGGTTGCATCGGGTTTGTACGGATCGGATCTGATCGGGTCTGCTCTGGGTGCCTTGCTGGTGGCAGCCCTTTTGTTTCCTTTGCTTGGTTTGATCAAGGTTGCCCTGCTGATCGGTGTTTTAAACTTTATGGCAGCTCTGTTTATCTGGTTACGGAGAAAGCGCCTTTCCGATAATTTTGTAACTTAGGCGCTGGGTAAAGGATGCGGAATGGATAAAAGGAAATTCATCAAGCAGGGGATCCTGGGGACCGGCGCGTTGTGCTGCCTTCCACGCATTACTTCCGGTAATCTGTTGTCGGACAAGGAACCAGGGAAATTCCTGTCCCAGAAACTACCAAAAGGGAGCAGGGAAGCCATGTATTATGAAGTGACTCCGCGTGGTGTAAAATGCATGATCTGTCCGAACGAATGTACGCTGAAACTGGATGAATTGAGCGATTGCCATAACAGGATAAACAAAGACGATAAACTCTACACCATGGCATATGGCAATCCATGTGCCATTAACATTGATCCCATTGAGAAGAAACCGTTGTACCATTTTCTTCCGGGAAGCAGGGCTTTTTCAATTGCCACGGCTGGGTGCAACCTTGCCTGCCTGAATTGTCAGAACTGGACCATCTCACAGGTCAGTCCAACGGAAACCCGGAATTATGACCTGATGCCTGACCGGGTGGTTGCTGAAAGTCTTGATAACCATTGCGAATCGATCGCATATACCTATTCCGAACCCATAACCTTTTACGAATACACACTCGAGTCTGCCAGGATAGCCCGTGAGAAAGGGATCAAGAACGTGATGGTCTCTGCCGGCTATATTAACGAAGAACCAATGCGGAACCTGGCTCCCTATATCGATGCAGCGAACATTGATCTGAAATCGTTCAAAGAGAGTATCTACTTAAAGCTGAATGCAGGGAAGCTGCAGCCTGTACTGGACACATTGAGAATTTTGCTGGAGGAGAAGGTATGGCTTGAGATCACCAATCTAATTGTACCTAACTGGACCGATGATTTTGACATGATCCGGGAGATGTGCGAATGGCTGTATGCAAACGGATTTCAGGATTGTCCGCTCCATTTCAGCCGGTTTCATCCCATGTATAAACTAACCCAACTGCCACCCACCCCGGTGGCCACCCTGAATAAAGCGAGAGAAATTGCACTTCAATCCGGGATCCGTTATGTCTATGTCGGAAATGTGCCCGGAACAAAGGCCAGCAATACCATTTGCCCTGTATGCAAAAAAATCCTGGTGGAAAGACGGGGCTACCTGATTGCATCCAACAAGATAAAAGACGGCAAATGCACCTATTGCAATGAACCCATCTCCGGAGTCTGGAGTTAATGCATTCCCATGAATATTCAAGAACAATTGGAAGTGGAGCTTTCCAGGTGGAACACGGATCTTGTTTCGGAATATGTTGGAGCAGATCGGGAGCGGTTTTACGAATTGTGGAATCTGCTGCTACCCGAGAAATATCCCGTCTCACCCAGGACAGCCTGGGTGCTCGAATTCCTCTGTGAAAAAAACCCCCACCTGTTAAAACCCTACCTGGATGAATTGCTCAATGCGCTTCCCGGAATAATACATCATGGGATTAAGCGCCATATGATGAAGATCCTCGCCTTCCAGGAGATCCCCGAAGAACACCTGGGCAACCTGATTGATCTATGCTTCCGGTGGATCGAGGATCCTGAAATACCCGTTGCTGTGAAAGTACACTCCATGCAGATCATTTACAATGCAATCCAGCAGTTCCCTGAACTTAAAGCTGAATTTATTGCTGTTGTGGAGGATCAGATGCCCAAGAACTCACCTGGATTCAAGTCACGAGCGAGAAGGCTAATCGCTAAACTGTAGAATATTTCCTGATTTCTGCCCATCGGTCAGACGGACTGAAGCCGTCAGACCGAACCAAATTAACAGGATCCGAATCAGCACAATGAAATTAACCCGCATCATTCATTAATAATCCGGGTTAATGGGTTGATTTCGCCTTGTCATGGGTAATTTTTTCCAGGTAACCTTCGCAGTACAGGTCAAATCAGGCAATCTTCTGTCCAACCCAGTTTTATCAGTTCAATCTTATCCGGATCAGCCGTTCCCAGCCTGTGGCGGGTATCTGCCAGAAGAATATGTTTTGCCGGCGGATTCAGCGGTCTCTCCTCTCCAAAGTGTTCCTTTCGTTTAGCCTGCAGGATGCGGACCCCAACAGAATCTACGGCTACCGGATCGAAACCGACCAGCAATCCCTTGTATTCCCAGGTAAACTCCTTATTGAAGTGATGTCTTCCAACTCCATGAAAAAGAGGATTTAACATAACAAGAATATTCAACCTGGTTTTGCCTTCCACCACGGGCAATCTCCAGAGTGTGGCAAGATCAGCACAGGAATCGCCATGGAGTGATGATGGATTTGGAATAAACATGATGTAGTTCTTCAGCAGGGATCCCACACCAGACCAGGCGTGTGTTCGAAGCGGTCGGGTATTGATCAGTGCAGTACTGTTCTGAAAGACCGGATCATTGATAATGCCCCTGTCCTTGATGCCGATGTTTTTTTCCTCCACTCCCACACCCATAACACGCTGCTTTATAGCCTGTTCGAGTTCGGGAGGTGTAGGCATGTAGGACCAAACATTCGATTTTATTCCAACGATATCATCCGGTTTAATCAGTTTTTTCCAGGCATCCAGATAATCTTTTTCATCCGTTAATGCCATAACTGCCTGATCCAGCATGGATTGAATTTTACCCGGGAAGGGTGTGTTATACCCTTTCAACAGATCCTTATCACGGATCAGTATAACCCGTGTCTTCTCTCCGGCCCCTGTTTCAGGTAATGCGGAAGTGAGGGCTTTTGCTGTCTGCCCCGATCGGGAAAAATAGAGAAACCCACCAATGGAGGCAAGGGCACTTCTCTTAAGAAGCGTTCGTCTTGTTATCGGTTTCCGGTTCATGATGAATCGATATTAATTTTATTATCAATCTTTTGCAGATACATAGGTATTTTGTGCCCTGTCGAGCAATGTTTCAACCGCTTCTTTTGTGTCGCCATTAAACACACAGATTAACAGCTCCTGGTCAAGGCGACTACCTGTCCATTTCCCATCCTCCAGTTCAACAGCCTGTTTATCCTTCAGTTCAGGTGCGTATTGATGCAAAAAATTCCGGTAGGCTTCACTGGCTTTATCTGCATTCTCATAGTGGATCAACAGGAGGTAATAGCGTGCATCCTGTGGTCCGTATTTTGCCAGTACCGCATCGGTTTTGTCATCGATGTTTAAAAAATTATCATCAGAGATATAGTAAAATGCATTTACCCAGACATAGTGGTGAAAGTAAAAAACACTTTCCGGAGCCAGGTCTTCTTCCGGTATCCAGCTCACTATTTCGGGCAATTCTCCCTCCTCTTTTATTTTTTTATCAATTTTATGAGCCATTGTTTCCATCGCTTTCTCTGTCATGGAGGTTTGGTAATTACAAACGATGGAAACATAGTAGGGGCCCTTCCAGAACAGGATCGCTCCCTGATAGATCTGAGAACCCTGTCCATAGGTATCATCCAGCTGTTCGCGTCCGTGAGAATGTAGGCCAAATGCATTTTTCGGTTCTACCATATCAAAGATCTCAACCTGGATATCCGGTTGCCCCGATCTTCTGTAGGTCCGGCTGATAACCCGCTCAAATCCATAGGATATGAAAAGCTCAGCCCCTCCGTCTATGTAATCATACAGGGTCTCCGGATAATAGTAGCGGTCCTGGCCCAAGGCCTCCCACTCGTTGATTGCTTTGGGTAAAAAATCGCTGAGAATTTGTGCTGAAGTGGTCATGATCGGAATGAAAAATAATAGAATAATGAAACGAACTAATTTGCTGGATGGGAGTATACGGTTCATCATATGGACTTCAATGGCTATCGGTAACTGAACAAGCATTACTATAAACATGCCAGGACAATACCCGGTACGGGTGGTGTTGAGACACGCATAAAAATAAGAAAAAAAACAACAAAAGCAATATCAATAATGATCAGGGAAGTACGGGAAGCGGGAGTGGCATCAGCCTGATTATCCACCCACTTTTGCGGTATCCGCTGTGCTAATGGTTGATACCTTAATAACCGGTTTTAGCAGGAATTTATTATCGTTTTGCACAATGGATTTTTCCACATCAAAATCCAGAAGATAAGTGTAGATTACTCCATACATGATTTCCTGCTGGACATTGAATTTCAGTCCGGATTCACTGGCACTGGGAGCTTTCAGGTCAACGTATTTTCCATCAATCTTTATAGAATTGTTTTTGCCCAGAACCAGCCTGATCTGGCTTAGATAACCAATTGGAACACTTTTGGATGCAAGAATGGTATCCTTCATCTCGGTGTAATCCAGCAGGTTGTATATTCCGGCATTGGTATATAAGGAGTGGAGAGTATCATTAATGATTGCACCAACAACCATCAGGTCGATGTTCACCTCCTCAATTGTACCATCGACATCATCATCAAGCTTAACCGTTTTTACAGTAGGATCGCTTTTATCATCGCTATTATCACCCGGTGTTACCATAAGCTTAACAAAAAGCGATGCATGCTCCTTATGTATGGGAGGATCCTGCAATTCTTCACATGCAGTAAGCCCCACAAGGAATAGAACCGAAATAAAAACGGTTGTTTTTATTTTCATTGTCGGAATATTACTTGTTTGAACCGGATCGGTTGTTTTTTTTGCGATAAAACAAAAATAAAGTTGCCGACTTTTCTTATTCTGGACAAAATAAATGTGATTCAGGTTGCATGGATACCTTTATTAGCCGATAAACGAACAATCTTATGCCACATAAAATTTGCAGTTCGTTCACCTGCTAAGATGCCAGTTCTTTTTCAGCAGCCTGTCACCGAATGATCTCTTTGAACTGTTTCCTGAACTTTTTCACCTTTGGATCAATGTTGAACTGACAGTAGGGCTGATTGGGATTCTGATTGAAATAGTCCTGGTGATACTCTTCGGCAGGATAAAACTGCTCAAATGCTGTTATCTCCGTAACCAGTGGTTTTTTATAGAGTCCAGATCGGTCGGTCTCCCTTTTCGATTCTTCTGCCAGTTTGCGCTGTTCCTCATTATGATAGAAGATGACGGAACGGTATTGGGTTCCCACATCGGCTCCCTGCCGGTTGAGCGTGGTCGGATCATGGGTCCGCCAGAAAACGTTTAGTAATTCCTTATAGGAGATAATCTGCGGATCGAAGTGAATCTGGCAAACTTCGGCATGACCGGTATTCCCGGTACACACCTCAGCATAGGTTGGATTCTTCACCTGTCCACCCGAATAACCCGAAACCACATCAGTTACCCCTTTGAGGTCCTGGAAAATGGCTTCAACACACCAGAAACACCCCGCTCCAAATGTGGCAACATCCTGGTTTTTTTTCTCTGTAATCAACATATTTTCAATGTTTTTTTGCTCTGTAAAATCGTTTCCCTGACTGGCTGAAGATAGAGCTATCATAACGATTGCCAGTATTGTTTTTATCATTTTGATTTTTTTTCATTTATACAACAAAATAACACAAAGTGAAGTGATTTTGTTCACACTCCACCGTAAAAATAGTGTCTAAATAAGGGATGTCGGGTTTTGGAAGGTTTACCTGGCAAAAAGGAGGTAAAGAAAGCTTGCCAGGGCTATTACCACGATAATGATGATGATTACTGTTTTCCTGGTATCGGTTTTTTCGCCCTTTTCACTGCCTGTTTCCCGGTTTTTACTTTCCAGCGCTGCACCAATACTCACACCAATTCCTGCTCCAATAGCAATCCCAATGGCAACCTGATCCATGGCGATGCCAATGGCAATTCCGCAGGCCATCCCAATGGCAATGCCGATACCCATGCCTGAACCTTTCCGTATATTATCGTCTTTCTGCTGCATGGAGCCAGAACAATTAAATCATTTTAAAGGTAGGATAAAATCTTTGAATAGAAAAACAGACCCGTTACATAAAAAAAGTCAGATATTGTTGTGAAAATTAGAAAATATCATTTACCATTGTCCAGGGGACTCCTCCGTAGGGGGCATCGCCATGCCTTTGGCAAACTCTTCCGAAGGAACTCCTTCGGAGCTACGGAGGTTCGGAGAAATCCCGATTAATTGGAGGTACCATTTTTTACAGATTTACATAGGGCATACTATGAAGGTTGCGGTTACCGGAGCCAGCGGACACATTGGATCGAACCTGGTCAGGGAACTGATCAGTAAAGGGCATCAGGTACGGGTTTTATATCATGAGGATAACCGTGGTTTTGAGGGATTACCCGTGGAAGCAATACCGGGTAGCATGAATGATCAGGATGCCCTGACACGACTCGTGACCGGTACGGATATTGTCTTTCATCTTGCTGCACAGATCTCCATTAACGGCAAGAACGACAAACGTTTGCTGGATAAAAACATCGAAGGTACAAGGAATATTATAGAGGCGATCCATCGTTCCGGAAACATACGGTTGATCCATTTCAGTTCCATACATGCCCTCGAACACGAACCGCTCGATCAGGTTATGGATGAGCACCGGCCTCTTGCACTGACAGACCCAATCTATTATACTCAAAGCAAAGCATACAGTGAACAAATTGTACTTGAAGCAGTTACGAATGGACTGGATGCTGTTATCCTGAATCCCACGGCAGTCATCGGACCATTCGATTTTAAACCCTCTCTTATGGGTCAGGCAATTGTTCGTTTTTACAAAGGAAGACTACCCGCGCTTATCCCTGGAGGTTATGACTGGGTCGATGTGCGGGATGTTGTTCAGGCTGCGATCAATGCAACGACAAAGGGAAAGGCCGGTAAACGCTACATCTTGTCCGGGCAATGGAAAACCATCAAAACACTGGGTCAGGAAGTACATCATCTCGGAGGCAAAAAAATTCCTTTTATTCGGGTTCCATTCTGGCTGGCAGTAGCTGCTGTACCCCTATTCAGGTTGCTGGCCTGGCTTTCAGGAAGAACTCCGTTATACACCAGCGAATCGCTGCACATCATCAAAAACGGGAATCCAACCATCAGCAGTTCGCTGGCGCGGAATGAGCTTAATTACCAGCCCAGACCTTTCGAGGGAACCGTCAGGGATACTGTTGCATGGTACAGGGAGTGCGGATATATCTAGCTCAGGGAGTTGCTATGGAGAACAACCGGTTCGAATTATTTAACGTTATCTGGATCGCTTTTGCCCTGATCCTGTTTCCCATCCTTCTGAAAACAACAGTGCCCTATGGAAGGCATACCCAAAAGGATTGGGGAATGACCGTTCCAAACAGGCTCGGATGGATTATCATGGAGCTTCCTGCCTTGCTTATCTTTGCCTATTTTTTCTGCAATTCATCAGCAACAGAACGGGGTATAAGCTGGATCTTTCTCCTGCTGTGGGGGTTTCATTATCTGAATCGGTCTCTCATATTCCCCTTCAGGATCAGGACAACCGGGAAAGCAATGCCGGTTGTGATCATGACACTGGCCATATTTTTCAACCTGGTGAACGGATACCTCAACGGGTTCTATCTTGGTAACGTAAAACCACTCTACCCCACTTCCTGGCTCTGGGATATCCGGTTTATCCTGGGAATAATACTGTTTATCGGGGGATTGGTAATTAACTGGTTGTCCGATAAAATACTGATTGAACTCCGGAAAGACTCCCGGAATGGGTATTCCATTCCCCGGGGATTCCTGTTCAACTACATTTCCTGTCCCAATTTCTTTGGAGAGATCATCGAATGGACCGGTTTTGCCCTGATGACATGGAGTTTGCCGGCTTTCGCTTTTGCGGTGTGGAGTTTTACAAACCTTGTTCCAAGAGCACTTGATCACCACCGCTGGTACCACCGGACATTTGAAACATACCCGAAAAGCCGGAAAGCAATCATTCCTTATATTCTGTAGTTCCGGGCTTTTTCAGAATCACCTATTTTTCTTTTTTCACTTGATCATCCCATTCCATCACAATGCGTGGAACCTCTTTTTCAAGGAGATCGATCAGTTGTACTACCTCTTTCAGGCTCCTGATGTCCTCCCTTCCGGTACTACTTTGCAGCTCTATCACTTCCAGCAGCAGGGTTCGGATTGAATTGGCAAATCCAATTAACCCGGTGAGAATCTGTCTCCATTCCCCAATCCTGGATTTAAAATACCGCTTCCTGTCACCAGGAAGTGTAATGTAATCGATCTGTTGTGTTCCAAGCAACAGATTCAACCCAATGCTGACAGCACTTTTGCTGACTTTTAAGTTATCAGTTATTTCATCAAACGTCATATAGGGCTTTTCAGTAACCATAAGCAAGCCGATGATCCTGGCAGGGATGGGCTGATAACCGTATTTCTCCAGGAAAACACCGATTCTCTCAACAAGCTCAATCCTGCTTTCTTCTAAGTTAGATTGTGTCATGGAAGTTCTTTTTCTCAAAAATAAAAAGTTTCTTTGGTTTAGTAAAATTTAAACTGATAAAGATCCTTTTCAGACTATAGAAATCGAGTAGGCGGCTGACGATCCAGTGACCGCCAGTGCGCCTCTCACACCACCGTGCGTACCGTTCGGTACACGGCGGTTCCTTAATTTATACCATTGACTAACCGATAATAATCCAAAAAGAAAAGATAACCAGCTCGTCTAAGGCTGTCAGAGGTGACACTTCTGGATAAGATAAAGCTACCGGCAGTGTGCCAATAACCTTTTCTCTTATTCGCCCACTCCCATGCCTTGTATTTATTAATACCAAGACGTATGAGGTTGCGATAACGGTTGCGATTCCGCTTCCATAGTTTCCAAATCACCATTCGTAAACGCCTGCGATACCATTCATCTACCCTTACGAGTAGACTCTTCATATCAGCCAGTTTAAAGTAGTTCACCCAGCCAGTAATGTACTGTCTGAGTGCCTCCTTCCGTCTTGCATATCCCCAGCCATTGCTCCGTGCGGTAAGCGTCTTGATCCGCTCCTTCATCTTGGCAATGCTCTTTGGGTGGACCCGCAGTCGTCCTTCTCCTTTCATCACGTAAAAGGAGTAACCCAGGAATTTGATTCCTGAGACATAGGCTGTCGTGGTCTTCTCCCTGTTTACCTTGAGGAACAATCTATTCTCGATGTACGGAACGATGTTCGCCAGCGTCCGCTCGGCACTCCTCTTGCTTTTGCAAAAGATTACCATGTCGTCAGCGTAGCGAACAAATGGGTGTCCACGCTTTTCGAGTTCCTTGTCCAGCTCGTTGAGCATGATGTTACTCAACAACGGACTTAATGGTCCACCCTGCGGAACGCCCATACTCGTCTCTTCAAACTTATTGCGTATTACTACTCCTGCATTGAGGTATTTGTGGATAAGCGAGATAACCCGCCCATCTTTTACCGTCCTTGATAACACTTCTATCAGTTTACTCTGATTGACCGTATCAAAGAACTTCTCCAGGTCCATATCCACGGCATACTTATATCCTTCTGTGATATAGTTCCTGCATTGGTTCAATGCCTGGTGTGCATTACGCCTCGGTCTGAACCCGTAACTGTTCTCCGAGAACTGCTTCTCGTAAACGGGGGATAAGACCTGTGCGATCGCCTGTTGGATGACACGGTCCACCACCGTGGGGATACCAAGTCCTCTTTTCTTCCCGTTCTCTTTGGGTATCTCTACCCTCCGAACTGGATTAGGACGGTAACTACCGTCCAATATTGATTGTATGAGCTTCTCCTTGTTATTGACAAGATACTCCTGTAGGGATTCGACTTCCATCTTGTCTATACCCCCGCTTCCCCTGTTGCTCCTTACCCGTTTATAGGCTCGGTTCAGGTTCGCCGGGGACAGGATCTGCTCTAACAACCCATATTCCGGCTTGTCGGCATTAGTGAGGTTGTTTTCCGTCATCCAGATAAAGGTCTGCCCTCCTGCATAGCCCTCGGGTTCCGCCCTACTCTTTTGCAGGCAGGTATCTTTCGATATTTTCTGCTCTCTTCCCTTCATCCGGTAACTTTCATTTACTCTCACTCATTAAGGTTCAGCCCTTCCCGGATATTGCCGTTTATCCGGTACTATGACCTCAGCTGACTTCTCACAGCAAATCTTGTTTCAACCGTGCTTCATACTCCGTTTCAACACGTCTGTGAGACCTCCCCGGGTAAGAACGATAACTTTCATCCCATCTATCTGCTACATTTACTCCGATTGCTCCGGACAGTATAGGACTTCGTTTTGTATTGCAAACTCATCCAGCAATCTTAAGCCTTATGCAGTTTCTGTTCGTCAGACCAGGATTTTGCCGCCGGCTTCCTTCAGATTCCACCTCACGGTGGACACCCTTGCCTTAAGCTAACGCTTCCCACTGTCAAGGCGCGTTCGGGACTTTCACCCTATAGTTATCGCCCATGCCGGGCGCACAATAAAAAACCCGGAGAACTCTCCGGGTTTTGAGCATATTATAATGATCAGAAGGGTAAATCAGACATTCATTAGTCTTCTGATCTTCAGTACAGAGATTTCCCTGTAGATGTTTTCGAT
>CAZXGG010000052.1:0-19976 GCA_964640125.1 uncultured Rikenellaceae bacterium
CGGAAAGTACGGAAGTAGAATTAACTTATTTACAGGTGTTGCTGGATAAGATGTATAGGTTGTCTCAGGAACACACCCCGTCCCGACAGAAATCGTCGGGACACCCCTCTCAAGAGGGGAAAGTTGAAGGATCTTCTGAAACGAATGATAAGGAAAGTGACCATTCAGGGGGGGTGCAGGGGGGTGTCTTCTCCTTTGAATTGCTTGAAAAAATAGGCGATGTTTCCGACCTCTTGGGCAGCTTCCTGGAAGAGCAGATCAGTCAGCTGGATGATCCGGAAACCGGACTTGTCATATTGAAATCATTTGTTTCGGCCAAAGGAACTAAAAGGCAGGTGACACTGGAAGAGGTTATAGAATTTTCAAAAACCCTGGGGAAAAGTATATCAGAAGAGAAGTCAAAACAATTGATCATCCGATTCGTAAACCTGAGAATCTTGAGAGACAGGGATGAAAGTGGAAGGTATGAACTCAGACACGATAGCCTGGCAACCAAAATCTATGAAAAGATCACCCTGGTTGAAAAAGAGTTGCTTGAAGTGAGACAATTCATTGAAAATGCATTTTATAGCTATCAAAAACGGGGTATTCTTTTGAGTATTGAAGACCTGGAATATATTGCTACGTATGAAAGAAGGATGTTTTTGCAGGGAGAATTGAGTGAATTTGTGAATCAAAGCAAACACCATCTGGCTGCCAGGAAAAGGGCATTCAGGCGTATCTTAACCTATTCTGCCATCGGGTTCTTTTTAATCATCCTTGTCGTTATCATCTATACAGTCAGGTCATCCGGGAGTCTGAAATCCCAGAAATCGGTCTTAGCTTCCTTTTTGCAGCATGATTTTTCTCCCGCCTTGAGTTTTAAAACTGCCCTGGAAGCCTATCGAAAAGACACGGCGTCAACCTACGCCATAAAGACCCTGTTCGATTCATTCTATGCATTGCTGGAAGATGGGCCTTTTTATGACTCACTGGGGAATGAGCTAAATCCGGGTAAAGCCATATTCGATTTTTCTCCCTGCGATTCGGAAATTATGGATGCCCGTTTTTCAGATGACGGGGAATACATTTATGGCTATCTTGCTGACAACAGTGTCAGGATCTGGAACCGGAAGGGGATAGAACTGTTCTCTGAAAAAGTGAATGATACAACCATCCTGAGTGTTACCATGTCACCGGATAACAGCATCATTACAGCCCTTGCCATGGATAGCAGCCTCCATATGTGGAACAGGAACGGAGAGCGGATAGGATCTTTGAAAGCCGGTTATGAACCGTTGAATCCGCATGATGTTGTGAGTTTCTCCCCGAAAGAAGACATCTTCTCCTGCATCGGAACGGATAATCAAATTAACATCTTCGATTTTAAGGGAAAGTTATTATATGAACTGGAGGGGCATAGTGCCCCGGTAAACGCCGTTGATTTTTCACCAAATGGCAGATACATCGCTTCCGGTTCGAAAGATTCAACGATCATCATCTGGAAACTGGATAGCCTTTCCGGGAGATACCAGAACACCAAACGGATTGCTGACTTTCAGGATGAAGTATGGTCGGTTGATTTTGCCCAAAACTCAAAATATATTTTGTGTACATCGACCGATACTTCATCCTTGGATCCATGCGTTTGCCACCTGGTAAGATTTAACGGTGAAAAAAGGGATATTATTTACGGTTTTTACGATACCGCTTTCCTGAATAAAGATACGTTACGCTACGATTACAGGGTAACCGGTAAGGTTGTATCTGCCAGGTTTGCTGCGAATGATGCTGCGATTATTGTGACCTGTCTGAATGAGGGTATGCCTCCTTATGACAGTGACTTTAAGCCAGGGATGCATCAGGATAATGTCACAAACAGGATCAAATTTTCGAACAGAAGTTTAAGAGAGCTTATGGCTGAAAACAGGGTGTTCAAAGATTATAAATGGCGGACGACCTATAGGCGGAGCAAAAACGTCTATTACTATAGTGGTATTGACTTTTCCAAACAGGAATACGTTGCAGCCACAATTGCAGGCAAACAACACACCATTCTTTACCACTGGGATAAATTAGCACTTGCAACGTTTAAGGGAACCAATCCTGTCTTCTCTCCGGACGGGAAATACTTGCTCTGCATAGACAACCAAACATTGTATCTATACCCATCGGATGAGAAAGAGATGATCCGGTTGGCTGAAGAGGAACGGATTTTTGGGAAACTGTGGTCAACCATCAGGGACTGGACAGACTTTTTTGATTTAAAGAACACACGCTATTAATCGATCTCGCTTTCATAATCCTCCATCCAGAAATGAACTTTCTCAGTTTTTGAAAATTCGATAAAGAATATTTTCCTGTATGTAGAATCAGGTAAAAGAAATGTAAGTGAGAATATCACCAGGAAAAAGAGAAGCGGAAGCAGGATCACCTTATAAAAGGTCTTCCTTTGTGATTTCAACCATTCAACAAAATTGGAAAAGGGGAGGCTGATAAAAAGGGCAATGGATGCTAACAGGAACAGGATAACACCGATGGCATCCAGTGACCTGGTAAATGCGGGCTGCTCACTTGAAAACTTGAAAAATAGCAAAAGGAAAATAAAGCAGTTCACATAGCAAAAAGCGGATATAAGACGCCTGAATGGTCTGTTTTCTTTGGATTTCTTAGAGTGCATGATTGCCAAAGAAAGGAAGCCATAGAACGAGAGGAAAAAACAGAATCCGACAATAAATCCAGCCTCTTCAATACCAAACCGGTTAAGCACTAATCCCAGTACTATCCCGGTAAATAATCCCAGGAAAATGTTGTCAAAAAGATTCAGGTAGCAGGTTATGCTGTATATACTCGATAATACAAATACTCCTCCCAGTCCACTTAATATCGTATCGACGTATACAAATGTTAGATATTTGTCGAGTGGTAAAATTGAGGCGATTAGTAAAAGCAATCCCGACACCACCAGAAGAATAAGAAACGGTTTCTTTTTATCCGGGGATAGCTTGCTTCGTATACCGTTAAGAAATCCAACAGATAAAATCCCAAAGGTGCCAACAACCATACCATAAAAACCGAGGAGCATTATATGAACAAAATTTTCAGGTGAAAGGGATTCAGTCAACACCACAACAAAAGGCAATGAAACCATGGTTAGAATGGCAAACAGCCAGGCTAAACGAAGAAGCTTTTTTACATTTATTGCACTCATGCGTTTTATATTGATGTTGTTCTGCCTCTATAAAGATAATGAATTTTGAATAGGCCTGGTGCCTTCTGTATCATGGAATGTTTTTCTGCTTAATAGCCATGCATTTGGACTGGGAATCCGGTTGTTCATAAGATAGAAAACAGTAATACGGTATTCAGGAGCCGCTTTTACCCATTAACTAACCCGTTGTGCAATTAAATTTTCAGTTTTGAATTCGTACAATATTAATTAATTCTTAGTCTTTTAGCTCTATAGGCTGTGCGACTTAATAATTTCAATTCGTAGTTTACTCCTGAAATTATAGTCTTATTTACTTATAACTTATCAACTTATAACTTATCAACTTATATACTTATGACCTCACTCTCAACACCCTCCGGTATATCCAATCTGCCCACCTGACCGGTAGCCATTCAAGAAAGGACCGTGCTCTGTCCGGCATGACTGAATAACGAATCCGGGGATTCTTTACCGTCAATGTTTTATGAATCACCCGTACCAATCGTTCCGGGTTCCCGGCTTTTGTGTAAACATTTTTTGTCAGGTCAGTAGCCGCTTCAAGGTGTTCTTTGAACAACAGGCTGGATTGCGTGGCATGGGAAAACAAATGCTCTACCTGGCTGGTCAATCCGGTCTTTAGTGCACCCGGTTGAATTTTAATTACCCGGATACCGAGCAAACCCAGCTCACGCCTAAGTGCATCGGAGTAAGCCTCCAATGCATGTTTGCTCATTGCGTAGGGGCCGTTGAACGGAGCAGCATGCTGCCAGCCGGTTTCCGAAGAGACAGTAATGATCCTTCCCTTCCTCTTTAACAGCAGGGGAAGAAAGGTCCGGTTTACCCGATAAACGCCCAACAGGTTGACGTTTATGATGCGCTCGATATCCTGGCTAGGAATCTCCACCAGCGATCCGATCAACAACATACCTGCCAGGTGGATGATGGCATCCAATCCATCTGTTATTTCGGAAACAGCGGCCAATGCATCATTGACTGATTTCTCGCTGGTGATATCCACATGAACCGGGGTGATCCCGGGATGTTCATTCTTCCCGGTGTCTGCATCCTTCAGGTCAGCAGAAAAGATATGCCAACCCTTTGAAACAAGGTATTCGGAAGTGATCCTTCCCAATCCTCCCGCTCCTCCGGTTATCAGCACCTGTTTCATTGCGTTCAGTCAGCAGATCTGGTGATTAAAGGTTCCATCCTTCCCGGCAGGTATGCCGGATCCACTCGTTGGCGGAATCCAGGGCACTGACCTCCTGCCATTCCGGTCTGGAACCGGTGGATGACCCAGCCGGTTTCCGGACCCTGAGTTTATCATTCGGTCCGATAAAAGATATTCGTGAAAGGACATCTTTCGTTGGATTGCTGGTTGGTTTCATGATTATGGGATTGAATGGGTTTACGAAATGAGAAATGAAATTTACACAAAAAGAATCAGCTGGGGAAATATCTTGAAGAGATTCACAACCGGATGATCTTCCTTTCAAACGTGGTTCCGCCGACGGTAATTGCAACGATATATAAACCACCCGCTTCATGCGTAAGATCAAACACTTTACTGAAAGGACCGGGATAACTTCTTGCACTATGGGAAATGATGACCTGCCCCTGGAGGTTCATAATCTTGATGTATATCTCTCCCGTTTCATTGCAGAAAAAAGAGAGCTTAAGGTACCCGTCGGTCGGATTGGGATAGAGGTCAATTTTAAAGTCATCCGGATCAACTGGAATAAGGTTGTCTTTATAGGAAGCCGTAAAAAATCCCCTGCCGTGTGTTGCTGCCAGGATCGTGTTGTCACTTCTGCGTAACCGTAACATGTCAACACGTACATTTGCCATTCCGTTGTTGGCAGGAACCCATTCAACCGGATCACTGTCCAGGTCATCCGTAGCCCATACTCCGATTTCCGTTGCCAGAAGCGCCTTGTTTGCATCCTGGGGCAGAAGGATGCTCCAACGCACGGGCATATCGGGCAGATTCCCTTCCTTGTTTTCCCAGGTTATCCCGTTATTGGTTGTCATCCATACCGACTCCACGCCATAATTTGAAAAGGTAACCAGCAGGGTATCTTCGGACCCTCCCATAGCAACCGATGAAATATTCCCCACAGGGAAATTAATTCCCGTGATATCCCTTACAACGGGATTTTTCTGTGCATGCTGCACCCTGAACAGGCGGCCCGATTGTGTACCAACATAGAGTGTGGTGCTTTCCAGGGGAGAATATCGGGATGCATGAAGATGGGAATAGGGTACTGGCGAACCGGTATTGAGTTCGACAAACCGGCCGTCAGGATTTACCGGTATTTGATCGATCACAACCAGGCGGTTATCATACTCTCCCGTAAAGGTCGTACCGTTGGCAAACAATGTGTTCAACCTGGAGTCATAATCCGCCGGATTGATAAAAGTACCCGTACCATAAAAGGTTTCGTACCGCTCCTGTTGCCAGTCAATACTGGCATCATTAAAATAATATAGATTGCGGTAAACGGAAGTGATCTGGTACCAGGGCTCATCCTCATCGATAAAACAGAATGCACCATCGCCTCCGCTGATAAATATAAACCAGGGGAATGATCCCTCCTGGTAAAGGAGGGTTCCGTTATCCTGGAGCCCGCCCAGAAAGTAGTTTACTCCGGTATATGGATGGATGGCTCCCGTATAGAATTGCAGGGTTGTGAAATTTGTATTCATTTCGTAAAACCCGGGTTGGACTGCTCTGCCGCTATCCGTGTAAAACACACCGCCATCGTTGGTGAACACGATCTCATCGGATGAACCCGGCCGGAACACAATAGCATGCTGGTCGGCATGGACATAAGGCAGGCCTTCCAGGTCATAGCTGTATCCTTTGTTCCACCAGGAAGAGAGGTATTGCCAGACAACACTATCTGCTGATGCGTCGTTCGTTCGTAACAGGTCAAGCCCTCCGATAAACAGGGTATTCGGATCATCCGGAGCAACAGCTGCTGTCAGTGCATGCCACGCCAGGGTAGCCCAGGTATGATCTTCATGATAGGGTGGAAGGGTTATCTCTTTCCAGGAACCGCCATGATCTTCTGACCGGAGAATATGATTGCAAAAATATCCGATGAACAAATCGTAACGGATATACCCGGAGGAGATCAGGGCATAGACGATATTCTCATCTGAGGGAGCGCTGGCAAGCATCACCCTCCCCGGGTAAGGAAATGAATCGTTGACTTCGATGATGGTTTTGTAATCGCTGAAAACGTTCCAGCTTCCGGTCGTCCCTTCATCGGAATAGAGGATGGTGGCTGCACCTTCACCATCAAGATTTCTCCCTGTTCCGACAAATATCCTGCCTGCAGCACTGATCTCGATATCCGAAGGCGCATATGGTACTGTAAATCCGGTGATCGATGGCAATACCTGCACCCACGTTTCTCCTCCATCAGCGGAGCGGTATAATCCATCACTTGGTACTGATGGGTGTTCGGATTCCTTGTATGTCCCCGATACCACACCGGCATACAATACGCTTTCACCACCCTCGTTCCGGATCTCGATATCGGTTACGTAAGCAAATTCTTCCGTTGAGGAAAGCAGGTTCCAGGTATCGCCTCCATCGGTGCTTTTAAAAATGCCTGAACCCCGTCCTGAAGACTCCCGGTAGATGATCACGGCAGTAGAAGCCTCACCCGTTCCGACATATAACACCCGGGGATCATTTGGATCGGATGCAATGCAGCTGATGGACAGGTTATCCCAGAAGTCATTCACGGCGACCCATGGAGACCCCTGTGTGGTTATGTCATTATTATACCACAACCCGCCGGTCACTGCTCCTGCCCATACTTTCTTGTGTTCCGGATCATTCGGATCAAACATCAACGATCGGGTGCGCCCGCCATATTCGGACGGATAACCGGTCCAATCCAGCGCATCAGCAATCGATTTACTTTGTTTACGGTTCAACCGCATGATCCGGGTTTGCTCATAGGCTTTGGCAAGCCGTTCTACAGGAACACGATGAAGTTCCGGATCGACGGTCATAACATATTCATGAAAGGCGGCCAGGTCGGGACGGTCAGGCCTTGCCAGGGTATCTGGTTGCCCAATACTGTAATCGGGAATTTCATGAAACCGGTTTAACAGGAAAGCTTCATACCTGTCTCTTTCCGGGTTGCAGTAAGATTTAAGAAGAATGACTGAAACCAACAGAAATGTGGCAGAACACAAAACGATCAGCCATCGATGGATGGTTCTAAACCGGATAAGCATTTTTTCAACCGCTGGGTTAAAGTAAAAATATGAAATCTCCGGAATTAATCCCAAAATTTGATGGATAGGATTCGCACTTTTTATCAGTCAGATATGGTTGACCAGACCGGCTCGCTCATAACGAACAAGCAATCCAATGATCGAATTAGAACCATTATGACAATCATTCATCCTCCTCTTCCATTCCTTCATCTTCGTCATTATCCGGTTGTGGCTTGGCAATATATGCCTGGAAGGAAAATTTCCATTCACCATCAATCTTTTCAAGAAAATTAATCTGAATGTTTACATCTTTTACCGGCTCCCCTTCCGTATCGTACTCCCAGATATTGTCACAGATCAACCATGCCCAGTTGTTGCCAACTTTTAATATCATATTTTCCTTACGGTTCCGGATATTTGTCATATTGGAAAAATCCAAATCCCGCCAACCTTCAAAATGTGCTTCGACCTCTTTCCAACCATTAAAGAGCGTATAACTTTCTCTGCCCATCTGAAGCCTGGAGTCGACTTCATCCTGGACATGCATAGCAATGATTGTATCAATATCAAGTTCAGCAGCAGCTTTGGCCTCCGCATTTAACAAAGCCATAATGGCTTCTTTTTCCTGTTCAACATCAACCTCTTCGGTTTGCACTGCAGTTTGGCAGGAGAAGATAAGGGGAATTACAACCAGGGTGAATAGATAATAAAATTGTCTTTTCATGGCGATAAATTTTTAGGTTAATAAATGGATCTTCTTTTGGATATTATAAACGAGAACTGATCTGTTAATCAATCTGTTTCAAGTTACACCATTTTTCTGGTTTAGCCAATTACACGTTCCGTTTTTTTCAATCGGTCAGACAGGTCTGGGCTGCTGCACAATAGACCTCAGACTGTACAAGTAAGATCCAGTGATACAATGACTAAGCAAAGCTACTGATCAATAAAATACAATACCCTGGATTTTTCCCTTCCGTAGCCGGTGACCTCAAGCCGGTCGTTGAAGACATCTACAGTGCACCAGGCAGTTTTGTCAGGAGTTTCCACCATAGCCGTCAGGGTGAGGTAATGAGTATGCTTAAGGGTAGCATAACTGCCGTGGTGATTGTGACCGCCGAAATAGGCAACAACATGCTCCTGCCTGCTGAAGAAACTCAGGAGGGTTTTGTAATTCCATAAATTATGGACCAATTTCGGATATACCGGGAAATGGCAGAAAAGGATAACTTTTTCTCCCGCTTCTTCTGATGTTTTGATCCTGTTTTTTAACCACCTGTATTGCTCCATGCTGATGGCTCCGTTCCAGTCGATCGCATTGTGTTCATTGTTCACCTTCAACTGGTTCAAAAGCAGTTGTGCCCTCCGGTATTCCTTTGTGTTTTCAGCAGGTGCAAACAGACTGATCTCACAACCATTCAATACGATAAACCGGTAACCTTTGATCTCAAAATCGTAATAGGTGTCGGAGATTCCCAGTTTGCTGTTAACCTTGGTTTTTTCCTGATCTGTAACTGAAAAATCATGATTCCCCAATACATGATATACCGGCCAGGAGAGCTGATCCAGGATGTTCAATACTGAATCGTAGCTGGTAAAATCCCGTTCAATCAGGTCACCCAGACTCACCACAAATGATAAATCTTTCGAATTCAGCTCATTAACACAGCTTGTAAGCTTCTTTAACGATTCACGGTAAAACCTCGAACCTTCGTGGTCGCAGTTGCAATACTGGATATCGCTGATTATTCCAAACGAGAAGAGGGGAGTGTCTGAAGGATTCCGGCTGGTATTGATGTTTCCCTGATCAGTCATGATGGGGGGCTGAAACGAATGAAACTGCAAAACGACGATGATATATAAAACGATAAACCTCAAGGATCAGATTTTTTTCAGGTAACAACCGAACCTGCGGAAACCGGTCATAAAGATCTTCTTTATGTACGGATAAAGATAATGGTATTGGTGAAATAACACAATTTCAATGTCAGTAACCTATCGGATAGGGTTAAATAAACCGGTTTTTCTTGACTTTTTAACCCATTACATTGTACCTTTGAATAGAGGTTGAATGAATCATTTGATCACAATCTGCTTGATTTCCACCCATTCAACCGACATTGTAAGGGAATCAAACATAAACATAAAGACATGAAAAGCAAAATGTTATTGATATTGGCAGTTGGCTTTTGGATTTGCCAAAGTTTATTTGCCCAGAAAAATGTAGGTAGCCAAACCTACGTAGCACAGGTAAAACCTCTGGGAAGCAAATACTGGGGTTACATCAACCCCAACGGGGAAATGATTATTGCAGCCAAATACAGCAAAAACTTTCCCTTTTCAGCGGATGGATTCGCACCCGTCCGTGATGCGAAAACAAAAGAATATTATTTCGTTGATATTAACGATCAGAAGTTGAACACCGAAATTGAGGGGTTTGATCTGCTCAGTATACTGGGTTTCGGCGTCAAAGGATTCGACGACGGATTGGTCCCCGTGCGGTATTATAAAAAATGGGGTTACCTGGATACGGATGGCAGGGTTAAAATAGAGTGTAAATACGATAAAGTGACCGAGTTCAATGGCGGCTATGCCGCTGCTGAGATCAGGGGTAACTTTGTTGTTCTGGATCAGACGGGAACAGAATACCCCGTGAACCTGGATCGGGTGGATAACGTGAAACACTTTTCTGATGGACTGGCCCCGGTCTATACGGTCGATAACCGGGCGGGCTTTATTGATACCTATGGGAATGTGGTGATTGAACCAAAGTATGAGAGTGTTGGATATTTTAGTGGAGGACTGGCATGGGCAAGAACCTTTGATAAACTGATTGGATTCATCAACCGGCAGGGTGAATGGGTTATTTCACCACAATTTGATGCAGCAAAAGATTTCAGCCCGCACGACGGACTCGCACGGGTTGAAATGAATGGCAGGTGGGGTTATGTCAACGAATACGGAGAGATGATGTACCTGGAGAATACAGAGATCATCGGAACATTCTATGAAGGATTGTGTAAAGGGAGAAAAGATGGCCTGGTCGGTTTTTTTGACACCAATGGTGAATGGGTGATCCCGCCGAAATTTCAGGCAGTGAGGGATTTCAAAAACGGATATGCAGCAGCCCGATCAGGGGGTTTATGGGGACTGATCAACAAGGAAGGTGAATGGGTGCTCAACCCGGATTATGAAGCAGTCCGGGATGTGGAACTGGTGCTGCATTAAAAATCGTCTTGCAGCGATCAAAACCAGGTCCTATTTTTGTATTCTTTATAATCGCTGTACTTCACTTCCAGCTCCTTCTCTTCACATACCTTCCAATACAGCAGTTGGGGTATCCATAAGACAGAAGATTACATTCATGATCAATTCCTTACCACTGTACAAGTTAGGCAATTATTCGAGGATTATCAACAAACATGGAAAGTAAAGATCGGTTCGAACAGATTACAATCCCTGTAAACCGGATAGGGTTTAGGTTTTGTAATAGAGACATGATGCAGAACGATATTTACAATTGATCCAAAAAAATCCCATACCTTTATTCAAACCAATACAGATAATCATGATACGTTTCAAACACACGTTCAAGACACTTTTATTACTGGTATTAACATCCTTTACCTGCTTATCCAATGCACAGGACACTCCTTCTGATGAGGAGATCCTGAAACTGTACACCGGACTTCGTGTCGCTGACGTGTCGGACGGGATGGATATGGTCGGACTGCGTGATGTCGGATTGATGGATACCCGGATTGAGGCACTCTGGCGGGATATTGATGAACTGTCACACATCGTGTGTGGTATAGCATTAACTGCCCGCTATGTCCCAACCAACCGGGTGGTGAAAAACCCGATGGATCCGGAAGAGTTCAGAAAATGGGAGGGTGACTGGTACAATCAGATCTCTTCCGAACCCTTTGTGGAATTCATTAAGCCCGGGACCGTCATCGTTCTCGATGTTCAGGGTGATGGTGAAACCGGGTCTGTCGGATCGTTTAATTCACTTTTCTGGGTGAGCAAGGGAGCACGGGGTATCGTATCAAACGGAGGGATCAGGGATACCGATGAGATCATCAAGCAACGGATCCCGGTGTATCTCGATTGTATGCAGAGAGGCAGGGGCATCCGGCCGGGAAGGAATGAAATTGAGTCGGTCAATAAACCGGTATCCGTCGGTAGCGTCCTGGTCAAACCCGGGGATGTGGTTCTTGCCGATGGTGACGGGGTGATCGTGGTCCCCAGGGAACATGCAGTGGATGTTGCTCTCTTTGCCAGGGGAATACTTGATGCAGATAAGGACGGCAGAAGGAAATTATATGAAGAACTGGGTATACCAATGGATAAGACAGTGATCAAGAAGTGAAAAGTTATTAGTTATAAGTTGATAAGTTAATGAGACTTGGTTTCTACAAACTTGTGAAGTAAAAACAATTAGTCGATTTTATTAAATTAATCAAACCAGTGATACGATGACTGTGTAAAGGCATTTAACACTGGCAAGTCATCGTATCACTTGCTGCTGATACAAAAAAATACCGCACCTTTATTCAAAACACTCAGGCAATGAAGAGTCAATTTACGTATCTGGTTGCATTACTTATATTGCCCCTGATTATCTCCTGCGAAAAAGAGGAGATCAAAAAAAGTAATGAGGCGTATATTTTGACATATGATCTTGTGGGTCAAACAGTAGACGTAGAAATTATAACTGTTAGCAGGTCAATAAATATTACCTTTCCAATTGAGGTATTCTCTCCCAATCAATTGATAGCCAATTTTATTTTGTCAGAAGGCGCAACAGCTTATGTCGGCACTGCACTACAAATAAGTGGGCAATCGGTGAATGACTATGTAACTTCATTTACTTATAAGGTAGTAGCAGAAGATGAAAAATCAATCCTTAACTGGGAAGTTTCTTCCAGTAATAACACCTATACAGTGCCATGGGGTCTGGGAAGATTCCTGATGCAATCCCTATCAAATAACAGGGATTATGAATGGTATCTCGACCAGGCAAATACCGGGACATATTCAAATGTCAATTGTGGACCAACATCTACAACAATGGCTGCAAAATGGTCAGATCCATCATTTAGCAATACTCCTGAAGATGCGCGGGCAGCTTATCGTCCGGATGGGGGATGGTGGTATACTTCCGATATCGGGAATTACCTGACAGATCATAGTATACCCCACCTGTATATCGCATTGGCCGGGAATGCTTCAGGAACCCAACAGGTAATCAGCAGTAACCTGAATGATGACAAAATCTTGATCCTTTGTCTGGATATGTACTACATCCGTGATGGAACAGCCAATGAATGGCGGATCGATAAATTTTATACTACCGGATCAAGCGGCTGGGGCCACTTTATTGTTGTGAAGGGATACAGGAATGTCGATGGAGAGGTGTTTTTTGAGGTTTATGATCCGAATTGTTATGGGATGAAGTATAATGATGGAACATTCAAAGGGAAAAACAGGTATTACAGGGATGAGGATATTTACGATGCTACATCCATATGGTGGAATTATGCCATAGTCATTTCTGAAACAGGAGCAAAATTTGGTAATGAACCGTCCCTCGATCCTTCCGAAATACCCCATATGTGGGGACGATAGATTGCTATTCTCTAATGATACGTTAAATTGTATTATTCATCGTCCCGATAGGGACTGGGCAGGGAATAGGCAGCCACTTCAGTGGCTGTGATCAGGGGAAAATATCCAGAACGTCCCGTAGGGACTGAAAGAATTTTCAGCCGTATCGTTTGATGCATAATAAGCAAATTCCTTTAACCCTGACCGGCGGATGGACATTACCAAATAAATGATTAGCTTCGTTTTTGTTATCCTCTGTCGTAACAGGGTTTGGAAAAACGACCATGAATCTTTCTCAACGGAAATCCATCTTCAGGATGCTGATCCTTGCCGCCTTGATCCTTGGATGCATCACCTTTACACCGCTGGTGATTCCTTACGGGAAGTATGAACCGGCATTGTTTCATTTTCCCTACACCCTGTGGACGGGGCTGATCGTCACCCTGCTGTTCGTATTGCTCACCTGGATTGCCATACGCATTCATCCGGGAAAGGGGGAGGACGAATCATGATCACCTGGCTCATAATCCTGGGTAGCCTGTTTATCCTGGCTTTGCTGGTTGCGTCGGTCAGATCATACCACAAAAAACGAACGCTGGATGAGTTCATGCTTGCTGGTTTTAACATCGGACCCGTCATCGGGGTACTGACCTTTGCCGCTGCCCTGTTCAGTGCCTTCATCTTCATGGGCATGCCGGACATGTTCCGTACCGATGGTGTGGGTGCCTGGATCTTCCTGGCCGTTTCAGACGGAGGCATGGTGTTCCTGATCATCTGGTTTGGCTACCATATCCGGAAAAAGGTGAAGACAACCGGTTTCCGGGGTGTGTCGGGATTCCTTACCGGACTGTATGAACACAAACTGCCGGGATACCTTTTCTTTATCACGGCATTCCTGTTCCTGGTGCCCTATGCTGCTATCCAGATCCGTGGCATTTCCATTTTCTTCAGCGCCACATTCGAGGGTGCCCTTCCGGAATGGTCCTGGGCGATCATCATCGTGGGGATCATGCTGGTTTATGCTGAAATCGGTGGCTTCCGGGCGATCGTGTTCAGCGATGCCATACAGGGTACAGTCCTGCTGGTCGTCATCTGGCTGATCGGCATCACCTGCATCTGTTCGTTCGGGAGTGTTGAATCCCTCTTCACAGCAGTGGAACGGGTGAAACCGTCTTTGCTATCCGTACCGGGACCCAACGGACTGTTTACCGTGCAGTTCCTGATCGCTTCGTTCATTGCCATCGTGCTGATTCCCGTTACCCAGCCACAGCTCACCACGCGGGTGGTGGTTATCCGCAATTTTCGGTCCCTGGGTCGCATGGCTGTGTCACTGGGAATATTCGCCATCGTGATCATTCTTTCCACGGTTTTTATTGGTATGTACGGAGCAGTGAACTATACGGATGCCAGCACAGCAGATTTTCTTGCCGGTGCGCTGCTGTTCGACCAGAAGGAGATCGTTGGTGCACTGGCGATGGTTGGACTGTTTGCCGCCTGCCTCTCCACTACCAATGCCCAGATTTTTGCGCTTGGGACCGAACTGCGGTCCATGATGAAGGGGAGTGATAAAACAATATTGCGAAATACACGGATCGGGCTTTTTATTTTTGCCATCATCGCCCTGGTCTTCTCAACCGTGATGAGCGATGAGCTGGCTCTTCTTGCCCGGACAAGCTTCACCGGTACCTCGATGATGGCTCCGGTAGTGTTATTGGCGGTGCTGACAAAAGAAAAACCTCACCTGTCGGTGCTTTTCTTTTCAGCTTCCGGATTGGCTATCCTTCTTTTGTCGCTGTTCCATATCCTGCCCCAGGAGATCGGTCGTTTCAGGATCGATTTCCTGCTCTACCTTTACCTGGCTGCCGGAACAGCCGGTGTGCTGGTTTGGAGAAGTGTGATGAAAAACCATTAGCCCTTCACAGGAAACGAAGCATTGGTGCAGGAATTATTGTAAACTACATGGCAGATACATTCACCGGGTGATCTTCAGTCACCCGGTGAATCAATCATATGGAGGAATATATAGCCCCATTGGGACGACATGTTTTTGGAACGCTTGAGCGTTACATTTTTAAGCACCGTAGGTGCGGCATGTCTTTAGAATACTCTAAAAAGCAAAATTTAACACCTCGAGGGTTGTAATCTTCTCGTATATCCTAACCACCGGTTATGACCGTTATTACCTTCGGTGAGCTCCACTTCGTTCCGGTTCATTATTCTACCCCTGCCTGTCGGGGTAAAGTTTATTGGTTTAAACTAATGTCGCTAAAAGTACCTGGTATATAATCTGTCTTTTGATATTCGTTTGATATTTTGTTACCGAAATTGTGAAGTATTACACGGCAGGCAGGAGCCACTTCAGTGGCTGGAATAAGCAGGAAATAGATAGAACGTCCCGAAGGAGCGCAAGATTGCAACCAGCATCCAACCATACAAGGGGGACATTCGTATTTCAACCTTTATCAGAAGTCACTTGGAATTGTTGCAGGATTGACCTAATTTTATTTCCGTAGTCCATTCAGTTATTCCATGTGTGTAATAAACCTCTTAAAAAGCACTTACATGATCCGATAACCATCATAGCCAGTGCAATTAATCTAACAAACATTTAACACAAACCCGATGTTCTTCAACTATCTTAAAATTGCGATACGCAACATTCAGAAGCAGAAATTTTATGCGTTCATCAATATTTTCGGATTGACAATTGGTTTAATAACCGGTTTGTTGATCCTTCTTTATATCATTGATGAATTCAGTTACGATCGGTTTCATAAAGATGCAGCGTTGATTTATAGAGTTAATCTTTATGGACGGATAGGGGGGCAGGAATTTAACTCATGTTACTCATCTGCCCCGGTTGCTGCAGGATGTGTTGAAGAGATTCCGGAGGTTAAGGAAGGATGCCGTATTGCACCATGGGAGGATATCTCGATAAAATATATGGAAGATGCGTATACTGAAAAAACAATATTATTGGCTGACTCCAATTTTTTCGATTTCTTCAGTTTCAACCTTATCCAGGGTGATTCCAAAACGGTCTTAACCAATCCATATAGCCTGGTATTAACAGAAACTGCAGCCAATAAAATATTTGGTTATGCCGGTCCGGATGACATCAGTCCCGTAGGCAATACCCTGGAATTGGGCATTGATAAATGGCTCTGTACTATCACCGGTATTGTCGAAGATCCTCCTCCTAATTCCCATTTCCACTTTAGCATGATCCTTTCCATGGGGTCCTGGAATTACAGCCGGAATCCTATTTGGGTTAGCAATTCTTTACTTACCTATCTTAAACTCAATGAAGATGCGGATTTGCAGCATGTGGAAACCAAACTACAGGAAATGGTGAAAAAATACATTGGTCCGCAGGCAGAGCAATTCCTGGGTATATCATTTGATGAATTTTTAGAACAGGGAGGGGCATATGGTTTCTATCTTCAATCCCTGTTGGATATTCATTTTTCCCCGGATGTTGACCTTCACCTGGAACCGGGCGGTAACATGAACACCATCTATCTGCTGATTGCCATTGTCCTGTTCACCATAGTCATTGCCTGTATAAATTTTATGAACCTGTCAACAGCAAGGTTTACCGGAAGAGCAAAAGAAGTTGGCGTGAGAAAATCTCTCGGAGGTTCCATCAGCACCATGCGGATCCAATTTTTAATTGAGTCTTTATTCTACACACTGGTATCGTTATTGCTTGCACAGGGTGTGTTAACCTTTATTCTTCCACAATTCAATGTTCTGTCCGGCAAACTTTTAACGATCAAGGCACTCTATAATTTCAATTATTTGACAGGCATTATTTTACTGGTATTAATTGTCGGTCTGTTGGCTGGTAGCTATCCTGCATTTTATCTTACTTCTTTCAAACCTGTTGAAGTGTTGAGGGGCAAGATAAAAGCCGGCATGAAAAGTAGTGGCATAAGACGCATTCTTGTCATTTTTCAATTTACACTGTCTATAGGACTCATAATTTGTACGTTACTGATTTATAAACAGCTTCAATACCTGCAAAACAAAGATTTAGGTTTTGATAAAAACAATGTATTGGTAATACGAAATGCTGAATCGTTGGGTATGGGTAAAATTGCTTTCAAAGAAGAATTATTGAAATTACCGGAGGTTATCAGTGCCAGTATTTGTAACCTGGTACCTCCGGATGTTAATTATACTGATCTTTTCCGGCCAAGGGGAGAAGACACCCAGGAACGGGGCAGTAACTATTGCATTGTAGATGAGGATCTTATAGAGACCCTGAAATTATCAATGGTAGATGGAAGGTTTTTCTCAAAAGAATTTCCTTCTGATTCAAGTGCAGTTGTAATCAATGAAGCTGCAGCCCGTTTGTTTGGTTGGGAAAATCCGGTGGGTCAGAAACTTCAGACATTCTGGAAAGAAAATGACCAGGATGTCCGGGAGGTAATCGGTGTGGTTAAAGATTATAATTATCAATCTCTGGAGGAAGAAATTACCTCTCTTGTTATTTTCCTGGGATCGCAGGGGAACAACCTTCTTGTCAGACTTACACCCGGGGATGTCAGCAGAAAAATAAATTTGATTCAATCGAAATGGAAATCTTTCGCTCACGGAGGTTCTTTTGATTACTCGTTCGTAGCCGATAATTTTAATGCTAAATTCAGGAAAGAACAGCAACTTGGTAAAATTTTTCTTCTGTTTACCTGTCTTGCAATCATTATTGCCTCCCTGGGATTACTGGGACTTGCAACCTTCACAGCGGAACAACGATCCAAAGAAATAGGGATCCGTAAAGCACTGGGAGCATCTTCAGATAGCATTGTGAGATTAATTTCCCTGGAATACCTGAAGCTGATTTTACTTTCATTTGTTATTGCTATTCCACTTTCATATGGAATAATAAACTGGTGGCTGAAGAATTTTGCTTATAAGACAAACCTTGGAGCTTTCAGTTTCCTTACCGGTGGGATAATAGCTCTTGTAATTGCAATTTTGTCCGTAAGTTATCAGTCCATTAAAGCAGCTGTCCGAAATCCTGTTGATTCTCTGCGGTATGAGTAAAAGGTATAACCGGAGTCATCGTATCACTATTGGGCTAATAAAAACTCGTCACCCGAGCTGTAGTCGGGCGACGAGGAAAACTGTTGTGCCCCGATTTTTGGTAATCAGACAATAACCCCCTTTAGAAACATTTATCCTGGGTTTCAGTGATTGTACAATGGTTACTCTCCGGATTAACCCACAATGTTTCATCGAACATCCAGGCTTCAACTTCATATTCCCGTTCACACCGGTTAGATGCCAGTACCGGTATCGAAAAATTCGTCATCCAGCGCTCAATGGTAATTTCCGGATCCGGTTCCTCAACCGGCTCAGCGGCAAGTGCACCGTTATTCCAATAGCCTGGATCAACCATCCACTCTTCTATCTGAATGTCAGGTCCCTTCTCAACCTGTATATAATTAACATCTGGCTTCTTTTGAGCGGTAGCCGGCTGTGTCAATATGTATTGTGCCAAACACACCAGACCGATGATCAGGATGATCATGATCATTCCCAGTGGATTTGGTAAACCGGTTTTTTCAAAAACCCGTGCTTTCATTTTATTATCTCCCTTCGTTAACTGGTTGCTTTTTATACATTAGACCAATCTTCTTCCCCATTCATTTCATTCTTAACATATTTTAACAAAAAATGCTAATGAACGTTTGGCAAATGTTCGGTCCATGGAATGCTTTCCCCAGAAGGGTAATGCAGCTGGACCGATTTTTGGGATTTCTATCAACTACAATAATCGAACACCGATGGTGTTCTCACTCTGGTTCTATAACTCAAAATTTAATATCACTTGCCGAAAATCTAATGCATACTTTTTAATTGTCCCTTATATACCGTAACTTTCATAAAATTTGACTTTTTACCCTGAATGCCGTGAAAAGGATTGTCCATCTGTCGGTTTTGCTGCTGTCCATTGTTTTATTCAACAATTGCAGTGAAAAGGATGAGGCTTACAAAAAGGATGTTCCTGAATTCGTTTATAAATATTCAGACCAGGTTGTTAAATATGTAATCCATCTTACCGGTTCATGGATAACGGAATACTTAACGTACATCAACGATGGTCTTACTCAGAGAACCGTTTTCCACGATAATGATGCAACGTTTGAAAGTATCACAAAAAACCCGCAAAATGAAATAACCTACAAAAGAACTTTTTACAAAGGGAAGAATGGTTATGCCTCCTACTGCATTGATACCGGTTTTTGCTCCAGCTCGTACTATATAGCCAGGTTAGATTATGAATATGAAAATGACTTTGCAACAGCCATAGCAATTGACTGGCAACGCACAGGCACCAATCCTGATTCAGGTACTGTTCTTATAACCCGTACAATTGGAGATGAGAATATACGCAGTATAAAAATATCAGAAGATGGAATGCCAGCTATGTGTACTGACTATTACAGTTACAATGAAACACTCAACAAGGTGGATGTCAGGGATTTTTCAAACGGGATCATCGGGAAATGGAGCAAAAACCTTGTGATTCGCGTCACCTGGAGAGCGGGTTGTCCTACCGGCCCTTCCATGACCGAAGCTTACAGCAATTACGAATATGAACTGGACCAGGACGGGTATGTTACAAAAATGACCGAGATATATACTCCCAGTTATCATACGTCATTATCTGAAGGAGTTACAAGAACCGTTTTCATCACACTGTATGAATACATGATCCTGGAATAACTATATGAACTGTTATATGGATACTACCGGATCCATCTGGAGTCTTTGGGATGAAATATGCTAATGAACGGTTGGCGATTATCCGGTCCATACAACGCTTTCCCGATAAATAACAATGCAGCTGGACCGAGGATCACGTGTTGGGTTACACGGGGCTATTCACTATTAATCCCCTGCCTGCCATGCCTTCGGCAGGCGAGCGGCA
>CAZXGG010000052.1:20076-21158 GCA_964640125.1 uncultured Rikenellaceae bacterium
CGGGGCTATTCACTATTAATCCCCTGCCTGCCATGCCTTCGGCAGGCGAGCGGCAGGCAGGCCTTCGGGAATTTTTGTTAAAAGACACCGTCAGGTCTGAAAGACCCTGACGGGTCAGTTAACCGGTTGGATAGGATTAAGATGAGTCCCGTTAGGGACTTACAGAAAATAGCCGGCCACTTCAGTGGCTGGAATAAGGATGGAAAATGACGGACGTCCCGTTAGGGACTGAAAGAAGAATATTATCGGTCAGACCGGGTTTCAAGGTACCGTCTGATCCATTCCGGATCTCCGCCCGGATGACCTGGTCGCCCGCCCGAACGACATAGTCGGGCAGGGACGGGTGACGGATGGGGTTTTCGTTCATTTGTGGATTAACCTGCTATTTTTTGAGCCACGTAGTGGCGACATATGTGTAGAAGATACCGGTATACAGGAACACCCGGTCTGACTACAACCGTTATTCCCGGGAAACCGTTTCATGGACCGCTGTCTCCAGACCTTGATTAAATGAACCGTAATCCTTCAGAAATAATGAAAGAGAATGAGTGTGTTTTTCTATATATTTGCACGATCAATAGATTTATACTAATTCACATATGGTTGAGATAACCGAAGAACAGAAACAGGCCGCTCGCTTTGCAAAGGCAATGAGCCACCCGGTACGAATGTATATCCTGGAACTGCTGTCAAATCAAACCTGTTGTTACTCCGGAGATCTCTCCGAAGTGCTTCCCATCGCAAAATCAACCCTTTCCCAGCATTTGAAAGAACTGAAACAAGCCGGACTGATACAGGGTGAAATAGAACAACCGAAAATAAAATACTGCCTGAACAGGGAAAACTGGGAAATAGCACAAAAACTGTTTAAAAAAATTCTCCGGATGTAAAAATTTTTACTATCATTGTTCGTATTTTTACGAACAACGAACAAATATACAGAAAATGGAAATCAAGGTACTGGGAATGGGGTGCCCCAAATGCAGGGCACTTGAAAAAGCAGTCATTAACTGCCTTGCCGAATTAGATATCCCGGCAGACGTAAGTAAGATTGAAGACATCAACGATATGATGGAATATGG
>CAZXGG010000052.1:21258-24688 GCA_964640125.1 uncultured Rikenellaceae bacterium
TGCCCTGTTCGAGGGGTTCAGATTGACAAAATGGTATGCACGGGAACATGTATTGTTATGCCTTGTCCCTGCGTTTTTTATTGCCGGTGTCATAGCCGTTTTTATCAGCCAGGCTTCGGTATTGAAATATTTTGGAGCAAGAGCAAAAAAATGGAAAGCATATCTTATCGCATCGGTTTCAGGGACAATCCTTGCTGTATGCAGCTGTACGATACTTCCCCTGTTCTCCAGCATCCATAAACGCGGAGCTGGTCTCGGACCTGCTATTACCTTCCTCTATTCAGGTCCTGCCATCAATATCCTGGCGATAATTCTTACAGCCAGGATCCTTGGATTTGAGTTGGGAATTGCCCGCATCATCGGTGCGGTGGTTTTCAGTATCGTGATCGGGTTGATCATGTCTCTTATTTACAGGAAAGAGGAAAAAGAACGAGCCGACCGGCAAATGGATTTCCCGGAAACGCCTTCTGAACGTCCCATGTGGCAAACCGCATTCCATTTTTTCGTTCTGGTTCTGATACTGGTATTTACCAACTGGGGCAGACCCGAGTCCGGTGAAGGAGTCTTCTTCTGGTTATGGGCGAACAAATGGTATATCACTGCCGGATTCGGTTTGTTGCTGGCCTACTCCCTGATTAAGATTTTGAGAATTAATGTCTTCTATGTTTTGATTTCGGTGTTTCTAGTCGCCATTTCAGGAATGTTATTCAGGGGGCAACCAACTATTCCATTTATCATTGCAATAGTAGCCCTGATCATTATGACGTTGCTTACAGAGGGTCCACCCAGGGAATGGCTCTATGAAAGCTGGGGATTCACCAAACAGATCCTGCCATTATTGGCAGCAGGTGTTTTGATAGCAGGGATCCTGCTTGGGACAACAAATGGTGAAGGACTCATACCGGATCAATGGGTTACATCTCTGGTTGGAGGAAATTCGCTCTTTTCAAACTTCTTTGCATCTGTCTTCGGCGCATTCATGTACTTTGCAACACTCACTGAAGTACCGATTGTAGAGGGATTGCTCAAAAATGGAATGGGTCAGGGTCCTGCCCTCGCACTGTTGTTGGCCGGGCCTGCTCTCTCCCTGCCCAATATGCTGGTCATCCGGAGCGTTATCGGAACGCAAAAAACAGTTGTCTATATCATCCTGGTTTCCATCATGGCTACCATTTCCGGTTTAATCTATGGATCTCTTGTTTGATAATACTATTTTGTGCCTTTGTTTTGTAATAAACCGATTCTTGGAATGCTGAAAATAGTAATGAGGAAATAATATGATGAAATCCGCAGGTAAGCGACTGTCATTTTTAGACCGGTATTTAACACTCTGGATTTTCCTGGCGATGGTTATCGGTGTATTATCCGGATTCTTTTTCCCGGATATTGCTTCCTTCTGGGACACATTGAGTGTTGATACCACCAATATACCCATTGCCATCGGTTTAATCGTTATGATGTATCCTCCACTGGCAAAGGTAAGGTATGAGGAGTTGAGGGATGTATTCAGAAATTTCAAGATCCTTTCCCTATCGCTGGTCCAGAACTGGTTGATCGGTCCTGTCCTGATGTTTTTTCTGGCGATCCTCTTCCTGCAGGATTACCCGCATTACATGGCCGGACTGATCTTGATTGGTTTAGCCCGTTGCATTGCCATGGTTATTGTTTGGAACGAACTCGCGAAAGGGGATACGGAATATGCGGCAGGACTTGTTGCATTCAATTCCATTTTCCAGGTGTTGTTTTTCTCCTTTTATGCTTATGTTTTTATCACGGTATTGCCCAAATGGTTCGGATTGCAATCGTTCCAGGTGGATATCACCATCGGACAGATTGCCAAAAGCGTATTCATCTACCTGGGAATTCCGTTTATTGCAGGATTTTTCACCCGGTTTATTCTCATTCGTGTAAAGAATAAGGAGTGGTACGATCAGCGGTTTATTCCAAAGATCAGTCCCCTGACGCTGATCGCCCTGCTGTTTACCATTTTTGTCATGTTTTCACTGAAAGGAGAGTACATTGTCAGGATCCCATTGGATGTGGTTCGGATAGCCATTCCCCTGGTTATCTATTTCATTGTGATGTTCCTGGTTTCTTTTTATATGGGAAAAAGGATCGGGGCAGATTATTCGAAAACTGCCACCATTTCCTTTACGGCGGCCAGCAATAATTTCGAGCTGGCAATTGCCGTGGCTGTGGCTGTCTTTGGTGTAAACTCCGGAGAAGCATTTGCTGCAGTGATAGGCCCCCTGGTTGAAGTGCCTGTTTTGATATCCCTTGTTAATGTTGCATTGTGGTTTCAGAAAAAGTATTTCCCAGGAGCTGTCAGACCGGGCTAACGGTACCGTCTGACCCATTCGGGTCTCCGCCCGGATGACCCGTTCGCCCGCCCGAACGACATAGTCGGGCAGGGACGGGTGACGGATGGGGCATGCTAATGGATGTATGGCAAATATCCGGTCCATGAAACGCTTTCCCGCTAAATAGCAATGTAATTGGACCGATTTCGGGATTTCTATCAACTCCATCGGGACGGCATGTCCTTAGAAAATACCGGTAGAAGGAAAACCGGTCCAACTTCAATGTTATTCACCTGGAAACTGCTGTATGGACCGGAAGATGCTGACGTTGATATGGAAGAGAGTGATACGATGACTGAGCGAGGCCTCGAATTTCGACCCAGTTTGTACCTGTGGATCAGATTTTTTCGTCTCCCGACTGGCGTTCAGGCGACGGGTTTTTGAACCCTCGAAAGTCGTACCCCGGACTTTAGCCGGGGCACGATGATTGGAAAGTCATCGTATCACTGCCAAATAAACGAACCAGGAGGTTCGTTTTACAGTAAAAAAAGCCCGCTGTTCACTTGATTTCCACTGCTTTCTCTTCAGATTGCCACAATCCATGGTTGGTACAGAGAACCATAGCGGTAAGGTTCATGTTGGCTGGACCGGGGATGATATAGAAATCCACCTCCACGTTGGCGGGTTTATTTCCGAAGGCACCGGAGGTAAAGCGTGTTTCGGCGAGCAGGGTTTCGCGGTTCCAGAGCTGGACATAGCTGATGAAGTGGTTGTGGTCGTCGGGATGCGGGTACCGATCACCCACTTTCACCTTGACTTTGAATTTTTCTCCCTCTTTAGCTGAGTTTTCGCAGATCACATGGGGTGTATGGCGGTCGAAATAATCTTTTCTGGACTCTTTTTCTTCTTTACTGATATCGACCGGTTTAAAAACACGTGGCATGGCAGGGGATTTGGTTAGCGGTAAAAAATCGGATTTCTCCGTCAGATAATGTTTCCGGGCTGTAAAAGTAGCACAATTATTTTGAGAAAACGAATACAAACAGTACATTTGCATTCCAATATACTGCGGGGTGGAGCAGTGGCAGCTCGTTGGGCTCATAACCCAAAGGTCGCAGGTTCGAGTCCTG
>CAZXGG010000053.1:0-9253 GCA_964640125.1 uncultured Rikenellaceae bacterium
CATTTATTTCGTTCGCTTTTGGAACAAGCAAAACTCTCCTCCGCTGTCAAAGGAGGGGGTGTATCAAAAATCCAGAAAATCGTCATTCTGTCCGCCATCGGCGGATCAGAATCTTAATCTATTGTTAATCAGAATTATGAGATCCTGAAACAAGTTCAGGATGACTGAAAAATCGACTTTTGATACACCCCCTTTACTCATCTCTATATTTATTCCTATAAATCAAGGAATTCCCTGAATTTATCCATGGTGAGAATTTTCCAGATAATCAGTACCAGTCCCACTAGTTTAAAAATCAAACCCGTTATTAACAGTTTTGCCGCTCCCGGCCAGTGCTGAATTTTAAAGAGCACACCGATCATAACGATAATTGCACCAAGGATAATAAGGATAATGATATATTTTACTTTCATATCAAATTAAAAATAGCTATCTCCCACATTATTCTTCTCCAGACTCCTCATCTGAAGCTACTTCAATCTTCCGTGTATTTACATTCAGCACTTCGAGTCGCTTCTGGTGACCCTGCATTCGTTGTAAAAAGCCATTATAATCCTTCATTTCCTTGGGTGTCCAGGCTGTTTCAGCCAGTGCACAGGCTCTTGGATAGACCATGTATTCAAGATGTTCGGGAGTTTTTATGTACTCTGTCCAAATATTCCCCTGTGTTCCAAGAATAAAATTCGACTCCTCTTCTGTCAGTTCTTCCGGTTCCGGTTCATAGGAATAGACTGTATCCAGTGGCAGGTATCCTCCGATGGCAAGCGGCTCAGTCTCTCTATCTCCCTGGTAATAATCGAGGTAGCAATGAGATGTCGGGGTCATGATGACATCATGATGCTCTTTTGCTGCAGCAATTCCCCCTTCGGTTCCTCTCCAGGACATGACCGTTGCTTCCGGTGCCAGTCCACCCTCCAGTATCTCGTCCCAACCGATCAGTTTCCGGTCGTGAGCAAGCAGGAACTCCTCGATCCGTCTGATAAAATAGCTCTGGAGTTCATGTTCATCCGCCAGTCCTTCTTCTTTTATCCTTGCCTGGCATTTTGCACACTCTTCCCAACGAACTTTGGGACATTCATCCCCACCGACATGGACGTATGGACCCGGGAACAGATCAATCACTTCGAGAAGAACATTTTCGAGGAATTCGAATGTCTTTTCATTTCCTGCACAAAAGACCTCCCCGTATACTCCCCATCTCGTTGCCACTTCATATGGTCCCCCGGTACACCCGAGTTCAGGGTAAGCTGCCAGTGCAGCCTGGGAATGACCCGGCATCTCAATTTCAGGAATAACGGTAATATAACGCTGAGCTGCATAGTCTACTACCTCTCTGATCTCTTCCTGGGTATAGAATCCACCGTAGCGCTCCCCATCGTATTCATGCGGTCGCTGACGCGCGTGACCGACCAGGGTTTCATCACGATATGCGCCTACCTCCGTTAATTTCGGATATTTTTTGATCTCGATTCTCCATCCCTGATCTTCCGTCAGATGCCAGTGGAAATAATTCATCTTGTGAAGAGCCATCAGGTCGATATACCGTTTAATGTACGACGCCGGGAAAAAATGACGACCCACATCGAGGTGTAATCCCCGGTAGGGGAACCTTGGCTTATCCATGATCTCAACACAGGGCAGAATCCACTCCACTCCTTCCACAGCGTTTTTCATTTCAATTTGCACCGGTAGCAGTTGTCGCAGGGTCTGGACGCCATAAAAAACTCCGGCGGGTGTTCTTCCGGTGATCAAGACAGATTTGGGTTCAACGGAAAGGGAATATCCTTCATCATGTTCTATGGTTTCAGGATCCAGGAGCAGGGTTATGGAATAGTTGCTTCTTTTCCCCTTTTCCGTTTCAGCCACTTCCAGGGCATAACCGGTAGCCGGGCCAATTAATTCCGACAGGTAGCGTGCAAGGGATTTCAGCTCCTCGTTACCGGTTGAATAAAGGATTTTCGTTTCCGGACCAACGGTAAAATTACCGGCATACTGTTCAACCTGCTCTGGTAACGGCACAAGATTCAGGGTTTGATCTTCTATCGGCATTTTCTGAGTACATTGATTAAATGAACCGATCAGCAGCAAACTGATCAACCATAAAATTGTTTTTTTCATACGCTTCATGATTTGTATTTTTGTGACTTATTAACGGTTTTTAAAAATAATAAATTCATTGCAACAATTGGGAAAAATATTGATTTATGAAGGGTTGATCAGTAAATTCAGATCGTGAAATCCTCCCCCTGCCCTTCGGGCTTTCCCCCTCAAGAAGGGGATATAGTAGAGACGCCAGCATGGCGTCTCTACATTGGATGCATTCCCGATGCATTATCGGTTCGTTACAGACAAGGCAGTACCTTGTCTCTAGGGTTCATTTCACATTGTTTTCCCGAAACCCGTATCCAGTAACCTATCAACTTATTAACAAATAACTTATATACTTCTTTTACCGAGGACCCAGTACCAAATTAGTCATCCTTCTTAATGTTTTCCAGATATTCATCATACGCTTTATGACCGGTTCGTTCGTAAAGATCCCAGTACCGGTCGTCATCTTTCAGGTTGTTGAACAGAGGGTCGACTTTCAGCCAGGGCATTTCCGGACTGCGGTTGCGGCATGCCTTTTCAAGCCAGTAAAACGCGGAATCCACCTCCCCGATACTGCTGTAATACCAGCCGGTAAAATAAGCAGGACTCATGGCTGATGTGGTATCACTTCCGGCGATTAATTGCTTAACAATTGTTTGGGCTTGTTCATGCCTTCCTGTTTTATGATACACCAGCGCAAGGTAGGCCTGAAATCGTGGTATGGATATCTCCGGGTCTTCAACCTGCTTTCCGGCTTCCAGGTAGAACAGTGCTGAATCGTACTCTTCAAGCCATATAAAGGCTTCTCCTGCCCAGATATATCCTTCCTCTTCATTTAACTTTAGGAATTCCTGTAAGGAGTGATACGCTTCATTGTTCTTACCTGAATATATTTTCCTCCGTATTTCTCTCAGGTGATTGTGAAAAGAGTATTCCGACGTAACATAATAGAGTCTCGCATCCTCCAGACGGTTCCTCTTTACAAGGAATTCCCCATACTGACTATAATAAAAGAAATTATTGGGCTGCAATTCAATTGCCTTAAGAAACTCACTCTCTGCTTTGATATAATCCCAGATAAACCATTCATATAACGTTCCCATTCCAATATGAGCCATTGCATTATCCGGGTCGATTTCCAGGGCTTTTTCAAAATAGTGCAAGGCATCCCAGCCTGTAGATTGCATTTCTTCTCCACCCCCGTAATTCGCAGTGGCAAGAGTATAATAACCAGCACCTGCATATGCATCTGCATACTCCGGGTCCAGATCAATGGCTTTTAATACAAGATCAAGTGCCCGGACATCCGGAGTAAAACTGCTTCCGAATGAAAGGAATTGTGCCTGCTGTAAAAGATCAAAAGCTTCCTGGCTGGTGGTGGGAATTTTTTGTATGTTCTGCTTTTCCGAACTTGTCAGAAATGCTTTCAGGTGATCAGCGATCTGCAGGGCAATATCTGCTTGTATAGTAATGATCTCCTCATAGGGCCGGTCATATTCATTCTGCCACAGGTGTTTGTCATTTTTTGCCTCGATCAGCTGGGCTGTTACCCGCAGCTGATCACCGATCTTCTTGTAGGTACCTTCAAGAATGTAGTTCACCTTAAGTTCATCGGCTACTTCAGGAGTCAGTTTATCGGTCTCTTTGTAGGTCAGAACTGAACTCAGGGAGGCGACCTTATCAAATGATTTTATTTTGAACAGGTGATTGATGATCTCATCGGTCAATCCAAGGCACATGTGCTCCTGATCCGGGTCAGTACTGAAATTTTTGAACGGCATGACCGCGATGGATTTTTCAAGGCTTGTATCGACCTCAACCGTCTTCCTGTTGCCGGTTATATTCACAATAATTAAAGCTATTATAACTACGATACTAATGTAAGTTGCAATTTTCCAACCCAGTGCTTTGGAAGGCGTTTCCTCAGGTTGTTCTTTTCCTTTCCTGACAGATCCGGTTTTTTTCACACCCTGCGGTGTAATGTCAAAGATCCAGGAGAGAATTACAGCAATTACAAATCCTAAGGATAGGATTACCACGGCAAGTTTCAGCGTCCAGGCGGGTAACCCGAAGGGTTCGGTGATGATGTCCACCAGTTCGAGAAGGACGAATGCAGCAGCGGCATAGACCGGAATTACACGGATCACCTTCCTCCGTTTCAGCTCTTCCCAGAGCCGGAAGGGGTTTTTTGCTTGTTCAGGCATAGGTTTCAGCGGTTTGGCAGGATAAATATAACCCAAACCCTGATCAAATGCAAGGAGATCTCTCTTTGGTATAAGCTGTAAATCTATCCCCCGCTGGCCCTGTGAAATAAGGACTCCCCGACAAGCGTTTTCAATTATTTCACAGGGCTGGCGGGGGAATTTAATGAGACATCTTCGAAATTCCTCCCCCTGATCCTGTTCCGCCAGCAGCGACCCAGGATCTTTCCCCCTCCAGGAGGGGGATATGATTCTCGGTTACCTTTTGATTCTGTGTACAATATTTCCTGCGCTGGCTAGGCTCTGACACCCTGTTTTACAGGGATCGTCATGGGCTGTGGTCTCTTCATCTCATCATCACACTGTCCACTCCGTCTCATTTCTCACATCTCACCTCTCAACACTCACTTCTCATTTCTTCCACACGAAATCCCCATTCTCCACGCTCCAGTCGCTTCCGAAGAATCCGGCGCCCTCCACCGCATCATAACCATTAACGAGCATGGATAACCGGAAAAGTGCCAGGTCGGGAAATCCCGGTCCTGCAAGAAAATACTGGTTTGCATAGGTAGCTTTCATTCCCGGTAATCCAGTTCCTGCCACAATACCGACCGAGGTAAAATCGCTGTCAGACCGCGGATAGATGAAATAGATCCCGAGGTCGTCACCTTTCCACTCTTTTTTCCCAATCCGGACTTTACCGTCGGTAACCTGAACCGGACAACCGGACAGGAGGGTATTCCACGCGCTGTTTGAGGAAGCATTGCCAAAGAGAACGATATTCCGGTCCGGATAATCCCCTGGGTGAAACTGTTTATCAGGAATGATCTCAATCGATCCATTCCCCCTGTAACCGAATGTTTCCGCATCAAAACGGGCTTTGTAGTACATCCAGCGGTTCTCTTCCAGGCTTCCCCCTGTTCCATAAACAAAGAGCATGTTATTCCGGTATGCATCCTTGAAATTTCCGTAGCGTTGGGGGCCTTTGTTTTTCACATCCGGAAATCCGGCATGCATCCATTTCCCATCTTCTTGCCTGAGCCAGATGAATCCATCACGGGATTCCATCTCTCTCAGGGATTGGTTATCCAGGATAACCTGAACCGGTAATTCAGTTTCCAGCGCTGAAACATTCAGTCCCAGGCCGGATACGTTTGAAGTTGTCCCGCTGACCACCTTTGCCTCCGGATCCCAACTCATATTAACCTGGCTGAATTCAAATTGGGATTCCTGATTCTGTATAACCAGCCATCCCGACCTGGATGAGACACCGGGGCTTGCTGTGTAAAATTCAATGTGTTGCATATCCTTCACTGGTTTCAGGCTATGAAGCTTGAAGTAATCGAAAATGGGTGGCCAGTCCATGCTGATATCGCCGTACCAGTGTGATCCGCCCGGGTATTCATAATAGGTAAAATCGTTATGGAATGTTCCCAGCAGTTCACGCATTGCCCGTGCCTGGGATACAGGGACGGTCTCATCTGCATCCCCGTGAAGAACATAAACACCATGATGCAGGTAATTTCTTGCCAGCTCCCGGGTCCGGAGCGGATTTGCCGCCCGGATAAACACTTGTTCCATTGCTGAAGGTTCTGTTGCCGGTGTTTCCCGGACCGCATAGCCCAGCAGGTCGGCATACCCGGCACAGGGAGCGATCGCAGCAAAGAGGTCTGGATAGGTAGCTCCCAGGTACCATGTCCCGTGTCCGCCCATCGAGTGGCCGGTAAGGTAGGTTCGCCCGGGATCGGTTGCATACATTGCTTTGCCAATCTCCAGCACTTCCAGGGCATCCAGCCTTCCCCAGTCTTCCCAGGCAAAGCCAAAAGGTCTGCGGTTGGTCGGTGCGATGACAATTCCCCAATCCTTGGGCTGATAAGCCCTTGCCTGGTTCCGGGCTTCGACCCCTGCACCGTGAACAGAAAGAAACAGGGCCGGTTTCTGCCCTGCGGGGATGTTCCCTGGCCTGACGGCAAAATATTGAATGCTGCCATCCATTTTGCTGATAAATGTCCTGGCATACATCCGGTCAGTCGTCTTGTTCTCAATTTCAAATTCAAGCTGGTCAACCTGTTGCCTGGTCATTCTATTCACCAGCACCAGGTGAACCTTAATTTTCTCTTCTGACAGGCTATCCGCATCCTGCATCCTGAATCCAACCTTCCGGATATTCAATGGAGAGATTGTGGGGACATTGGTATACAATGCATCCCCTCCCGCCACCTTGCATTCGATGACCAGGTTTTTCAACTCCTCCCGGTAAGGATTAATGATCCGGACGGCAGCCCATTTCTGATCCCCTTCACCGATGATCAGGTCGGGCAGTGTCAGGTCTCTGTCGGAAAACATGGCTTCGGAAGAGGGTTGGGTCAGCATTGCCCTGATCATGGGGAACCGCCCACCCGTAAAGTATAAATGGTTCAATCCTTTTTCGATGGTTACGGGGATCTGGGAATAACTGAAGTTGTAATGATCGCCCTCCCTGGGAATGCCATTGATGAATGCCATGGTATGACCAGTAGCTTCAAGTATCATGATTTTTTCTTCCGGAGAGTCATATTGAATGTACAGATAACCTCCCCTGAGCTTTCGGCTGTTGAAATAGCCATTCTCACCCACCGAAATGCTTTCCCATACCGGTTCATTCTCTCCTTCAACGTCGAACCTCACTCCTTCAACCGGTGTTTCAATGGTTTGGTTCAGGATGGCATAGGCTACCGGATCATACTGTATCGACGTGCGGTTATAATCGATTCCAGGCTGGATCAATAAGGCTTTTTCAAAACGGACGGTATCCTGTCCGCTCAGGTTAACACCCATCAGGACAGGTATCACCAATGCCAGAAAACGATTGGTCATTTTACTCATATCTTTTTATTATACGTCGATTATCCAAACGGTTGTTCAATGCCTTTGGTAGTCATTCCTCCAAGGAAGGTTGCCCCATCTTCAGTAACGACAAAACAATCCTCAATACGAACACCAAATTCATCATAGATGTAAATTCCCGGTTCGTTGCTGAAGGTCATACCCGGTTGCAGGAGTAAGCTGTTTCCTCTGACCAGGTAAGGATATTCATGTCCATCCATTCCTATTCCATGTCCCAGTCGATGTGCAAAATACCGGTATTCCGGTCCAAAGCCGGCATCTTCAATCACTTTCCGTGCTATTATGTCGAGTGTTTCACAGGCTACCCCGGGTCGGATTGCCTCATGCGCTGCCGTTTGTGCCTTCAAAACGACATCAAAAACCTGTCTCTGCCTGTCGGTCGGTTTTCCAAAAACAATCGTTCGGGTAACATCGGAGCGGTACCCTTCAACGCTGCAACCTCCATCCACTAAAATGATATCTCCATCCTTCAGATCCCTCACTTCACGGGATCCGTGAGGAAATGCCGAAATGGGGCCAAACATCGGTCCACCGGATCCTGAGGTTCCCATTTGTGTATGTGCTTCCTGGATATAGCCCCTGAGTTGTTCGGGACTCATCCCCTCCTCCAATTTTTTGAAAGCTTCACGGTAAGCAATTTTTGTGATTTTGTTCGCAAGATCCATATAGGCAATTTCTTTCTCCGTTTTTATACCCCTGCATCCATCCGTAATGACCGAACCATCGATAAGCTGGAGTTTCGATCCTGAGGTTGCCTTTCGGATACCCTCGACAATAAAATTCCGGGTGGTTGGACCAATGGCAAGCTTGCCATTTGCTGAACCAAGGTCTTTCAATACACCGGCAATCAGGTCATAGGGAGATTCATGCTCTTCCCATGCCCGGATATCCGTTCCGAATTTGATGATCTCTTTTGCCCTCTCCACTTCAAAAGCCGGACAAATCCAGATTGGATCACCTTTGGTATTGACAATGGCTCCGAAAAAACGTTCGCTTCTCCACCAGGAAGCATCCAGGAAATAGCTCATATTGGTCCCTCCGGTAATCAACAATCCATCAACCTGGTTTGCCATCATCAGCTCTTTTGCTTTTTCCAGCCGGCTCTTATAATCTTCAGGAGCAAGCGGTTTAACATCCTTCGTCATGTTTTCCAGACCCTCGAATAACGTCTCCTCTCCTTTGCAGGAATAAAGGGAAGGAATAAAGCCAAACAGGCCAATGGAGAGCCCGCCGGCTTTCAGGAAATTTCTTCTGTGAATTGCCATATCATCTTTATTTAAAAGTTTGTAGATCATTTACCCGGTTGAAGATAAAACAATTTTCCCGCAACCCCTATGTTTAAGATCATGATTGGAAACTTCCCCGGTTGTTCCCGGAAAAGGGAGGATGCATTATGCTGATTAAAACCCTTATTTTTATATTTAAGAATGCAACTGGCTGGGAGTTGCTAAAAAGAGTTACTATGGTTACTTTTATGATCTGTTTAACAATTTCTTTTTCTTCATCCGATGAAACGAATTGGTGTTTTTTGCGGATCCAGTGAAGGTTCCTCTCCATTGTACAGTGAGATGGCAATCCAATTAGGAAAAGTCCTGTTCCAGCATGAAATGGAGCTTGTATATGGTGGGGCAGATCTGGGTCTGATGAAGCGGGTTGCTGAAGCAGTGCTCGGTCTTGGCGGTCACGTCATAGGTGTCATTCCAAAATTTCTCATTGAGAAGGAGATTGCCCATTGGGGGTTAACCGAGCTGATTATGGTTAGGGATATGCATGAGCGGAAGTTAAAGATAGCAGAACTCTCGGATGGTTTTATTGCACTTCCCGGAGGATTTGGTACGCTGGACGAAAGTTTTGAAATGCTAACCTGGAACCAGCTTAGATTGCATCAGAAACCCTTTGGGATACTGAACATCGATGGATTTTTTGATCATCTGATCGCATTCATCGATCGCATGGTAAACGATCGGCTGCTCAGATCCGAACACCGGGACATGATCCTGGTCTCGGATAATCCGAATGAGCTGCTTGTTAAAATGAAACAGGTCAATATGCCTTCACAGGAGAAATGGATATAG
>CAZXGG010000053.1:9353-24291 GCA_964640125.1 uncultured Rikenellaceae bacterium
GTTACCGACTAACGAATAACGATTTTTCCCAAAATCATGCTTCCTCAATCACCTCGAATCCCATCAATGCTGCCAGATGGTAAACCGGTTCTTTCAAATTGCCAAAGAAAGTAACACGGTGCCAGCCCCACTGGTCCCAATAATTAAGCAGCTTATAGACATCACCTTTTACTTCAACGGCCAATTTCGTTCTGCATGCCATATCCTCATCCACATTCTCAACAGATACTCCCTGGTGCAGGATCACCTTCTTTTTATGATGGTCGAACTGAAGGGTGGTGGTCATTTCACCCAGCGGCATTAATGACCGGTTACAAGCACCTTTCCTGTCCTCGGAATGGTCCCTGATATGATAGGGATTGGAAGGTCCTTCCGGGCCAAAAACTTTTGTTGTTGCAATACAATGAGCATACGTGATCCGGTTCTTTGAGGTATCGATTACAGGATCCGAGATAAAACCGGGACGACCAACCATGTAGGTCATGATCAGTTTTGACATGGTCGACCGCTGGTCGGCTTCACAGGCACCCACCAGTCCGTCATTATCCAGTTGCATGAATCCCAGACAGGGATATGCTTCAACCATGTTCCCGGAATAGATCCCTCCCAAACAGTTAATGGTTATTGCCTGGGCGTGATGGGTTTGCATGAGATCCTGCATGGCAAGGTAGATCTGAGCCGATTTATTGATTTCCTCAACGGTCGGTTCAATCACTTTTTCCGCTTCAGCAATCCAGCGGGCAGCTATCGCTTTTGCCTCTTTTTTGTTTGCTTTCTCATATGCACTGTTCATCTCTTCAAAAGGTATACCCAATACCTGTGTACCGTACTGATTTGCGATCTGCTGATCGGCATTACTTCCCACAACCAGTATGGTTGAATGTTTTAGCCGGTACAGGCAATCCAGGCAGTTTATCGCTTCAGCAACGTCTTCAAAGTCGGATGAAGAGACTCCGGTTACTTTGTGACCTGCCCGTTTCATCGCTGCATAACTCGTCAGGAATTCGCCCGATCCGGCAAAAAGATGATCAATCAGAACCGTTGGTTTGCCAGAAGCAGCGATGGTTTCGGTCATATTTCCCCACAAGCACCCCACATGGTAAACCACATAACCATCCACATCAGGATCGGAATCCAGGATGGCTTTACCATTTTCAGCAGATCCATCCATGGTCGATACCGGGATAAACTCAATTCCCGGACATTTTTCAACGAGTAATCCTTTGATCTCGTTGATCTTCCCTTCGAAGTCATACCCGATGTTAGGCCAGTTCGGTCCTTCCGGAGAGTCATAGGCATAGATGATCTTCACCCTGGCTTTGCCCCGGGGGATGAGCGATTCTCTCAAGAGATTTTCATACCCCAATGCAGGGATGTAGGGAAGGCACATCAGTCCGGTCATGCAGGCTGCACAGCTTCCAACGAACTTCCTGCGTGTCAGCGCATTGTTATTGCCTGGGGTACGTGAGTCGGTTTGTTTTTTCATGGTTGTTCAGTTTGGATCAGGTGAACATGAAATGACCATATTAAGGTACAATTTTTTTACTATTCTCCGACCCTGAAAGGGTCAAAATATGAGTAACCCCAGGTGCAACCTGGGGGCAATATAACCGTATAGAGTACGGTCCAACTTAAAAATTATTCACCGGGAAGTCCTTTCATGGACCGTTGTACACCAGGCGTTTCAAATCAGATTATCTCGTCTTGTTATACTGGGGTACCCCTCTACTATGACAAATCCTTTCCGGGAAACTCTGAGTAGGACTTTGAAGGCATCTTTATTCGTCGCCCGAATTTTCGCAAAGCGATACCTTTGGTGATTCCGGGGTACGACTTTAAGGATTCAGACTTGCAACCCGAACTGAAGTCGGGTTGCGAGAAAATTAATTCAAACGACTGGGAAGAATCTACTTTTGGGTGTTTTTATACGCAATAATAATATCCCGGACTTCACTCATGGTAAAGCCATAAGTCCGGCGGAGCCTTCCCAATCGCTCATTATCGGATACAGAGAGAGGAATGCCCAGTTTACTTTTTATGTGACTGGCAGGGACCTTGTAGTTATCCGAAATCTCTTTCATGGTCATAAACCCCTGTACATCAATCGTTGAATCATACTCATTATGCTCTTCTCTCTCTTCAGTTACAACCGGTTCATCCGCCTCAGCCTCGATCGCTTCTGCTTCCTCAGGGAGGGGTTCTTCAATTTCCACCACCGGTTCTGTCGATTCCTCCAACCTCTCCTCCTGTTCTGCAGGCTGTATCGTCTCAATACCATGTCGCTCTATATAATATCTCCCCCGGCCTCCTTCAAAATCTTCCACTTCAGGATCAATCCTGAACGGAAAATAGACCAGCACAAAGCAGATGATGACAAAGATCACCGTTAAAACCCGGCGGAAACTTTTTTTAGCAACCCAGGATTTGAATTGTGAAATGACTGCTTTCCAGTGAAGGATGATGTGAATTGCCAACAACCCAAGCATACTAAGGGAAACGATAAGGTGAACAGTCCCCCATTGATGCCGGTCAAGATTCCAAAAATAGAGCTCAACATTTCTCCCATACACCAGTACACGGTCCTTACCCGGAATGAGAATGTATTTCATCAGTAGACCAATTCCTGCCATTGCCGCCAGGCAAAAGAACATCAGGATATCGATGATGAAGTTGGTTCTGAGTTTTAATTTAGCCATGGTGATATAGTTGATGTGTATTGTAAAAATTGAATTTTATGGTGTTAATTTCGTCAATTCAGGAAAAAATAGCTATTAAATTGATATGTTACAAGAAAGGTTTATTGATTTAAACCGTTGAGATTTTATGTTGGATTATAGAGAAATAACCTGAAGTACAGGATGAGTTAAATTGCATCAAACATGTTGATGCGATCATTTTAACATCCTCCCCCTGCCCTCCGGGCTTTCCCCCTCTGAGAGGGGGATATAAATTACTGCTCCTTAAAAGTCTTCCGTTTCCTATATCCACCGCTGGCCCTGTGAAATAGCGGTATCACTGTTAATGCAAGGCATTATTTCACAGGGCTGGCTATTTACCCTAAAACTTCAGCACAAACTCTGCTCCTTTTCCCGGTTCTGATTTGACGGATATCTGGCCATTGTGAAGCCGCATGATCTGTTTCGCAAGGCTCAGGCCTATTCCCGATCCTTCTTTCCGGGTGGTGTAAAAAGGGATAAAGATGTTTTCCATGTTCTCCTTGTCAATCCCGCATCCGTTGTCTTTAACAGAAATCAGGATTTCTGATCCATCGGTTCTCCCCGTGATCCGGATTTCTTTTTCATCGGTATCAGCCAGCGCATGAATGGAATTTTTTATGAGGTTGATCAACACCTGTTGAATAAGATTGCTGTCAGCATAAAGTACCAATCCATCCTGCAGATCAAGGTTTACTTCGATCTGTTTCTTCTCACATTCCGGAGTAAAAAGGTTTATGATTCTTTCCAGGAAGGTTTTCAGATGAAATTCTTCAATCTCAGGTATGGGAAGGTGAGTCATTGAATGATAATGCTGGACGAAATCCATAAGCCCTTTCCCTCGTGTATAGATGATCTCCAATCCTTCGGAAATATCCTCCAGATGCTTCTTTTTCAGTTTTTTCAGGTCTTTCAGTGCTTCTGTTTCATTCATTTTTTTCAGCAGATGTTCCGAAAGCGAAGTTACCGGAGAAATGGTACTCATGATCTCATGGGTTAAAACCCGGATGATTTTCTGCCATGATTCCAACTCTTTTCTATCCAGTTCTGAATTGATATCCTGAAAGTTAATCAGCCATACGGGTTGATCATATATCTTAAACAGGGATTTCCGGACGGTCAGGTAAAAGAGTTCATTTTCAACAATGATGGAGATCAGGGTATGCCTGTTAACCTCAAGCTTTTCAATCGATTCCTGGAAATCAGGATTAAACCTGTTCAGGTAAGCCAGGTTTGGTATTTTTTTCTCCCTGAAAATCTTTTTCGCTGCCGGATTAATGAGGTCGATCTCACCACTCTCTTTGTATGTAATTACTCCCACACCGATATGCTCAACCAGGTAATTCAAATAGTTGCGTTCTTTCTCTTTCTCCATTCGCTCGGTCTGAATGATCCTGGTAATTGCATCCAGCTGTTTTGTCAGTTCCCGGTATGATCCTGATTTGTCTCTTTTGTCCAATTGGATTGAGGATCCCCTGTCGAGCAGGGATTCAAAAAATCGTGCAAGTTGCCGGTTGGTACGGTTCAGGTAGCGCAGTAATTCGAAAGTTTCCAGGAGCAGAAAAATGGAAAGAACAATAGCCGTGTGGAGGTATCCAATGGAAGTAACTGCCTTCGATAACAACAGGCTGGTACCAACGATGATCAGCACCCTTACTACAATATGAACATACATGGTTTTATAGACCATACTTTTTCAGTTTGCGGTAGATTGTCTGACGAGATAATTTTAATTCCTTTGCCACCTCGGTCAGTTTTCCCCGGTGTTTTTCCAGGGCTATTTGGATATAGTGTCTTTCGATATCTTCAAAACTGGTAAGTTCATCCGCTTTCTTTTCATGTTTTGCAAAAAAGAGAAAATCATCCTCGGTCAACATCTTTTTATCGGTAAGAATCACTGCTTTTTCAATAGAATGTTCCAGTTCCCGGACGTTGCCCGGCCAGGAGTAGGAAAGGAATTTCTGAATGGCTCCCCGGGTTAACTTCAGGTCCTGTTTTCTGTATTTTCTTGCATATTTCAATAAAAAATGCTCTGCCAGGCGTATTACATCGTCTCCCCGCTCACGTAAAGGAGGCACAGTGATCTGAACCGTATTGATCCGGTAGAGAAGATCCTCCCTGAAGAAATTTTCGTTTACCATATCATGGATGGATCTGTTGGTAGCACAGATAAGCCTCATATCGATTTGCCGCTCCATGGTTGATCCCAGCGGGATAATCTTTTTTCGTTGAATTGCTGTGAGCAGCTTACCCTGAAGGGAAAACGGAAGGTTGCCTATTTCATCCAGGAAGAGGGTTCCTCCCATGGCTGCCTCAAACCGGCCTGTCCGGTCACTGTCTGCCCCGGTAAATGCACCCTTAACATGCCCGAATAGCTCGCTTTCAAACAGGTTCTCACTCAGCGAACCCAGATCAACCGACATGAAAATCTGATCTTTTCTATCCGATTGCAGGTGGATTTCCCGGGCAATTACTTCTTTCCCTGTCCCATTTTCACCCAGTAACAATACATTGGCATCCGTTTTTGCAACCTTTTTTATGATCTTCATTACCGCCTGCATGGGAGCCGAGCCTCCGGGGATGAACTGAAACATGCGGTTCAAATCATCATATACCACATTTCGCTGGCTTTCAAGCTGGTTAATTTTACGGCTCGATTGTCTCAATTTCACTCCCGTCTTCAGGGTCGCAATGAGCTTCTCATTTTCCCAGGGTTTTGCGATGAAATCGGTTGCCCCCTCCTTCATCGCCCGGACGGCAAGCTGTACATCACCGTATGCCGTTATCAGGATCACCACCATTGTTGGGTCCATTTTGAGGATTTCATTCATCCAGTAAATTCCTTCATTTCCGGTCTGAATTCCAGCCGAAAAATTCATATCCAGCAATACCACGTCATGATTACCGGAGGATACCTCCTCCGGAATACGGTTCGGATTGGACACGGTATCTACCCGGTTAAACTCGTCCTTTAATAATAAATGAAGTGTCCTTAATAACGACTTATCGTCATCCACGATCAGGATATTTCCGCGTGATTTGTTTTCAGCCATAATACCCGATTTATTTCAGAAAATGTAACTTTTTGTTACATCAAATGTAACATTTTTTTACTTATCGTAAAATCAAAAAGCGATAAATAGTTGATATTCTTTCAGTTATTATTACTGGCATCCCACTTGCACAGGTGAAAGGAAAATTTGATAATCTCAAGATCATGATCCGGAATTATATCATTGCATTCTTTCGTTTTATCGGTAAACATAAGGCATACTCCCTGAATAACATCCTGGGATTGTCCATCGGTATGGCTTCTGCAGTTCTCATCTACTTGTGGATCCTGGATGAGCTCAGTTTTGACACGTTTCACGAGAATTATGACAACCTGTACCGATTTGTTCAGACCCAGCATTATGAAGATGGTGATTTTCTTGTTGCAGCCACTCCCGGGCCCATGGCTCCGACTTTTGAAGATCTGTTTCCCGAGATCATTGAAACGGCCCGGTTCAGACCCACATCGTCGGAAGTATTGATCAGCTATGAGGATAAAAAGTTCTATGAATACCGGTTTGCTTTTGCTGACAAAGAGTTCTTCAAACTCTTCTCCTACCCTTTTGTTGAAGGATCGGCTGAGAATCCATTTCCCGATATCAATTCGCTTTTAATTACAGAGCGCATCGCAAAAAAATATTTCGGGAATGAAGATCCTATTGGAAAAACCATTTATGTCAATAGAGAAGTAGCTTTTACTATTACCGGTGTACTGGAAGATATTCCGGCCAATTCTCACCTGCAATTTGATTTTCTCGGAAATTTCGATAGGCTGGAAAAGCTGGGATACTATATTGGATGGAATAACAATTACTATTACGGGTATGCTCTTCTGCAGGAAGGAGTTGATTACCGGACGCTGGCACCCAGGTTCGATCAGTACATGCAGGAAAATGACCTGACCACAACGACCAATTTCTGGTTACAACCCCTGTCTGAAGTTCATTTACACTCCGATTTTGATATTGATGTATACTCCCATACGGAACCCACATACCAATACATAAAGATCTTCTACATCATTGGCATCTTAATTATTCTGATTGCAATCATCAATTACATCAACCTGTCGACTGCGCGGTCAACCCGGCGGGCACTTGAAGTGGGGATTCGAAAAGTGCATGGGGCAAAGCGACCTCAGTTGATCCGGCAGTTCATGGGAGAATCTTTTACTCTCGTCATATTTTCTTACCTGATCGCTATGCTACTTGTGGAACTTGTCCTGCCTGCATTCAATCATTTCACCGGGAAAGAGGTATCCGTTGATTATTCAGATCAACAATTCGCCATAGGGATGATCATCCTGGTCATTTTTACAGGATTGATCTCTGGAGGATACCCTTCCCTGTTCCTCTCCTCGTATAACCCGGTTCAAATAATGAAAGGGGAGATCAAAGCCGGTCCGGCAGCTTTCAGAAGGATCCTGGTCACTGTTCAATTTTCCATAGCCATCATGATGATTATTTGTACCGGGATTGTTTATAATCAGCTCACCTACATTCAAAACATCAATCTTGGCCTGGAAAAGGAGCATGTTTTATACAGTCGCGTCAGGGGAAACCTCTATAGTGACTATTTCACATTTAAACAGGAACTCTTGAAATACCCGGGTATTCAAAGCATAACCTATTGTTCCGACCTGCCGACCTACAATGTAGCTTCGACTTCCGGAATCGATTGGGAGGGCAAAAATGAGCAGACCAGGGTATTGATCCACCGGTTTATCGTAGATCACGATTACATACCAACCTTCGGTATCGAAATGGCAGCCGGAAGAAACTTCAGCCTTGACCATCCTTCCGATTCGGGCGATTTTATCCTGAACGAAGCGGCCATTCGGCAGATGGGAATGGAAGATCCGGTTGGAAAACGGTTCACGTTGTGGGGCAGGGACGGAAAGATCATTGGGATTACGAAGGACTTCAATTATAAATCGGCGCATAAGGAGATTGAGCCACTGTGCATGTATTTAGAGCCAAGGGTTTTTGGCTACATATACATTCGCATTGACGGACAGAATGTGCAGGGTACAATGAAAAATATTGAGAAAGTGGCAAAACAGATCAATCCATTCTTCCCGATGGATTTCCAGTTCATTAACCGCGAGTACGAGAACCTTTATACGTCAGAGCAGAAATTACGAACACTTTACACCCTCTTTGCCTTCCTTGCCATTTTCCTTTCCTGCCTGGGGTTATATGGACTCTCTTCCTTCCTGGCTGAAAAAAGAACGAAAGAGATCGGTATCCGTAAAACGATGGGATCCAATCCCTGGCAGATCATGACCCTCTTTTCATGGGATGCGTTGAAATGGATCCTGCTATCAAACCTGTTTGCCTGGCCCGTTGCCTGGTGGTTCATGAACCGCTGGTTGCAGGGTTTTGCCTATAAAACCGATATCGAATTCTGGATTTTTGCTGCTGCGGCTATCCTCGTGTTGATTATTGCAATCCTTTCCATCAGCTTTGAGGTGATTCGAATTGCACGTATCAATCCGGCAGTTTCACTCAAATATGAATAATAGTTAAAAAGATAACTCCCTGATAAAAACGGAAACATGATAAGGAACTATTTAAAATCCCTGTTGCGGTTTTTATACAAACACAAGACCTACACCCTGAATAACATCCTGGGACTATCCATCGGTATGGCGTCTGTTGTAATAATCTACTTATGGATCCTTGACGAACTGAGTTTCGATACATTTCACCCGAATCATGAAAGGATCTACCGGTTTGTCCAAACCGTTCAGAATGAAGACCTGGAATTTAAAATAGCTGTTTCGCCTGCTGTAATGCCCCCGACGTTTGAAGAGCAATTTCCCGAGATCATTGAGACGGCAAGATTCAGGCCTGAAACACGTGAAGTATTGGTATCCCACGGTGACAAGAAATTCTATGAAACAAAGGTTGCTTATGCGGATAAGGAGATCTTTTCTCTTTTTTCATTCCGGTTTATATCCGGATCTTCAAATGATCCTTTTCCAGCTGTAAATAGTGTAATAGTGACTGAAAAAATTGCTGAAAAATACTTCGGTGAGGATGATCCCACGGGTAAGTTCATCACCATCAATGAAGATCAGGTTTTCTTAATTTCCGGGGTCCTTGAGAACCTACCCTTAAACTCTCATCTGAAATTCGACATTCTTTGCAATTTTGACATCCTGAAATCCGATTCCTATTATTATTCTGAATCATGGCATGATCACAATTTTTATGGGTATGCACTGCTTCATGAAGATGCTGATATCGGGTTACTGAGTGAAAAATTTACCGAATTTATGAGAGAAAATCATCAGTACGAAAGCACCACGTACTGGTTACAGCCTCTGTCGGATGTTCACCTGCGATCGGATTTTGATATCGACCTGTACTCTCATTCAGAACCAAAAGCGCAATATATTTTAATCTTCTCCTTTGTAGGAATCTTCATTCTGTTGATCGCTGTTTTTAACTATATAAATCTAACCACTGCACGCTCCACCCGCCGGGCAATGGAGGTTGGAATAAGGAAAGTCAACGGGGCAATCAGGATCCAGCTGTTCAGGCAATTCATGAGTGAATCATTTATACTCATACTGATAACCTATCTTATTGCCATGCTTGTTGTTGAGCTTGTGATTCCTTTCTTTAATCAATTAACAGGAAAGGAGTTATCAGTTAATTATATGGATCCCTCATTTGCAATCGGTATGGGGATCCTTGTTATTCTTACAGGATTTCTCTCAGGAGTATACCCTTCCCTGTTCCTCTCCTCCTTCAGCCCCATCCGGATTATCAAGGGTGACATAAAAGCGGGACCTTCCCTGTTCCGGAAGGTGCTCGTGTTTTTTCAGTTTTTCGTCGCTGTTTTTATTATTGTCTGTACCGGCATCATCTACAAGCAATTACAATATATTCAAAACAGGAATATTGGTCTGGATAAAGAGTTGGTCCTTTATAGCCGAATAAACGGTGAGATGTTCAAGAACTTCCACTCCTTCAAACAAGAATTGAAAAACTATCCGGAGATCAAGAACATAACCTATTGTTCTCAACTTCCAACCTATACCGTTGCATCAACCTCAGCAGTTGATTGGGAAGGGAAAGAAGAAGAAACATCCATGATCATTCATCAGTATATAGTGGATCACGATTATATTCCGCTCTTCGGAATTGAATTATCTGCGGGAAGAAACTTTGATCTTAACCACCCATCCGATTCAGGAGATTTTATTCTTAATGAAGCAGCTATTCGCCATATGGGTCTCGAAAATCCTGTCGGAAAAAGGTTCCAATTGTGGAATCGTGAAGGCACGATCATTGGAGTAATGAAAGATTTTCATTTCAAATCCCTGCATAAAAAAGTGGAACCCTTATGTCTCCGGTTAGCCCGGACTGTAGCCGGGTATATTTTTATAAAGATTGAACCGGATAATATTGAAAACACGCTTAAGCAGGTCAGGATAGTCTGGGACGCTCATAATCCACAATTCCCGATGGCATTTGAATTCCTGGATAACGAATATCAGAAGCTTTACCAATCAGAACAAAAACTGCGATCACTGTTTACCTTATTTGCTTTGCTTGCCGTGTTTCTATCCTCTCTCGGGCTCATTGGGCTTACATCCTTTTTGACGGAAAAACGAACCAAAGAGATTGGTATCCGCAAAGCGATGGGATCCAGTCCCTGGAAGATCATGACCCTTTTTTCCTGGGATACATTGAAATGGATCCTCTTATCAAACCTGGTTGCCTGGCCCATTGCCTGGTGGTTTATGAAACGCTGGTTACAGGGTTTTGCCTACAAAACGGAAATTGCAATCTGGATTTTTGCTGCTGCGGCTATTCTCGTACTGATTATCGCTATCCTATCAATAAGTTTTGAGGTTATTCGAATTGCACGTATCAATCCGGCAGTTTCGCTGAAGTATGAATGATCGATATATCGTTAATTGTCAATCGGTTACGAAACCAGTTTCGTAACTCGTTACTCGTTTTTCGTAAAAAAGACATTACCGACAAACGACTTTCGTTACTGACCCTGTGAAATTGGGATCCTGTAATCTATGCTTTTCATTACTTGATTGTTGTTTATTTCACAGGGCTGGAGAGTGTATTGGAATTGAGGGAGCCGGTCTGACCGATAAACCTCTCGTACTGCGACTGCGCGAGGGAATTGCATAATGGGAAGTTCGCGGTACGAGTATGGGTAGATACCTTCTGGTCTGGTTCGTTGAATAAGGTATACCTTTTTTCGGTCCTTGAAAAGTTTTCCCCTGAAATGTAATAGGAGTTGGACCGAATATCTAAGGGTCGCATATAACCCCAGGCTGAAGCCTGGGGCTAAAGATATGTCGCCACTATGTAGCTCATCACACCCCTCATCTGAACAAACGGTCTGACTGGTTGAAGGACAAGCCCCATCCGTCAGACCCCAAATGGGTCAGACGGCACCGAAAAAACATAGGTCAATTCTATTCTGCTATTTCCACCGTAAAGGCATTTCCCGGACCCAACGTAATCAGGACCCATGAGATCTGCTGGTCAACGGCAAACAGTTTTTCCTGAATTGCCTGAACCGGTTCACCATTCACCAAAAGAGTATCAAAAGTTCCCGGGAATTGAGCCTTCCAGATGAAGGAGGGTCCGGAATTGTTCGACAAAGTGGTACTGGTAATTCCATCGTGTCGAACAGAGATATTGTTCTTCCGTACTACCAGATTTTTAATCTCAGCCCACCCGGTTTTAGGGGTAAGCCTGGGAAGGGTGGTAATATACTTATCGACATAATACCCCATGGAAAGTGCCATCTCAGGAGGAAAGATCTCCAGTTCTATCCCCATCAGTCCGGTGACTATGGAAGCTACGGTCGTATAGGAGACCTCGGGATACTCTTTCCGGTTGCTGTTCATCAGTCGCATCAAAAGATCATAAGCTGCATCATGCTCCCCATACCGGCAGAGTGTTTCGGAAAGATGCGACAAACCCTCCACCCGGTCGGATGGAGTTTCAGTAACCTGTTCAACGAACTCATCCACGACCGCTCTCATTTTCTCTTCATCGTCGGTTCCGTTCCAGTAAGGAATGGAATGGTCGGGTTCGAAATAGGATAGCTCGTAATCTTTATTAACGTTGGTATAAAAACGCCGGTTTTCTTCATCCCACCACACTGTTTCAATGAATGTTCTTACCTCTTCTGCCTTGTTCAGGAATTTACCGGCTTCCATTTCATCACCATGGAGCATCATCATCCGGGAATAGGCGCGATATCCTGCCTGGATGGTGACGAGCAGATCCAGGGCTACAACGAATCCCGGGTCTCCTTCGTCATAACCGGGTATCCCGCGAGCCAGCTGGAATCGGTTTACACCTGTGGTAGTATCTTTCGTGTTCATGATCCGTTGCCTTTTCATGATTTTTTCCAGCTCCAGGTCCCAGTGTTCCACGTAATCGTAGACTGTACGTTTATAGAAATTGAGGAAAACCGGATCATCAATGTAGGTTCTGTCACCGGTCCATTGATACATTCGATAGCAGCAATCCATTACATCAAAGTTAGCCGGAAGGTTATACCAGAAGGAGTCATCGTTATAATAGTCGACCCAGGCAGGATTTCCGTAGCGGTCGATCTCCCAGTAGCTGCACCAATCCCTCGATTCGGAAATATTCTCTGCAAATTTCCGGAGCATGTTCTTCGTATATTCCGCGAGTCCGAGGATATGCGCCCCCATGCTTTGATGGGAGACATCCCGCATGCAGAACGCTTCCCTTCCCGGGAGTGAAGCTTCATACCAGAGCCCCACCGGATCATCGTCAAAGGCATACCCCAGTGCCTGATTCTTCGCCCAGTCGAAAAGATCATTCAGATCTGTATCGGAAGAGTGAAAACATACTCCTTCCGGTTTTGCTGCCTCTGTCTGAATGTTATGCTGATTCTGGCAACTGGTAAGCAGGAGGATTAACGGGAAAAGTAAGAATTCTTTTTTCATGATTAGTTAACAAAGTTTAATTGTCTTTCTAATCTGAAAGCGCTTCACCAAAGGTAGAAATTTCCAGGTCATTCCGACATAACCACTTTCTGATTCATTGCATAAGATGAGTTTTGGATAACTTGTTCAATTTCGGACAGCGATATCTCAAAATCGGACAACATTGATTTTCTGACCTTTATCTATAGTATGTTATCTGTTTGATAACCTTTGATTTACTGGTTTCGGTATATATATTGTACGAAAACCCTAATGTCTGACCAAAACATCCTTTCTCATGAAAAAATCAACCCAAACAGGATTAAGTCGCAGAGACCTGTTAACAAAGGTAATGCCGGCATGCGCATTGACATGCATTACCCCCTGCCAGGCTCTTGGAATGTTTGAGCCGGGAAAGAATAAATTCCAGGGTCATAAATTCGATACTGATATGGAAGGCGATTCCTGCTGCAATCACAGGTATGTTTACAAAACCTGACCGGATTCATCTCTGAGGGGAGATCCTGCAATCCCAAACCAAACCCTGGCGGGCTATTCAGGGATTACTCTCCGCCAGGCGGATAAAGTGAAGACACCCGAGGTTACATACTCCAAGTTCAGTTCAGAGTAACATTTAAAGTTGTGTTTAAAAATACTTTTGCAACCCATATCAACGTTCAAAAAAGTGTTATAAAATACAACCCATTAATTTGGATTAGTTTCGCGTTTCCCTTATTTTTATAAAAATCAACATCATCTTTTTGAACCTTTACTCTTTGAGAATCCCTATTTTCTTTATTTCTATTTGACGTAAATTAATAGAATTTAGCGCAAATATGCATTCATCGTCAATAAGAGTGAAAAAAAAAGTAACATTTTAAAGCATTTTAAGCTAATATATAGTAAACCAATTATATACTAAACTGATAAATCAAAGGTACACAGCTTTCTCAAATTGATTACCGATGATAATCAGGAATATTATGAACAATCGTCAGTGAATCAAGTGTAAAGAAAGTACTCAAGGTGTTTATTTAAATTAAGATTTAATAAATCCATTTACTAGTGGAGGAAAGAAATATCTCTCTGCATCCGGGAATTCTTTTTCTTCACTTGTAAAAGAATTTGTTTAACGCTTTGCACCTTCGAATCAATATCTGAAATGGTAGGAATTTCAGTTGTTATAATAAGCTATAATGAGGAGCGCAATATTGCCCGCTGCATAAAATCGGTTTTAGGGATAGCTGATGAGATTGTAGTTGTCGATTCCTATTCTACCGACAGGACGGAAGAGATATGCCGAGGTCTTGGTGCTGATTTTTACCAGCATCCCTTTAAGGGATTTCGGCAGCAAAAAAACTTCGCATTATCATTAGCATCTTATGATTATGTGCTATCACTTGATGCTGATGAAGCATTAAGTAAAGGATTATATGACAGGATTTTGGAAATAAAGAGGGATTTGAAGTATGACGGTTACTTCTTCAACAGGCGTAATAAGTATTGCGGGCAGTGGATAAGGTATTCCAACTGGTATCCTGACAGTAAATTGCGTCTGTTCAACCGGAAAAAGGGGTATTGGGGAGGGATTAATCCTCACGACAAGGTCGTGATGAAACCGGAAGCCAGGATTACACATGTAAAAGAGGATATATTACATTGGGTATTATCTTCCTACGAGGAACATTTGAATAAGGTTAATAAGTTCTCTTCTATAGCAGCCGAGGAGTATTACAATATGGGAAGGAAGACCACCATTGCCTCGATGTTGGTACATACTTTCTGGAGGTTTTGCAAGACCTATTTTTTACGGCTGGGATTCCTGGATGGATTTAACGGTTTTGTGATCAGTTCATTGTCGGCTTATACCACTTTTCTGAAGTATATTAAACTAAGGCAGTTGAATGCAGCTACCAAAAGGAAGTCTTACAGGGGTAAGAATAAATGGACAAGCAATCCGATTATAGCTGATAAGGGCCGGCTAATCCCTTCAAAAGAAAAGCATTTATCTGATGCCAATTAAGCTTTACAAGTTATGAACCAACTGCAGCAGGTCAGATGATAAGAAGTGAAGTATACAAACTTGGGCAGCGCATCTTGATTAAGCACCCTCCCCGATGGATTATCTTTGCAATAGATGTATCCATTACGGTTTTCTCATTAATACTTGCGTTTTTTATCAGATTAGATTTCAATTTTGAGTTTTTTTCGGACTATCCATTTT
>CAZXGG010000054.1:0-18548 GCA_964640125.1 uncultured Rikenellaceae bacterium
TGTATGAAATATTGCATCTCCATTTGTTCAAATTCGCGCATTCTGAAAATAAATTGCCTTGCAACAATTTCATTTCTGAATGCCTTACCGATCTGTGCAATCCCAAAAGGGAGCTTCATCCGGGCAGTCTTCTGTACATTCAGAAAATTTGTAAAAATTCCCTGGGCTGTTTCCGGTCGCAGATATATTGTTGATGCTTCCTCACTTATCGATCCCAGTTTGGTACTGAACATCAGGTTAAATTGCCGTACATCCGTCCAGTTTTTGGAACCGGTTTCAGGATCAGCAATTTCACAATCGACAATAATCTGTTTTAATTCTTCCAGGTTCTCCGTTTCCAGAGCAGTATCTAATCGGTCCTGAATATCGTTGTACTTCTTTCGATTCTCAATGACCCTGGGGTTGGTTGATACAAATTGCTCTTCATCAAACGCATCTCCAAAACGCTCCTTTGCCTTTTGGATCTCCTTGCTTATTTTCCCTTCAATCTTTTGCAGGTATTCCTCAACCAAAATATCTGCACGATATCTCTTTTTCGAATCTTTATTGTCAATGAGCGGATCATGGAATGCCTTTAAATGGCCAGAGGCCTCCCAAACGGTTGGATGCATGAAGATTGCAGAATCGATGCCAACAATGTTTTCATGCAGCTTAACCATTGAATCCCACCAGTATTGCTTTATATTGTTTTTTAACTCTGTGCCATACTGTCCATAATCATATACGGCTCCCAGTCCATCATATATTTCGCTGGAGGGGAAAATAAAACCATATTCCTTCGCATGACTAATGATTTTTTTGAAAAGGTCATCCTGAGCCATAAGGCAACTGTTTGGTTTGAAAATTATCCGATAAAAGTAAAGTAAAATATTTTGTTTTCATAGTGTTACCATTTCTTGATACTTGTTTGAAAGCAGGCTTTCAATGCTCATTTTTTCCCAATTCATATGAAAAGGTTACTTTTACACAGGAAATGGATACGTCAGCATGGATTATATTTACCTGCAGTATACACCAAAATTGAAATGATGAAAAAGATTTACATTGCCGGGTGTGGGGGTATGTTGGGAGAGGCTTTCTATGTGCAGTTCAGGAATGAATTCCAGCTTAAGTGCAGCGATATTGATGTTAATGAGCCATGGCTTTCCTACCTGGACTTCAGGGATTATAATGCATATTGGAAGGATGTTTCAGATTATAATCCTGATTATTTATTTCACCTGGGCGCGTATACCGATCTTGAATATTGCGAAAAGCATGTTGATGATACCTATGAAACGAATACACTTTCGGTAGAGAATGCAGTATATATCGCCAATCAGCTGAATATTCCAATTTTATATATCAGTACAGCCGGGATATTTGATGGATTGAAAGAGTATTATGATGATTGGGATCTACCTAATCCTGCAGGAGTATACGCAAGAACAAAATATTTGGGAGAACGATTTGTGGTTGAAAATGCACACCGCTATCTTGTATGCAGAGCTGGATGGATGATGGGTGCAGGTCCCGGGAAGGATAAAAAGTTTGTGCAGAAAATCATGAAGCAACTCAAAGATGGGGAAAAATCGCTTCATGTAGTGGACGATAAGGATGGCACACCCACCTATACTCATGATTTTGCCCGGAATGTTAAACTTTTGCTGGAGAAGGAGTACTGGGGATTGTACAACATGGTGTGTGGAGGTCAAACCAATCGGTTGGAGGTAACACATGAGATGATCAACCTCCTCGGGTTATCAGAGGAAATTAGCATCAAGGCCGTTTCTTCTGATTTCTTTGCTAAGGAATACTTTGCTAACCGTCCACCCTCCGAACGATTGATTAATAAAAAGCTTGATTTGAGGAAAATAAATATTATGAGGGATTGGAAAACAGCCCTGAAGGAATATTTAGAGTCTTACTATAAAGGCTATCTGGGTTAATTTGAGTAGCATCCCGGGCTACCTGTTTGTTCGCATAAAACCAACCAGGCTGAACCACATAATCTTAATGATTCTTATTTTTGCCGGTTCACCCTTCAGTATAAAACCAAGACTGAGGATAACGGAAGCGCCAATTTTGAAGGTGTAATCAAAAAATTTCAATAAGGTAAAGATAGCGGGTTGGCTTTGGAGATAAACCCGGTGAGAGGATCCTAAATCCAGGGATAATTTCCTGATGCCTGAAGCATCGATCCTTTCCGGAGGGATATGGTGATATACCACAACATCCGGGGCATACAAGGCCACTTTATGCATTGCTTTTAGTTTCCCGAATATATAGAGATCATCGCATCTGTGGGCTAGTTTTGTATCAAACAATCCGATGGTCTCAAAAACCACTTTACGAAAAGCCATATTACAACCCGCAGGAACTTTTTTCTTAAATGGAACAGGATGATCCCCTTTGTCTACTTTTGCTACAACACCCCAAATATAGGTTGAGAGCCATGCCGGCTCCTTTTTTTCAGGAAAGAGTGGGATTACTTTTCCCCCGATAGCATCATAATTACTATATTCCTGAAAAGTGCGGATCAGGTTCATCGCATAATCGCTTCGGGCTTCAGCATCATCATCAATAAAGGAAATGATTCTTCCGGATGATTCTTTTATCCCTCTGTTTCTGGCGAAAGCCAAACCCTGGTTCTTTTCCAGGAAGTACCTTAGGTTTATATCCGGATGGTGCCCGATAAACTCCTGACAAAGAGATGCAGTCCTGTCCGTGCTGTTATTATCTACTACCAATACTTCATATCGGTGGTTATCCAGAGACTGCAAGGAAAGACTTTGCAAGGTAAGAGGCAGAAAATCTTCGCGGTTATAGGTACAAATTATGATCGATAATTCAGGTTGCATTAAACTATAAATAACCCAATGAGATATAGACTTGATGCAACAAATGTAAATTAAAATCTCCGGTTTTCATAGTGTCTGATGTTAAGCGATCATGCTGCATGCACCGTTGAGGCTGATATCCTGTAAATATTCTAAAGTAGATAACCTGATTCTGTGAAAATCTCCTGCAATGTTTATCTTTGCTGATGGGTATCATACAGGAACAGATTTCCTCTGCATGCTGTCATACTGATGCCTATAATGATGATATGGTAAGAAAAGTTGATTGTCTGGTGATCGGTTCAGGAATCGCAGGGCTGAGTTACGCGTTGAAAGCTGCATCGTATGGTAGGGTATGTGTCATTACCAAGAACAGCATTGAAGAGACCAATACCCGGTATGCACAGGGGGGCATTGCCTCCGTTATGTATCCGCCGGATTCTTTCGAAAAGCATATCCGGGATACCATACGGTGTGGAGATGGTTATTGCAACGAGAAGATTGTTGAGATGGTGGTAAAAGAAGCTCCGGATAGGATAAACGATTTACTGAAATGGGGGGTTGAATTTGATAAAAGAGAGAATGGGAATTTTGATCTTGCAAAAGAGGGTGGACATTCTTCCCATCGGATCTTACATCATAAAGATTATACCGGATTGACGATTCACTCAACACTGATCAAACAGGTAAAAAGCACAAAAAACATTGAGATTCTTGAAGACCATTTTGCGATTGATTTAATAACACAGCACCAGTTGGGTGATCCGGTTGTCAGAGGACAGAAAGATATCCATTGTTACGGTGCCTATGCCCTTGATCTCCATACCAGAGCGGTCGATACGCTCCTTTCAAAAGTAACCATTATTGCTACCGGTGGCACTGGGAACCTCTATCATACCACAACCAATCCTCCCATTGCAACGGGTGATGGAATTGCCATGGTTTACCGGGCGAAAGGGATCATAGAGAACATGGAATTTGTTCAGTTCCATCCCACTTCTCTCTATCATCCCGGTGAAAGACCCTCCTTCCTGATCACAGAAGCCATCAGGGGCTTTGGGGGAACATTAAAATCCATTGACGGGGAGGAATTTATGGCGAAGTATGATTCCAGGGGCTCTCTTGCACCCAGGGATATCGTCGCACGAGCCATCGATAATGAGATGAAAATTCACGGGGATGATTTTGTATATCTTGATTGCACTCATCTGGATGCAGAGGCATTGCAGGAAAATTTCCCGAATGTATATCAGAAATGCCTTAGCATTGGGATTGATATTACAAAAGAGATGATCCCGGTCGTTCCCGCAGCACATTATTTGTGTGGCGGAATAAAGGTGAATGAACATGGGCAGAGCAGTATAGAGAGACTGTATGCCATTGGTGAAGCTGCTTCAACCGGGTTACACGGAGCAAACCGGCTTGCTTCTAATTCGTTAATAGAGGCTATTGTTTTTGCGCACCGGGCAGTGGCTGATGTAAAGAATCAGTTGGCCGGGATCACCTTTAATGAAGAGGTCCCGGAGTGGGATTACGGGGGTACAACCCATCCGGAAGAGATGATCCTTATAACACAGAGTTATAAGGAGATGCAACAGATCATGAGCAATTATGTCGGGATCGTACGATCGGACCTGCGCTTGCAACGGGCGTTGGCACGACTTGATATCATTTACAGTGAGACAGAGGAGCTCTATAAAAAATCAACCCTGTCACGAAAACTGTGTGAACTACGGAACCTGATTAATGTCGGTCACCTGACCATCAGAATGGCACAAAACCTTCGTGAGAGCCGGGGGTTACACTATACGATTGATTATCCTAAAAAGAGAACCGGATCTGAATTTTAATGACCGGTGTAGAGAATTCTCCCGGCAAAGATCATTTTAACTGTTCTTCAAACAGGTTAAAAATACGCCTGTATTCATCTGTCCAGCTACTCGGTTCTGTGAAACTATGTCGTTCAACAGGATAAACGGCAAATTCCCAATCCTCTTTTCCAAGCTCGATCAATCGCTGGGCCAGCCTGACCACATCCTGAAAATGGACATTATCATCGATCATACCATGACAGATCAGTAACGCTCCCTTTAATCCTTCGGCATAATTAATGGGTGAACTTCTTACATAAGCAAGGCTGTCTTCAACGGGTGTGTTTAAAATATTGGCTGTATAACCATGGTTATAATGTGCCCAATCGGTTACTGATCGCAAAGCAGCCCCGGCAGCAAAAACATCCGGTTGGGTAAACATTGCCATGAGCGTGATAAACCCGCCATATGATCCTCCGTAGATACCGATTTTCTGCGGGTCTACCTTATACTCTTCAACCAGGAATTTTGCCCCATCCACCTGATCAGAAAGGTCTTTACCCCCCATGTGCCGGTAAATGGCAGTTCTCCAGTCCCTTCCATAGCCAGCACTTCCGCGGTAATCGATGTCCAGGACAGTGTAACCATTGTCGGCAAGAAGATTATGAAACATGTATTCCCTGAAATAACTGCTCCACCATTTGTGAGCATTCTGAAGATAACCGGCACCATGCACAAAGATAACAGCAGGGCCCTGTTCAATTGGATTTTCAGGCCTGAAGAGCCTGGCATACACCTCCGCACTGTCACTTGCTTTGAAAGTGATAACCTCCGGTTTCCTCCATGGGTATTCAGTAAACTCTTCTGTTAAGGAATGGGTTATCTGAATCGGCGCTGCACCCTCTTGATTCTCCAGGAGATACAATTCTTCCGGATGGTTTGATGTGGAATGAATGAGGGCAAACCACTTCTCATCCGGAGAGATGGTTACATCACACCTTCCTGGAAGATGAGTAATTTGCTCCCGTTTACCTCCCTCCAATGGCATCCGGTAAAAATGACGCTCACCAGGATGAATTTCATTCGAAACGAAATACCAATATTTTTTGTCCAGTGAGATGGAAGGATTATAAATTTCGAATGATCCCTGGGTTAATGCTTTTTTCTTGCCCGTTCGGATATTTAATGTATACAGGTGAGAATAGCCCGATTCCTCCGATTGAAACCAGATGCTTTTGTTATCAGGCATCCATCCAACAGAGGATCCATACCATCCCGCACCGGGTCCTCCAATCCATGCCTCATCTCTTTGCCGGTCAAGAAGCTTCATCTTTCCAGTCTCAATATCAAGGTGCATGATCCACCGATCTTTGTTATCCATGGATGAAATGGTCAGGACGGCATTTTTCCCGTCGTCTGACCAGACCGGTGCTCCCATGATCACTTTTCGGGGTTTGTCAGTGTTCCACTTTTTATCGGGATAGTCTTTGATATAATCCGGTGGATCGCAAATCCCCGGAATTTGATCTGTCATTACCTGGTAGATGGTATCGCCGACAATATCATAAATGTACATTTCCGTTGAGGAGAAGTATGGTGTCCCAACCTTTGACCTGACACTGCGGGTCTCTGTATAACCGGATTCTGTAATATAATTCGGTATTTCTGTTTCTTTTGCATCCGATACAGTTTTGTAGAAAAGGTATATAATGTACTTTTCATCGGGACTTAATTCAATAGAGGACGGTCTCTCTTTTCCTGTGTAAATTGCTCTCAGTTTTTCCGGAGCATACAATTCCCGTTCTTTTTCTGATCGTTCCCGATCCTCTTTTTTCTCCCGCAATACTTCAAACAGCCTGAGCTGGTCATAATATAGCCATTCTTCCTGATCATTTGAGTATGGCTTTCTTTCAGGCCTTTCCTGTCCCATGACAAAGTTGGTTATTTGGGTGGTTTGACCGGACTGGATATCCCAGGAAAACAGGTTGTTGTCACAGCTGAAAATGATCTTTGTCTCATCCTGACTGAAGGAAGGGGATCTTTCATATCCAACGGTATTTGTGATCTGTACAATATCCCCCTTTGACAGGGTTAACAGAAAAATATCCCCGTTTTTTTCATAGATCATTTGTGTGCGTGCTTTGTTGTAATCACCATGGGCTGCCGGCATCTCATTTCTCTCTTCAGGAGTTACCTTTACAGGAGTTGTTTCCGGGGCCTTGATTTTATACATTGAAGCACTCTCTGCACCATCAGGATTCCAGTTAAAATAGAGCAGGTTGCTGTCGGGAGACCAATTCAACCTGCTGGGAGAAATCCCGATCCACTTTGGATCCTGCATGATTTTTTCAATGGATAGTTGGGGATGATCCGGATTGGTTTTCTGGCACAGCGCCAGAAGGTGACTGAATGCAAAAAAAAGAAATAACAGATACTTGATTTTCATGACAATAAGATTCAATTTGTTTATAAAATGTGGGGTGATGTGCTGAAATTACCAAAAAGAATTGAAAAAGAGATGGAAAGCACTATTTTATTTGGAAAGCGGAATCAGAATTTCTCCAGGGACAGATACTTCGCTTCAATCTCATCCAGGATGTCGACGATCTCCTCTTCAGCGGTTGAGGTCAATAACCGTAAGCGGATTTCACGAAAATCCGGGAGTCCTTTAAAATAACTTGAAAAATGCCTTCTCATTTCAAAAATTCCACGCGGTATTCCTTTTGATTCAATTGATTTTTGGAAATGAAGTTTTGCGGTCTCAACCTTCTCTTTGATGGATGGAAGGGGTATGATTTCCCCGGTTTCAAGGTAGTGTTTCACCTCTTTGAATATCCAGGGCCTTCCAACCGTTGCCCTGCCAATCATGATCCCATCGACACCATATTTCTCAAACATTGATCTAGCCACTTCAGGACCGGTGATATCTCCATTGCCAAAAACAGGAATGCTTATTCTGGGATTATTCTTTACTTCGCCGACCAGGGTCCAATCGGCTTTTCCTTTATACAATTGAACACCCGTACGTGCATGGATTGTAATGGCCTGGATCCCGGCATCCTGAAGACGCTCGGCAATTTCAACTATGTTTTTCGCATCCTCATCCCATCCAAGACGTGTTTTAACGGTTACCGGGAGTTGTGTGGTCTTCACAATTGCCGAGGTCATTTTAACCATTCCATCGATATCTTTTAACATTCCGGCTCCGGCTCCCCGCCTGGCAATTTTTCGCACAGGACAGCCGAAATTAAGATCGATAAATTCGGGAGATGAGTGCTCTGCAATTTTTACCGCCTCAACCATCGATCCAATGATATGACCATAAAGCTGAATACCGATGGGTCGTTCATGATCAAAAATTTCAAGCTTTTTCAGACTTTTTTGCCCACTGCGGATCAATCCGTCAGAGGAGATGAATTCGGTATAGAGCAGATCAGCACCAAAATGTTTACACAAATAGCGAAAGGAGGGATCGGTTACATTTTCCATTGGAGCAAGGGAGAGAGGATAATCCCCTAATTGAATATTTCCAATAACAACCAATACAAAAAATATTAAGTACTTTTAACGGCTAAATTATTAAAAATAGAGGAATGGCTGAGGGAATACTGAAAAATACCTCCCACTTTACGCAGCTTATATTTTCAGTGCTGGTCATCGTTGGATCATTTCTGCTTTTTTTATTCCTTGCTGCACTTTTTGCATTTCCCATTTTTGGACTGGAACCAGAGGAGATGATATCGATTATTGAGAACCTTAGCGAGACGAACCACGTTGGGATTATGAAATATTTCCAGATCTGGTTATCCATCGGGACATTTGTTTTCCCTGCATTCCTCATCGCTTATTTTATCAGTGGGAACAGCATCGGTTATTTAAAGCTTAACCGTTATCTCAATACGCTTTCTGCACTTAATGTGATTCTGGTTATGCTGATTGCCCTGCCCATCATTAATCTATTGGCTCAATGGAATGCTGAAATGAATCTTCCGGATTTTCTGGATGGGCTTGAGGTGAGGATGAAGGAGATGGAAGAACGAGCAGGAAAACTAACCGAGACCTTCCTGGATTCAGACACATTAATCCAATTCACCATCAATCTGATCATGATAGCAATCATCCCGGCTATTGGTGAGGAGTTGTTGTTCCGTGGAGTTATACAACGAATATTCTGTGAGTGGACCAGAAATAATCACATCGGGATCATCATCGCAGCAATAATTTTTAGTGCTTTTCATCTCCAGTTTTATGGATTCTTACCTCGGTTAGCCATGGGAATATTTTTCGGATACCTTTTTCTTTGGAGCAGGACCATCTGGCTGCCTGTCCTTGCCCATTTTGTAAACAATGGTCTTGCAGTGACGATCTATTATATTTTTGGTGAGGAATCTGTGACAAGGGATGTTGACTCTTTGGGCACTGGCAGAGGAGGATTTTTGCTGATTGCTGTCACAGCAGTTTTTGTTGGTTTGCTAACATGGTATATTTACCGCACCGAGCAGGGTATCAGCAAACCATCATGAGTAAACAGAGGGGATGAAGGAGTTATTGAAGTGCCAGGATAAAGGAGACTAACCTATTCCTTTATGCTGATCATCGGCAAAAGTGATGTTCCTCATTTCATTTTTCCTGAAGACATATGCCAGACCATATTCCTTTGCTTTCTCACGCTTCATGTTTTCGGGCAGATCACTGTAGTATTCTTCAACTTCATTCCAGGTTTGTAATATAATCTGGTTGGCTTTTTCACGCAGGACTGACAGTTTCTGATGATTCAGAGCATTTTTTTTCTGCAGGGTTTTCTGAAAATTGTATGCGTCGAGAAATTGCTCATACCTTACTTTGACCACTGCTGAGGTAGGATTCGTAATGGGTGATAATCCTTTCAGGATCCGTTTGGCTTCTCCATTGATAAGGTTTTGTCCCCATTCAATGATCTCTGCTTCCGTTTGAAGAGAAGGGAGGTTTTTGTCCGTTTCTTTTAACCCATAAAAGCTACGGGTAGTGGAGGAAATCTCTCCGCGTGCAATGGCCATATTCATGACCTGAATGAAGTGGGAGATATATAACCTGACTTTTCTGATCGTCTTTTGATACACTTTATTGTGCTCGACCTGCTTGAGGTAATCTTGCTTTTTCAGGATTAACGCTTGTTCAAATCCGGTAAGAAATTCCTGAATTTTCTGAAGACTTGACTGACTGAATGCCAATTTAAACGGAGGTAAATCTTTCCCTTTTGCCAGGGCCGTATGAAGGGCCTTTAATCGGGAACTGTCTGTGTTGGGCAATCTTCGGTAGGGCATATTGTGAATTACATTGTTAAGGAATTGTTAATATCTTATCAGTAATCAGCGAAGATACTAAATTTATATAAATAAACAAGTATATTCGCATTTTATAATAAAACTCATTAAATAACTGATAATCAGAATTTAGAATTGTTATTTTGTGGATTTGAAAGAAGAGTAAGGGCAAGATTGTACTCAGGGGAGGCAGCGATCCCTTTTATTTGTCATATTCCAATTAGATATTAACTTTAATGCCTCGATTAATTAAAACTTACATAACAGAAAAAGAAATGTTCAAACCTGAGATTTACACATCAAGAAGAGACAGGCTCAGAGAGAAACTTCAATCAGGATTGGTGCTTATTCCTGGCAATACGGAAGCCTCCATGAATTATCCTGCAAATACATACCCTTTTAGACAGGATAGTGATTTTTTATATTTTTTCGGATTGGACTATCCCGAATTAGCCGGGGTAATGGATGTTGACTCCGGAGAGGATTATATTTTTGGGAATGATGTTGATATGGATGACATCATCTGGATGGGACCACAGCCGTCGATAAAAGAGCGGGCGCTAAAAGCAGGTATACATAACAGCTCTCCTTTAAAGAATTTGAAAGGCATGCTTGTGGATGCTCAGACCAGGGGGAAGAAGATACACCTGTTACCACCTTATCGGGGGAAGAATATAATTCTATTGGAGAGCCTTTTTGGAAAGAAGCCGGATGATATACGCAAGATGGTATCAGAGGATTTGATCCGGGGAGTTATTGAATTGAGATCTGTAAAGGAGGATGTTGAGGTTGAGGAAATAGAAAAAGCCATGGAAACAGCTTATGAGATGCATACTACCGCCATGAAGATGGCAATGCCGGGAGTTGTTGAACGGGAAATTTCAGGGGTTATTGAGGGAATTGCCTTAACCCGGGGAGCAGGCGTTTCGTTTCCAATCATATTAAGCATCGACGGAGAGACACTGCATAATCACTATCATGGGAATACGCTCGTGAAAGGACGAATGATGGTTACGGATGCCGGTGCTGAATCGTTATTGCATTATGCCAGTGATATAACCCGGACAGTGCCTGTTGGTGGAACATTTGACCAGCGGCAGAAAGAGATATATGAAATCGTATTGAAAGCCAATGTGGATTCGATCCGGGCAATCAAACCCGGATTAACCTACAAGGAAATACACCTCTCTGCAGCACAGATCATAGCCGAAGGTTTAAAAGTGCTTGGATTGATGAAGGGAGATATCTCCGAAGCGGTTCATCAGGGTGCTCATGCTCTCTTTTTCCCACATGGACTGGGCCATATGATGGGCCTGGATGTTCACGATATGGAAGGATTGGGTGAGAATTATGTTGGGTATGATGATGAGGTTAAACGAAGCGACCAGTTTGGACTTGCCTTCCTGCGCCTGGGAAAACGATTGAAGGAGGGATTTGTGCTTACGGTTGAACCCGGTATATATTTTATCCCTGCTTTGATTGACCAATGGAGAAGTGAAAAGAAATTTACCGATTTCATCGATTATAACCAGGTAGAAACCTATAAAAATTTTGGTGGTATCCGTATTGAAGATGATGTTCTGGTCACAGGAGAAGAATACCGTGTTTTGGGAAGACCAATACCCAAAACGGTAACTGAGATTGAGAGCACAATGGCCTCCTAGAAAATATCTTTCAATTTGATACGGTTGTTGTTCAGGTAGTCTCTCAGTACACTTTTGAAGAATAGAATTCACGGTTCATCCGTGCGATATTCACAAGCGTAATTTCTTTCGGGCATTCTGCCTCACAGGCTCCTGTGTTTGAACAATTGCCAAACCCGAGGGCATCCATTTTTTCAACCAGATGTTGTACCCTTTCTTTGGCTTCTACCTGTCCTTGTGGCAATAGAGCCAGCTGGGAAATCTTTGCCGATACGAACAACATGGCGGAAGCATTTTTGCAGGCAGCAACACAGGATCCACACCCTATACAGATACCGGCATCAAATGCCCTGTCTGATTTCTCTTTGCTGACCGGAATTGAGTTTGCTTCCGGTGCTGCGCCTGTATTGACAGAAATGTATCCACCCGCTTGTATTAATTCATCAAAGGCGGTGCGGTCAATTACCAGGTCTTTGATTACAGGAAAAGCTTTGGACCGCCAGGGTTCTACAATGATTTTATCTCCATCCTTGAAAGCACTCATGCTTAGCTGGCAGGTGGTTACACCTTTCTGTGGACCATTGGGGCGACCATTAATATACAAACCACAGCTTCCGCAGATACCTTCCCGGCAATCACTGTCAAAAGCAATGGGCTTGCCGCCCTCCTTAATAATCTTCTCGTTCAGATAATCTAACATCTCGAGAAAGGTCATCTCTTTTGAAACATCATCCAATTCGTACGTAACAAATTTTCCTTTGGTTTGGCGATTTTCCTGGCGCCAGATTTTCAGTGTTATTTTCATAACAAGATTGCTTTATTTAATACTCGGTCTCTGGTTTAGATGGAGTATATCGTGGTTTTATTTATAACTTCTTTGGGTTACTTCAACATACTCAAATGTTAGTTCTTCCTTGTGTAATACAGGGGCTGAATCATCACCGGTATATTCCCAGGCAGCCACATAAGAATAATTTTCGTCATCCCTTTTGGGTTCTCCCTCATCGGTTTGAAATTCTTCACGGAAATGGGCTCCACAGGATTCCTTTCGGTTCAATGCATCCAAAATGATCAATTGTGCCAGTTCAAAGAAATCAGCAACCCGGCCTGCTTTTTCCAGTTCCTGGTTGAAATCATTCGTTTCCCCGGGAACTTTAACATCCTTCCAGAATTCATCCTTCAGCTCTTTTACCATATCCAGGGCTTTCTTGAGCCCCTCTTCGTTCCTTTTCATCCCCGAATAGGTCCATAAGATGTGTCCAAGCTTTTTATGGAATGTTTTCACCGTTTGCGAACCGTTTACCGATAAAAGTTTTTGAAGTTTTGCTTTCACTTCCATTTCCGCTTTTTCAAACTCAGGAGTATCGGTCGGAATTTTCGGGGTTTTAATATCATCTGCCAGATAATCACCAATGGTTACCGGTAAGATAAAGTATCCGTCACCGGAGCATTGCATAAGAGAACTGGCACCCAACCGGTTAGCACCATGGTCACTGAAGTTTGCCTCACCGATGGCATACAATCCGGGAATGCTGGTCATCAGGTTGTAATCCACCCATAAACCACCCATTGTATAGTGGGAAGCGGGATAGATCCGCATGGGCTCATCATAAGGATTGATTCCAGTCACTTTGCGATAGAGATCAAACAGGTTTCCATATTTCCCTGCAATGGCGTCTTTTCCCTGGTTCTGGATTGCATCTCTGAAATCCAGGTAAACCGCCAATCCGGTTTCACCAACACCAAATCCGGCATCACACCGTTCTTTTGCAGCTCTGGATGCCACATCCCTTGGGACAAGGTTGCCGAATGCAGGATACATCCGTTCGAGATAATAGTCCCTATCCTCTTCAGGCACATCGTTAGCCGGACGTTTCTCTTCCTTGTTCTTCGGGACCCATACCCTTCCATCGTTTCGCAGGGATTCAGACATCAGGGTGAGCTTTGACTGGTATTCATTCAATACCGGGACACTGGTGGGATGAATTTGCGCCATGCTCGGATTAGCCATAAAGGCTCCCTTTTTATAGGCTAACAGTGCAGCTGAACCGTTTGAATTGATAGCCAGGGTCGACAGGTAATATACCGTTCCAAATCCACCCGTTGCAAAAACAACGGCATGGGCAGAATGCCGTTCAATCTCACCGGTCAGCAGGTTTCTTGTGATGATCCCCCTGGCTTTACCATCAACAACCACCAGGTTGAGCACATCCCTTCGGGGATACAATGTTGCCTTCCCTTCTTTGATCTGCCTGCTCAACGCCTGATAGGCTGCCAGCGTACATTGCTGTCCGGTTTGCCCCTGAGCATAAAATGTTCTGGAAACCTGAACCCCTCCAAACGAGCGGTTGGCTAAATAACCGCTGTATTCCCTGGCAAAGGGGACGCCTTGAGCCACGTATTGGTCGATGATGTTGTTGGAGATTTCTGCCGCACGGTACACGTTGGCTTCCCGTGCTCTGAAATCGCCTCCCTTAATCATATCATAAAACAACCGGTAGTCACTGTCAGCATCATTTTTATAATTTTTGGTTGCATTGATCCCTCCCTGCGAAGCAATGGAATGCGCTCTCCGGGGTGAATCATGATATACAAAAACCTTTACATTGTATCCCAGTTCTCCCAGTGTTGCAGCAGCGGAAGCACCGGAAGCACCGGCACCGACTACAATAATATCTAATTTCTTTTTGTTTGCCGGACTTACGATTTTAATGGAAGCTTTGTGTCTGGTCCATTTCTCAGCCAGGGGTCCTTCGGGTATTTTGGCATTTAATTTCGTCATAACCTGATGCTTACTTGATTATTTAAAAAAGTATATAATCACTGGAATGATTGCAAATCCTAATGGTACAATGATCGAATAAATTGTTCCAATGAATTTAATGGCAGGAGTATATTTTGGATGGTTCCATCCAATGGTTTGGAAAGCGGACTGGAAAGCATGATTTAGATGGAACGCCAGGAAAAGAAAGCATAAAAGATAAATAATTGTATAAACTGGTATTTTGAATAACTCATATGCCATACCATAAAAGTTTTCCGAATCCCCTTCAACCCAACCCAGTTTCACGAAATAAAAATTTATGAAGTGGATGATCAGAAAAATCAAAACTATTCCCCCGAGATAGATCATGTATTTCGAGAAGAATGATGTTTGAGATGAATAATGCCTGATATAACGCTTGGGTCGGGCAAGCCAGTTCTGGATTTGAAGAATAATTCCCCAGATAATATGGATGACAAATGCCAGGAACAGAATGACTTCAAAAACCTTAATGATTGTATTCGAAGCCATAAAATGTGCAGCTTTGTTGAATTTTACAGGATCGTCTGATAACAAAAGCAGGTTGATCGAAAGATGAACGATCAGAAAAAGTATGAGAAATAGACCTAACAGCGCCATTACCAACTTTTTTGTCAGTGATGAACCAAAAAAACTACTCATGGGATTGTTTTTTACGGATGTTAAATAACTTTAAACATTAGGAAATCGTTCCCTTCCTAGTGTGATCAAATGTATTTTTTTACGCATATTTTTACAATGTTACTCAGCATACGGATTATAATTTATACTAATTCTATACAATAAAGATCAGGTAATGAAAAAGGAGATATTTCACAATGATATAAAGGTTGCATTCAGGGATGAGGGCCAGGGCATTCCAGTTGTTTTTCTGCATGGCTATCTCGAATCATCGGAGATTTGGCGTTCATTTACCAACGGGTTGGCCGGGCAGGGACGAATGATCTCTATCGATCTTCCGGGGCATGGTGAATCAGGAGTTGCAGGAGAGGTACATACCATGGAATTCATGGCAGATGTGGTTAACCACGTTTTGGATCGATTGGTGGTTGAACAATGCATCCTGGTTGGCCATTCCATGGGAGGCTATGTGGCCCTTGCATTTCTTGCAAAGTATTCCGATAGGCTAAAGGCGCTCTCTCTTTTTCATTCCCATCCTCTGGCTGACACTTCTGAAACAAAGGTAAACCGGGAACGGGAAATCGGTTTGATCCGGGAGGGTAAAAAGGAATTGATTTACAACGCAAATATTCCAAAAGCCTTTGCTGACGATAATCTGGAAAAATTCCGTGACGATGTTGATTTTGCCAGGGAAATAGCGCGAAGGACTCCCGGTTCTGGGATCATTGCTGTGTTGAACGGAATGATGCAACGCCCCGATTATCGGGAAATCCTTGAAAACTGCCAAACACCGTTTTTATGGATTCTTGGGAAAAAAGATAACTACATTGCTTATGATGCCCTGATTGAAAGGGTAACACTGCCTGAAAATGGAGCACTTGCGCTGCTTGATCATTCCGGTCATATGGGCTTTATAGAGGAAAGAGATCGAAGCTTAGGCATAATTCTTGATTTTGTTATTTCGAATCAATAAGGATAATCCCATGATACGGTATATTCTGGTTTCTTTTCTTTTGTGTTTTGTGCTTGGTGGTCCATGGAAAGTATTGGCACAGAAAGTATACAAGGTAGACTATGAGTCGCAGGGCGATTTAAAAGTGTATATTGTAAAATACGAATCACAGGCTGGCTGGAGAAATCTGGAGAAGCAGCACCTGCTGTTGTTTTAATTTATCCTTTTTCAAGATAAGAGATGGCTTTTTCAAGGGTGTTGTCGATGGCATGAAAAACCGGGAAGAACCCGTCATTGTCGAACAGGTTACGTGAAATGTATGCAAGGATCTGTGTGTAAATGATCTCTCCTGATTCCCTCAGGTCTTTACTGTTTGGAGGGATCCCTTTTTCTGCCGCATAATCGATGAACTGTTCGAGCAGGTTTTGACTTTCCAGATAGGCAATCAATTCCCGGTAATGGTTAAAATGGTCAATTTTATCCCTGTTTATATCGGTATATTCAAATGAAAACCGGTAGATCAGTCCACGGTTTCGTACTTTGATAAAATAATCGGAAATTCCTGACGTATCGAGGGGCACAAAGATATCAGGCATGATTCCACCACCGCCGTAGACATATTTCCCTCCCGGAGTGACATACCTGAGTGAATCGGGGAAAACCGCGCTGTCAATTCGTTCAAACTCTCCATTCACATACCGCTGATGCAGATCGCTATAATACTCCTCAGTACCATTGATGTATGGTTTCTGAATGCACCGGCCTGTGGGTGTATAATACCTGGCAATGGTTAAACGCAAAGCAGAGCCGTCGGAAAGCATCAGCGGCTCCTGAACAAGACCTTTGCCAAATGACCTTCGTCCCATAATGGTTCCCCGGTCATTATCCTGTATGGCCCCAGCCAGAATTTCACTTGCCGAAGCAGACATTTCATCGATCAGAACCAGGATATCACCCTGTGTAAAGGACTCTCTTTCGGTGGAGAAAAATTCATCCCTGGCTCTTGCTTTGCCTTCGGTATAGACAATCATTTTCCCTTTTTCAAGCAGTTCATCGGCAATGTTGGTTGCCGCATCCATGTATCCTCCGCCATTGCCCCGAAGGTCAAGGATCAATTTTTTTAATCCAAGGGCTTTCAGTTTTTCTATCCCTTCAAGAAATTCCTGATAGGTGGTCCTTGAGAATTTGCTGATTTTGATATAACCGATCTCATCGGTAATCATATAAGCCACATCGACACTAACAAGCGGGATCTTATCCCTGATAATTGTGAAGTCGAGCAGCTCCGGCTCATCTTTCCGCTGGATTCCAACATTTACAGCTGTTCCTCTGGGGCCTTTAAGACGGCTTATGATCTCTTCATCCCTCATGTTTACACCGGCAACAAGGGTATCATCGATGGTGATGATCCTGTCACCCGGAAGAATGCCAAGTTGTTCGGAGGGTCCGCCGGATACGGTTGTCATGATGACCACGGTATCATTTGGCATATTAAAAGTAACTCCAATTCCTTCGAAATTGCCCTCCAACGGCTCATTCATTCGCTGAACGTCTTTTGCCGGGATGTACACTGAATGTGGGTCAAGATTTTTCAGGATTGCAGGTATTGCTACTTCAACCATATCATGCCTTGAAACAGTATCGACATATTCTGATTCGATGTAATTGATAACACCATTCAGTTTATCCGCCTTGGGGTAAATAGTAAAGTTCTGGTTGTTGTCGGCTTTTTGTAGTTGCAATCCGATCAAAATTCCTCCTACAATGGCAACGGCTAACAGTATGGGTAGATAAATGGTTGAACGCCTGTTTTCGTATTTCATCTGTTCAGCTCTTATAATTCAATATATACCAGTTCGATATTGGCCCTTTCAAGTAATTTCAGCCCATCCTGGATTCGATATTTTTCGGAGAATACGACCCGTTTTATTCCGGATTGAATGATCAGTTTGGCACACTCCATGCAAGGTGAGTTTGTAACGTATAAGGTTGCATTTTCACTCGAGTTATTTGACTTGGCGACTTTTGTAATCGCATTGGCTTCAGCATGTAAGACATAAGGTTTGGTAACGCTATTCTCATCTTCGCACACATTTTCAAATCCTGAAGGAGTGCCGTTGTAACCGTCGGAAATGATCATTTTATCCCTGACAATCAATGCGCCCACTTTTTTTCGTTCACAGTATGAATTTTCACCCCAGATCCGGGCCATTTCAAGATACCGTCTGTCAAATTCAGCCTGTTTTTCCCCATAGGGTCTGATCAAGTCATCTTTATTCATGCGATTCTACGAGTATTCAGGTGGAATAGGCTGTATCATCAGCCCATTGAAATCTGGTACCCAGGGCCGGGGTCGAACCGGCACGGTATTGCTACCACTGGTGTTTGAGACCAGCGCGTCTACCAATTCCGCCACCTGGGCGTTACTTCATAAAATTTATGTTTTTGTTTTCTCTTTTATACTCTGTTTAAAGTTTATTCTATAACAGGTGGCGGAATTGGGCCGCCCTGCAATCGGGCCCCCTGCCTGCCGCAGGCAGGCTCCCTAAAATTGTCCACCGGACAATTTTTTAACGGTCGGTCCTGCCACCTGGGC
>CAZXGG010000054.1:18648-20733 GCA_964640125.1 uncultured Rikenellaceae bacterium
CCCAGCCCTCCAATAATGGTTCCATCTTCAACGGTAATGATCTTTTTAAATTTCTTACCAACCTGATGCAGCAGATTTTCATCGATGGGTTTAACAAACCGCATATCATAGTGAGCGACGGAGATATTATTTTTTGCCAGCTTTTCAATGGCTTCTGTTACCAAATTACCGATATGTCCAATGGAGAGAATGGCAAGGTCATCTCCGTCCCGGATCAGCCTGCCTGTCCCCACTTCGATTTTCTGCATTGGTTTCTGCCAGTCGGGCAATACACCACGTCCCCGGGGGTAACGAATCGCAAAAGGCCCCTTATTGTCAAGCTGTGCAGTATACATGAGGTTCCTTAATTCCTGCTCGTTCATTGGCGCACTCACCGTCATGTTTGGAATACATCTGAAATAGGCCAGGTCAAAAACACCATGATGTGTGGCTCCGTCACTGCCGACTAATCCTCCACGGTCAAGACAGAAAACCACATGGAGGTTTTGAAGGGCGACATCATGGATAACCTGGTCGTATGCCCTCTGCATAAAGGTGGAATAGATATTGCAAAACGGGATCATGCCCTGCATAGCCAATCCGGCAGAATAAGTTACAGCGTGCTGTTCTGCGATGCCAACATCAAATGCCCGTTCCGGAATTTCCTTCATCATAATGTTCAGGGATGAACCGGTTGGCATCGCCGGTGTTATCCCGACAATTTTCTTATTTTTTCTGGCCAGCTCGACTATGGTATGACCAAACACATCCTGATATTTTGGAGGCTCGGATTTATCACTGTGTATCGTGAGGATCTCTCCGGTTTTTCTATCAAACTTTCCCGGAGCATGAAATCGGGTCTGGTTTTCTTCAGCCTGTTTGAACCCTTTGCCCTTAATGGTCCTGCAATGGAGTATTTTGGGACCGGGGATTCGTTTCAGGTCTGATAATACCTGTACAAGGTGAAGCAGATCATGACCGTCAACAGGTCCAAAATACCTGAAATTTAATGATTCAAAAAGGTTGCTGTGCTTCAGGAATGTAGCCTTCAGTCCATGTTCCAACTTTTGAGCAAGAGCCTGGGTATTTGGTCCTAACTTACTGATCATCCCAAGCAGATGCCAGATATCATCCTTTATTCTGTTGTAGGTAGGAGAGGTTGTTATATCCAACATATACTCCTTGAGAGCACCTACATTTGGATCAATAGCAATGTTGTTATCATTAAGGATAACCAGCAGGTTTGATTTCTGAATACCGGCATTGTTCAATCCCTCAAATGCCAGACCGGCTGTCATAGCACCATCTCCAATAACGGCAACAATCTGACGATCTTCACCTTTTTGTTTGCATGCTTCAGCCATTCCGAGAGCAGCAGAAATGGAAGTAGAGGAGTGACCAACACCAAACGTATCGTAAATGCTTTCAGATGGTCTTGGGAAACCACTGATCCCTTTATATTTCCTGTTGGTGTCGAACACATCACGCCTGCCAGTAAGGATCTTATGTCCGTATGCCTGATGACCAACATCCCAGATGAGCAGATCCTCCGGTGTATTGAAGACATAGTGAAGGGCAACCGTTAACTCCACCACTCCCAGGCTGGCACCAAAATGTCCCGGATTTGAGCATACAACGTCGATGATAAATTCCCGCAACTCAGAGCATACCTGGATCAATTCATCCTTCTGCAGCTTTCTGAGGTCCGATGGAGAATCAATCTTATGTAACATTCCAAAGGGCTCCTTTCCCATCCTGTTGAGCTGTTTATACCTTAGTAACGCAAAGATAGTAATAAAAATTCAGTTGGATCGAAGATAGTTACCAGCTCAACGGAATTTCATATCTTTGCCCATACCCGGGAATCAGAATGACGGGAAAGGTAAAACCATTAATTCGTCTCGTAATGTTCATCCATACAAAACCCCTGATCTCATTTGGCCTTATTTGCCTCTTATCCCTATCCTGTGTATCTACAAAACAATATAAGGATCTGCAGGAAACCAGTCAGAAATACCTTGATGAAAGAGATCTGTTGAAAGCTGAGAATCAGAAACTCTCGGTGAATAACACGGAAATGAAGTCCCAGCTGGCTGAACTGGAAAA
>CAZXGG010000054.1:20833-23785 GCA_964640125.1 uncultured Rikenellaceae bacterium
CGGTTGATCGAACTGGAAGATATCCTGAATAGAAAAGATTCTGTTGTTAATGCATTGAAAGAAAAAGTATCTGCTGCATTGCTGGGATTTGAAAACGACGGACTTACTGTTGCCCTGAAGAACGGGAAAGTATATGTTTCTCTGGAGGAGCAGCTTCTCTTTAAAACCGGAAGCTATGAAGTTGACCAGAAAGGAGTAAATGCACTTAAAAAACTGGCCAGGGTGTTGGAAGCTAATCCTGATATAAACATTATGATTGAGGGACACACGGATGATGTTCCCTATATAACTTCCGGGGGGCCCATTAAAGATAACTGGGACCTGAGTGTTAAACGGGCAACGGCAATTGTCAGGATCCTTCTGGATGGATCAACCATTAACCCGCAACGATTAATTGCCGCTGGCAGAGGAGAATTCATGCCGGTTGACCCAGCTAAAACACCAGAAGCAAGACAGAAAAACAGGCGCACTGAAATAATACTCACCCCTAAACTGGATGAACTGTTCAGAATTCTTGAGAACAATTAGGGTAAGAAAAAGTTTAAACCTTCTACAGCTTGTGATCAGTTATCTGATTTCAAGAATTTCGGAGAACATCGTTTTTTTGGGATACCCGTTAACCCTTTCCCTTGAGCTGACAAACCACTGTAATTTGAGTTGCCCGGAATGCAGAAGCGGAAGCGGATTGTTAAAAAGGGAAAAAGGGTTTATGGATATGACGACATTTGACAGAATCCTTTCCGATTGTTCCTCGTTCCTCTTTTCTTTGATTCTCTATTTTCAGGGAGAGCCTTTTCTCCATGATGAACTGTTTGAGATGATAAAGAAAGCCCGGCAAAAACGATTACATACCATGACATCCACCAATGGACAATTCCTGGATCCGGATACGGCAAAAAAGGTGGTTGAATCCGGGCTCGATAGGATCATTATCTCAATGGATGGATTGGATCAACCGGTGTATGAAAAATACAGGGTTGGCGGTAACCTGGATAAGGTGATGGAGGGCATTGAGGCACTGGTCGGATGGAAGAAAATACTCCGATCCAACACGCCTGTCATCATTATCCAGTTTCTGGTTTTCAACCATAACCAGCATCAGATAGAAGATATCAGGAAATGGAGCCAAGGGGTAGGTGCAGATGGAGTGGAAATCAAAACAGCCATGTTTCATGATTTTGAGAATGGTAATCCGTTAATGCCTGAAGAACAATATACCAGGTACCGGAAAAACAGCAATGGCAGGTTTGTGATCAACAGTCCGCTGAAAAATTATTGCTGGCAATGCTGGAGCAAAGCAGTAATAACATGGGATGGGATAGTGCTTCCATGTTGTTTCGATGCAGATGGAGATTATGGTATGGGAAATATTCGACAACAACCCTTTGTCGATATCTGGAAAGGTATTCCATATAGGACCTTCAGAACAAAACTTTTACAAAACCGAAAGGAGATACCAATGTGCCGTAATTGCACGGAAGGAGTCTCTTATTATGTTCATTAACTTTACAATACTCGATTTTGTGGAAAGCAAAGCAAACCAATTGCCCTTCAGATTTTCATAATATCGGCCTCTTTAATTTCCAGGATGGAATCAATCTTTTCAGTGTACTGGTCGGTTAGTTTTTGAACTTCATCTTCAGCATTTTTTTCCAGGTCCTCTGATAATCCCTCTTTTTGCATTCGTTTGAGTTCATCATTTGCCCATTTCCTCGAATTGCGGAGGCTGATTTTTGCATTTTCTCCTTCCATTTTCACCTGTTTTACCAGTTGCATTCGTCTCTCTTCCGTTAGTGCAGGCACCGTTATACGGATAATCTCTCCATTATTCAAAGGAGTCAGCCCGATATTAGCTGCCAGAATTGCTTTTTCTATGGGTGAAAGCATATTCTTCTCCCAGGGTTGAACAAGGATTGACTTCGGGTCAGGTGTACTGATATTTGATACCTGGTTCAGTGGGGTGGAGGTTCCATAGTAATCAACAAAAACACCGTCAAGCATGCCTGGAGTTGCTTTTCCGGCCCTGATTTGCCTGAGTTCTCCTTCAAGGTGCTTAATGGCATTCTCCATTCGCTCTTCGGTTTCCATTAAGCAGAAATCAACTTCTTCATTCATGATTATCGGATTAGTTAATGATTGAACTGAATGATCCCGGAAGAAACAAATTTAATAAAAATCGAAAAAATCAAAAATGGATTACGAATGATGATTCAATTGCTGACGATTGTCCCGATCTTCTCGCCCCGGACTATTTTTAGAAGATTCCCTTGCAGGTTCATGTCGAAAACCACGATGGGAAGGTTGTTTTCCCTGCAGAGAGTAAACGCCGTAAGGTCCATGATCTTTAAATTTTTCTCATATGCCAAATCGAAAGTTATTTCGTCAAACCGTATCGCATCCTTCACTTTTTCCGGGTCAGCAGAATAGATCCCATCAACGCGTGTTCCTTTCAGCAGTACATCGGCTTTGATTTCAACAGCTCGCAGGGCTGCAGCAGTATCGGTTGTAAAATAAGGATTACCGGTTCCGCCGGTAAAGATGATCACATTTCCCCGGGTGAGTTCTTCAACAGCCCGCGATTGGCTGTAGGCTTCTCCGACAGGCTCCATCCTGATGGCGGTCATCATTTTGGCATTCACACCCACACGTTCCAGGGCGGAATGAAGGGCAAGCCCGTTGATAACCGTTGCCAGCATACCCATCTGGTCACCCTTTACCCGGTCGTATCCTTCCCCCGCTCCTTTTAATCCCCTGAAAATATTTCCTCCACCAATGACAATGGCTGTTTGAACTCCAAGATCGGCAACCGCTTTAACCTGTTCAGCATATTCTGTCAGGCGCTGGACATCAAGACCATATGGCTTATCTCCCATAAGCGCCTCACCACTTAATTTTAGCAATACTCTTTTGTACCGGATCATAATATTACGAGAATAACAAGAAGTAACGAAT
>CAZXGG010000055.1:0-23372 GCA_964640125.1 uncultured Rikenellaceae bacterium
CCGGCATCCATTGCCAGCGGTCCCTGGTCGGCAGGACATCCGCTGATTACCGGTGGTTCATTATCCGTAACCGTCACAGTCATTGAACAAAAATCTGTATTCCCTCCAACATCAGTTGCTGTAAAAGTAACAGTAGTTGTACCAACCGGGTAGGTATCACTGGCATCTGCACCACCAGCATTCTGATCGTTCGTTATTACTACACTACAATTATCTGTTGCCGTAGCAACCGGAATGATAACTGCAGCTTCACACTGCCCCGGATCTACATTTACGCTAATGTTTCCCGGGCATGTAATTACCGGATTTTCAACATCTTCAACAGTCACAATAGCATTACATGATGCCAGATTACCATTGTTATCGGTAACGGTTAGTGTGACTGTATTGGCACCCACATCAGCGCATGTAAAATCAGTAATATCCAATATCATACTGGCTATTCCACATGCATCCGAACTCCCGTTATTAATATCAACAGGGGCAATAGTTACATTACCTGTAACATCCAATTGAACCGTTATATTCTGACAAATAACCGTTGGTGCTATATTATCCTCAACAGTAACCGTTGCACTACAGTTATCTGAATTCCCATTGTTATCAGTGACGATCAGAGTGACTGTGTTTGCTCCGACGTCACTGCAATCAAAGGTAGTCTGACTGGCTGATAAACCGGCAATACCGCAATTATCTGTACTGCCTCCATCGATATCAGAGGCTACAATGGCTGCATTACCGGTTGCATCGAGTTGCACTGTAATATCCTGACAGACAGCAACCGGTGGTGTAACATCATTAAGGGTAACGTCAAATGTACAATTGGCACTATTTCCACCACCATCAGTAGCAGTCAGAGTAATTGTAGTCGGACTGCTAATCACTGTTCCCGGAATGGGATTCTGTGTAACAACAGGTGTGGCATCACAATTGTCAGTAATAATAGCTAATCCTGTATAATCTGGAAGTATGACCTCACAATTCGCATCCGGGTTTTCAACCTGGTCTCCCGGGCATGTTATGGTTGGCGGAGTAACATCGATAATAACAGTAGTTGTAATTCCTGCACTCAATGCAGAACAATTGTTTGCATTCGTTACCTCAACGGTCACGGTCTCTCCATCATTTAGCAATGTTGTTGCATAATTGTTTGTTGCTAGCGGTCCCTGGACACTGGATCCATCAACGAAGAACTCATACATGGTTCCACCTCCGGCTGTAAACGTCACCAGTTCACCTGCACATATGGTGTTATCGGCATCGCTACTCACCAGTGTAGGAACCGGGAGATCGTAAACATTTACCGGGAACGGATCCGAGACTTCACTCAAACAACCGTACGTATTATAGACCTGAACGGTATAATTTCCTGTCTCCAAGATAACATTTTGTTGAGTTGTGGTGCTATTTGACCAGTAATAGTAATCTGCTGCAGTCGATTCGAGTGTTACACTTTCGCCATCACAAAAATCTGGCACACCCGTAACTACTGAAATGGTGGGTTTTGCCGGTTGTGCATAGGTTGTTATGATTGCCTTATTGCCAAAGACCGTTCCCATACATCCGTTACCATCAACCAGGTCAGTTACTTCATAAGTACCAGGAACGCTTGTAGAAAACAGATACGGGTTACTGGATGTAACCACATTGAACATATCTGTTCCGTCTGTATAGATTACATCCCATGGGGCGGTTCCAGTAAAAAAGATGGAAATATTGGTAGGAACCCCCTGGCAGATGGTAGCACTCCCTGTCATTGTAGTCGTTGGAGCAGGATAGACAGTTACATCCTGACTTGTCGATCCACCACATCCCGCAGGTAGGGTATAAGTATAGGTGATTGTATGGGTTCCTGCACCGGCAGCTAACGGATCAAAAAGTGCAGTACCATCCCCATTGTCACTTATTCCCTGACCGGTAAAGGTACCATTTGCATCCTGTGGTGAACCGGTTAACACCACGGGTGCAGCATCCTGGCAATAAGGCCCGGCCAAACCCGAAAAATCGGTGGCAGAATATGGATTACCAAAAGTTACCGGGTTGAATACTTCATCTATTGTTCCGGATGAGAGGATCGTTCCGTTAAACACATCTCCGGTTGTAGCCGCATTTCCAAGATCAGTCCATTGACTGCCATCCCAGGCGACCACTTTCAGTGAAACCAGATCGCTGATGCATGATCCATCACCATCCCACGCAAGAGTAACGGTTATATTGGAACTGCCGGCTGATTTCTCAAGGGTCCAGTATTCCGTATCGGCAACATTATCAATGGTAATTTCTTTTGAAGAGCGACTGTATAATGCATCAGGATCATCGTTAAAGTACTCGGCTATGAAGCCATCCGTAACCAGCGCAGGAGCGGATATCTGGATTGGCTGATACAAGCCATCTTTACCGATAGGAAATGTAAAGGCTGTATTACCTAATTTTTCGAAAGGCCCCTCGACATAGCTGTTTATTCCTCCACCTGAAAGCGTTGCTCCACTGGTCAGCGTAATCACTTTCCCGGATTCAGTATGAACAACTCCATCAATTAAATTTAAATCTCTATTAACAACCACGTCTCCCTCCAGACTGAGTTGAGGAGCGGTCAGCCTGGTGTTGTTGATTTCAATATTCTGGTAAGTAAATCCATCGGTTCCTTCACCTGCATTCTGAGGAATGGTTTGGATATAATCGGCACTATTAAATAGTACGGTCGAAGTTTGCTGACAATCCAGGATTCCATAAGCAGGAGTTCCCCGAACGAAATTGCGGCCAATCTCTATTGACGAAGCTTGTATTAATTCAATTTCAACCTTGTCAACATCGCTTGCAGTGAAAACAATATCCTTGAAAACCCTGAGAATTGCACTGTTACCAAGCCCACACAATATTTTCTCACCACCGGTATGATTCAAACGCAAATTATCATTGATCTCCAACAGGGAGGCATTGAACATATTGATTTGTGTCTCAGAAACGGATCCGGCAGTGCTGTTCAGGATAAGATCCTGCTTGATATATACTGCTGATCCATTTCTATTAATTTCCAAACTAAGGGTGTTATCTCCACCATCCCGGTTGAACTCCAAATTATTATTCACTGTGAGTGTTCCACCATATTCCACCTCAATAAATCCATCAACATTATTGCCGGGATTGGTTATGGTGGCTTTCCCCATTACCTCGAGTTCTACACCATCCACAATAAGAGCCGTGGTATTGCTCTTTACTTCCATTAACAACTCAGCACAGGCAACATCAGCATCATCTACAGTAACCGTATATCCTCCAATATGAACAACATTTCCGGAGGAAGGTGTGATCCCTGCGGGAACCGGTGCCCCTCCTTCCGAATAGGACCAGGTATTCGAATTATCCCAGACATCATCGGCGATAGCCCAGAATTCATCACTGCTAACGTTGTTTACAGCCAGGGTGAACGTTCCCCGGTAACCGCTGTAGTTGTTATCCACTGAAACATAATACCAGTTACCAACGGTTAATCCTGAATGGGTTATGGTAACATTATCATCATTAGCAACATACCTGCTACAGGCAACTTCGGTGGTTCCATCGGCTTCCCATAAGGCAGCATTGATGCGTAGTACCGTCCCGTAAGAACCTCCTCGCAGAACCTGGATTGTAACATCGGGGCTAATTGCCCTGAACTTGAACCATCGGTTATAGTCCGGAGATGTATTCCAGCAGGATCCCGGATTCAGGTCAGGGGTGGCACCGATCGTGGTAAATTCCTCATCAGCAGATTGCCAGTTGTTCAGGTCTGTTATCTCGTAAGCCCCTTCATAAAAATCATAATCCATCTCATCCGTGACGGCTAATGTAAACGAACCGCGATAACCGTTGTAATTGTTATCGACAGAAATATAATAGGTGTTGCCCGGGGTAAGGTTTTTTGAACCAACGATTACATTATCGTCATTATTCACGTAGCGGTTACATGCCACAGGGGTGGTTCCATCAGCCTCCCAGATGGCTGCATTGATGCGACGTATATCCCCATAAATACCTCCCCGTTTAACTTCAACAGTGATCACCGGTGTGGTTGCAACAAACTTGAACCAACGGTTATAGTCCGGGCTTGTGTTCCAGCATAGACCGGGATTACGATCGCCTGTGGCTCCTTTTGTTGTGTATTCAGCAGGATCCGACTCCCAGTTATGAATATCAGTCAATTCAATAGCACCTTCGTAAAAGTCATAACTGACCGCATCATCCAGTTCCAGGGTAAAAGTTCCCCGGTATCCACTGTAATTGTTGTCCACAGAGATATAATACCAGTTGCCAATAGTCAATCCTTCATAACTGACATCAACGTCATCATCATTATCAATATACCGGTTACAAGCCAGTTCGGTAGTACCATCCGCTTCAAAAATAGCCACATTAATCCGGCGGATTGTACCATAGGCACCACCCCTCCTTACCGTAACATTAATTCCCGGTGAAGTTGCCTGGAATTTAAACCAGCGGTTATAATCCGGTCCGGTATTCCAGCAACCGGGTGGTGGAACCTTGTCCTGAGTGGCACCCAACGTGGTGTATTCTCCCGGATTTGAAGATGAATTGATTATATAAGTAACATCTTTTGCTCCTTCATAAAAATCATAATCAACCTGGTCATTTACATACAATGAAAACGTACCACGGTATCCGGAATAGTTATTATCCACGGAGATATAATATACGTTGCCCGGAATAAGGTTCATTGATTGAACCACCACGTTATCGTCGTTATTGACGTAACGATTACTGGCTACTTCGGTCAGCCCATCTGCCTGCCAGATGGCTGCATTAATCCTCAGGATCGTGCCATATGTTCCACCGCGCCTGACTTCAACCTGGATATGGCTGGTGGTTGCCGTAAATTTAAACCACCGGTTATAATCAGGATTAGTATTCCAGGTACTACCGGGATTCCGGTCTGGTGTTGCCCCTACAGTAGTATATGCTGCATCCGTACTGCTCCAGTCATGAATAATACCCAGTTCCAGTGCCCCTTCATAATAGTCATAGCTAACATTATCATCCAGACATAAGGTAAAGGTACCACGGTATCCGCTGTAATTATTATCAACTGCAAAGTAGTACCATTTCCCAACGGTGAGTCCCTCATAACCAACCTGAACATTATCATCGTTGTACACATACCGGTTACAATCAAGAACAGTTGTTCCGTCATCTTCATAAAGAGCGACATTAATTCTCCGGATAGTTCCCAGGGTACCTCCCCGTTTCACCTCAATATTAATGGCGGGTTTTGTAGCTACAAACTTGAACCAGCGGGTGTAATCCGGACCGGTATCCCAACAAGATGGGGCAGTTTCTGTTGGAGGTGAGGTTGCCCCTACGGTTGTAAACTCAGCATCACCGGAACAGGAATTTATTAGATAGGTAACATCTTTAGCACCTTCAAAAAAATCGTAGTCCATCTGATTATCAACACATAACATAAAGGAACCACGATAACCTGAATAATTATTATCCACGGACAGGTAATAGGTGTTTCCGGGAATGAGATCAATTGAACCTACAACAACACTGTCAAGATCATACACATATCGATTACACGAAACCGGAGTGGTTCCATCAGATTCCCACAGGGCAGCATTAATTCTCCGTATAGTCCCGGTGGATCCTCTTTTAACTATAACGTTAATCATATTTGTGTTTGCAGTGAACTTGAACCACCGGGTATAATCCGGATTGGTATCCCAACAGGTAGGTTTGGTCTCACCAGGCACTGCAGTAGCTCCATACGTAGTATAGGCCGCCTCAGCTGAACACCAGTCAGTAATATCAGTGAGTTCTATTGCACCTTCATAGTAATCATAGTCTGCATTTTCATCAACGTACAAACTAAACGATCCGCGGTATGGCCCATAATTGTTATCGACAGACAGGTAATACCAGTTGCCGGGAGTCAGATTGACAGCGCCAACAGTGACATTGTCATTATCACCAATATACCGTTTGCAATTAACAACCGTTGTTCCATCAGCTTCAAAGATGGCTGCATTGATTCTTCTGACCGTTCCATACACACCTCCCCGTCTGACCTCAATATTGATTTCCGATGTTGTTGCCTGGAACGTAAACCAGCGTGTATAATCCGGAGATGTATTCCAGCAAGCTGGTGCAGTTTCTGCCGGAGCAACAGTAGCTCCATATGTGGTATATGCTGCATCAGGAGATGTCCAATCACTTATATCGGTGATTTCAATTGCACCTTCAAAATAATCATAATCAACTGCGTCATCAGCACATAGGGTAAAGGTACCTGCATAGGGCCCATAATTGTTATCTACAGCAATGTAATACCAGTTACCCGGTGTAAGATCAGGGCTTCCCACTGTAACATTGTCATTATCCCCGATGTAGAGGTTACACGACACCTCGGTTGTACCATCACTTTCAAAGAGCGCAACATTGATCCTGCGAACAGTTCCATAGGTTCCGCCTCTCAGTACGGTAACGTTTACCATATTAGTTGTAGCCTGAAACGTAAACCAGACATTACGATCGGGAGCGGTATTCCAGCATGATGCTGCAGTGCCATCACCGGTAGCACCCAATGTGGTAAATTCAGCATCTGCTGAGCAATAATTATCAATGGAAATAACCTGAGCAGAACCGATGTTATCATTTGCAGGTTGAGCCAGGGAAATGGTTGTTGAAATAATCACCATGAAAAAAACGGCAACCAAATACCTATATATCATCTTAGACTTCGAGTATATTATAGGGAAATATACTAACCTGAAAGCGGAATCAAATAGTATATCCATATGTGACATGCGTTTAAACATAACAATAAACCCACAGGGAGCCAGAAAATCTGTATAAAATCAGATCGGCACCTCCTTAATCGGTTTTTTATCGTCAAGTCCTGTTAAAATCGACAAAAAATATGTCCAAGTTTTTAAATATGACTAAGTTAGTTAATGATTGGTTGCATGCGTAACAGTGCAAACTGTATGATTTTGTCAGTTCTGGCATCTCCATTTGGCCTTTTGACCGGATTTTGAATTAAAATTTTGCAATATAACAAAATATGAATTCAGATTATCTGTTGAAAAGTTGGAAATTTTTATCATTTCCCACTATATTATTAATAATTCACTCAACATTTTATTAATCAAGTGGAAGATACTATCTAAATGAACCAGTGCTCCACCAATATGCCAACCTTACAACCTGATACGCAAATATAGCTGAAAAGTATAGCCATATGGTTACGATTTCCATTAATCAAAGGTTTCCGGTGAGGAAATGAGGTTTTGGGGTGGTGAAAAAAGTTGGGTGCTCGCCTGCTTAAAAACAGGCAAAGCAATGGTCATGCAGTAGTAAAATAATGGTCATACTATGGGTTACCCTGTGAAGTCCTGCATAGCAGGAGTGACAAATTCACTATTTCACAGGGTTATTCAATGCTAACTCAATGGTATTTCGATTGTAGCTCGATGATAACTCAATGGCAACTCAGTTGTTTGATTATCAGATTGTTTCATTAAATCAAATTCGAAATTTACAATCCGCCTGTCTGCCGCAGGCAGGAAATCCGAAATAACTCTGTACTCTGAAATCTGTACTATCTTATCCCTTCATCACCAACACCTTTGCTCCCCTGATCTTACTTTTTTTGAGTTCCATCAGGGCTCTGTTGGCATCTTCCAGCCGGTATTCCGTTGTTTCGGGCTTGATCTTCATCTTATCCGCAAGCAGCAGGAATTCCCGGATGTCATTGCTGCTCACATTCGCTACACTTTTTATCTCCTTCTCCATCCAGAGATGGTCAGGATAATCGAGCTTCAGCAGGTATTCTTTGTCAACCTCCTCCTTGCGGATCGCATTGATGACCAGCCTGCCACCCGGTGTGAGATTCTTTAACGCCTCAACCACTGGTTTCCACACCGGTGTGGTATCAATTATGGCATGTAAATTTTCCGGTGAGGTTTCTCCTGTATCACCGGCCCATTCCGCTCCGAGCTCCAGGGCAAATTGCCTTTCTTCCGGGCTTCTGGCAAAAACATAGATCCTGGTTCCCGGGAAAAGGTGCTTTGCCATTTTCAGGACCAGGTGACCCGAAGCGCCAAAACCGGTAAGGCCCAGATACTGCCCGTTTACAAGGTTGCACAGCTTCAGTGATCGGTACCCGATTGCACCGGCACAAAGCAGCGGTGCTGCTTCAAGATCAGAAAAGGATTCCGGGACCGGAAAGGCAAAATCTTCCCGAACAGTCATGTATTGAGCATATCCACCATGTATATCCCTGCCGGTAGCTTTAAAATCGGTACATAAATTATCATTTCCCGACAGGCAATATTCGCAGGCACCACAGGCTGAGCCGATCCATCCTACACCCAGCCGGTCATCCCTTTTGTGCCGGTTGGCTCCTGTACCGCTTTCCACAACGGTGCCAATAACCTCGTGACCCAATACCACAGGGAACTGAGTAGGCGGTGTCCTCCCTTCAATCTCATCCAGCTCGGTATGGCATACCCCGCAGGCTGTAACTTCCAGAAGAACTTCCCTCTCACCCGGCACGGGATCAGGGATTGTAACCAATTCCAGGGGATTGCTGTCAACCGACAGATCAGTAACCTTATTCAAAACCATTGCTTTCATGACCAGCACATTTGTTTGAAAATCCAAGGTAAAATAACGAAAATTACCAGGATTTGAAAATATGGTTGCAGAGGGATTATTAACAAAGACCTGGATTATTAATAAAAAGAAAAAAGTAGGCAAAAAAGAAAAAGTCAACATTTACATCACAAGTAACTAAAAAAGGTCAACGTTATTCAGGCATTGTCATGCTGTAGACTGCGGACTGCAGACTGAGGACTTATTATCTCGTCACTGGTTACTTTTTTTACCGAGTACCAAGCTTTGCCCTCCGTAGTTTTAACGAAGGAGGGAACCGAGCGCCCCTTCTTCCCCTCTCATACCTTCCAATCAGACACCTCAATAACCCAATAACTCAACTCACTCATCAATCATCATTCATCACTCTCCCTCCTCTCATCACTCATCCCTTCCAAGATAAAAATTGTTTTGCTTATATTTAACACCATATCAATCAGAATAGATATCCAACCCTGATTTCTTATTCTATAAACACGATAAAACCATGAAAGCCAAACCATTTTTTTTGTTCCTCATTCTATTTATGCTAAATCCCTGGCTTTTTGCTCAAGATTCGTTGGACAACCTGATCCCTGTCCGGGGATTCTGCATTTCGGCACCTCGTACTGATCACCTGGACTCGTTTATCCAATTCATAGACAATGAATTGGCTCCCAGAAAAGTCAACACCCTCGTTCTCAGGGTTGACTGGAACTACCAGTATCAATCCTTTCCCGAATTGCAGGATTCCAGTGCCCTGTCAGAGTCGGAAGTAAAACAGATCGTAAAGACATGCAGGAGGCATAATATTGAACTTATCCCCCAGATCAATTTACTTGGGCATCAATCATGGCATTCAACAACAGCGAGCCTGTTGCGTCACTTTCCTGAATTCAATGAAACACCGCACATTGAAATGCCGGAAGAATACAAATGGCCCAATGAAGATGGTCTGTATTGCCTGAGTTATTGTCCACTCCATCCCAAGGTACACGACGTGGTATTTGCAGTTGTGGATGAGATCATGACTGTATTTGAAGCAAGCATTTTCCATGCCGGAATGGACGAGGTGTTTTACATCGGTGATGATAAATGCCCCCGATGCAGAGGCAAGGATAAGGCCGAGTTATTCGCAGGAGAGGTGAGACTCATCAGGGACCACCTGGCACAGAATGGCTGGGAAATGTGGATGTGGGGTGACCGGTTAATCGACGGAGCCACAACCGGAATGGGCATGTGGGAAGCCAGTATGAACAATACATACCGGGCCATCGACATGATACCAAAGGATGTGGTTATCTGTGACTGGCACTACGAAAGGCCCGATCCCACTGCGGTTTACTTCGCTATGAAGGGATTCAGGGTGATAACCTGTCCATACAGGAAACCGGACGTTGCTGTCGAACAGATGAATAATATGATAACCTGGCGGCGAAATTCAACTGCACAGATGAGTGAACGATTCAGGGGAATGATGCAAACAGTCTGGTCCGATCCTGAGGTATACCTGGATCAATTTTATGGCAAACGACCCCCTCGAAATCAGGATGAAAATAGTGTTGCCTGCTTTAAAAAACTCTTTGAGGCAATGAATATAGAGACAATTGAATAAGTACCTTTTAACTTTCTTTTACCTGTAATTCCCCATGAAAAAATTATCGGGCAGAATCGGATCCATTGATGTTTTCAGGGCATTGACCATGCTCTTAATGATCTTTGTGAATGATCTATGGACCCTTGAAGATATCCCATCCTGGCTTGGACATGCCGCTGCAAATGAGGATGCCATGGGACTGGCAGATGTGGTTTTCCCTGCTTTTCTCTTTATTGTCGGACTGTCCATTCCCTTTGCTATCAATAACCGATTGAAAAAAGGTGAAACCATCGGACAGATCTCCTTGCACATCCTGCTTCGTTCTGCAGCACTGATCATTATGGGTGTTTTTCATGTCAATCTTGAACATTACAACATGGAGCTTGCCTGGATGAATAAATACTGGTGGGAGATCCTGATCACCGTCGGTTTCTTCCTTATTTGGAACAGCTATCCCAAACGGGAAGGAGTGATAAACCATCTCTTCATCGGACTCAGGATTACCGGGATTCTGCTTCTGATCTTTTTAGCATCAATTTACAGGGGAGGTACTGCGGAAGAACCGGTCTGGATCCGCACTTACTGGTGGGGTATCCTCGGTCTGATCGGTTGGGCGTACCTGATCTCATCATTCATCTATCTCTTTGCCCGAACCAACCTGGCGATCATCATTGCCGGGCTGGTCTTTTTTAATCTGTTTAACACGGGAGTCTTTGCCGGATGGCTGGATTTCCTCTCCGGAGTAAAAAAATACATCTGGATCGTTGGTGATGGTTCCATGCCGGCCTTTACCATGGCGGGAGTTACCGCCTCAGTAATTTACATAAAGTTGAAGGAGAAGGCAACCGCAATGCAATTTTTACTGGCCATGCTGGCGCTGGCCATTATCATGTTCGCTTTTGGTTTTGGAACACGTCCACTCTGGGGAATCTCAAAGATCAGGGCTACCCCTGCATGGATCGGAATCTGCTCCGGGATCAGTTACCTCTTTTTCGGTATACTCTATCTGCTCATTGATATCCGGAACGGAAGAAAATGGTTTTCACTCATTGATGCCGCAGGGACTAGCACCCTTACCTGTTATCTAATCCCATATTACTGGTATAGTGTCATGGCACTAACCGGGATATCGCTGCCGTTAAGTTTACGAACAGGACCGGTCGGGATCATAAAATCCGTTCTGTTTGCCCTGCTTATCGTTCAAATTACCGGAATTCTTGAAAGAATCAACATTAAACTCAGGATTTAATATCCTTAAAGACTCCTGGATTTATGTTAAGCGATTTTGTTACCTTTATTCCATAATTGTAATAAAGGTATACAATGCAGTATAAAATCAGAAACGTTATCGCTATGGCCTTTGTCCTTGCGGTAATTGTATTTACTATACTTGCCCTGCTCTCCATATGGGAAATTGTGGCGGATGATATCATCTGGAAATCCCTTGGCACACTGGTTGTTCTTGTGGTTTCTGCAGCACTCATTTTTGGCATCATCAAACTGGCTGAAGTGCGGTATTCCGGCGAGAGTATGCCTGTAAAGGGGAACGAAGGGGATTAGAATTGCGGATTGCGTGTAACGGTCCATGGATCGTTTTCCCGTTGAATAACAACACAATACCTGGGTTGAGGGGTGCCATCCCTGGATTTTTGAGGGTATTTTCAACATAGAGACGTAAGATCTTACGTCTCGACATCGATAAAATCACTGGACTTTTCGGGTAATAATAATTGGACAATCCTGATGTTTTTGGTTGACGAGAAAAGCCGGTCGTGCCCCGACACTTGACGTGCATAACTTGTCGTGCTCCGACTTCTCCCACAGGGATACCTTTGGTAAGATCGGAGTACGACTTCACAAACTCGTACCACGAACTGCCAGCCCACAAGCCTTACCCACAGTCGTAGTACGAGAGCACTGATCCTTTTGGGTGTTTCTTGATTGATTCTCTCTTTTTTATTAGATTTACCTGGTGCAACATTTCCACTAATGCAAAAGAAATCCAATTCATTCTTTCAGTTCTGGCAGGAACTAAAAAGACGAAATGTCCTTCGGACACTGGCAATCTATGCAGGCACTGCTTTTATAATCCTTGAAGCAGTGGATATCATTTTCCCCCGCTGGGGATTGCCGGATTGGTCCGTTAATATCGTTCTTTACCTCCTGATCATCGGTGCGATCATCACGGTGATCATATCCTGGATATACGATATCACCCCGAAAGGCATCATTAAAACTGAGCCTTCAGAATCAGTTATAAAGGAGCAGGAAGTAACACTTAAAGCACGCAAAAGACTAAGAACCAGTAACATGTTCATTGCTGTTCTTATCGTTGTTATTGGTATCCTGTTATATCCCAAAATTTTCAAAGATGATTCTCCACTCAGTGGAACAAGGAGAAATACGATAGCTGTCTTGCCCTTGAAAATTATTGGAGAAGCCTCCGGTGTAAATTATTTTGCCAGTGGATTGGTAGAGTCTCTTACCTACATGCTTACCAAAGTCGGTAATGCCCGGCAATCGTTTTCTGTTATTCCTGCCAGTGAAATTCCCGGATCAATTACTGCCAATGAAGCCAGACAACAATTTGGAGCTTCCCTGGTCATCTCCGGAAGCATACAAATGGACGGCAAGACCAGCCGGCTAATCCTCAATGTAATCGACGCCAAAAAACAACGTCTGATAAGCTCAGAAAAACTTGATTACCAAATAGATAATAATCTAATTCTTCAGGATGAAATTATCCAGGTAATGGTTGAAATGCTGGGACTGCAGATGGAATCCGAGATGTACGACATTTTAACTGCCGGGGGTTCAAAATCATATAAAGCCAATGAACTGTATCTTCAGGGTCGGGGTCTATTGCGTGGGAGTCAGTCCGTGAAGGAAATTGATGATGCAATTGATCTTTTCAATCTGGCAATAAAAAAGGATTCATTATTTGCATTGGCGTATGCTGGTTTAGCACAGGCATTTACAGTTAAATACCATTACACTTCCAATGTAACATGGACCCAGGAAGCATTGCATTACAGCCGCAAAGCAGTCGAGTTAAATGATCAGGATCCCTATGCACTGATCTCGCTGGCTTCCGCTCTTGTTGATAGAGGGGAATACGAAGAGGCTCATGTACTATACCGAAAGTCTGAAGAACTGGACTCTAATAATAGCCTGATATACACTGAGTTGGGATACCTATACGAAATGGAGCAACGATACGATACCGCAGAAGAATATTATAAAAAAGCAGTGAATAAAACCCCCTCTTCTTTTCATCCCTATTATTATCTAGGAGTATTTTATTACTTCACATCACGTTATGATGAGGCTATTGCAGAGATAAAAAAGGGATTGCTCATCGCCCCTTCAAATCACAACCTGCTTAATGCCCTTGGGGCTTGTTATTTCATAAATGAAGATTTCGATGATGCTATTATTATCTTCAAACAGATCCTTGAAGCAGACAGTACAAACGGGGAGATTCTTAAGAATCTTGGATCGGTATATTTTTATAAAGGGAATTTTGACCAGGCAACCCATTATTACAAAAAAGCACTACGATATACACCGCAAAATTTAAATTCATACGGTGCTCTGGGAAAAGCCTATTACTGGTCACAAAAACAGGAAATGGCCAATCAGGCATTTCAGAAAGCCATTGACATTGCCCGTAATCATTTACCATTGGATCCCAGTGTTTACATCAATATTGTGGAGTATTTTAAATTAATGGGAGAGACTGATTCAGCATCTTATTATCTGGAACAAAGCAATATCCCGTATGATCCGGAAGCATGGCCTTCCGAGGAAGCTTTCTTTACAGGAGAGATGTTTCTCATCTTGGGAGAAAAACAAAAGGCTTTACAATGGATAGAAAGTGGACTGGATCGTGGGTATGGCTGGACCGAAATAAAATATTCTCCTTTTTTTAAGGATTTACTGCACGATCCAGAGTTTAAATCAATGATGTCCAGGTTTGATCAGGATAAAATATATGACAAGAGATGAACATAAATATGCGATTTCTGTATGCTGATTAATGTTATTAAACAATGATATATTTATTCTTTAACAATCAATCATTTAAAACCTAATTATTATGAAAAAATGTTTACTAATGATGTTATTTCTGGTAATTCCACTCATTGCCAGTAGTCAGGAATCTTCTATCTCCAAATTTTCCCTTTCAGTCAATCCAATTGGTTTTCTCCAATTCGGCCCATCTGTTTCAGTAGAAGCAGGATTAACCGGAAACCTGGCATTGAATGCTCATGTAAGATTTCCCTCATTGGGTTTACTCTCCTTTGTAGTGAATGCACACGATGATGGATTGGATGACTTGAATGGATTTGCTTTTGGAGCAGGCGCAATTTATTTCTTCGGAGATAAGATGAATAAACCGTATGCGGGTGTGTTGATGGATTACAACAGATTTAAATGTCTTTATGCTCAGAATGAAAGCTGGGAGTGGGATGAAACGATAAATTCAGTCGTATTGTTATTAAATGGTGGATATCGGTTCAGGTTTGAAAGTGGATTTTTTATCAATACCGGGGCCTTCTTTGGTGTTGCCATAAACAGTTGGGACTGGGACTATACCGATGCTGGTTACGGCGAATCGGATACAGACCCCCGCACCGGAACGGATGCTCAACCTTTTGGTATGGTCGAAGTGACTTTTGGATTTGAGTTTTAGGGAAGAAGGTAATTCCTGATAAAAAGGAAGCGACAGAATAGTTTTTTAATGTTCAGTAATACGATGACTGGAGTCATCGTATCACTACCAACTCGCAGATACTCCGATATAGTCTGGGGTTATATGATCTGAGCGTGTAATTAGGGACAGCTACCCAATTAAATTAAATTTATAGATTTTAAATAGGTAGCTGTCCCTAATTACGATAAAAATCCTGGAATACCAGACTCCATGCAGGAACAGGCCCTCCCCTCCGGACCGTTGTTAAGCGTGATTCAGTTGATCGGATTATTGGAGGTCACATTAAACTTTATCGATGAACCTCCGGCTGGGGTAACCACCAGTGTGTTATTCAGGTATGACCCGGAAATGGTCCATGTCCAGTTCCCACTAGTATGCCCTGTAACCTGAACCACAGTCCAGACATAGTAGGTTCGAAAATTCGCAGTCGTAAAAAATGTCCGCTTAAACCAGGGAGTGGTATAGGAGCAGTTGAAGTTATCCATATCCCAGATACCAATACCTATATACACATAGTAATTATTGCCCAGTGTCATAGTAAACTGCTTTGAGCCAGCTGGCTTAATACTCTCGCCCGGCAGATAAAGGCACCGTGCAGGATCATTGGTAAGCAGGTCACTTCGGGTATATACACTCGAAGCCGTTGTGGCAACTTTAACCTGAACTATATCATGGATATTAAGACCCGTAGACATACTGTTCTTAAGGGTAATGCTTCTGGATGGTGCAGTTACAATTACTTTCACTACGTTGCTGTAGTCAGAATACCCGATGGCCACACCACCTCCCACATAAACCCTGGCTCGGTAATAATAGGTTCCCGGAGCCCTGGTCAGATTTACATAATAAGGAGAGGTATGGATCCCGTATGCTGAGGTATGGATCAAGCTAAAGCCGGAAGTTGAGGAAGTGGTTGATTCTTCCAGTTCATACCGGTCCCAGTTCGAAACCAGGTAAGGCCAGCTTGAATAGGTAATCGTCACAGTAAAGGGTCCCGAGGATGTTCCGGGAGCACTTATCACCGGCGGTACAGGCTTTAACGAAGGGGTGGTGGCACTGGCTGTATTGGAATAGGCTGAATTCCCGCCATTGTTATAGGCTCTTACCCGGTAACTGTAGCCTGTTGAAGGGGATAATCCGGAATTCTGATAGCTCACAGTATTGGCCGACAAAATAATAATTTCCTGCCAGCTTGAAGTACCCGTTTTGCGCTCAAGCCTGAATCCTGTTTCATTTGCAGAATTGTCCTGCCAGGTCAGATTGATTTTGGAAGAAGAAACGGCTGATGCTTGCAGGTTTGAGGGAGGTGCCGGCAGGGAAACCATCGTTGTTACTGTAACTTCATTGGAATAGTCTGAAGTGCCATCCTCATTTATGGCACAAACCCTGTACAAATAGGTTGTGGAGGCCGTCAGCTGGTTATCCTGGCAGGTGGTCTGGTTGGCTGCCGTGACAGCCAGTTCTGCGAAGGAATCCGATCCCTGCTTTTTCCGTTCTATCCTGAAACCACTCTCATTATTTGAATTATCCTGCCACTGGAGTTTTATCTGGGTATCCGACAAGGGAGTAGCTAGAAGATTGGTTGGTTTTGCCGGTACCTGCAAGGCAAGTGTTGTGGCATACTTTACTTCCGAATATCCAGACTTTCCTTCAGTATTAAATGCACAAATCCGGTAGTAATACCGGGTACCCGGGCTTAAACTCCTATTTGTGTATTCAATTGAATTTGGTACTGCCCTGTAAATCTCGCTAAACAAGTTTGCATTCCCGGGACTTCTTTCAATAATAAAACCCTGTTCATTATCCGAGTTATCCTTCCAGGTCAGTTTGATCTGCTCCTTCGAAAGAACCGTGAGATTCAGGTTCGAAGGCTTTGAAGGCCGGCTTTCCTCTGGTTCACAACCTGCAAACAGAGAAAAGACAATGAAATAATACAATAATCTTTTCGTTTTCATAACTTTAGGTTTTAGTATGAGTCGGATGGATTATCTCATCCATTATTAAATATGGTTACTGATGCAGACAACATGACGGTTAATATTTGTTTCATGCTGACAATCTTTTATTTACAGGTAAAATTATAGCGTATAGGTTGGAAAATCTAACAGATATGTCTCTATCATTGATAGATATGTATCATGCTGGAAAGTGACGGTGGAATCCACCTGTTTTCCGGTGTGAAAAACAAATGGTGAAAGCTTCCAATTTTTATCGATTTATCCATTCCCCTTTAAAATAATTGTTAACCAAACGCTTATATTACAACTCCCAATAGAATGCTGGATTAATTCAAATACTAAATCAGCTTATATTCTGCATGTCACGAAATTTAAATCGAAATCGGTAGCTGTCCCTAATTACGTAGTTTTGCAACACATTTACTAGAATCAGGGACAGATATTCGTTATATACAGGTTTTATTGGGTCATGGTAGTGTTAAGACGACACAGATCTATACACAGGTCAGTACTGCATACCTACAAAATATAACGAGTCCCTTGGATTTGTTGTACGATTGATGTATACTTAGTAGAGTAAACTAAATAACTATTGCGTATATAAGGGATATAAACGCATTGCGTTTATCCGCTTGTTAGCCGTCACCTTAAAAAACGGTAGTGCATAAAATAAACAATATAAAACAGAGATAATGAAGTCACCGAAACATATACAACATCAACCAATCATATCAGTTAACGATTATGATAAAATAGACGCTTTATATGCAAATCATATAGATGTAAAAGCCCTTTCTATTGGAAAGGCACAATATGATAACAATCAAATTTCACTTAAAGTCTGGTGACATACTGATGAGAAATGGAGTCGTCAAAGTGAAGAATTGCCAATTCACCGTAATTTGGATTTATCAATTCTATTTCTTGCTTCGATATCAGTTGATGAATCTGCTCATTACCCTAAAAGTAATTTGAGAGAAGAAATAGACATTCCAAAGGATGTTAAAAATAAAGGATTATTACAAAGACAATAAGCCTTTAACAATGTCTGAAAAAGCAGAATTACAAATGTACACAAGTGGAGATGAAGCTCGTGAATTTATTCTTGTGCTGAATAATACCGGCCATACTAATTTAAATCTTATTCGTGATGAGATAATGAAAATCCTTGAGGGGAAAGAATATCGTATTCAACCTAATTTGTTAGTTTCAACATCAGTTGCCGGTTATATTGTATAAAAGAAACAAAAATGGATAATTAAAATCTAAGATTATAAAGTAACAAAATAGGAATAGTTATGAAAACTAAACTAATATTACTTTTTCTCATTATTGGTATTTGGGGGTTCTCAAAAACAGATGCAAAACCGTCTGCCGATGATTTATATTCAAGACTAAAAAAACTAAAAGGTATTTATGTAAAAAAGCTTGAACCGCTTCCGGGATTTAAAGAAGGATATGAAATTGCATTTGCTCAACCGGTGGATCATAAAAATCCTAATGGTGCAAAATTTATGCAGCGGATATTTGTATCTCACCGTGATTATTCAAAACTTGTTGTATTGGAAACAGATGGATATGGTGTGCCCTGGCATAAGGAAAGAGAGGTTGCAAAAATATTAAACGCTAACCAGATACTTGTTGAACACCGGTATTTTGAATCGTCAAAACCAAAACCACTCGATTGGAAATACCTTACATCCTGGCAGGCAGCTTCGGATCATCATAGGATTGTCGAAATATTTAAAAAGATATATCCGGGAAAGTGGATATCATCAGGAAGAAGCAAAGGGGGCATGGCTGCCCTGTTTCACAGAGCTTTTTACCCGGATGATGTAAATGCAACATTAACTTATGTTTCTCCAATTATGATCGGGCCTACAGATCCAAGAATTGAGAAATTTCTAAATTCGGTAGGAGATGAAGAAAGCCATAATAGAATTCAGCAATTCCAAAGAACTTGTCTGGAACATAAAAATGAAATACTGCCACTCTTAAAATCATTTTCAGAAAATCAAAAACTTACATACTCATACAGTTTTGAAGATGTGTTTGTGCAAGCTGTTTTGGAATTTCCATATTCATTTTGGTCAGGGAATCACAAGATTGAGCAAATTCCTAACCAAGATGCAACTGTAAATGATATATTCAATTTTCTTAATAAGGTTAACTCCTTTTTAAGTCTGAGTACGGCTCAAATAAAATCTAATGCTGCATTATATTACCAGCAATATACCGAACTCGGATATTTTGACTATCAGAGCCATCATTTGTCTGATCTTATAGATTATGCAGGGGAACCTTGTTTTTTATTTTATGTCCCGAAAGATGCTCAAAATGCTATTTTTAGCAAAGAGGCTATGGTTCAGGTGTCAGAGTTTCTAAAAAATGAGGGCAATAATATAATCTACCTCTATGGTGAATTTGATATATGGACATCATGTGCCGTTGAATTAGCCGGAAAAACAAACGCAATCAAACTTATACTCAAGGATAAAGCACATCAATTTAATATTGAGGATTTTCCCGCCGATGAAAAACAATTAATCTATGAAGCTTTGGAGGATTGGCTTCAAGTGAAAATTATTAATTAAAGATAAAACTATGAGGGTAATACATATTATTTCTTTTGTATCAGCAGTTTTCGTTATTACTTCCTGTAGGCCGCAAAATAATGAAAACAACAATTCGGGTATAAAACAAACCAAACCAGTAGAAAAGCAAGCGGCAGATCAAAAAGAAGCAAAGTCAAATTATTTAGGTGAGGTACCTCCGGGCTTAAGTCCGAAAATATTTGCTCCCGGGATTGTTTCCACCAAAGATAATTTTGAGTTTAAAATCGCTTTTACACCCGATGGGAAAGAAATCTATTTTACCCGAGGTGTAGGAATGGGTAGTGAAATACGTCAAATTTTGTTTACCCGACAAACTGATAGCGGATGGACAAATCCGAAAGCAACATCTTTTTGTGGAAGTTATATGGATGAATATCCGGCAATATCTTTAGATGGAAAGAAACTCTTTTTTAATTCAAACCGGCCTTTACCGGTTTCCTGGAATAAAAAATCGGCAAGTTACATTTTTAACTTGTGGGTTACAGAAAGGGAAAATGAAAATTGGGGAGAACCATATCCAATTAATACTGAAGCAAATAAAGGATATTGTATAAATTATATTGATAAGAGCGGAGCTATTTACTTTAATTCATCTAAATATAAGCACATTGCAAAATCGACCTTCGAGAAAGGGAAATACTCAGAACCAATAGAATTAGATACACAAATAAAATCAACCGAATGCTTTTTTGCACAAGACAACAGTTATGTAATATTTTCTTCAGGCAGTCCGGGATTTGGCAAACTTGACCTTTTTGTAAGTTTTATCAGTGAAGACGGAGTCTGGAGTAAACCAATAAATCTTGGCAAAAGAATAAACACTTCTCAATCAGAATCTGCGCCGGTGATATCTCCGGATGGTAAATATTTCTTTTTCAATCGTGGTGGAGATATTTACTGGGTAGATGCCGGTTTTATTGAGAAATATAAACTGGAAGAATTGAAATAAATGAATAATTCCATGAAATCAAAGAACTACGAAAACTGTTTAAAAAATATAGAATCACAATATGAAAAACTCAACAGTTCTTTTGAAAAAAAGATGATGTCACAAAACCCTTCTGAATATTGCAAAATATACTATTCTTTCAATCCTTATAAAAAAGTAGAAGCAGATTCACTATATATCGAATGTTGGTGTAGATATTCTCAGCGTAGTGATTTTGATTTAAGGTTTATAAAGGGGAAATTGAAAAATAAAAGGCGAACGGCTAACAAAAGGCTATACCCAATAAGGGTTTTAGTGGTAAATTGAAAGTAAATGCAAGTAGTAAAAATTAGTAATAAATTGAAACGGAAGAGCTTTGATATCCCATACTGGGCATAGCCAAACCGTTAGCAAACAATAGGTACAGTAAAGGCACATAGTTTACAAAAGTAAAGGGACATGGTTTACACTTTTCAAAGTGATAATTTGCAGATAAAAATCGAATTATCATGCCTTGGAAAGACACAACAACCATGGAACAAAAAGTTGAATTCATTAATGAATGGCTCTCAAATCAGTATACAATTACTGAACTTAAATAGGGACAGCTACCGAATTAAATTAAATTTATAGATTTTAAATAGGTAGCTGTCCCTAATTACGCACTATAAAAGCAACCCGGGCATAGCCCGGTTTTAATTAATGGCAAACCATCAGAAAGCAAGCTTTCATGGTTTGCCATTAAACAAAAATCCCCGAATTTTCATTCGGGGGTTGCTTTTGTAGTGTGGGCGATGTAGGAGTCGAACCTACGACCCCCTGCTTGTAAGGCAGGTGCTCTGAACCAGCTGAGCTAATCGCCCATAGCGCGTGCAAATATACAAGAGTATTTTGGTTCTGCAAAAAAACAATGATGGTGATTTGTTACATGATAATTGTTCATTGTTTGACGGTTTAACTGGCTAACCGATATTCTCCTCCCCCTACACTGATTCCCGCCTTGGAATCAGTGTTTTCCCCCTCCTAGAAGGGGATATTATGAATAAGTCCCCACTGACTTAGAAAATGCTTGATAATTATCAACGACAATGCACTCAATAACTCACTAACCCAATAACCTAATAACCAAACTGCCAATAACCCTACTTGGAGCTTCATTCAGCACAATTTCATTTGTATTTTACTATCCGTTACTTCTATACCACCTCAGCCACCACAAACGTGCTTCCTCCAATGAATACAAGGTCATCCGGACCGGCCAGGGATCGCGCTCTGGCAACTGCCTCCCTTACCGAAGGAATAACTTCCCCTTTCAGTCCTTTCTTTGCGGCTTTTTCTGCCAGCAGATGAGCATCCATTGCCCTCGGGATCTGCGCCTGGGTGAAAAACCAGGTGGCATCTCCGGGCAAAACCTCAAAAATGGGATCCGGGGTTTTATCACTGACCATCCCGAATACCATCCATAATTTCTTATGGGGGGTCTGATGGATCTGTGAAACCACACTTTTTATTCCCTCAAGGTTGTGTCCGCTGTCACAGATCACCAGCGGCTGATGACCCAACACCTGCCACCTCCCCGAAAGCCCGGTGTTTGAAGTGACGTTTGCCAGACCGGCATAGATCCGGTCAACCGGGATTGTAAATCCCGCTTTCCCAAGCCTCTCAAGAGACATCAGCGCAGTTACCACATTCTTCCTCTGGTATAAACCCAGTAAATCAATAATCATCTCCTTATAAACGAGGTCCCCCTTGCGGTAGACATTCAGCGATTGTTTCCCTTCAGGTGTCTGAAAGCTAAATGGGATGGAAAAAATACGATCAGCAAAAAACAGATCAGAACCCTTCTCCGTTGCTCGTTCTGTAAAAACAGCATCTGTCTCCTTACCGGATTCTCCGATGACTACAGGGACCTTCTTTTTAATGATCCCGGCTTTTTCACCTGCTATTTCGGCCAATCCCGAACCCAGGTATTCCATGTGATCATGACCAATGTTGGTGATGACCGAAAGGATCGGATCCAGGATATTGGTCGAGTCGAGCCGCCCACCCATGCCAACTTCAACCACCGCAACATCCACCCGTTCCTTTTCAAAATGCTGAAAAGCCAGGGCAACCGTCATTTCAAAAAAGGAGGGCTTGATCCGTTCAAACAGCTCCCTGTTTTCAGCGACAAACCGTACAACCTCGTTTTCACAAATGGGTACACCGTTGACTCGAATCCGTTCGCGAAAGTCTTTCAGGTGCGGCGATGTATACAGCCCGGTTTTATACCCGGTTTCCTGTAAAACCGAAGCAAGCATGTGCGAAACCGATCCTTTTCCATTCGTTCCGGCTACATGCATGGACCGGAAGTTCCGGTGAGGATGTTTGAAATGCCTGTCAAGCTCCAGTGTGGTATCCAGGTCGGATTTATATGCCACCCTGCCAAGCCGCTGGAACATGGGCAGGCTGTTGAAGAGGTAGTCAAGGGTTTCGGAGTAGGTCATACAATGGTTATACGATGGTTTACCCTGTGAAATACACTATTTCACGGGGTGAATACGATAGTCATACAATAGTAACTCAACCGTAATTACTCATCCGCTTTACAGCTGAATCGTGAACTCGCTACGCTCGGTTCGATAGTAATTCGATTGTTTTGCGAAAACAACCTTCAACATTCAACGCCCAACATCCAACATCCCCCATAGAGGTGCTTATGGCACAATTAACATTTAACATTTTACAATTAACCAATCCTACTTCCAAACATTCCAATGTACTCGTTCGGGTTTGAACCGTTCCGGGGCTGGTTTCTCCTCTCCGGGTTTGCCGATTGCAACGACGGCAAATGGTTGGATATTATCCGGAAGGTTAAACAGTTCCTTCATCTCTGCTTTTCGTTCCTCACGCGGGTGGACACCGCACCAGACGGCACCCAGTCCGA
>CAZXGG010000056.1:0-12971 GCA_964640125.1 uncultured Rikenellaceae bacterium
CGGAGCGTATGATAAGCCATCCTGGCAACCTGTTCAAGGACTACCGCGTTATGTACAGCATCCGCAGCGCTATTGCCCCAGCAAAAGGGTCCGTGACCACTTACCAGCACACCGGGTATATCCTGGTACTTGATGTCCCGGAAGGTTTCTACAATCACCCGGCCTGTTTCCGTTTCATAATCTCCTTCGATCTCTGCCCTGGTCAGTGAGCGTGTAGATGGAATTTCCCCCTTGAAATAATCAGCATGCGTAGTTCCCAGGGCCGGAATCCCTTTTCCTGCCTGTGCCCAGATGGTTGCCCACTCGGAATGGGTGTGCACAACTCCTCCGATTTCCGGAAACTCCTTATAGAGACAGAGGTGGGTGGGAGCATCGGAGGAGGGTTTCAGATCGCCTTCCACCACCGTTCCATTCATATCGAGCACAACCATCCGTTCCGGTTTCATTTCCCGGTAATCGATGCCGCTGGGCTTGATCACAACCAATCCCTGGTTCCTATCAATAGCACTCACATTCCCCCAGGTAAAAATTACCAGTTTGTACTCTGCAAGTGACATATTAGCCTGAAATACTTCCTTTTTTATTTCCTTGAGCATACTCATGGATTTAACTTTCGATCAAATGAATTGAAATTAACATACAATCTCCATTTATCCTAAAATGGATGAAGATTTAATAAGAGTAAATTTAACACTTATTTTTAAAAAAGGATGATTTTTGTTTTTTAGTCTGATATATTTTTGTACTTTTATAAATGTATTTTTTACACTAATAAAATGATTTATGTCTGATCTTAAGAAACTTGAAGCCTGGTTTATCACCGGCAGCCAGCATTTATATGGCAAAAAAACTCTTGAAAAAGTTGCAAGCCATTCCCTGGAAATTGCTAACGCATTTGATGCTTCGAATGAGATACCTATCCGGATTGTCTTCAAGCCGGTGGTAACCACTCCGGAAGAGATCATGCGGGTATGTATGGAGGCGAACAACACCTCAACATGTGTTGGTCTGATTACCTGGATGCACACCTTTTCTCCAGCAAAAATGTGGATTGGGGGGCTATCGGCACTGAACAAGCCCTTTGTCCATCTTCATACTCAATTCAACCGTGATATTCCGTGGGAAGAAATTGATATGGATTTCATGAACCTGAATCAATCGGCTCATGGGGACCGTGAATTTGGTTTTATTGGCAGCCGGATGAGAAAGGAGCGCAAAGTAATTGTCGGGCACTGGCAGGACCCGGAGGTATTGAATAAACTTGCCGGCTGGTCCCGGGCTGCGTGTGGATGGTACGAATCGCAGAAACTGAAAATAGCCCGGCTGGGTGATAACATGCGGGAAGTTGCGGTGACAGAGGGAGACAAGGTAGAAGCACAGATGCGTTTTGGCTGGTCGGTTAACGGCTATGCTGTTGGAGACCTTGTTCAATTCATTAACCGGGTAAACGAATCTGAAATCGACCGAATGGTTGAAGAGTATCAATCAGCTTACAAGATGGAGGCAGATCTCCAAAAAGCGGGTAAGAATCACCCTTCCCTGAGGGAGGCCGCAAGAATAGAACTGGGGTTAAGGAATTTCCTGGAAGATGGTGGATTCGGCGGATTTACCGATACCTTTGAGAACCTGCATGGATTGATTCAACTACCAGGGATTGCAGTTCAACGGTTGATGAATGATGGGTATGGTTTCGGAGCAGAAGGAGATTGGAAAACGGCAGCCATGCTTCGTGTCATGAAGGTCATGTCAGACGGTCTTCCCGGGGGTAATTCATTCATGGAGGATTATACCTATCACCTCGATCCATCCGGGATGCTTGTATTGGGTGCACACATGCTTGAAATATGCTCATCCATTGCCGATGGTCAACCTACCCTTGAGGTACATCCCCTCTCTATCGGTGGAAAGGAAGCTCCAGCCCGGCTGGTGTTCAATGTCCCCTCCGGACCGGCAATCAACGTCACTGTCCTGGACATGGGAAACCGGTTCCGTATCCTGGTAAATGAGGTGGAAGCGGTACAACCACCAAGGGATCTGCCAAAATTACCTACAGCCAGGGTCCTCTGGAACCCAAAACCCGATCTGAAAATTGCAGCTGAAGCCTGGATATTGGCTGGAGGAGCACACCATACCTGTTACAGCCAGAACATCACCTCAGAAATGATCCGGGATTTTGCTGAAATGGCCGGGGTGGAGTGCATCATCATTGGTGAGGAAACCTGCATTCCAGAATTCAAGGATGCCTTGCGGTGGAATGAGGTGTATTATCACCTGGCAAAAGGGATTTAGCTTAATTGACGAACCTTTGTCTGGTTCTAATATGATGTTACACAATTGGTGATACGATGATGGGATTAATCCAACTCCGATCGAGTTGTCTTTTCACATTCCATTTTCTACTATTAATCGAACACCGATGGTGTTCTCTTTTTCATCTCATGAACCAATTTGGGAATACTATTCAAGGCCATCGGCCTTGGATTATTATAGACAGTTTACGCCTTGCAATACATGGTCCAACTACAATCCTTCTTCATTGGGAAAACTATTCATGGACCACTGTATTCAGACGTTCTTATCAGCACCGGTAAATTCTGCTGAATGGATTTGTTTCTACAGAAATGGGTATGGCAGTTTCCTCCGCCTGCGGATCGCTGTCATACAGTTGTCATTCCTGATTGCCGTCAGGCAGGCGCTGCATTCAAATTTCGTATATTAATGAATTGCTGATAATTCTTCCAGTGCGAGCATCAGTGCCTGGGTTCCTTTATCCCCCAATCCTTTGGCTTTTACGGAGATATAGAGTTGATGAACGAGTGACAGTCCGGGCAGGACGAGGTTCATTCTCTTAGCCTCATCCAGCACGATACCCATATCTTTGATAAAATGATCCACGAAGAACCCGGGTTCGAAGTTCCGTTTCAGAATTCTTGGAGCCAGGTTATCCAGTGTCCAGCAGGCTGCAGCTCCTTTGCTGATGGAGGCAAGCATCCGTTCCGGATCAAGACCTGCTTTCATTCCATACAACAAGCTTTCACAGACACCGATCATGGAGCTGGCCACCACGATCTGGTTACTCATTTTAGTATGTTGTCCCGCACCTGCCTGCCCCTGGTAGTTCACTTTATCGCCCATCAATCCCAGCAGGGGTTTTGCTGAATCAAATGCCTCTTCATCTCCGCCGACCATGATGGAAAGGGTGGCATTTCTTGCTCCGACATCTCCCCCGGATACCGGGGCATCCAGCGAATAAGCACCTTTTGCTTTTGCGGCTTCATAGATCCTGATGGCTAAAGACGGGCTGGTGGTTGTCATGTCAATCAGAACAGTCCCCTTCTTCACTCCATTCAACACTCCCTGATCGCCAAAATACACCTCCTCCACATCGGATGGAAATCCGACAATGGTTATGATAACGTCTGATTTTTCAGCTACCTGTTGCGGGTTATTCAGCCACTCAACACCGGCATCAATCACTTTACCTGCTTTTGCTTTCGTCCGTGTAAAAACACATCCCCTGTATCCGGCGTCAATAATATGTGTAAACATGGAAGCACCCATAACACCGGTACCGATCCATCCAATTTTAGATTCTTTTGTAATTTGTATGCTGTTCTTCATTTTTAAATCCACTTTACTTAAAGAAATAGATATAGAAAGCAATGATCACTACAATGACGATGGCTGAATTGATCACATCCCAATTGCTCCAGCTTGCCCGGGTAATTGCCCGTTGTTCCGGTGTAGAGGAAAAATAGGTTAACCCTTCCAGCTTAGCATCACTGGCTTTCTCAGTAAAATAGCTGACCACCAGGATGATCATCAAGCAGATACCAAATAGTATTATTTCATAATGCAACCAGTTGGGTTTTACCCAGATAGCATGGTACCAGGTACCTTCCTGAACTGAATCGGCAAATACATTGAATACCAACCGTACCATACCCAGAACAAATCCGGTTGCAAGCGCTGTAAATCCAGCTTTTGGGGTAGCTTTTTTCCAGAATACGCCCAACAGAAATACCGATGCAATCCCGGGTGCCAGGAGGGATTGTACATCCTGCAGGTATTCATATAGTACCTTTCCGATGCCTTTCATAACAGGGATCCAGGCTATGCCCAGTGTTACGATAACAACCGTTGCCACGCGCCCTATAAATACCAGGTGCTTTTCGGAAGCCTCCGGTCTGAATTTCTTATAGAAATCCACGGTAAACAAGGCTGCTGACGAATTAAAGAGGGATGCGAGTGAGCTCATCAATGCCGCCAGCAGTCCCCCTACCACAACTCCTTTCAAGCCGATCGGCAGCAGTTCTGATACCAGCAGGGGGAATGCAGAATCCGAATCCGTCAGATCGAGCATTCCTTTCTCATTCAGGGCAAATGCAATCAATCCGGGGACCAGGAAAATAAAGACCGGCAGTAGTTTCAGGTAGGCTCCGAAAACAGCTCCCCTGCGTGATTGTGTCTGATTCCTTCCCGATAGCACACGTTGTACGATATACTGGTCAGTACACCAATACCAGAATCCAATAATGGCCGAGCCCAGGATAACTCCGGTCCATGGGAATTCAGGATCTTTGGGTGACCGGATCAGGCTCATCATCGAGTCTCCATGTTCCGTAAGGTTTGCGCTGCATATGGCCTGCAGTTCGCTCCAGCCACCAACTTTCACCAGGCCGATAATCACAATGGTTATGGATCCGATCAACAGGATCGGTGTTTGAAGAATCGATGTATACAATACGGATTTCATTCCACCGATTACCGTATATATGCCCGTTATTACCACCAGTCCGATGGCACCGAACCAGAAGAAATCGATACCCCAGATGGTTTCAATCCCGAATACTTCCTTGAAGACCACACCGCCGGCATAGACGGTTACAGCCACTTTGGTAAGGACATAGGATACCAGGGAAATGATGGACAGGAGGGAGCGGGAAGCTGAATTATACCGTCGCTCAAGAAATTCCGGCATGGTAAACACACCGCTCCGGGCATAAAAGGGAACGAAGAGCCAGCCCAGTACCAGGATCATCCAGCCGTGCATTTCCCAGTGTGCCATCGCCATTCCACTGGAAGCACCGGCACCGGCAAGACCCACCAGGTGTTCCGATCCGATGTTGGATGCAAAAATGGATGCCCCGATGGCTAACCACGTAGCATCCCGCCCTGCCAGAAAGTAATCCGACGTAGTGTCTTCCTTCATCCGGCTTACCCAGACAATAATTCCAACCAGACCAAGGCCAAAAAGTCCCAGAACGATCCAGTCAAGTGCATGAAAACCTTCCATAAGCGTATTGTTAAAGGTGTTACATTAAAATCATCTAAACATTCACCTCAAAATTGTATCCGCTATCGAGCAATCGGTTGTATTCTTTCCGATCGAATTGATAGAGGTATGCGCCTTTTTTTGAGCTTTCCCTGTCTTTCTCTTCCAGTTTTTTCAGCACGTGGAAACTGAGGATCTTTTTCCGAAAGTTTCTTTTATCGAACTCTTTCCGAAAGATTGCTTCATATAATCGTTGCAGTTGAGGTATCGTAAATTTTGGGGGAATCAGTTCAAATCCGATGGGTTGGTTTTGTGCTTTTCTCTGGAGTCGTCTAAGGGCTTTATCCACCATGATGTTGTGATCGAAGATCAGTTTTGGAAAATCACTGATGGGGAACCATTTCGCATTATATTGTTGAGCCAGTTCCTCATCGTAATCATCAATCTTGATCAGGGCATAATAAGCCACGGAGATAACCCGTTCTCCGGGGTCCCTATCAAGTTCTCCATACCCCTGCAACTGTTCCAGAAAAACGTTGCACAAACCAGTCAATTTGAACAGGACCCTTTCGGCTGCCTGATCAATACTCTCCTTTTCCTTCAGGAATCCACCCATCAGGGACCACTCCCCTTTTGCCGGGGAAAAGTTACGTCTGATCAATAACAAATTCAGCTCTTTCCCATCGAAACCAAAAATAATACAATCCACAGCTACCAGGAACTTATCGTATTCTGAATAGTATTTGACCATGGTGTTTCAACTGTTACTCATTGCTTTATACAACCATCTCCTATCACGGGATTTTGGATACAATCATCACAATTTCCCAGGTAAGGGAGGTTCTGTTCTTGAAGTGTTAAATTTACACTTACCTGGTAAATAATAAAAGAATCAGGCGATTTTATTCTTCTGATTTATTCTGTGTTGGATCAGGGTGAAAACTGACCAGTTATATGGTGCCCGAAGTGTCTATCCAGTCTTCAGCAGCTGGCGTTATTGATTTAATAAAACCCTTTTTGTCAGGCAGTTATTTTTTGTTTCCACCTTTATTAAATAGACTCCTGGAGAAACTTTATTCCCATTTGAAGCGGTTGCATCCCAATTCCATAGATGTACTCCCCGGATCAAATTCCCTTCAAACAGCACAGAGACCGTTTTACCTGTCATATCATGAATGGTAATCCTCACTTCATCCTGCTGTTCCAGGTAGATCTGTATTGTGGTAACGGTATTGAACGGATTAGGATAGATCTGGAGATCAACATCATTCATTCCGGAACGTTCCGGCTCCTCAATGGAGAGTGGTGACCAGGATTCGTTGATGGCTCCGGGTGTGCCATGGGTATTTGAAGCATACCAGTTTTCAGGCAAAGTATTATCCAGGGCGGGGTTGATCAGCTCCAAAGCAGGTCCTGTTCCGTTGGGTTCGGGAGGCCAGGGGGAACTGACTCCGTAACAGACGGAATCAACCAGGCGAAGGCTATCATCATACAGCCTGATGCATTCTCCGTAGCTGCTCAGTCCAAAATTGAAATCACCCACATGATTTGCCACATAGGGATTCAATGTAACAAAAGCCGTATCATCTCTACAAACTACCAGATAATCTTCTGCTCCGATATTCGTGGGTAAAGGAAAGATGAATTGATGTTCATCGTCCGAATCTTTCAGGATCCAACCGGTAAGATCTCTTTCGGAATCACCCCTGTTATAGATCTCGATCCAATCACCTGTATCAAAATAATCGGGGGAATTGTAATTGATCTCATTGATCACGATGTACTGCAGTCCACTGCCATCCGGTTCAAAATTTGCCGTAATCTGTTGATCAATAGAAACATCGAGAATGAGTGGATTTTCGGCGGATTGTGAAGACCCCGTCCATCCGGTGAACCGGTATCCGGGTTCAGGAACAGGGGTTAATTGAATTGGGACACGATCGAAGTAAATCCCTGTCCATGGATATCTTTCAGGGATAATGGTATTCACCTTAATTTTGCCTGAACAGGGTGGATTAACCCCCAGATCCAGGGCAAATGTTCCATTTAAATTGAATTGATTCCGGATATGATTCCGGACATAATTAACCCGGTATAAACCAAAATTGATCATGACCTGGATTTCGTTCTCCCAGTTGTTGTAGTTACCACCCCATCGACCCAGGTTATCGTGCATCTCTTCTTCAATATTCTGTTTCAGCGTCAGGATGTGGTTTTCCACCTTCTCCGGAAGGAAGGTTGAATTCAAGTGATCTGCAAAGCAGTTAATAAAATCGATTTTAAACCGGTTGTTTTCCATCAATTTTCTGAGCAGGAATGTTGACCAGGGAGGATTTGGCCAATCCGGTCCATTGGGTTCAAGGGCATAGGCAAGGGTATTGAACGTGTATTTTGACGGATCCCAGATGCCAAACCCAAAATCGGTGTCAAACATGATCCAGCGCCAGCGTCCTGTTTCTGATTGCGGACGCCAGAATTTGATGTTGTTTCCCGGCCAGTCCCGGTTGTCAAAATAGATCTGGCTGATTTGGTACTTGATGAAGTTTTCGGTTTCCATCATCGATTTCACAACGTTAAAGTTTTGATCCAGTTGCATATCGTTATTATCGATGAAATAGAGCATTAAAAAATAGTGATCGGAACTTCCCTGTATTTTCCACCCGTTCCCCTCCAGCAGATCGATCTGATCCGGATCGACACCATGGTTTGAGGCAATGAAATGTTCATTTACCTTTTCGCGGATGTTCAGGATTCCCCAGTATTCACCATTCAGGTAAATTTCGGCCGGCCGGTACGCCTGTTTGTCAATATCCATTTTACTCACCAATTCCGTCATCATCCCATCCCTCATCATCGAATAGTTCCAGTCATTTCCTGAATTTCGCAGGACAATGGCTTCAAACTGATCGATATCTTTTTCACCGAAGATCCGGTAATCGATGTTTCCATATCCGTACTTGCTCCTGGCAAACAGTGAGAGGGATTTTTGCGGGAATCCCCGGCTCCATCCTCCGAATATCTTCATGCCGGCATCGATTGAAAAGCCACGTTCCCCGTCCGGTTCGAACAGTTCAATATGGACCGGTTTTTCCCAATCCTGCCAGAAATTGGCGCCAAAATGTGGAAAATCCTGGGAAGCATTCGGTCCCATTACGTACATCCCGTCGTAGTAATCCCACAGGTTTTCAGGGGATGTAGTCAGGGAAATTACCGGTAATGTGTTCTGGATACTGATCAGGTAGGTATGGGATACCACATGACCCGGAATCTTTCCATGCTCCAGGATCCTCGCCCTCAGCACAGTGGTGGATTGTATGGGTATTCCTCCGGTATATTTTTGTGAGTAGATGGTTGGTTCGCTCCCATCGGTGGTGAAATATATAGTATCGTCCGGTTCAAAACCGGTCAGGTAAATGGACAGTGTTGTACTGAAAAGTCCACCAGGAACAGAAAAATAGGGCTCACCGGAGATCGAGGAGTAAGTTTTCGTCAGGTTTGGCTCTCCCGGGGTGGCTTGCTGGAAATAGAACAAGCTACCGGATCCGTCGGGGTATTTTCCGCTGGAAATGTCAGTATACATCCGTTCGAAGGCAATGCTGTCAATGATTACGTTCGACGGATCATAGAGATATACCGTCTCTCCTTCAGCATCCAGCCTGAAGTTCGTATGCAATAAAGGTGAGTTTATGTGTAAAACCGGAGGGACGGGGTGGGTCGTTCCGGGTTTGGTTTTCGATCCGATACTGAAGAATGGAATGGCTGTCAGGTCCGACGAGCCGGTGCTGTGATTATGTACCTGGATGGCTAGCACGTTCTCCCCCTCCCTGATCAGGTTGTGCAGGGAATCGATGGTGAAGGATTCCGGTGGCAATCCCCGGTAAATCAGGGCTTCGTGATCATAATTATCAGCCCCCTGATCAAACGCAGGGGGTATTCCAGGGATCCCAATGTTTCCCCGTGCGATTTCCTCTCCATTCAGATACGCCACAAAACTGTCATCGTAATCCATATGGAGAATGGCATCTTCCAGGTGACTTGTATCCTCGATCAGGAATTTCTTCCTGATATAGCAAGACATGGTAACGGATATCAGGGTTGAGTCGTCGTTATCACCATATCCGAATCCACTTTTCCCTGAATCCCAGTTCTGGTCATCGAAAGTGATGGTATTCCAATCGGCAGGAGGTTCCTGTGTCGGGACAAGGTATTTCCATTCATCCCCCCAGTCAATGATGGTCTGCCAGTACAGCGAAGGTTCAGTTCTGTCTTTTCCAGAAGCAAAGACCACAATAAAATCATCGGGATCTAACACCATTTCCGGGAAGGTCCATTTCGGGAATGTCGAATCGATATCCGACAGTCCATAATGTTGTAATTGCACCGGATCTGTGCCTGCATTGAACAACTCAATCCAGTCGGAGAATTCTTCATCCTCATCCTGAATTGTCGCGGAGTTGGCAGGCATTACCTCATTAATCACAACCTCCTGGGCGGAGGTACTTGCAATAATTGAATACCAGATAATAAAGACCAGGATCCAACAAATGCTGTTACCCTGTTTTAATGTCATGAAATTGAACTTTCCCGGAATCCTGTTAAAGTGAGTTCAAATACTCTACTGCTCCCTGCGGATCAGGGGAGTAAAAATCTGCCCCGATCTTCCTGCAATAATCCGTGGTCAGAGGGGCACCTCCGACCAGGATCTTTGTTCCCGGGTATTTTTCTTTAATCTCTTTTACCGCACCTTCCATGTTCACCATGGTTGTGGTAAGCAACGCTGACATACCCACGGCAGCACCACGATGTTTATCCAGCTGTTCCATAATCCTGTCAACACCAACATCCACACCCAGGTCGATCACTTCCCAGCCATTCCCTTCGACCATCATGGCTACCAGGTTTTTCCCGATATCGTGTAAATCCCCCTTTACGGTTCCTACAACGAACACTCCTTTTCGTTTCACATCCCCGGCCTGGAAAAAGGGTTTGATGTGCTCCATTGCAGTCGTCATTGCTTTTGCCGACATCAGCAATTGCGGAACAAACACTTTGTTTTCCGCAAACTTTTTACCCACCCGTTCCATCCCCACTTCAAATGCTTTGGAAAGAATGTCCTGCGGGGATATCCCTTCCTTCAATGCCTGCACAGTCAGCTCATCCGCTCCATCTTTCCCCTTCATTTCGGGGGGATAGGGAGATGATTTATTGATCTTACCATGTTCAACACAGTGGGCCAATCGTACAATAAGGTCGCTCATGATCTGTTGTAATTAAGTGCTCTATCAATTGGTGATTAATAAATCAAAAATAGAATTTTATTTCATCTAACTCAAAATATTTTATACCACCGGGTTCGTACCCATGAAGCGGGTTTGTTTTGTGCAGTCATTCTTGCGGATCCATTCTCTGTCACTGTATCTCTTGATCTCCTCGTCTCTCCCTCTTTTACCGAGGAACGAACAACTATTTTATTCGCAACTCACCCACAGTGAAATATGCTCCTGTGTCGCATTTCACATGGCAGGCTCTCATTTCTCACTTCTCTTTGTCACACAGTCTCTCAGTCTCTTCGTCTCACGGTCTCAAAGTCACAGAGTCCCTCATTTTAACTCCCTTCTTCATTCGAAATTCGACATTCCTTATTCATGATTCAATTTTACTTTGTCTCTCCAATACCTTGCTTTACCCACTCCTGAAACATCGGCACTGCCGTCAAAAGCCAACCCGAAATAGCCGGACTGTTGTTCAAACAGTGTTTGTTTTTCATAGAAAGCTTTTGTCAGGTTCACGACGGTAAAGCTGAGGGTGTTTCCCTTCCGTTCGGTAAAGAAAAAATCCCCGTTGGTTTCAACCGGTCCATAACTGATTTCCCCGGATTCATAGGTGTATTTTGGTCTCCGGTAATCCCGGATCATATCCATTCGGAGGTCGTTTTTTACACCGACGTGAATGACCCTGTCTCCTTTCCGGATCTCAACCGACATTCCCTTTCCAGTGGATTCGGATCCGATATACCGGATTTGAGAGATCAGGTTTTCAGGCGGTTCTGTGTGTGGATGTGGTATCAAAACGGTCACAAAACCAATGGTTTGTCCCAATTCAAAATGTTGTCCTGTTGTTTCCGATATCACCCATTCATCCTGGTAATACCGTTTTGCCATTTCCGTTTGTTCGATCCGGAAATGTGATTTTGGAAAGTGGATCAGCAGGTTGGTATTTGCATTGAGTTTCAGGTTCCCGATGGAATCATACCGGGTATCGTACCAGTGATTTCCCTGTTTTATTATCTCCCGGGTATGCCAGAGGTTTGCTGCTGTAAAGAACTCCTCAACCCGGGCTTTCACGATATCAAACACCACAACCATTTCAGGATCCTTAATATAGGTAATGACCCTGTCCCATTCATAGCCCAGTTTTTCATCGATCAACCGGGTTCGGCTGTAGTCAAAATCGGGGAAGGTAAGAAAATCGATTTTTTGTGTTCTGATGATCCGGTATGATCCGGCGTTATGAAGAAAATCGAGTGCCGATTGTCCGGGTATTTCCGGATGATCGGTCGGGCTGTATCTCCATTCACCCTCTTTCTGTCCCATAAATATTTTTTCCTGCCGGATACACAACCGGTTATGGAAGTAGTCCTGGCGATAGGCTCCGTAGGGTCCGCTCGGCATAAAATCCCGGTAACCTCCGTCATGCAGCAACACCGATCCGTTCTTCATCAGCAGGATGATGCTGTTTTCATCGGCATGTCCATGGGTCATTTTTTCCTCTTCTACCGGTATGACATCGCGCAGGTAATCTCTGAACAGCAATCCTCCATCTCCCTCATCCCTATAGTTTAACAGCATATAGGTAGATTCCGGTGTCCATCCATTCCGGAAAACGATCTTCTTGCCCTGCACATCTTCCATCACTTCGCTACTTAAGTTTTCCGGTACTCTGGGTTTGACATCATCCGTGCCATAACGGTAACAATCGAGTAACATATAGGCTAATCCTGTATTCTCTATCCGGTCAAAATCGATGAACTTCCTTGCGATTACGGCAGCGGCCCATTTCAATTCCGGATTTCGATAGATGTTTGCTGCTGCTTCAAAGTAGACCAGGTACCGGTTCCAGTTTGAATGCAAGGTTGCATCACCGAAGTCGGGTATCATCCCGTCAGGAGACATCAGCTGAAGGAAATAGTGGGCATAATAATACATCTCCGGGGTTTTAAAAAGCTCCTCCACCCTATTGTTGGCATCGGCATAACCGAGCAGGGCATAGAGCCATACACCATGATAGATGGTGGCATCTTCAATCTCCCAATTCCCCCAGTTATCAAAACCCAGAGCCTGTTCAGTCATCTTCCAGGTTGGTGTTTTTTGATGGTTTGGTATTGCACGGATTGACCAGGCCAGCGCTTCTGCCCGAAGGGCAGTCCGGTTCATGGGCCCCCATTCCTGTGTTTGAAGGAGGTAATCCATGCTGTGTGCGATCACTTCATCAATCTTTTCCTGCTCTTTTTTATTCAGGTATCCGAGTCTTTTCAGGATTTCATAAGGTCGTGCATACCGCATGGTGGTAAAGAAATCGGGAAGAGCCGGTACTCCGTTCCCATAATCCGGGCGCTTCTGGACCGCTTCTTCCGGGTATTCCTTTTTGAAATCATCATACATCAGCAAGATCTTTCTAGCCCTTTCGGCATATTCCT
>CAZXGG010000056.1:13071-23180 GCA_964640125.1 uncultured Rikenellaceae bacterium
TAAGCTGCTCCCAGCACTCCTGCTGAATCACCCATTCTGGCTTTCAAAACAGGGATTTCTCCTCTGGGAGGGCCAAAAAAGGATTGCCTCATGATGGGTGGAACATTCTCATACCAGATGGGAATATTCGATACTCCTCCCCCCAGGATAATTGCTTCCAGGTCAAATGCATTGACCACATTGGCAAATACCTGTGCCATGATCTCACAACTCTCCTCGAACAGGGCGTTGGCTCCGGGATCTCCTCCCTGGTATAATTCCCAAATCTGTTGAAGTGACTTTTTTTCTCCACTGATTTCATGATATCTTCTACACTGGCTGGGTCCGGAGAGATACGCTTCAGCACACCCTAACCGTCCACACTCACATTTCCTCCCCCGGTAATCGATGGTGGTATGACCTATTTCACCTGCAGCTCCATGCATCCCACGGTATAATTTTTTATCCAGGATCAGTCCATATCCCATACCGGTTCCAATGATAACGGCTAAGACATAGGAATATTTATCCTCATAGTTCCCAAAATACTCAGCCAGTGCAAGGCAATTGGCATCGTTTTCCACCAGAAGGGGAAGGTTAAATTGCGCCCTTACCCTGCCCATAAATCCCGGTAATTCATAAACCGGGGTGTGGGGTGATCCGTGTAACACATCCTCCACCGGTTCGTGGGTGCCCGGTGTACCCATACCGATCGCTTCAATCGGGTAGTTCTTTGAAACCGCTTTAACAACAGTTTGAATATTCCTGATAACCTGGTCCAATCCTTTCCGGGGTTGGGATAAAACCCGGTGTCTGAACAGCACCTTGCAGCGTGAATCCATCAGGCAGGCTTCCACTTTTGTACCCCCCAGGTCAATGCCGATGACATATTTTTCTGCCATTTCTTTCCGATCGTTATTCGTGGGTGAGTCTGTTCCAGGTTTCAAATACCGTCCAGACATTTTCCGGTTTGGCTCCCGGTCCAAACTCACACTGTGCGATCACTCCTCCCTTCTTGTAGAACAATTGAAACAATTGATAAACAGCATGCTCAATCTCTTCCTGACTGCAATCCGGAAGCATATGCTGACGGTCTATTTCACCCCAGAATGTGAGTTTACCGCTATGTTTTTCGGCCAACTCCTGGATATTCATACAGAATAATTGCGAATTCAATGCGTCAATTCCAAGCTCGATGAGGTCAGGGATTATCTCACTGATTGCTCCGTCGGAATGCATGAATACATATTTTCCATACTGTTTTGCAATTTCAACATACTCTTTGTACATCGGCTTGAAATATTTTCGGAAGATGTCAGGAGAAGTGATCAAGCCATGTTGCGTTCCCCAATCATCCATCAGATAAATTGCATCCACGGGCGTTTCTGCCCACGATTCTACCTCTTTGCAGTAGTGCTGATGGATGACATTCAACAGTTCTTTCAATCCCGGGGGTTCCACAGCCAGGTCCATGAATGCCAATTCCATTGTTCTTATGAATTGAAACCGTTCAAAGGGACGCTGAAAATTTCCTGCCAGGGTAAACTGGTCCGTGTATTTGCAAAACCGTTTGATTTCTTCAACATCAAGGGTCAGAATAGTTTCTGGAGTTTTCAAATCATGGTAATGCATCGGATCTGCAATGAGTGGTTTCTGAACAACACCCATCAACCCTTCATGAATGTTTTTGAACTCACAACCCCATTCATCCACGTAATACCCCGATTTATATTTATTTCCAGATATCACAGGTGGCTTTCTATAGTAAACCGGTGTCTGCACAACATCATCGGGAAATGTCATTCGTAATCGTTGGGTAAAATCCGGATAATGATCATCCGCCCAGGGAAGAATCCAGATCTGTCGTGGGATTCGTTCAGGCGAATCAAATTCCAGCGTTTTTTGTACCAGGGTTTTGCGGGATGTGCTCATTCTTAATTTGTGATGCGCTAACTTTAAGGATGACGATATGAGTATTCCTGAATAATTCCGTATTACTAATTTTATTAGTTTCTTCTCCCTCCGGGAAAGTACACATAATTTCTCAAATCGATTATTTTACCCGGAACAGCCCAGGGCAGGTTTGTCTCCGAAGGCAATCTGTTGTCCCGGTAACACGCATACAACTCTTCACCGAGACCATCGATCCAGAATCGTTCCTTTTGTTTATCCATCACCAGTCTATCGAAAGGGAAAGCAGCGATCTCTTCCACTGAATCCTGGACTCCATTAATACACAGAACCTGTGCAGTAGCGGCTTCCGGACCGCAAACCACCGGCCGGTCTTCCCTTACAGCTTTCATTGCTTCGTGAAGTTTAAGGAACTGATCATCGTCCTCCGGGGAACCATAGTCTTTCTTCCTCCCCTCCCGTGTAGTAGCGACGATCCGGTCCTGTTCATCACCAAATGTAACGGTTCCATCTTCAAACTCCAGATGAAACATTGGGCCTCTTTCACAGGCGGTAACGTGTGATCCGTAAAACAAGATTTCCACACCACGGGCAGTGTATGCCCTGAACACACCGGTGTCGTAATTCTGAATGGGATAGGTTCGGTAACATTCACCCTGGATCCCGGCCGGTTGATCACTCTCATTCATTTCCCTGCCGAGCAGGAAGAAGAGGTTGTGTATGAAATGTGCCATCGCGTTTCCCAGGGGACTATCGAGAACCCACCGTTCTTTTTCATCCCTTAACTTTCCGGCCCATTCATTCCTTTCATAATAATCTTTCCCCCGGGGCCAGAAACAGAGTGATTTCATCCGTATGGGTTTACCATACAGTCCGGAAATAATATCCCTTTTTAACTCCTGGATCGCGTTGGAGTAGGACCACTGGTATCCAATCATAACCCATCTGCCCGATTGCTTTCTCGCCAATAACAGTTCATCAATATCCTGTATCACAGTACCGAGTGGTTTATCGCACAATACGTTGCCTCCATTAATCAGGGCAATACAGGACTGTTCGATGTGATATTGCAATGGAGAAGAAATGACCACAAGGTCAGCGCTTCCTCCCTTGATGTAAAAATCCATAAGGGAGTTACAAATGGGAATCCTCCGTCTCTTTATCTCCCGGTATAATCCGGAGTTCGCGGCAAAAGGATCAACCACACCGCTCATCTCAATCTCTTCGTCACTGAAATGTTCAAACAGGTTCTTCAGGTAATAGAATCCGTACCCTCCGATTCCAACCATCAAAACGGATACGCTATTTCTTTTTTTATAGTCCATTCAGGATTGGTTCAATTCCCGTTCCAGCAAGTCGGTTTCAACTATGGTCCTGTTTTTAAGATCGATTGCAATGGTTTTTATTTCAAAGGGTCTCAGGACAACCGTGCTGGAAAAATCCAATACAGGAATTTTTATTTCTGCTTTCCTCTCTTGCCCTGTTGGCTCAAACAATCGCATCACCAACCGCTCATTCTTTTGGCTCATTTTCAGTGCAGACAGTTGAATGGTTGGATCAGAGATAATCACTCCCTCAAGCAATTTTTCGCCCTTTCCTGTGGGGTAACAGCAGAGCCCGGGTGGTGGTTCGTTCCTGACCAGGCTCTCCCTGTGGATTGATTCTCTCCGTACAGAGGAATTACCGGCTTGTATCCAGAACCGGAAGGATCGTTCGCCCTGGTCAATTCGTGGTTCGAACCGGTCCTGGGGAGCAATGGGTTGATCTTGCTCTACCGGATGACCTGAATAGGCAGGAGACCGTAACATGGAGATCCTTATTTCCCCGTTATCATAGTCAAATCCATACGTAGTATCATTGATGACAGTGAGTACCATTTCCTCTGTCTGTGATTCCAAACCGATCCATCTTTGAGCTACAAGCTCTTCCCGGACCCGGTCAAACTCTTCCACTCCACAGGCGACCTGCCCAGAACATTTTGCGTTTTCCCAGCCCGTATTAAAAGAAATTTTCAGCATGCTGTCTTTCTCCATCCAGTAGATCCTTGCTTCTATTTCTATTTCGTTCCTATTCTGCGGTATCTTATACCGTATTGCAGCATACGATCCTGCAAAACCGAACAGTCCTTCAACTATGGTCCTTACCGGACCTTCCTCAATGATCCGGAGTGGCTGCAACCGCGTGGCATCCACACCGGCAAATGAAGCAGCCGACTGTGGTGTCAGCAGCTGAAATTCTCCCTTTATTTCCCGAAAGGACCGAACAGTCATACCCCAGGGATCCGCATTATCGCCGATCACCAGCAGCCGTCCTGATCCCGGTAACAAGGTCTGCTTTCCATCAATCTCATAACTCTGAATCAAACCCGTTTCAGGATTGATCTCTATCTGTCCATTCGGCAGGCTGAAGCGAAACCGGTCAGTTACTTTTCCCTTTACCGCTGATACACGCGGTATCTTCTTCAAAAAACAGGAATACCGGTTCATGGATGATGCTTTGAGACGGGCGTTAAAAACAACCCGTTTTCGGTGGTCCTGAACGATGTTGCTGCTCTCTTTTTCAACCTGAGAAGGAATGAGGTTTCCCTCCGGATCCATAATTTCCGGTACCTGCAGGTACTCTTCATCGAAGTTGGGTTCCTGTGCCTGGAATTCAAAAACCACCGTTTCATCGACATCAAAAGGATGGTGATTAAAAAACAACAGCGGAAATTCATCCTGTTTTGCCTCCGGCTGACCGGAAAGGCTTGTCATAAATGCTTTTGTCCGCAAACGTTCAAGGATCTCCATCCCATGGTGCAGCCGTCGGATGGCATATTCTTCCACTTCCGGTATGGATGATCCGGGAAGGATATCGTGGAACTGGCAAAAAAGCAGGTCTTCCAGTGCTTCCGATAATGACTTTCCGGGATATTCCATCATTCCCTGCAGGTGAGTCAGGGTACAAATTTTCTCTGTAAGGAAGAAGAGATTTTCCAGCTGCCTGTATCTCTTTTTAACCAGTTGCATCGAGGTATAACATCCAACAGCAAATGGATTAATGCTCCTTTCCACTCTCACGAATTTCTTTCCTTCCTTCTCCAGTAAATGAAAATACTCTTCCGGGGTTCCGTGGCAGATGGTTCTCTCTTTTGTCTTTTTCTGCAATTCGGAGATCTGCTCAAGGTCTTCCCGTGAGGGTCCCCCACCGTGATTTCCAATTCCCCAGAGAAGCAGTCCGTTCTTCCTGCTACTATTCTGTGTCAGCCACTTCCTGATTTTATCGACAGCCTGACCTTTGCTTGAGTTATAGTGATCATAAGGGCGGTGAGCTAATATCTCAGAGCCATCGTATCCCACCCATTTGAAATCAAGATCGGGCAGATCAAAAAAATGATGATCGGGCCGGCAAAACAGATAGGAAGAGTAGCCCGATTTTTTCATTACCTGAACCAACCCGCGGGAATGACCAAACGGATCAAAATTTACAGCGGTTTTGGGTTCAACCCCAAATCTATCCATGAAGTATTTTTTTCCAACCACGATTTGCCGGATCAATGCTTCTCCGGAGGGCATATTGCAATCGGGTTGAAGGTACCAGCCGCCGATGATCTTCCAGCTTCCTTCGGTTACCAGCGTCCTGATCTCTTCAAACAGTTCCGGCTCATACTCCTCAACGTACTGATAGAGGAGTGCTTCGTTGTGGCAGAAAACGAATCCCTCATACTCCCGGCAGAATTTTGCCGCAATCCGGAAGGTGGATAGTGTTTCTGCCAGGCCTTCCTCCCATTCCCATAACCACACGGGATCCAGGTGGGCATTGCAAACAAGGATAAGCGTTTTTTCTGTCATATTTTCACTTCAATATAAATATCACGATCTTCTATTGCAAATAATGCATTTGCCTTACTACTTTCTATAATTTTTACATTTGATTTGAACTCCGGGACAGCAATTTTTTCCTCAACTATTTGAAGATACAATTTCCTCCCACGAAAAGGGAATGAGGCTTCAATTCTTTCCATTCCCGTTAACAATTTAGGGGTCAATCGTATTTGATTATGTTCCGGCCGTAGTCCCAATATGTGGTATACAAACAGTGAAATCATTTCTGCCCAGGTCCATGGTGGGATTCCTACTTGTGGAAATGGAGGTGAAATGCGTTCACCATAATATTCAAACCATGTGCCAGCTCTGCCCCCTGGTAAAGTATATAACCAGTTAAGAATTCTCCAAACCTGATCATATTGTTTCATTTCTGCATACGCCCTGGCGATAAATAGTGATGGGAATGGCCAGGAACCAGGTGAATCTGGTTCTGAGCTGACATGATAACGTCCATATCCTCCATCGCTCCAATCCTGGTTCCACAATTGTTCCAGATCTCGCATTGTAGAAAGTGCGATGGGGGAATCTTCCTGAATCAATCCATATACAATTGGGAGTGCTGTGGAACTGTCGGGATTCAAAAAATGATCACCTTTTCTTGCGAGAGGTACTTCCTGTGGAAGTCCGGCTTCATTAAGAGGAACAATGCTTTCTTGTAATGAACCATCGTTACTTCTTCTTTTAATCAATTTACCCTCATGGATTAAACCAAACCCATCTTTATCCAGCAAAGCATTTCTTATCCTTTCCGATTCCCTTTTCCAATAGGTCTCTTTATCCTTCATATTTATTATGCCGGCCAGGTTTGATACCGAATTTAGACCTATTGAAACAAATAGTTGAGGGGTAAGTTCTATTCCAGGAAGAATGCCATGCAAACGATGACGTTCCCAATATTCTCTGGTAGTTGAAAGAAGTCCAGATTCAGGGTGACAGAAATCCTGTTTTAATGGGAATTCAGCTACTGAAATGATTTTACTCCAATAATCCCGAATGATCTTTTTATCACCTGTCCATAAGTAATATTGTTCAAGTGCATACAATAATTCACCATTCTGATCAAGTTCTACTTCATCATAGGAGCGTGTAAGGCTGGAATCGACAGGATCTCCGTCTTCACCTACAAAATCATTCAGGAGTCTTTCTAAAAGCTTTTTTGCTATTCCGGAATGTCCGCTAAAAGTCAGACCGAGGACCATCATAGAATGGTCTCTGACCCATTCCCGGTTGTACTGCCAGATACTAGCATCCATTACTGCATTTTCTGAAATTACTGCAGGCATCTGAAAACATGATGCTTTGAATAACTCATCAGGAATTTGAGAATGAAATTGAATTGAGACTTTATCTTTCCAATATTCCTGGCTTTCATTTATTTCGGATTCAACACTTTGACTAATGACTGGATTCTCCCCTAGCTTGATTTCATAAAGTAAAAACCAATCTGTGCTTTCGCCAGGATTTAAAATAATGTTACGTTCTTTGGTCATTTCCGGAGGTCCGGTATGACAATATGCATTTACTTGTCGAATTGACTTACTAACTATTTCTATCCTTCTCACCAGCTGATAATCAGTCTCATTTCTGCAGTAGAACCATTCTGACAATTTGAATGCTGGTGTTTCCCATGATACCCTTACTTTTGGATATTTACAATCGAAACACCAGGATGCATCCACAGTCTCCCAAGGAGGTATATATTCCTGACCATCTGAAGTTATTCTGATCATCGAATATTCAAGTCCTGAATCATGATCAAAAAGAATTGAATTACGTTTTTTTCCTAGCTTTTCAGGATTCAGAAAGAATAATCCAACAGGAGTCCCCTTACCTTCTGGACAGATTTGTACTACGGCTTGAATTTTCCCATTACCCAGAAAAAAATAACTAACTCCTTCTAATCTGGTTCTGACGTCAGGATGACCCTTATTGGGATCTTCATCATAAAAATGTTCTTCTGCATTTATCATAATGGTGCTTCAATTTTTAATTCTGATAATTCGTAATCTATCTATTCCCCCGCTCACAAACTCCGTATGTTCATCCCCCCGCTCACTTCGAAAACCATTCCGGTGGAATAGTCAAAATGTCCTGCACCTATAGCTGCGATGGTTTTCGCAACATCATCGGGAAGTCCCCACCGGTCCTGTGGGATTAACCCATCAGCGATCATGCTGTCATACTTCTCCTTTACCGGAGCTGTCATATCGGTCTGTATGATCCCGGGTCTTACCTCAAAAACGCCGATGCCCATTTTTGAGAGCCGGTCGGCAAATAGCTGGCTTGCCATACTCAACCCGGCTTTGGATATACAATACTCCCCCCTGTTCACTGAAGACATCACGGCTGAAACAGAGGTGATGAACACGATCCTTGGATGATAGGAGTCAATCTTCCCCTGCAACCCGATCATGATATTGACCACCCGTTGTGTGAAAAAGAAGGATCCCCTTAGGTTTATTCCCATGACCCGGTCATAACTTTCCGGTGTGGTTTCAAGCAGATCCATGCGTATTACCGGGGAAACTCCGGCATTATTCACAAGCATATCAATCCGGTTAAAATCCTTCATGATGCTGTCTATCACTTCCTGTTGGCTTTCTATATCAGCTACATCCAGTGTATAGGATCTGAAATCCACTCCATACCGGGCAATGTCAGAATCAAGTGCTGCTCTATCTATTGAAGTTCCCGGAGAATTTATTGTCCGGGATATTCCCGCAATAGCATATCCTGCTTCTGCAAGACGAATAGCTGTTGCTTTCCCAATTCCCCGGCTTACGCCGGATACTATGGCTACCGGTTGTTCATTATTTCCCATTGGTTTCAATGTTTTATTTTCTTGTATATCGGTTTATACACCTCCTTGTCCCTGACCGGGCATCCGGTAACGAGCATGTTCCGCATCATTTCAGTGCATTTCGAACAGGAGGAACAGGTTTGTTTCTTTCTGATTTTCCCATATTGCATAAGGTCTCTCGGCGCATCGGGATAGGCAAATGAGTTTCTGCCCAATCCAATGAATGTGGCTTTTTTCTGCTGAAGCACCGCTGCAGCCACCTCCGGGAAAAGATGCCTCAGCCAGGAATACCCGGTACCAACCAATTTAGCCTCCGGAACAGCCTGCTGTACAACATCCACACCATCAATTAACCGTGCAACACCTTCCATGGGATGCTCATCCGGCAGGCTCATTCCAGGCAGGGGTTTGTTATAAGGACGATTGAGGTGGGCATTTAGAAATGGAATTCCCATGGTTCCGTTTATCAGATCACAACCCGATTGCTTCAGCTGCCGGACAAGTTTAACCGGTTCATCCGGATCCATTGCAACCGATTCATCCTTGCTTACACCAAATCCATAGGGATAAGGAATTCCATCATACAGGTTGATCCGGCTGGAGATCTTCAGACTGCTTGTTTTTGTTTGTATCTCCCGGATCGCTTCACGGATGAAACGGGTCCTGTTTTCGAAGGATGGCCCGCCAAACCGGCTATTCTCCCGGGTAAATGAAGCTAAAAAGTCATGCAGCAGGTAGCCATGGCTTGCTTTGATATCCACGCTGTCGAAGCCAGCCTTTTCAGCCAGGGTTCCAGCTTCTATGAATATATCCTGAATCTGTTCAAGCTGTTCATCCGTAAGCAACCTGATCTCATTGCTGTCACGGTCTAAATAGGGATTAAAACAAAATACCGACGGTTCAGGAAGACCTTCCGGTTTACTGAACCGTCCTGAATGGGTCAGTTGAAGAACAAGATAGAGGTTGTGCGATGCACCAAATGCTTTACTCGCTGAGGATCGAATATCCTCAATCAACCGCTGAAATCCGGAAAGGGTCTGTTTGTTTAAAAGCAATTGTCGAGGATTTGATCTTCCCTCTTTTACGACCGCAGTCGCTTCAAACCAGATCATTCCACTACCGCCTTCGGCATACCGGTTATAGCGCCTGAAGGTGAGTTCTCCTGGAGAACCATCCGGATTGGCGTCAAATCCTTCCATCGGATGCACCACCAGCCTGTTTTGGATCTCTATTTCACCCAGGTAAACCGGTTGAAACAGGGGATCCAGATCTTCCTGCCAGGGAAGGTTGATCCCCAGTTCTTCCGCCTTTTTCAGCAACTCATCAGCTGTTTTGAACCGGAAGGTTTCGTGCTTAGACATATTTTTGTTCGTTGTTCGGTTAACGGTTATGAATCCTGTTTCGTTGAACGTTAATCGTTTGTCGTTAATCGTCAATGTAGTTTAAATAGCCATAAATCTGACACGATTTTACAGCCCGCACCTACGGAGCTCATGTTGTATTGTAATCCATATGCTAAAGACAGTTCACCCCGCTGGGGCTGAAAAAACAAT
>CAZXGG010000057.1:0-23178 GCA_964640125.1 uncultured Rikenellaceae bacterium
TCGGGTACTTGCACGGTATGCATGCACCGGATGATGACCTGGCCAATGAGAAAGCAGCACAGATGATCCAGAAATTCACTTACGACTTTAAGGGGAAATACGGTCATGCCGATTGTTTCAGCTTGATCGGTGTCGACCTCAACACCGAAGAGGGGAAGAAAGAGGCAGAGGAGAAAAACCTGTACGAACTGAAATGCGAAAAGTTCATCCTGGAAATCGTTGAGATGCTCGAACAGGAATACATGGTTTAAGAAAGGGGGATTTATTTGCATCCCGGATAACTTGATTGAATAAGCGCATTATTGAAAAACCATCCAACTCCGATCGAGTTGAAGTTTATGTATGAAGCTAATTTCCCACACCAACCCACCATTCACCAAAAAAAAACGTAATTTTCAGTAACCTTTTTGATCCGTAACGGTCTTCTATTATGAATTCAAACCCGGAAACAAATTTGGATCCCGTTTCAGATACAGCGTTGATGCTGAAAGTAAAGGCAGGTGATATCGAAAAGCTTAGCCTGCTCTATGAGAGATACTCTAAGATGCTCTTTGGCTTCTTCTGGAGAATGTCCGGAAGTGTTGAAACAAGTGAAGACCTGGTACAAACGGTATTTTATCGGATCCTGAAAAAAAGATCCCAGTACAAAGGCAAAGGGAAATTCAGCTCATGGATGTTCCAGATCGCACATAATCTGTGGGCTGACCACTATAAGAAAAACCATAGAATTGATTTGAAGGATGATATGGAACGATGGGAATTGAAAGAGGGATTGAGTACAGATGAGCAGATCGAACATGAGGAACAATTGCGTCAGCTTCGGACAGCCCTTCACTCCCTCAGTGATGATAAAAGAGAGGTTATCATACTCAGCAGATACCAGGGAATGAAGTATAATGAGATAGCAAATATACTGGGCACCACCGAAGGAGCGATCAAGATAAAAGTGTTCAGGGCGTTAACTGAACTGCGTGAACAATATGCAAAAATCGAAAACCGGTAATCATGAAAGAAGAGAAATACCAGGAACGAATCATGGACTATCTGGACGGTAACCTGACTGCCAAACAGGCAGAGGAATTAAAGAAAGCATTAAGGGAGGAAGGGTACGATCTTTCCCGACTGGATGAGATGGACGAAATGGTTCGGCAACTGGATGAGATACGGGCGCCCGAACCACGGGAAGAAATGAAAGAGAAATTCTTTCATATGCTGGAAGAAGAAAAATCCAGGATCGAATCAAAGGAACGGTCTTTGGATGCCCTGCTGAAACCCTTTCGAACCCTTCTGGAACCGGTATACCTTCCTAAAATGCTCTATGCAAGCCTTATCCTGATCGTTGGGATGATCCTGGGCCACTGGATTATCCCGGATAAACAGTTTCAATACCAGACCAGCCTGATGATGGAAGAGATGCAATCCATGAAAACTATGATGGCTCTGACGCTCATCGATCAGTCGAATGCAACAGACCGGCTGAAAGCCGTGAGTTATACAGGTGAACTCAGCAATCCTGACGAAAAAGTTTTGGAAGCCCTGCTGAAGACCCTGAGTAACGATCCCAGCGTGAATGTCCGCCTGGCAAGCCTGGATGCTTTATCCCGGCTGATTGGAAACGAAACGGTCAGAACCGGACTCGTCGAATCAATCAGTAACCAGGATTCACCACTGGTACAGATAGCTATCGCTGAACTGATGATTACGATCCAGGAAAAGCGTGCTATTCCCGAATTTGAAAAACTGCTGGATAGAGAAGATCTGAACCAGACTGTTGCAGAAAAAATTACAGAAAGCATTAAAATATTAACATAATAATTCTAACGATGATACGATTAACATTAATCCTTATCCTGCTCCTGTGGCTACCCGGTACACCGGGAGTTAAAGAAGAGCACAATGAGAAAATCTCGAAAACCCTGACGTTCGATGGAACCAGCAGACAGAACCTGCTTGTTATCAAAAATATTCATGGTTCCATCCTGGTCGAAGGAACTCAAAGCAACCAGGTCCTGGTTGATGTTGATAAACGCATTGAAGCGGAATCCACGAAAGACCTGGAGGAAGGTATCCGGGATATTACCCTCGGTGAAATCAATACCGGTGACAGCATCATCCTGTACACCAATTCTCCCTATGCAACATTGAAACGCAAAAATGGAAAGATATCCTACAACTGGGAGAATGATTTTGGGGATATTGACTACGAATTCAATTTCGATTATTCAGTGAAAGTTCCCTTTGGAACCCTCGTTTATGTTTCTACCATAAATAACGGTGATGTGAAGGTGGTGGATACCAGGGCTGCCGTAAGGGCAGGAAATGTGAACGGATCAGTCTATCTTGAAAAAATAACGGAGGTTACAAAAGCCACAACAGTGAATGGTGTGGTGGAATGTGAAATAACGGAAAAACCTGTTGAGGATTGTTCATTCAACACAATAAACGGAGATATCAGGATTTCTTTCCCTTCGAACCTTTCTGCAGATGTAAGCTATACCACCATGCACGGTGATTTTTATACCGATTTTGATTTTGAGATCCTGCCAAACAAAATCGAAAAAACAGAGGAGAAATCAAAAAGCGGGACTACATACAAGATTGAAAAGTATCCAAAATTCAGGATTGGTGATGGAGATATCCAGATTTGGTTTAAAACCCTGAACGGAGACATGATCCTGAAAATGGGGAAATAATAAAAAAAGAGCATAACAACTTAAAAATGAAATCATGAAAACAGTAAAAAAATTATTTACAGCAGCTGTCATACTTTTTCTTGCCGGAATCACCGTTTCTGCCCAGGAAGTCAACCGGGAGGAATTGACCATTCCATTGAGCAAACCAGGACAACCCGGTAAACTGGAATGCGGACTTATAAACGGATCCATAAAAATCACCGGGTATTCGGGGAATGAAGTGCATGTAATTGCCACCCAACCCATGAAAAAACTAATGGTTGAACCCGAACAGATCCAGGAAGGGTTGAAAAAAATTACGGCCACATCATTCAGCTTATCCGCTGAAGAGGAAGGGAATGTGGTCGATATTGGCAGTGATAGCTGGAAATCAGCTATTAACCTCGAAATACAGGTTCCCATGAAGTTTTCCCTGGATATCGGTACGGTCAATTCCGGAGATATAACCGTTGAAAACGTGGAAGGTACACTTGAGGTGAGCAATGTGAACGGAAACATAACAATCACCAATGTTTCCGGATCGGTCGTTACAAATACAGTAAATGGATTTGTCAAGGTTACCATGAACCGCGTGGATGCCGATACTCCGATGTCGTTCACCAGTTTTAACGGGGATGTCGATGTCACCCTGCCATCTTCTGTAAAGGCTACTGCCAAAATGAAATCAACATCAGGCGATATATACACCGATTTTGAGGTTGATTTTGAAAAGAAAAAGACAAAAGTGGATGAACGCGATGAGGAGGGAGTATACAAAGTTTCGGTGGATGAGTATGTGTATGGGAACCTGAACGGTGGTGGACCGGAGTTTCTCTTCAAAACCTACCATGGGGATATTTACCTCAGGAAGAAATAGTTAAGAGATCGTTAGTCGGTGTTCGGTTACGAGACCCGTATGGAAATTCGTTTTTTGCAATTCCAATATATTCAATTTAAACACACGAACACCGTCACCGGAAATACGATCCGGGCTTCGTTACCGATGAACGAATACCGGTTTTAAACAGGATTCAGTGAATCCTGTTTAAAAATTTATACTGACCTGCAATCCCCAACGTCCGTAACTCCAGTTTTCGAAACCGACAAACACACTGACATCGCCTAAAAAATAAACATCGGAGAGTCCATACCCCAGTTCGATATAGTTTTTAAAATCAGGAAGGTAGAGATAACTCCCGTACAGGGTCTCCTTCCATAACCGCTCGCTGAAGAATGGAAGCAGCTTAACGATTAAAAAGGGAGTGTTGTATTTGATGTGCACTTCGGTAAACCATTCTGTTGTACTGTATTTATAGTACTCGAGCAACATGAAAGCATGACGTGGTCTGCCAAGTAATACCGGAATCTCCTGTGTATTAAAATGCTTAAAATCGGCAAAATGAATGTTTTCCCTGCCGAGGAATGTTCCGCCACCAATGCTCCAGGAGAGATCAGAAAACATTCCCAGGTCATGGACCTTGGACGCTCCTGCTTCCAGGAAACCGAAATCAGCTTTACTCTCGAAAAAATCCGGTAACCCTTTTCTGTATTCTATCCGGAATGTAGGATAATCGGATCCACCCATTCGTTTCACTCCATTCCGTATCCGGTAGTAATTCCTGGGTGTGTAAGACAATCCCAATCCAACAACAAAACTTTTCTGGTCCTCAAGAGGGTATTCTGTCAGGTACGGATTATCCGGAACGTTATCTTCATAATCCCATTCATTTTTGAAGAAGAATGAATAATCGGTTGAATTCTCGAGGTGAATGCGATCGGCGTAATTCATTGAAATGGTTAAAACCAAGCCATTTGTAAGATCAATCCTGTTACTAACCCTGACATAGGATTCTTCATACAGCCTCAGGTAATTGTAACGGAAAAACAGGGATGAAATGGTGTTCAAAGTCCGGTCTATTCCAAAATCCGGATTGAAATCAGCGGATGTCTTACCGATATTAAAATACAACCTTCCCCGTTTCATGGGGGAGTAGGTGAGGGTATTATCTACTTTCCATAAAACGGCTTCCCGGTTGAATGCATACCCGATTTCAGGTTCCATGACATACTGGTGTCCTGCTGCGATATCTTTACGAATAGAGAATCGTTGTTTATAAACAAAACCGTCCACAGTGTTGAATTCAAACTTGTCCAGGCCAATTAGTCCATCATACCGGTACCTGACGGTTGAATCTTTTGACCAGAAACTCCTGCCGAAAAAGAGATGGTTGCCAAATTGAACGATTTTGCTTCTCTCTTTCCGGGTTGAATCGGCAACCGAAGCGGTATCCGATCTTGCCAGCATAACGGAATCTTTAGCCCTGTATCCCTGGAACTCTTCTTCCGTCAGCGGAATTGGTCGTATCGTATTCCAGTAAGCGGTATCCCGTTTATAAGCATTCTCTTCAACCTCATAGTTTGATCTCTCTTCAATCTCAAGAGATAAGTCCAGGGTGTCCCTGCTTCTTTCAGCCTCTTTATCCATCAACCGTGCCAGCTTGATCATATCCCGGTTAGTCATCTCTTCCTTATTCATTATCTCTTCCACTTTTTTAGCGGTTTTTTCATCTTTGAAAAGTGCTACTTGCGGTATTTCACCTTCATCCATTTCAGGTTCTGCGTTCTTGTCAAGCGTCTCCTGTAAGGCAAGTGGGGGAGTGATCTCCTCGTTAATCTCGATCTCGGAATATTTTACAGAACTGAGGTATGCAACATCCACTTTTATCCCCAGTACCTTTGCTTTCACATCCAGGTTATAACTCACCGGCAACCAGGCATCTTCCTTTACCGGAGCATACAGTTGTTTTATCCGGATAGGACCGATAAATATCTCGATGGTGAGATCAGCAGAGTGAATATTCCAGTATTCATCCACGATATAGAGGTAACCGGTAAAGAGTTGCTGGCTTTTGCGCTTTGGGGTTACCTTAATCTTGTTGATGGCGTAATCCCCTTCAAAGGAAACTCCTTCATAACTGAAGTTATAATGAGAAAAGGCATTTGGTGCCAGTGGCGAAATAGCCATCTCTACGGTTGGTTCATAGAAACTGCTCTGAATGTATCCCATAATATCTACATCGTTGTCGCCCGGAAAGGATGAATTGGCAGAGAGTACCCGCTGGTCATACCTGTCCGGTGCATTGAAGGTGATTTCATTAAGGGATTCTTCTACGTAGTTTCTTCCCTCTTCAATAACAAAATCCTCATCCTTCATTGCCCGTTGAAACAGCTTCGGGATCTTTAATACATCAATTGATCCTTTGAGGTAAACCTCAGCTTTCCAGTGCTTCACCTGGTTCAGGTAATAGGGAGCAAGCCCGATTGCCTTGCGCATGATCATATAGGCAGGATCTTCTTTTCCCGAATAGATCCGGACTTCCTGTATCATATAAATATGCTCCAAAAGCTGTACATTTAATGTAACCGGTTTTTCCCCGACTTCAATCTCCCGGATCTCCGTCCGGTACCCCAGCGCCCTGATGAAAAGGGTATAATGACCCTCCGGAACCTTAAACTGGAATTTCCCATTAACGTTTGCCGTGGTACCTTCGGTGAGTTCAACAATGTAGATGGTACAATACGGAATGGGATTATCCTTACTATCCGTAACCGTTCCCCGTATGGTTTGACCGGCCAGGAAAACCATCCCAAGAATGAAAACCAGAAAGGATATGAAAAATCTTCTAACGAGCATTCAATAATATCGTTTAGTATGAGACGTAGAACCTGCTTAAAGAATTACACGTTCAGTAATGTTTTTTAACAGGCAACCTGAATCATCCGGTAAAGCTACGAAAATATAAAGTTAATGGTTAAACGTTATTTGTTAAATGATGAGTGAGTGGTGAGAAGAAACAGGTACTCGGTTCTCGGGGAAAGAGGTTGATAGGTTATTGGTTGACAAGTTAATAAGATAAAAGGAAAAATCTCAACTTAGATCAGAGATTTGATGAATTTCTGGATATGCAGTATGCAGCAGTGAATGATGTTTGATGAATAGTAAACCCGTTGTGCTATTAAAGTTTTGTCTACAACATTTTTATACTATCTGAATTCTAATGAATGTTGGATGTATAGCTTAGAATCTCAACGTAAACACCGTCTCCTTACCTGGTTCTGATTTTACAGAAATAGTTCCTCCATGTCGCCACACGATCTCCTTTGAAAGGCTTAGACCGATACCCGTTCCATATTCCCTCGTTGAATAGAACGGCACAAATATTTCATCCATCTCATGCTGTGTTATTCCGCACCCATTATCCCTGACCTGTATTGCAACATGCTCATCCGTTTCATCGCTAATCAATGTAATTCCAGGTTCCTGAATGGTTCGTACTGCATGGATGCTGTTTTTTATCAGGTTGATCAGGACCTGCTCAATCATTTGAAAATCTCCTTTGATGGTAAGCCCTTCTTTTTTATGCAGGATTTCCAACCTGATGTTATTGTTTTCAAGTTCGGCTGAAAATAAAAGACTGACTGAAGAAAAGAGTTCTTTTATCTCAATGGTGCTGAGATTTGGATCAGGGATCTTCGATACTTCCCTGTACTTGTCGACAAAATCATACAGACCATCACTACGGGACTGAATGGTTTTAATGCTTTCCCGTATGTCTTCAATATCTTTTTGGTCTAGGTCTGATCGTTTTATCACATTCCCCGTTTCATCTTCAACCAGCATCGTAATTGTTTCTGTAAGTGATGAGATGGGGGTTACCGAATTCATAATTTCGTGCCTCAAAATCCTGATAAGCCTGTGCCATGATTCGATCTCTTTTTGATCAATCTCGCTCCGGATATTATGGAAAGTGAAGATACCGTAAGGAGCATCTTTTTGCTTGATCGTATTCTTTGCCACCGACAGGTATCTTATCTCATCATCTGTTTTATACTCTAAAAGTTTATGATCAGCTGGTTTCATTGATTCGATCTGCTCAGCAAACTCAGGATTAACCTTCCTGAGCTCATGCATGTATTTGATTCTTGGTATTCCCAGGATGTTCATTGCCTGGTCATTTATGAGTTCAATTTTATCTGTTTTATTGATGGTTATAATTCCAATATTCATATTTCTCAGGATGGCATTTAGATAGTTAATCCGGGCTTCTTTTTGAATTCCATCCTGTTCGAAAGACTCAATAATCCTGTTCATGGTTTCTCTTACCTCATCGAAACCCGATCCAAGTTTCTCGTTTTTGAACTTAACGGAGAAGTCAGAACTACCTAAAGCAAGTAGAAATATATTCAGCTCTCTGTTGGTCCGGGATACACTCAATAAGAAATCAATGATCTGAAAGATGAGGATAACTAAGGAGATGACAGGCAGAAATATTAGTTTTTTGTCATAAAAGATAACAATCAAAACGCATAGCAGGAGTGCATTTAGAATCAGGAGACTAATCCTTAAAATAAAGGCGATTGTATATCGTTTACAGGTCATACTTTTTTAACCTCCGGTGTAATGAGCTTCTTGAGATGCCGAGATCTTTAGCTGCTTTGGTAATATTCCCTCCGTTTTTCTCTATGATTTCAAGGATATGGTTTTTTTCAACCTGATCCAGACGATGTTCCTGTTGGTTACTCCATTGCCTTGAAGCATGGGTTGGTGGTAAAAACTCATCGGGCATAATTTCTTTCCTCTCACTCAGAATGATTGCCCGTTCTATACAGTGTTGAAATTCCCTGACATTCCCGGGCCATTCATAGTGTTGAAGTTTTTCAATTGTCCCCGGATGTGTCTTCAATCCCGATTTGTTGTACTTCGTTGAGAATTGATTGAAGAAGTGTATAAAAAGAAGGGGTATATCTTCTTTTCTCTCCCTAAGACTGGGAACATTGATCTCTACCGTATTGATCCGGTAAAAAAGATCTTCCCTGAATTTTCCTTCTTTTATCATCTGTTGTAAGTCCATGTTGGTCGCACAAATCAGACGGAAATCCACAGGGATCTCCTTTGTTGATCCAACCCGCATGACTCTCTTATTCTGTAAGACTGACAGGAGTTTTGCCTGAAGAGAAATTGAAAGATTCCCAATCTCATCCAGAAAGATGGTACCACCCGATGCCAGTTCGAATCGGCCCGGCTTGTCCTCAATGGCATCCGTATAAGCACCTTTAACATGACCGAACAGATCACTCTCGAATAACGTTTCAGAAATAGCACCCAGGTCAACAGAAATGAACATCTTATCTTTTCGATCTGACAATCTATATAGGGTTCTTGCAAGCAATTCTTTGCCCGTTCCGTTTTCCCCGAGAAGCAATACATTGGCGGAAGTTGTAGCCACTTTTTTAACCACGGAAAGGGTTTTCAGGATTGCAGGAGAAGAACCGATAAACTCACCATGCGCTTTGTTCCAGTCGTTAATTAACTGCTGCTGAACCAGTCGGAGTTTCTTTATTTCGTCTCTGGAATTCCTGAGACTCAAGGCGGCCGATACGGTGGCGAGTAACTTCTGGTTTTTCCATGGTTTTAATACAAAATCCGTTGCTCCTGCCTTTATTGCTTTAATTGCCAGTTCGATATCACCATATGCAGTAATTAATATAACCACTGTTTCCGGATTGTTCCTGATTATTTCATTCAACCAGTAAAATCCTTCTTCCCCGTCTCGCCTTCCTTTCTGGTAATTCATGTCGAGTAAAACAACATCAATATCCTCTGAGGAAAATCGGTGTATGATGTTATCCGGTACCTGCTCAATGAATACATTCCGGAAAAAACGCCTCAAAAACAGTTGCGCCGATTTAAGTACATCGTAATCGTCGTCAATGATCAAAATATTACCCTTGCTGATTTCCATCTGTTTTTCCGATGTAATGAATGCACAACGTGAACTGTAAGATATAAAAATTGTGTCATATTCAAACACCTTCTGTCGCAAAATCGCACACTTATTCCTATTTTAATTCAGGATGATTGATTCAAAAGTTTATTAATCAATATTTTATGATTATTGGTATGTACTTTGAAAATCTGTTGGAAAATGGTTACATTCAATGTTTATGATACGGAACTATATCATTCATGCTTTCAGGCTTTTTTTAAGAGAAAAGCTTCACACCCTGTTAAATATATTAGGACTGGCTATTGGATTAGCCTGCGGTATTATTATTTTTCTATACATACACCATGAGTTAACGTATGATGCTCACCATGAAAAAGGTGACCGTATTTATCGTGTTTGTCAGAATTATGTAACTTCCGGAAAACCAAGGAAATTCGCCATCTCATCACCTCAGCTTGGGCCAAGGTTATTTGAAGAGTATCCTCAAATAGAAGCCTTCGTTAGAATAGATTACATTAGTAGTCTGCTTTGCAAACATGATGAAAAAGAATTTACGGAGAATCATTTTGCTTTTGCAGATTCGAATATATTCCAGGTCTTTACTCATTCTTTTAAATACGGTAATCCTGAAACCTGTCTAAAAGAACCCTTCACTATTGTAATCACCGAAAAACTTGCCGAGAAGTACTTTGGCAAACGAGATCCACTCGGTGAAACCATCCTTATTGAAAATGAGTTTCCTGTCAAAGTTACGGGTGTAATTGAAGATCCTCCTTCAAACACCCAGTTGCCTCTATCAGGCTATATATCTTATATCACATACGACAGGATTGCTACTTTACCTTCGATTGAATGGTCAATGTTTGAAATCTCGGTTTACACCTATCTTCTTTTCCATGACACATTTGACCGGGAAGCGTTTGACAGGAAATGGCCGGAATTTTATAAAAAATATATGGCTCAGGATGAAGAAGTTTATGGTCAGGTTTATGAACCGATTTTCCACCGGTTGCGCGATATTCACTACCATTCAAACCTGGATGGTGATCTGTCCGCAGGGAATATTACTTTCTTATACACCCTGTTGATCATCGGAATTTTGATCCTGGTACTGGCAGGAATTAATTATACAAATCTTACTACGGCAAAATCTCTTCAGCGAGCAGGCGAGGTAGGACTACGTAAAGTTATTGGTGCGACAAGGAAATCTCTGATCTTGAAATTCATTATTGAAGCTCTGTTCTTTTCGGTTATAGCAATGATTCTGGCATTGGGGATTGTTGAATTCATTCTGGAATTCACAGGTTTTTCGCAAATTATTAAGACATCTTTGCACCTTAATTTTTTCCAGGAACCGGTTATTTTCACAGGATGTATAGTGCTAACTATTATTGTTGGTTTCTTTTCCAGCTTATACCCTGCTTTCTTTCTATCCTCTTTCAAATCTGTCTTAATTTTAAATGGTTTATTTAAGTTGAATCCTATGGGATCTGCTATCAGGAAGATACTTGTTGGATTTCAAATAATGCTAGCAATTGGTGTAGTCCTGTTTACACTATTTTTAAATACACAAATTAAATATCTCGAAAACTATTATCTTGGATTTGACAAGGAAAACCTGTTGATAGTGCCTGTTCAGGATTCAATAACCGCTGTTTCTGTTCCGGTTATTATGAATGATTTAAAGGGATTACCCGGAGTGAAATCAGTTACCTCGGGTAATTGCTGGCCCGGAAGACCCTGGGGTGGTTTGTATAAATTTGAAGGTGAAGACGGAATGGAGGAGCACAATTTATCTGCATTCTTTATCGGTCATAATTACCTTGAAACCCTGGGTTTTGAACTTATTAAAGGCCGTGATTTCAGTTTTGATTTTCCCTCAGATTCTCTTGGGGCAGTGATTATCAATGAAGCATTGGCCCGGTATATGAACTGGGACGAACCGCTGGGAAAACGGATACAACAATTTGATTTTTATGATGCTGTCGTGATTGGCGTAGTCAAGGATTTCAATTTTAAATCCCTTCATAAGGAAATCGAACCCGTTCTGATACGGCTTCAGTATGATTATGGAAACTTGATTGTGAGACTGGATGGAGTAAATCCGCAAAAAGTCCTGACCTATCTGGAGAACAAGTACAGGGAACTGGTCCCTTACAGACCTTTCGAATACTATTTCCTTGATGATCGGTTTAATCAGCAGTATAACAGGGACAAAAGACAGATTAAATTAATTCGGATCTTTTCACTCATTAGTATCCTTATATCCTGCCTCGGATTATTTGGATTGGCCTCATATAATGCAGCCAGAAAAACAAAGGAAATTGGAATCAGAAAAGTTCAAGGAGCGAAGATCAGGCAGATAATCATACTGATGCAAAAAGAAATACTCTTAATTACTACACTGGCTATAGTTATCGCAATTCCGGTGACAATTTTGGTATTCAGAATCTGGCTGAGAGATTTTGCCTATCAGGTTGGGCTGGATGCTCTGCTGGTCATACTTGTTATCCTGGCTTCAATAGCATTGAGTTCACTTACGGTCCTATTCCATTCTATTAAAGCTGCAAGAACAAATCCGGTGGATTCACTCCGGTACGAGTGAGCATAGAGCATGGAGCAAAGGGCAAAGAGAAGGATAAAGGGTGATGGATTGACCACAGAGTACATCATCCTTCGCCAGAGCCTTCGCCAAGGCTTCGGCTCTCAAGAAGGCTACGGATGACAACGGAGTGCAGAGTGAAATAGGTGAGTGGTGAGAAGAAACAGGTACTCGGTTCTCCTGCCTGCCGCAGGCAAGGCGTTCCTGCCCGCCCGAACGACTGATGCGTTCAGTCGGGCGGGGGTACTGGGTGAAAGAAGAAATGAGATGTGAGTTATGAGTTGTGAGAGTATTAAAAGTACATGAGGTAAAGTGTATTTGAAGGATTTGAGCTGGTAGTTTCAAGTCTCCAATCCTCAGATTGCCCTGCCGGCTGACAGGAATCCACACTCTATGATTATTAATTCCTGATAAGCTCCCGATTTCACCGTATGACAAATAACAAATATCAACTTCCAAATAATATCCAATGATCAACATTCCGCCAAAGGCATGCCTTCGGCACAATGTTTCAAGATCAACAATTTTGAGATTTAACTATTGTTTATTGTTTGCTATTTGGGATTTTGTCATTTGGATTTTTGTAAGATATAACAATTGTCTGACAATCGAATGACGCCGTGAAATAGTGTATTTCACAGGGTAAACCATTGTGTGACAATTGTAGGACTATTGAATGACAATTGCATGACCATAGTATGACAGCGAAGCGAATGACAATTGTATGACTATCGTTTGAACGTTCTTTCTAAAACTTCAACGTAAACACCGTCTCCACTCCCGGTTCTGATTTCACGGAAATACTTCCTCCATGAAGCTTCATGATCTGCCTGGAAAAACTCAGCCCTATACCATTCCCTTCTTGTTTTGTTGAGTAGAAGGGAACAAATATTTGCTCCAGTTGTTCAGGCAGAATCCCTTTGCCATTGTCCTTTATCTCAATAACGGAATGGTTCCCTTCCATTTTTGCACAGAATCTGATCACAGGTTTCTGAACACCGGATAGCGCATCGATACTATTGCTGATAAGATTTATGATTACCTGCTCAAGGAGGTGAGGGTCTGCAGTAACATAAATTTCTTCATCTGGAATATCTCGTTCCAGAATGACCTGTTTTTTCTGAAGCTCCCCCTGCATTAACCGACCGATACCGTCGAAAAGATCAGTTAGTCTGATACGTTTCGGTTTCACCAGTTTTGGTAATTGAGAAAGTTTCTGGTATCCATTCAGGAAATGATCCAGTCCTTCGGTTCTCTCCCGGATGGATGCAACCGATTCCCGAATATCTGAGAGGTTCATTTCCGTTAGCTCGGAGAGTTCCTTATGAATCCCGTTCTCATTTTGGAGGATCATAGAGACAGTTTCGGTTAAAGAATTTATCGGGGTGATTGAATTCATGATTTCATGGTTCAGTATCCGGATCAGCTTGTGGGTTGCCTCAATCTCTCCCTGTTCAATCTCCTCCTGAACATCCTGAAGGGTGATCAGTCGCCAGGATTCATCCTGAAGTTTCAACCGGCTGATATGGACAGAAAGATTTCTTTTGCCATAGGGAAGATCCAGTTTAATGATGGACGATCCACTTCGTGTTATCTTTTCAATCTGGCTGGTGAATGAAGGTTGTGCTTCTTTCAGGTCAGACCAGGAGGCGCATTTAATCACCTGAAGCAGGTCGGATGCGGGATGATTCATGATCCCGATTTTCCCCGATTCATTCACAGAGATTATTCCGACCTTAATGTGCTTCACCACCTCATCAAGATACAGGTAATGAAGTTCCTTTTCCCGGCTCAGGTCCTTGTATGTATCGATGACCCTGTTAAATGCTCTGTTCAACTCAATGAATGGAGAAGATTTCACCTTCTCCTGGAAATGAGTCGAATAGTCGGAATCAAAAATGATCATAAAAAAACGTAGAAGATTCTGGTTGGTCCGGTTCAGGAATTCATACAGCATGATTACCTGCAGCAGGAGGATGATGAATAAGCTGATTAAGGTAAATACCATTTGATTTTCAACAGGCTCCCGTATGACAGTTGATATCAGGATCATGTTTATCAGCAACAAAAAGATGCGAAATACAAGGGATAGGGTAAATCGATTCGTATGCATACCGTACATAATTAATCGGGTTTTATTAAAACCATTTATAGGCCGAATTTTTTCATTCTTCTGTACAATGCAGCGCGGGCTATACCCAGTTCTCTGGCTGTTCTTGTCATATTGCCACGATTATGGTTGATCGCTTTCATTATCAGCTGTTTTTCATTCTCTTCAAGATTGAAGATGTTTTGCAGCTCAGGGGCAGGAACAGGATAACTGGTGGGGAACAGGTTTGCTGATGAGAGTTGTCCTGAACTGCTAAGTATGACAGCCCTTTCAACGGCATTTTTAAGTTCTCTGATATTCCCCGGCCATGGATAGTTTTTTAATTTTCTGAGGGTATGTTGACTGATTTTGAGCTCCGATTTGTGGTATTTCTGACGATAGATTTCAAGGAAATGATCAACCAGCAACGGGATATCGTTTTTTCTCTCCCTGAGTGCAGGAAGGTGGATCTCTACCGTGTTTATTCTGTATAACAGATCCTCCCTGAATCTTCTTTCATTCACCATCTGCTTCAGGTTCCTGTTAGTAGCAGAAATCAGCCGGACATCAACCGGGATTTCAATGTGCGATCCAATCCGGATTATTTTCCTGTTTTCGATGACACTCAGCAACTTTGACTGCAGTGGGTGTGAAAGATTGCCGATCTCATCCAGGAAAATGGTTCCCCCTGAAGCCAGCTCAAACCGGCCGGGTCTGTCCTGATAAGCATCCGTATAAGCTCCTTTTACGTGCCCGAACAGTTCACTCTCAAATAGTGTTTCCGGAACAGCACCCAGGTCAACAGCAATGAATACCTGGTCTTTGCGGGTAGATTTCCGGTGGATCTCCCTGGCAGCAAGCTCTTTTCCGGTTCCATTCTCTCCCAGGATTAATACATCAGCATCCGTTTCAGCAACCCTGGCGATCATCTCTTTTATCTTTTTAACCGGGTATGAATCACCGATGAAGACCTGAAAATCTTTGTCCATATCCTGGGATAGTCGTTCACTGGTTTTCTTAAAACGAATGACTTCTGTTTTTGCTTTTCGCAAACGGATACAGGAGAGGATCGTTGCCAGCAGTTTCTGATTGCTCCAGGGCTTGACAATAAAATCAGCCGCTCCTGCTTTGATCGACTGAATAGCCAGATCAATATCCCCATAAGCAGTAATGAATATGACCATTGCTTCCGGGTCGGTTTCAAGGATCTTTTCCAGCCAGTTTAACCCCTCCTTACCATCCATCTCTCCCTTCTGAAAGTTCATGTCTAAGAGGATAACATCAAAATCTTCCTGCTTCAGGATTTCGACAAGATTCTGAGGGGATGATTCAGTCCGCACCACCGGAAAAACCTGTTTTAAAAACATCTGACCACTGTCCCGGATTCCCGGATCATCATCAACCAGAATTATTTTCCCATCGTATCTTTGCATGACTAAAAATGTTTAGAGTAGTTATTTAGGATTGTGCGGTTTATTCTGTCATTTCAATGTTGCTCTGGAAATTATTTATAATAATATTTCAAAGACTTAATAATTAATGATTTACACATTTTTGTGATTCTTGGTGTCTTAGTGACTTAGTGGCTAAAAAGAATTGCCGCTCCTATAAGGGATGCCTATGGCACAATACACAAAAACACCAGATTACACTAAACAATTTATTAAAAATGCAAACCGCATAACGCGTTATACAACTAACCTATGCTAAAGATAGGAAGAATGTATTGATATCGGACATCGATTGTCTTAAAAATAGTACATATATTTCAGTTGATCGTTATGCAAAAAGTTCGTAAGTAGCTTTATGATAAGTTTTTATAAATGATGGTATACATTTTGGAATGATTAATCTAAACCACACACCATGTTCCGATTCAATTTTAAAATTGCCATTAGAAATCTTTGGAAGTACAAAGGGTATTCATTGATCAACATTGCCGGTCTATCTATCGGTATGGCCTGTTCCATCCTCATCCTGTTATGGGTTCATTTTGAATTCAGTTTTGATAAATTTCATGAAAACAAGCGGGTCTACCGGGTTATCCAGCACATTATTTTTGAGAAGGAAGTTCATTGGTCCATAACACAGGGACCACTTGGCCCGGCACTCAAAGATGAAGCTCCGGAAATCGAGGATTATTGTCGTATTGAAGGATCAAACAGAACCCTTAAATGGAAAGAAGATGAATATACCGAACGGGGTATATATGCCGATCATACATTTTTTGATTTTTTCAGTTTTCCTGTCATTGAACACCTGGGAGATAGTGTTTTTCATGGATTAAATTGTATTGCAATAACGGAACGGCTTGCAAAGAAAATCTTTGGTGATGAAGAACCACTGGGTAAGATCATAAGCGGAGGGAGTGAAACGGAATTTATGGTTACGGCACTGCTGGCTGATGTTCCTCAAAACAGCCATCTGCAATTTGATTATGTCATACCGTTTCTTTTTCTCAGGGGGCTTGGTTTTTCAGTTGACCGGTGGGATAACAGTACGTTTTATACCTACGTACAGATTCCTGAAGGAATCACTCGTGAAAGGGTTGCAGAAAAAATAGCCGATTTCCTGAAACCGAAACCCACCCTGGAGGAGTTTGCCACACTTGATCTCCAGCCAATACCGGATATTCATTTCAGAACTGACCTGGATTTTGATATGGCATGGGTGTCGGATAAAAAGATGGTGACCATTTTTTGCATTATCGGTGTATTTATTATCCTCATTGCGTGTATCAATTTTATGAACCTGGCAACAGCGCGTTCGGCAAGAAGAGCAAGGGAGATCGGATTAAAAAAAGTGGCCGGAGCTGTTCGTCGAAATATTATCCAACAGTTCTTTATTGAATCGACTGAACTGGCATTCCTGTCGATCCTCCTGGCGATGGCGCTGGTCGAACTGGTAAGGCCTTCTTTCAACAGCTTTACCGGTGTTGAGATGAAAATCCCATACCAGGAGCCCTGGTTGTACATTGCACTGATTATTATTGTGCTGGTTACGGGTTTGTTATCCGGCAGTTACCCTTCATTATACCTCTCTTCTTTGAAACCTGTTTCAATTCTCAAAGGTGCAAGCAAACACGGGAAAGGACATGCCATTTTCAAAACATCCCTGGTGATCTTTCAATTTACCCTTTCCGTTATTCTGATTTCAGGAACCCTGATACTGTATCAGCAGATAAACTTTATGAGGAAAAAGAATCTCGGGTATGATAAGGAAAACCTCGTCTGGTTCTATTTCGGACAAAGCGATCAGGTAAGTGAACGGTATGAAACGTTCAGGCAGGAACTCCTGAAGAATCCCTCAATACTTGCCGTTACACGTACTGCCAATTTACCTACGTACGGCTATACCTTTTCAAACAGCCTATGGCACTGGGAAGGACAGGATCCGGGAAAGGAAACGCTCATCCGGAATCTGCCGGTTGGATACGATTACTTTTCTACCCTGGGAATAGAGGTGTTGAAAGGCCGTACTTTCAGCAGGGATTTCCTTTCCGATTCATTAGCAGTGGTTGTTAATGAAGCAGCTGCAAAATCCATGAATATGGAAGATCCCATCGGAAAGTTCCTGAAATATTTTGATCATGAAGAGCGGTATACTATTATTGGACTTATCAAAGACTACCATTATCGTTCGTTACATAATACAATTGAACCCCAATTTACACTCCTTGTTCCCGATGGAAGTTACCTGATGATGGTTAGGTTACATCAGGGTGAAACGGATGGCGGGATCAAAACCATTGAAAAGGTCTGGAATCAGTTTTCACCCGATGTTGCAATGGAATATCATTTTTTAGACCAATCACTGGAAGCACTCTATGATTCAGATAAGAAGATTGGAAAGATCCTGTCAATACTCACAGTACTGGCTATATTTATTGCTATGTTAGGGTTACTGGGGATGGCTGCCTTTATGGCTGAACAGCGTACAAAAGAGATCGGGATAAGAAAAGCAATGGGAGCAACCACCGGTAGAATCGTTACCATGTTATCCAAAGAGTTTTCCAAATGGATCCTGGTGGCTAACATTATTGGTCTGCCATTGATGTATTTCGGGATGAAGAAATTTCTGCAACAATATCCTTACCGTATCGATATCGGATGGATCGTCTTTGTCATTGTTGCCATATCCACGTTGATCATTGCTCAGCTGACAGTTTTCATCCAGTCGGTCAGAGCCGCGAATACTAACCCGGTGGAGTGTCTCCGTTACGAATGAAAAATAGTGACTGAAGGACGAAGAGACCAATGACTGTGTGACTGTGAGACGATGAGACAAAAAAAAGCTACGGAGGACGGGGGAGACATTGAGAAGGATGAACTTCGTCTGACCACTAAGCGACGGAAAGTGGGGCAGCAAGTTGGTCTGACGAATAAAGGCAAAGAGAAAAAGAAGGAGGGACTGAGAGATAAATGACTGTGAGACTTTGAGACGGTGAGAAGAATTATTTTCGTCTGACCCCTGCATGCCTTAAAGCTGGTTCTTTGTAAGAAATGTCCCGTAGGGACTAAAAGACAATAGGCAGTCATTTCAATGGCTGCATAAAGAAGCAACTTGAAAAATACGTCCCGGAGGGACTGAATGATAATAGGCCCTGCCTGCCCTCCTTCGGCGGGTGAACAGGCAGGCAGGAGCTACTTCATTGGCTGTAACTTGAATACGAAACAAAACCACGTCCCAGCGGGACTGAATGAGGTGAGTACAGAGTTACTGGATGTTGAACGTTAAACGTGCGATGTTGTGCCATGCGCCTATGCTGAAGCATCAGCGCAAGCGTAAGGCACGCCTGTGGCGGACGTTGAAGGTTGTCAATTCTACTTGGTGTTAACCAGATGATTCACTACCTTCCCTTTCAATATGAATCCTCTCATAATCCCATACAAGCCTGAGCATTTTGCGACCATTAACGGATATTTCCCTCCGGAATGGGACTTTGATTTCAGGAAGTTCATCTCCATCAACCACAACAGGAATTATTTCCGTGGATTCTCTTTGCTGGATGGGAGAGAGCCGATCGGTTTTGGTAACCTGATGGTTTTCGGATCCGTTTGCTGGATCGGTAATATTGTTGTTTCGGAAAAGCATAGAAATAAAGGTCTCGGTACGAAAATAACCGAATACCTGATTCAAAAGGGGAGGGAGCTTGGAGCAAATACGTTTAACCTGGTCGCTACAGAATTGGGTGAATCGATTTATAGAAGGCTGGGTTTTGAAACAGAATGCATGTATGAGTTTTATAAATTGGAAGACAGAGCGCCAAAATTCGAAATCCCGAAAAAAATCAGGAAAGCAAATCCGTCTGATCTGTTGGAACTTACAAACCTTGATCACAAGATAACAGGTGAAAAACGGGAAGGGATGACTCATCTATTCCGGGAAGACATCCATATCCATCAGGATCCTGGTGGCAAGCTGTCAGGCTATTATTTACGTGGGCTTGGTGATGGATTCATTGCTGCCGGAAATTCCGAGTCAGGGATCGATCTGTTGAAAGTGAAACTTGCATACGGAGATAAGAAAGTAGTAGTTCCCTTGATGAATGTAAAAGCCAGGGATTTTTTAATACAACATGGTTTTAAAAAGTCAATGGAGCTGCCGAGGATGACCCTCGGGGAAAAATGCAACTGGAAACCGGAACATATTTTCAGCCGGGGAACGGGATATTGCGGCTAACCTGGATGCAAACGAATTAACCTAAGTTGCCGGCTATATGAAAATTGCTTCATGGTTCACCTGAATCCTATAATTTTCTTACTGGGGTGGGCTCTTTTCAAAAGTTAAATTTTTAGTCATCCTGAACTCGGTTCAGGATCTTAATCAAAAAATGAAAAAGTGCTAGGTCTATATTATGACTAATCGAAAACGTACCGTTTTATATATTGGTGTTACGAGTGATTTAAAAGCTCGGATTGGTGAACACAAAGATGGTATAGGTTCAGCATTTACTGTGAAGTATAAATTAAAAGATGTAATCTATTTTGAAGAGTTTCCTGATATCAATCAAGCGATTACAAGAGAAAAACAATTAAAAAATTGGCATCGGGATTGGAAAATCAGTTTAATAAAATCAATGAATCCCGCTATGAGGGATTTGTATTACGATATATGATATGTAAGATGCTGAAATAAATTCAGCATGACTATCGTCAAAACAAAGTCTTCCTGTCCATAGGACTCCTTCGGACAGAATGACGGTTTTTTTGGACTTAACAGCTTCTATTCCGCCAAAGGCATGAACTGCTAACTACACTGCGTCAATCAACTCAGAACTTCAGAAAGAAAGAGGTTTTCTTCCCCGGTTCAGATGCAACGTGGATGCTTCCCCTGTGCAATCGCATGATCTGACGTGAAAGGCTCAAGCCGATCCCATTACCGTCCTTCTTTGTTGTAAAGAATGGGATAAATATATCATCCAGAATATCCCGCGGGATACCCTCTCCGTTATCCGATACCTCGATGACTGGTGTGCCATCCATCTCCCTGAATGCATTTAACTCAATCCTTCTGCCTTCTGTTTTACGGAGCGCTTCAATGGAATTTTTCACCAGATTAATCAGAACCTGTTGGATCAGTTTTTTATCCATGCTAAAGGCAAGATCCTCCGGGACGATCCGCTGGTTGATCCGGATCCTGAATTTCTCAAGATCTTCTGAGAATAAATTGGTTGTATTTCGTAAGAGCTTTGAAGCGTTTACCCCGGTAATATCCAGCTTTTCAATCTTACTGATGCTCCGGTAATTGTTTACAAAATTGATCAATCCTTTACTTCGTTCTTCGATCAGTTCGGCATTGATAATCGCATCCCGTATATTTTCATCGTCCAACTCATCAGCACTTCTGGTCTCATCATCCCTTGTTAAACATCGTTTTATGGCGAGCGTTAATGTAGTGATCGGTGTCACTGAATTCATGATCTCATGAGCCATTACCCGGATCAATTTCTGCCATGATTTGATCTCCTGCTCTTCCAGCTCCTGTCTGAAATCCTGCAGGGAGATCAGTTTCAGCTGCTCATTGTGAAATTTAAAACCGGTAACCCGTATCAGAACCTGCAAAAGTTCATTGTTTATCGTCATTCGGATCACGGTTTGTTCACCGGGATTCAATCCGTTCACTATCCTGTCAAACCCCTCCATGATGCTATTTAACTGGTCCAATCGTACAATGGATTTTATGCCCAGCAATTTTTTGGCTGCATTGTTTATCAATGATACTTTCCCGTTTGCGGAAAAGGAGATCAATCCGATCGTTACATGTTCGACGATACACTGCAGGTAAAGGAACTGGCTCTCTTTTTCAATCCGGGCCTCCTTAAGAAGAGCTGCCGTTTCATTCAGTGTTTCTGCCAGTTCCCGGAAGGACCCGCCCTTTTCCTTTCCCACAATAGAGAATGAAGAGTCTTTATCTCTCAGGGATGTAAAAAACCTCGAAAGCTCCCGGTTCGTTCTGTTCACATACCAGATTAATGCAAAGGTCTGGATCAACAGGATGGATCCCAGAAAAAGAAGTGTATAAACGAATGGAGGATTTGTAATTTCATATGCCAGCCAGAGGCTGGTAAAGAAGATGAATGTTACACGTACAATAACATTGAGGTAGAAATTCCTATAAACCATATTTTTTGATTTTTGAATAGAGTGTAGTTCTCGAGATATCGAGGATTTTTGCAGCTTTGCTCATATTGCCGTGGCATTCCCGGAGGGCTTTTTCAATCAGTTTTTTCTCTACGACAGCCAGCTTCATGGAGTCTGCTGATGAGGTTTTAGTCATGGATGCAGAACCAAAGAAAAAATCTTCTGACCCCAATGTTCCTGATTCGCAAAGAATCACTGCTTTCTCCATGGTATGCTTCAGCTCCCTGATATTTCCTGGCCAGCTGTGCGACAACAGTTTATCGTAGGCATCCCCTTTCATTATTACAGGGGCTTTTGCGTATTTGTGTTGATACTTTTTCAGGAAATAATCAGCCAGGACAGGGATGTCCTCTTTTCGTTCCCGTAAGGCAGGTAGTTGTACCTGAATGGTATTGATCCGGTATAATAGATCCTCCCTGAATGTGTTCAGGGTAACCATCTCATCCAGGTTCTTATTGGTGGCGGTTATTAACCGGATATCGATAGCAACCGATGTTTCAGCTCCCACCCTTGTAATTTCTCTGTCCTGCAGGGCTTTCAGTAGTTTTGTCTGCAGATGCATGGACAAATTCCCGATCTCATCCAGGAAGAGGGTTCCCCCTGAAGCAATCTCAAATCTTCCGGTTCGTTCATCGTGGGCATCGGTAAATGCTCCCTTTTCATGACCGAACATTTCACTTTCGAACAGGGTTTCCGTAATGGCAGCCATATCCACACTGACAAAGGATTCGTTTGACCGAAGCGATTGCCGGTGTATTTCCCTGGCTACCAGTTCTTTTCCTGTACCATTTTCACCAAGGATCAATACATTGGCATCAGTAACTGCTACCTTTTTAACGGTCTCCAACACCTTGCGGATAGCGGGTGAGTTTCCAATAATCGGATCCATTTGTTTGCTAAGGTCTTCTTTTAAGACTTCCTGCTTTTTCCTCAACCGGCTAACTTCAAGTTTGGATTTGCGCAGTTTGATCGCTGATTTCAACGTCACAATTAACTTGTTCGCATCCCAGGGTTTTGTTATAAAATCGGTTCCACCTTCCCGAATGGCTTTTACTGCCAGTTTAATATCTCCATACGCTGTGATCAGAATAACAACCCCAAGAGGATCGATGTTCAGTATCTCCCGCAACCAGTATATCCCCTCATTTCCCGTCATGATCCCCGCCGAAAAATTCATATCCAGCAGGATGACATCAAAATCACCGGTCCTTACCAACGTCGGTATCAAATTCGGATTGCTGACGGTCCTGACCGATTCAAAATCAAACTTTAATAATTGAGTTAACGACCGAAGAATGTTTTCGTTATCATCAACAACCAGGATTTTCCCTTCTTTCTTTGCCATCTGAATTGAAATGTTTGTGGTAAATGTACAAAAAGGAAT
>CAZXGG010000058.1:0-22687 GCA_964640125.1 uncultured Rikenellaceae bacterium
TTACAGTGACAGCTTTTGTCAATGGCTGGTGCCCTGCTCAAAACCTGGCTTATGAGCGGGCAAAAAGAGCTGCTGTTGAACTAGGGGATAAAGTTGTATTCAGTGAAATTGACACATTCGAACCCTCCGTCTGCAGAGATTGCGGGATGGGGGATGCGCTGTTTATCGACAACAGGCAGGTTCGGACGGGACCACCTCCCTCCTATAAAAAAATCAAACGTAAAATAGAGAAACGATTAAAACAAATCAAAAGTTAGAAAGCTTTTGAATGATTGTATTAATCATCCAACCCATTCAATTTCCATGAAACTATTGCTCAGAATCATCGTTACAACAGCCATTCTGGTTTCCCTGTCCGGTGGAGATGCCTGGATTGTCTACCCGTCCGATCAAAAAGTTCTGAGTTCACTGCGCCTGGAAGCAATGCAGGATGGCATTGCAGATTTTGAATTATTGCGTATGCTTGAACTGTTTAGTAAAGAGGAAGGGCAAGAATCAGGCGAGGTGCATGTTGATGTATTTGTAAGTGGAGAGGAAGGATACCAGACCTACCGGATACCCTCCGTCCTGACAACTAAAACCGGAATAATACTTGCTTTTGCAGAAGGCAGGGCCAGCCTTTCGGATCATGCCGAAAATGATATCGTTACGAAAAGAAGCCTGAATGGCGGCTTCACATGGAGCACCCTGAAGACCATTGCGGAAGAAGGGGAACATAGCCTGAACAATCCCACGGTTGTGCAGATCCAGGAGACAGGGAGAATCCTGCTGATGTACCAACGCTATTTCAAAGGATTCGATGAGCATAAGGCAGAACCGGGTTATGATGGAGAAAAGGTATGCCGAACCTTTATCATCTACAGCGATGACGATGGAGTTACCTGGTCTGAGCCAGAAGAGGTGACCCGTGGTGTAAAAAGAGAAACGGTTGTCACCAGCACAGCAACCGGCCCGGGGATTGGAATTGAACTTACCCGTGGAGAGTATGCAGGTAGAATCATCATGCCGTTCAACCAGGGGCCCTATGGCAACTGGAAGGTTTATGCTGCCTACAGCGACGATCAGAGTGAGACCTGGAAGTATGGGGAGGTAGCTCCAGAGCACTCTGCGGGAATGGGAAATGAAGTTCAGATGGTTGAAATGCCGGACGGTACGGTTCAGCTCAATTCAAGAAGCGCCTCCGGTAACAAGCTGAGAAAAGTGGCGTTTAGTCAGGATGGAGGGGAAAGCTGGTCAGGGTTGGCTGACCATCCTGAATTGCCGGAACCCGAATGCATGGGAAGTATTATACGATTTTCCTTTACCTGGAGGAATGATAGAAGCCGGATTCTGTTTTCCAACCCGGCATCACAGGAAGAGAGGGAAATGGGAACCATCCGGATCAGTTACGATGAAGGTAAAACCTGGCCGGTCAGCAAAGTGGTCCATAGTGGCTCCTTTGCCTATTCATGCCTGACAAAAATCGATCAGGAAACCGTTGGAATACTCTATGAAAATGACAATTATGGAAAAATCACCTTTGCCATTATTAACCTCGAATGGTTAGAGAATGGACTATAGGTTCTTAAAGGAAATATCAAAAAATAACTCATAAATGACAAATAAATTCCAAATCACAACAAACAAAATGGCTAAATTAACATCATGAAAAAATATTGTTTTCTTACGTCTATGCTGTTGCTTCTCTTGCTTTTCATCAGTTGCACCAGGAAGGAAAAATCGGTCAGATACAGCTACGATTTCGACAACCTTCCTGACCGGGTCTGGGCGGGTGAGGATTTCTGGACCATTCCGCTGGAGGATTGGCAAATTAACGAAGGCCGACTGGAATGTACCGGGAACAGTTCCAATATGAGAACAAATCTCATCACCTATCCCATAAGGCCCGGAAACGGAACATTTGCATTGAACGTCACCTGTGGACTGCTGGATAAAGGAGATCAGGAAGGGACTGTCGGCTTTTCGATTGGAGTGAAAGACGATGAAGATCCGGATGTTAAAGCTGCATGTTATTTCGGCAAGGGATTAAACCTGGGTGTCAGGACGAATGGTGTTCTGTTCATAGAAGACCAAACGGTCAGTTTTCCTGCAGATTTTAGCTGGGAAAAATTTCATATCCGGGTAGAAGGAAACTTCAGTTTAAAGGGGAAAGCGATCACGCTTCGACTCATGAATGAACAACAGGAAGAGGTTGCGTGGCTGGTAAAAGAGAGTATTGATGAAATAGAGGGACTGATCGTGCTGGGTGTAAACCATCATGTTGCTACTCCATTTTCAAACGGACCCTCCTTCTGGTTTGATGATCTTGAAATTTCAGGGACGAAGATCAGCTATGAAGAAGGAAATCGGTTTGGTGCAATCCTCTGGGCTATGTATACAAACAGCCGTAATGTTCTGAAATTAACCGCCCAGCTTGCTCCGGTTTCTGCCCGGGTTAACGGTGAAGTTCACCTTGAAATTGAGGAAGGTGATGGCTGGAAAAAACTGGCAACGGAAAAACTCAGGGCTGATTCCTATACCGCTACTTTCAGGGTTGGCAACTGGAATCCCGATTTGGAGGTTAACTACCGCATTTCTTATTCGGAAAACCTGAAGGATGGTGAAACATCGGATTATAAATATACTGGTACCATACGCAAAGAACCGGTGGATAAACCGCTGGTTTTCGGAGGAATGACCTGCCAGTATGGCTATGGATTCCCATACACGCCGGTAGTCAATAACCTCCTGAAGGAAGAACCTGACATTCTCTATTTTTCAGGAGACCAGATTTATGAAGGAAACGGGGGATATTCCATTATTCGTTTCCCGGCTGACCGGGCGATTCTGAATTACCTGGGCAAATGGTACATGTTCGGATGGGCATTTGGTGATGTGATGAAAGAGAGACCGACCATTTGTACCCCCGACGATCACGATGTTTTTCAGGGAAACCTGTGGGGTGATGGAGGTCGTAAAATTGAATTGGAGGATTGGCAGGAGTATGCAGGTACAAGTGGAGGGTATATTGAACCGGCAGAGATGATCAATGTTGTCCATGCCACACAAAGCAGTCACCTGCCTGACCCATATGATCCGACTCCAATAGACCAGGGAATTTCCATCTGGTATACGGATATGGTATATGGAAAAATAAGCTTTGCCATCATCAGCGACCGCATCTTCAAATCCGGGCCCAAGGAAGTGGCGTTCTGGGAAGAGGGTCGAAGGGATTGGATTACCGAACAGGGTATCGACCTGTCACGGCTGGATAAACCCGGTTTGAAATTAATTGGTGATCGCCAGTTCGAATTTTTAACACACTGGATGAAAGATTGGAAGGGAGCAAACATGAAGGTGCTGCTAAGCCAGACTCTATTTGCTAACATCCCAACACACCACGGCAGTATTGACGGTATCCTGGCTGGAGACATGGATTCAGGTGGCTGGCCGCAAACTCCGCGAAACAAGGTGGTTGATCTGTTAAGGAGATGCTATGCGTTTCATGTTAGCGGCGATCAGCATCTGCCGCTCTTCGTTCAATACGGTATAGATGAGTTCAGGGATGCCGGCTGGGCTATCTGTACACCGGCTATCACCGTAGGTTATCAGCGTCGGTTTTTACCCGATAGGTTGGGTATACCCTATCAAAACCGACCGGTTCATAATCTGGACAATACCGGTGAATACATTGGTGGCATGGGGCATAAAAATTATGTGTATGCCGTGGGCAACCTGCCCGATAACACCCGGTCTGAGCTTCGGTATGAACGGGCTCAGCTGAGTTCTTCCGGCTACTCAATCATCACCTTTGACCCGGAATCACGGGATATTTCATGTAATGCCATTCGTTTTCTGGCTGATGCGGATCGATTGAGACCGGAAGACAGTTTTCCCGGGTGGCCTGTTACGGTGAATCAGTTTGATAATGCAGGAATAAACAGAACGGGGGATAAAATTACCATTCAATCAAGTGGGGTTCTCAATCCGGTTCTACTTGTTTATGATGCTAAGACGGAGGAGTTACTGCTGAGTGTACGGATGAAGGGAGATGAATTCTCGGGCATTGTTAAAGGTTCAGGAAGATATAACCTGAAAATCGGTGATCCCGAAACGGAGAGGTGGAAAACTGTGTCAGATATAATAGCAAATGAAATAGAAACAAGCCCTGTTGTGGTGGAGTTTTAAAATATAGCAAGGTTTCGCACCTACGGAGCGAAGTTTTTTTCACAAATCGATTTTTTCTACCAACGTTTTGCTCCTATGGAGCAATTTGGTAGCAGGGAAAATGATCTTTTCCTATCAACGTTTTATTCCTATGGAGCAATTGAAAAATATACTGTAATCAAATTAAAGAATTATCATTCCAAACGGGTGAGAGGTAGGCAACCCGAACGGATTCAATCATTTGCCCGCTCCGTAGGTGCGGAACATTGGTAGCATATCGGAACACGTATAACCACCCGCTCCGTAGGTGCGGAACATTGACAGCATATCGGAACACGTATAACCACCCGCTCCGTAGGTGCGGAACTTGAAATAAACACCCATGAAAACAACGCCTATCCATCGAAATCGAAGATTCTTCCACACAATAATTCTCTTACTGTCGCTATTATCCGCAAATGCCCAACATCCGGATATCGAAACCAATCCGCTCGTCCTGAAAAACCTTGAGGAATGGCAGGATATGAAATTCGGTTTTATGATGCACTGGGGGCCCTATTCCCAGTGGGGCGTTGTTGAATCATGGTCAATATGCTCCGAGGATGTACCCTGGTGCCGCAGGAACATGGACAACTATGTTGACTATGTAAAAGCCTATGAAAACCTGAAAACAACATTCAATCCGGTTGAGTTTGATCCGGAAAGCTGGGCGAAGCTGGCCAAAGAAGCCGGAATGAAATACCTGGTTTTTACCACCAAACACCACGATGGGTTCTGCATGTTTGACACCAGACTGACCGAATATAAAATTACCGATCCGGCATGTCCCTTTCACAAGAATACGAAAGCAGACATCACCGGAGCCTTGTTTGAGGCTTTTCGTGCGGAGGGATTCAAGGTGGGTGCCTATTTTTCAAAGCCCGACTGGCATTCTGACGATTACTGGTGGCCCTATTTCGCCACTCCGGACAGAAATGTAAATTATGATCCTGATAAACACCCTGAGCGATGGCAACGCTTTGCGGGTTACACCTATGGGCAGATTGAAGAATTGATGACGAATTATGGAAAAGTGGATATATTGTGGCTGGATGGCGGATGGGTTAGACCGAAGGAGACCGTGGATAAGGAAAGCAGAGCCTGGCTGGGATCAGAGCAATACAACCAGGATATCGATATGCCGAAAATTGCTGCTATGGCGAGAAAAAACCAGCCGGGAGTGATCATCGTTGACCGCACCGTTACCGGTAGATATGAAAATTACCGCACCCCGGAGCAACACGTTCCTCATGAACCGCCCGACTACCCCTGGGAAACGTGTATGACAATGGCAGGGTCGTGGTCATACAACCCTAATGACCGCTACAAACCAACCCGCCAGATTATCCATCTGCTGGTCGATATTGTCGCTAAAGGGGGTAATTACCTGTTGAATGTTGGTCCCGGGCCCAATGGGGAGCTATCTCCTGAAGCCATACAACGGATGAAGGAAATAGGCGAATGGATGAAGGTTAACGGGGAAGCAATCTATAAAACAAGACCAATCGCCCCCTACAAAGAGGGAAAAAATTGCCTGACATCCCTGAAGGACGGTTCGGTATTTTCAATCTATCTTGCCGATGAAAACGAAACCAATCCCCCTGCAAAAATCTTGCTCAGCTCGATTCAACCGGGAGCTGGCACAACCGTCACTATGCTTGGTTATAACCATCCACTAAAGTGGGAGAATATTGGCAGGGGAATATTGATCGAAGTTCCGCAAGAGATGGTTAATAATCCGCCCTGCAAGTATGCATGGGCGTTTAAAATTTCTGGGAGTGTTGTTGATTAATAAAAGGAGGAAAATAAATGTAATAATTCACAATTTTGGGAACAAAATAATAATCATCCTAAGTAGGGTTGTTTATTCGGAATGGATATAGCTTTAAGTTTTATAATTTGAGATTACCCCGAAAGGGGTAAAATAATGAATAGCCACCGGTAGCTACCGGTGGTTATTAAATACAGGAGATCATTTCAACCCTATCGGGGTTGAATATCATTTTTTAACAGGTCATTATTCAACCCTATTCAGGGTTGCGATTTATTACCATCATTATGCCCGGCACTTCGCCCCGACAAAATCATCGGGGCTCGTACCGGGTTACTCATAATTGAATCCCTGCCTGCGTGCCGTCGCCATCCGCGTGCCGCCGAAGCTTCAGCGTAGGCGCCCGGTGATCGGCAGGCAAGCCTTTGAGACTCTTTTATCATTTGCTACAAAATATTCACAAAAAAATATCAAATGTAATAGCTAATTTTATGTTATCTTAAGCAAGAAAATATTATCACACATGAAGCTCATCCATCGAACAAGAAAATGGCTCCTTCCAGGTTTATTGTTATTCTTCATCCTTCTGTTGTGGGGGTGTCAGACAGGGCCTGTCCCACTGGACTCTGGATTTGACGAGCCGGCAGATCCGGATACCATCGATACTGCTGTCTGGCAAACGGTTCCAGCTGGTCTCCAGGGAAGCTTTGGAACAACGAATATCCGGTTTGCAAGGAATAAACCTCCTGATATCGGGATCACGCATGATCTTGAACTTTCCGCCTGGAAAGGGGAAACGGTCAGTGCACAATTGTTACTATGGTCTTCAGAAAACATTGAAAAGGTCAGACCATCAGTAAAAGGGTTTGCTGATAAACAGGCCCAACAGATTAGAGCAGGATCGATACAGATCCGGCCGGTCCGGTACGTATTAACCGATGAATTTTCATCGGGTTGCGGCTACCGCAGTGCGGATACCATCTCGTCACATCTTGCAGCTGACATCCTTGACACATTATCAGTATTTAACATCCCTGCACATTCTACAAGACCGTTGTGGATTACCCTTTCTATTCCTAAGGAAACCAACCCCGGTAATTACTCCGGCAGCATTGAAATTGAATCAGCATCAGATAGTACTATGCGGTTCACACTATCTGTACTGGTTCACAATTGGACTTTACCCGAACCATCAGACTGGTCTTTCCACCTGGATCTCTGGCAAAACCCTTTTGCAGTTGCCCGGTATCACGATGCTGAACTCTGGTCACAGGAGCATTTGGAATTACTCCGACCCCTGCTAACCCTGCTTGCCGGGGCAGGTCAGAAGTGCATTACCACTTCGATCGTAGACAAACCCTGGGGTGGACAAACACACGATCCCTTCGAATCGATGATCACATGGATAAGGAACTCAGATGGTCGATGGGAATTCGATTACCACCTTTTTGACCTGTATGTATCGCTTGCAATGGATTGTGGTATTGCTCATCAGATCAATTGTTACTCCATGGTTCCATGGGGAAACCAGTTCAAGTACCTGGATGAAGACTCCTCGAAATTTATAACCATCGAAGCGCAACCGGGAACAGCACACTATGAAGAACTATGGAGACCGTTCCTATATGATTTCAGGGCTCATCTGATGGAAATGGGCTGGCTGGATAAAATTACCATTGCCCTCGATGAAAGAAACCTGGAGGAGATGAAAAACATGTTTGATTTTTTACATCGAACGGTGCCTGAATTTAAGATCGCCATGGCAGGACATTATTTTGAAGAAGTAAACTCAGATATCTATGATTTCAGTTACAACTGGGGGCACGTACAAGCCAGTTCAAAGGAAATAGCAAAAGTCCGTAGGGAGAGAAAACAGATCACCACATACTATGTTGCCTGTGGCATTCCCTGTCCGAATAATTTCACCTTCTCCCCTCCTGCCGAATCAACCTTTGAAGGGTGGTTTGCAGCCGCAATGGGATTTGACGGATTCCTGAGATGGGCATATAATTCCTGGGTTGAAGATCCGTTAAAAGACTCAAGGTTCCGTACCTGGCCTGCCGGAGATACCTATTTTGTTTATCCCGGTCCCAGAAGCTCAATTCGTTTTGAAAAACTGAAGGAAGGGATCCAGGATTATGAAAAGATCAGTATCCTGCAAGAAACGTTTGAACATTCAGCCAATGATGAAATAGCCGGCAAACTCCAGGAATTGAATTCCTTTCTTGAGAAGATCAGGAGTTCGCACGATTTGTCAAAGAACGCTGCTTCTGCCATTACGGAGGGAAAGAAATTAATAACTGAAATAATTGGAATATAACCTTTGGCCCGTTTACCTGAATACACCACTGTCCGGTTAGAGCCTCTGGGTATTGTGAAAAAAATACCCAGAGGAGCATCACTCATTGATATACTCTTCCAGTACGGAATTGAGTTTCCCTGTGGCGGTAAGGGGACGTGTGGAAGATGTCGTATTACGGTCCGGGGTGGCAAACTAAGGACTGCCAAACAACACGATCAATATGCCAGGAAGCTGAACCTCCCGGAGAATGTTAAACTGGCGTGCATGTGCTTCGTGGACGAGCCGGTTGAACTTGAAATCGGACAGTTTGAGACCATAATTCTTGCTGATAATAGCGAGTTTAATTTCAAACCACGGGAAGGATTGGGGATAGCCATTGACCTGGGTACGACCACCATTGTGGGACAGCTTCTCAACCTGTCTGAAGGAAAAGTCATCAACGTCATATCAATGCTGAATTCCCAGTCAAGATATGGTGCCGATATCATGTCACGGGTTGATTTTGCCGTGAACCGGGAAGGACAGGAGATCCTGAATGAAACGGTAAGAGGGGATATTTCTAACCTCATTCGTAAACTTTCCGGAGAGTTGACCGTGGGGCTTCGCCGGATCGTAATTGTCGGAAACAGCGTGATGCAACATACCTTTTGCAATCATGATCTCACGCCTTTATCAGCCTATCCATTTGAATCCCGGAAGCATGAATTTTTTGAATTCACTCCGGATCAACTGGGACTGGATCGCCTTTCGGGTTGCCAGATTACTTTTTATCCCTCCATTGGCAGCTTTGTCGGGAGCGACATATTAGCCGGGATCATGGCCACCGGTATGCACCGTCAGAAAAAAATCAACATCCTGATCGATCTCGGTACCAATGGCGAAATATGCATGGGAAACCGGGAGCGGATCCTGTGTGCCTCCACCGCAGCCGGACCGGCTTTCGAAGGCACCAACATTACCATGGGTATGACAGCATCTACCGGTGCAATATCCTCCGTTTCAATGAAAAATAACAGGCTATCATGCCATACCATTGGAAACGAAAAAGCACGCGGGATCTGCGGCAGCGGGATCATTGATGCGGTGGCACTGTTTCTCGAGCAGGGCTGGATTGACAGTACAGGTCAGATAAAAGGAAACAACGATAAAATCTTTCTTGACGGAGAAGTGTTTCTGATCCAGAAGGATATCTATGAATTTCAGCTTGCCAAAGCAGCCATTGCTTCAGGAGTAGATATCCTTGCTGCTCAACTGGAAATAGAAAAACCGGAGATCGACAGTTTGTATATTGCCGGAGCATTTGGAAATTTTATCAATCTCGAGAATGCCGTTAGACTCGGTTTGCTGGAATTTCCTGTTGAACAGATCACCCGGTTCGGGAATACAGCCCTGATTGGTGCGAAAATGGCACTCTTTCAGGAACAAAAAGAGTGGGAGGAGATATTGAATATTACAACCCATCTCTCCCTGGAATCCTTCCGGGAATTCCAGGATGTATTTGTATCAAAAATGTTCTTTGACTGACCAGAGATAACTTCAGACTGGGAAGCAATTTAAGCTAATGTTTAGATGACCTCCCGAGAGCGCGTAATGAAAGCCATGAACATAAAGCATCCTTACCGGGTGCCTCTCATGTACCAGTTCAGTATCGGATTTATGAACCAACAATTGAAAAAAAATATGGTTACTATCATGAAAATCAAACGTAAAACATTCGTCATCCTTCTGGTAACATTATTAATCAATTCTCTTCTAACCAGTTGTCGTGTTGGCACCAGTGAAAACGACACACCACCAAACATTATCCTTATCGTTGCCGATGACCTGGGGTATAATGAACTGGGGTGTTATGGTCAACAGATCATTAGAACACCTTTTATTGATCAACTGGCTGAAGATGGAATACGCTTCACCCAGTTTTACTCCGGCAGTCCTGTCTGCGCTCCATCACGTTGTGTCCTTATGACCGGGCAACATACCGGCCATGCCTTTATCCGCGACAATTTTGAAGTGAAAGGGGGTGACGGTTTCTGGGGTCAGATGCCCCTGGCAGATAGTCTGATCACTATGGCTGAAATATTGAAAGGAAAAGGATACGCCACAGGAGCAATGGGTAAATGGGGTCTTGGAAAGGTCGGTTCGGAAGGGGATCCCAACAACCAGGGTTTCGACCTCTTCTTTGGATATAATTGCCAGCGTCACGCCCATAATCACTATCCCCGGTATCTCATCCGGAACCAGGATACTGTCTGGCTGGAGGGTAATACCCGTGAATTGTACGGAGAACAGTATTCCCAGGACCTTTTTATCGAAGAGGCAAAAAAGTTCATCTCTGAAAACAGGGATAAGCCATTTTTCCTCTATCTGCCTTTTATCATACCACACCTGTCAATCCAGGTACCTGAAAAGAGCCTGGAAGAATACAAAGGAATAATTCCTGAAGAGGAGTATGTTCACCGGGGTTATCTTCAGCATCCTTTCCCGAGAGCAGGGTACGCTGCCATGATCACTCACATGGACAGGGGAATTGGTGAGATCCTTGATCTTCTGGAAGAGCTGAGAATTGATGAGAACACACTGGTTATTTTTACATCCGATAACGGTCCGACTTATGACCGGCTCGGAGGATCTGATTCAAAATTTTTTAATAGTGCCGGACCCTTCAGGGGACTGAAAGGAAGTGTTTATGAAGGGGGAATCAGGGTGCCCCTGGTTGCATGCTGGCCGGGGAAAATTCAACCCGGATCGGTTGCTGATCATATTGGAGCATTCCAGGATCTGCTGCCCACACTTGCCGAAATTTCCGGTGCCGATTTCCCGGCAAACATCGATGGGATACCCTTTACCCCTACCCTGTGCGGAAAGGAAGATCAGAAAGAACATGAATACCTCTATATGGAATTTCCATCATACGGAGGACAGCAAATGGTGCGAATGGGAGACTGGAAGGGTGTAAGACAGAACATTTTCAGTGACAGCCTGCACATTGAACTGTATAACCTGGCTGATGATATTGGTGAAACGAATGACATCTCCGAAGACCATCCGGATATTGTAAAACGGATGGAGGAGATCATGCAGGCCACACGTGTTCCTTCGGGAGAGTTTCCGTTTTTAATCCTCGATGAGGATTAAGTTAAAAGTTAATTGTTAAATGTTAATTGTTAAATGTTTACATGACGAAGAAAATTAGAAGTTTTGAGGATTTGGAATGCTGGAAAGCTTGTAGAGAAGTAAGACTATTTATCCAAAGTCTGATCAAAAATTTCCCGGAAGAAGAAAAATTTGCTTTAACGGATGGTATGAGAAGGGCATCTTATTCAATCACAGAGAATATTGCCGAAGGTTATGGTCGTTATCATTTCCAGGAAAACATTCAGTTTTGCAGACAAAGTAGAGGGTCACTCTATGAAATTAAAGATCAACTCATTAGTGCACATGATAACAATTACATATCTGAGGAGGATCAAGCAAAGGGGCAAAAATTGATAATGATTGCACTGGCACTATTAAATGGATATATAAATTATCTGAATAAAGCAAAATCGAGGAATCAGAAACCAGATGAGAACATTACAGCAGAAGATATTGAAGAATATAACATTTAACATTTTTCATTTAACCATTAACTAAAACCATTTGCATGAAAGTAAAATTTCTCTACCTGGCTTTTCAATTTATCATATTTGCTGCACAATTCGCCAATCCCCAATCCTTCAATGGTGGCGGGGAAGTCAATCCCGGACTTAAAACCCATCAGGAATCCCTGGAGCAATGGAGAGATATGCGGTTTGGAATGTTCATCCACTGGGGACCGGTAACGCTCCGGGGAACCGAGATAGGATGGTCGCGTGGACCCCAGGTGCCGATTGAAGAGTATGATCAACTCTACAAAGAGTTCAACCCGGTTTTGTTTGATGCTGCCAGATGGGTTCAGATCGCGAAAGAAGCAGGGATGAAATACCTGATCATTACTACGAAACACCATGATGGTTTTTCCCTCTGGGATTCAAAATACACAGATTATGATATTGCTTCCACACCCTATGAAAAAGATATTATCAGGCAACTTTCTGATGAATGTAAAAAACAGGGTATCCTGTTTGGGACATATTACTCCATACTTGACTGGCATCATCCGGATTACACCACAAGGTATGGCGGAGATCCGAGACCGGTTGAGGAATCTGATATGACCCGGTATATTCCCTACCTGCATGGCCAGGTGGAAGAATTGATCACAGAATACGGTACAAACATCCTCTGGTTTGACGGGCAATGGGAGGATTCCTGGACACATGAAGAAGGGATGAAACTCTACCAGCATTGCCGGAATCTTCGGAACGATATCCTGATAAACAACAGGGTGGATAAAGGGCGTTTCGCCGGAAAAGATATCAGGGAATCGATATATGCCGGTGATTTTGGCACACCGGAACAAAAGATCGGGGAATTCAACCTGGGATTCCCCTGGGAATCCTGCATTACCATTTGCAAACAGTGGGCATGGAAGCCCAACGACTCACTAAAATCCAGGAAGGAATGCATCCAGACTCTTGCATTAACAGCGGGAGGAAATGGGAATCTCCTGCTGAACGTTGGCCCAATGATGGATGGTAGAATCGAACAGCGGCAGATTGACCGCCTGAAGGAGATTGGGGAATGGTTAAATAAATATGGTGAATCAATCTATGGGACCCGGGGAGGTCCGTTTAAACCCCAACACTGGATCGCGTCTACACATAAAGGGAACAAGATCTATATTCACCTGCTAAAATGGCCGGATGGAGAATTAATCCTGCCTGTGATAAAAAGTGTTAAAGTCAAAGGTGTAGAATTGCTGAAAGACAAAACGCTGACCTTTGAACAAAAAAAGGGAGAAATAGTGATCCACCTGCCGGAGGAGCCTGTCGATCCGGATGACACGGTTCTTGTGATTGAACTGGATAAACCCCTGGAAGGTTTTACCCCACTGAACGTGCCGGAACATATTCTGAAGAAATAAAATGACCGGAATGACTATGTCGCCCCTGCCTGGACAGGATGCAGTTACAAGTTATTAGTTATAAGTGTATAAGTTATGAAATCAAAAAAGATAACGAGTTTTGAGGATCTGGAATGTTGGAAGGCGTGCAGAAAAGTAAGGATTTTTATAATGGACCTGGTTAAAAAATTCCCTGAGGAAGAAAAATATTCTTTAACGGATGGCATGAAAAGAGCGTCACGATCTGCAACTGAAAACATAGCAGAGGGGTTTGGACGATATCATTTCCAGGAGAATATCCAATTTTGTCGCCATAGCAGAGGCTCCTTGCATGAACTTATTGATCAGCTTATTACTGCTTTAGACGAAAATTACATAAACCAGAAGGAATTCAACAGTGGAAAGGATTTGATTAGTAATGCTATGGGACTACTCAATGGTTACATTAATTATCTGAACAAAGCCAAAGCTAAATACAAAAGTAATACCTATACAGCCGAAGATTTAACAGCCTATAACACATAAACAAGTAAAATAACAACTTATAACTTATATACTTATAACTCATAACTCCCCCCATGAAACATGTCATCATTCTTTGCATCGCCATATTAATTATAGGCTCCTGTTCCATCAAGCATCACAACCTGGAAACAGAGCATCTTTCAATGAGCATTAACCAGAAGGGCTGTATCACTTCCCTGGTTGATAAAACAACTGAGAGAGACTATTTCCCGAAGGATCAGGAATCCTCACTGCTCAGCATCAGGATAGAAGGGCAATATGAGACTCCTTCCTCAGCCCTGTTCAATGAATCCGATCAAACCATCGTGCTGCATTTTTCTAAAAACCTTGCAGATGCTACGATCCGGTTTGAAGAAAAAAAGAGCCATATCACCGTTGAATTGGTATCTCTCGAACCTTCTGAAAAGACCGAACTTGTTCTGTGGGGCCCGTTTCCAACCACTATTAGTAAAACCATCGGTGAATCGGTGGGTGTGGTAAGGGATGACAATTTTGCGATAGGCATACAGTCTTTGAATTTGAAAACACTGGGTGGTTACCCTACCCATGAAGACGACTCAGAACCGTCCTACAATATTTTCTCAACATCCAGTTACGTTGATGTCAGTGATAGTATTGAAATCCTTTACCGGGGTCAAACAGCCCGGGCATCCGAATCCGGCAGTATTCTTCAGGCTTACTGCAGGAACAGGGATAAGGACAGGGTAATTCCTGTCTGGAAGCATGAACGGTATTTTGTACCGGCGTTTGAGGATGGTGGTGTTACGGGCTCAAAAATCGCATTTTTCGGATCTCCTGCCGATCAGGCATTATCCATACTGGAGGAGATTGAAATTGAGGAGAACCTGCCACACCCGTTGATCGATGGGGAATGGGGCAAGACTTCTCCGGGTGCAACGGCTGCATACCTGATCGTTGATTTTGGTGAGGATAACCTGGATGAGGCGTTGAATCTCGTGAAAAAAGCGGGATTGAGATACTTATATCATGGCAGTCCGTTTGCGAACTGGGGTCATTTCGATTTACGTGAAGAATTTTTTCCTGATAACTGGGAAAGCCTGAAACGATGTGTCGAGAGAGCCGAAAAACAGGGCATCCGGATTGGTGTTCATACCCTTTCAAACTTCATAACCACCAATGATCCGTATGCGACTCCGATACCCGATCCCCGGCTTGCAAGAGTAGGCGAAAGTAAATTGGTAAAAGATATTGACGAAGCATCAACCAATATTGAGATCGAGAGTCCTGATTTCTTTAACCAGATGGAGAACAATAACCTTCATGCTGCTGTCATTGGAAATGAGATCATCCGGTACAACCGTGTATCTGAGAATCCACCATGGGAACTGATGGATTGCGAACGGGGAGCATTTGCCACACAGGCATCTTCCCATGAAGCAGGTTCAACAATAGGCAAACTGATGGATCATGCATATAAAACATTCCTGACCGACAATTCACTTTCAGAGGAGATGGCGAAAAGGATTGCTGACCTGTTTAACCAGACCGGGCTTCGCCAGATCTCTTTCGACGGATTGGAAGGCAACTGGTCAACTGGTATGGGGCAGTATAGCAGGCAGCGTTTTGTGAAGTTCTGGTATGATCACCTGAATCCGGAGTTGCAGGGGAAAGTCATTACCGATGCCAGCAATCCAGGACACTTCTTCTGGCACATGTTTACAAGGATGAACTGGGGTGAACCGTGGTATGCGGGATTTCGGGAAAGCCAAACACAGCTACGGCTGTTGAACCAGGATTTCTTTCACCGTAACCTGATGCCAGCCATGCTGGGGTGGTTCCGCATGTCACCGGAGACCAGCATTGAAGATATTGAATGGTTGCTTGCACGGGCGGCAGGATTCGATGCCGGTTTTTGCCTGGTTACATCACCCGGGATTGTTGATAAGAACGGGCATGGTGATGAAATCCTTCAGGCGATAAAAGAGTGGGAGACTCTTCGCATGGGGAATGCATTCAATAACGACCAGAAACGATTGATGCAGGACATAAACAGGGAATTCCACCTCGAAAAACTGTCTGAAAAAAGCTGGCACTGGAATCCTGTTCATGCCAGCCTGAAGAACGACCATCCAAGGTCAGACAAACAACCCGGAGAGCCTTCTGCAACAACATTCAATTTTACCAATCCATACGGAGAGCAGCAACTTCAATATACCATCAAACTGGTTACTGATTCTCCATCCGTGAGGTTTTCGGATATTTCAATTGAATTTGATCAATTTAAAACCATTACTATCCGGACCTCGATCAGTCCAGGTGAAATTCTGCAATACAGAGGGGATGGTAAAGTAATCCTTTTCGACAGTTCGTGGAATATCCTCCGGCAGATACCTGCCGATTCCCTGGTGGCAGGATCCGGAGACCATGAAATCCTGTTTGACGGTAAATTTACAGGAGATGGAGAAGCAACGGTTCGGATAGAATTCCGGGTTGTGGGAAGTGCTGAGGTTATTGAGATGAATGATTTTCAAAAATAACACACACCCCCTACCCCTCTTAATAGAGGGGAGAACATTTTTACGAAACCTCTACTATCTTAAATGAAGATACATTATAATCCAAAATTAAAAGAACTGGCCAGGCAATTAAGAAACAACAGCACACAATCTGAAATCAGGTTATGGAAATATTTGAAAGGGAAACAAATGATGGGTTATGATTTCCACAGGCAAAAACCGATTGATAATTATATAGTTGATTTTTTTTGTAATAAGTTAAAACTTGCAATTGAGCTTGATGGATTTTCACATTATATTAAAGAGACTTATCTTAAAGACCTTGAAAAAGAAAAAAAATTAAATCAACTCGGGATCAATGTAATCCGGTTTCAGGATTCTGAAGTATTGCATAGGATTGATAATGTAATTGCTGTTATTCAAGCATATATTGAAAATGTTGAAAACCAAAGTAATTGAATTTTTTTCTTCCCCTCTAACAAGAGGGGAACGAGGGGTGTGTACTCTAAAGGTTTATGAATATTACACACTCCCTGCCCGGGAGGCAGGGTGAACTGTCCCAAAGGAATCCTGGGACAGGGGGATTGAGACCCAAGTATTTTGAAATTCAAATTCAAAAAAATGAACAGCCGGAGCAGACTACAGAAGACACTTACTCATCAGGCACCTGACCGGATCCCCGTCGACTTTGGAGGGACCGGTGTAACGGGTGTCCATGTTAAGGTGGTTGAGGGATTGAGAAATCATTTCGGTTTGGATTGGAAGCCGGTTAAAGCGATCGAGCCCTACCAGATGCTGGGAGAAATTGATGAGGAGTTAATTGATCTGATGGGAATCGATGTCGTTGGATTGTACGGCAAAAAGAACCTGTTCGGTATTGAGAATGAACGCTGGAAAGAATGCAAAACCTGGTGGGGACAGGTTGTGCTTCTTCCGGGAGACTTCAATACTTTTCCTGATAACAAAGGTGATCTTTACGTTTATCCTGAAGGAGATCTGTCTGTTGAACCAAGTGCCGTAATGCCCAGTGGATCCTATTTTTTCAATGCCATCATCCGACAGCAACCCATTCATGAAGACTCTCTTGATCCTGAGGATAATCTCGAGGAGTTTGGACCTCTTTCAGAAGAAGATCTGGATTGGTTTGATCTGGAATGCGAAAAGCTGGAAAAGACCGGGAAAGGAATCATTGCATCATTCGGTGGAACAGGATTGGGCGATATTGCCCTTGTACCGGGATTGCAGATGAAACACCCAAAAGGCATTCGCGACATAAAGGAATGGTATATGTCAACGCTGATGAGGCAGGATTACATCCACGCGGTCTTCGATAAACAAACGGACATTGCTGTCGGGAACCTGAAAAAGTTCTCAGACAGGATCGGAAACCGGATTGATGCAGTTTTCACCTGTGGCACTGACTTCGGGACACAATACGGTCAATTTTGCCCTCCCGAAACACTCAATAATTTGTATCTTCCCTATTATAAAAAGGTGAATGACTGGATTCACCAAAACACTGGCTGGAAAACCTTCAAACATTCGTGTGGAGCTGTCGTTCCTTTCATGGAATCATTCATTGAAGCAGGTTTCGATATCATCAATCCAGTTCAGATCAATGCTCAGGATATGAAACCGGAATTCCTGAAAAAGGAATTTGGCGATCGGCTTGTTTTCTGGGGAGGCGGAATCGATACCCAGCAGGTTCTTCCGTTCGGAAAACCCGAAGAGGTAAAGAAACAGGTAATGGATAATTGCAAGGTATTCGGGGAGAATGGAGGGTTCGTTTTTACTTCCGTACACAATGTTCAGGCAAATGTACCCATCGAGAATGTGGTGGCAATGCTGGAGGGGTTGAAGGAGGTTTAATTATGAACGTTGAACATTCAACAGCCAACGTTCAACATTGAAAAACAAATATCCCCATAGGGGAGCCTTACGCTATTTTCTCCCTTAGTCCAATCCAATAATAGTTATTCTTTATACGATAGTCATTCTTTAAACCCCTTTAGGCGTGGCATGTATTTAGAAACGATCATAACCAGCCACCCCTTGGTCCAACTGCCATGCTATTCAATGGGAAAACCCTTCATGGACCACAATTCTCCATACATCTGTTAAAAAGACACAACTCGAAAAGTTGATGAAATTACTAACAATCCCAACGAAGGCGGCACGCAGGCAGGCCTTCCGGGGTAAATGCGGAGCTAAAAAACCAAAAATCAATTAACTTATAACCAATAACGATTAACATATCTCTGGACAAGTCCAGAGATTACAATTCGGCCACCATTTTATTGAAATTCTCAACGCACTGCTTCAGGTCAGGAACTGAATTTTCCCAGTTGTGTTCATATTCAATCATGAAATAACCGGCAAAATTCTGTCTTTTCAGTTCCTGCAATATTGCCGGCACATCAGCAACACCTGTACCCCACGGTACATCATGCGCTTCACGCGACTTTTCATTGAGATCTTTAAAATGCAGGTTTATTATCCTGCCTTCAAGTTTTTTCAGGCATTCTACCGGATCCAAACCGGACCGTATCCAGTGCCCGGTATCGGCACAAACACCAAGCCGTTCACTTCTTCCTTCTAACGCTTCAAGTGCAACATCCGGATTCCAGTAACGTGAGGGTTGTGGATGGTTATGAAAGGCAACGTTTATTCCATATTCATCTGCCAATGATTCAACGAGATCAAGATCATCAGGTCCTGGCTCAGAAGTAATGGTCTGAATACCCATCTCATCGGCAAATTCAAACAGGGCATTCCAATCCTCCTCATTTCTACAGGTAACAACTCCTGAACTGATTAACTTAACATCATACTTTTTCAGGAGTTCCTTCATTTTCTGACGGCTCTTTTCATCCATTTTAAAATCAATTCTCACATCACTATCTTTCGATAGCGTTTGTCCATAATAGGCCTCCACATACTTCAATCCAATGGAAGAGCCTTTTTCCAGAGCCTCTTCAAAAGAAAATAACCGGAAAGTATACGCCTGAAATCCTACATTCCAGTCAGGCTTTTCCTGACTTGCCCCATCTATTCCTGGATAGCTGAACGATGAAAGCATGGCGGAAGCAAAAACAACTGCAGCCAGTGTAACAAATGTTTTTTTCATGATATCGGGTTTTAAGATTAAATTTTTGGATTAATACTTTATTAAATCTTTTCGTTCGAAATTTTGTGCATGTGAAATTAATATTTACCGGAACAAAATCATAACGATTACAACTCAAATTGCAATCAAATATGACTATCTTAGAAACATGGTTGAGGGAAAGGTTTATACCTGCCGGAGAATAGACCGTGAAATAGCTCTAACGGGACAGATAGATGATCCGTTATGGGAATTGGGAGATGTTATTCGACTGGTTGATAATGTTACTGGTAAGGATGCGGACCAACAAACAGTAGTGCGTATGGTATATTCAGGGACAAGCTTATATATAGCGTTTCACTGTGAAGATGATTATATCTGGGGCACTTATGACCAGAGGGATTCACCGATATATAATGAAGAGTGTGTTGAAGTGTTTCTCAGCCCCGCAGGATCAGATCATCAGTATTATGAAATCAATGTCAGTCCGAAGAATACAGTTTTTGATGCATGCATTCTTTCCAACAGGGCAAGTCACAGAGAAGCTGCGGACTTTACAGGATTGACCGATTTTGATCCCGGGATTACAACGAAGGTCCATATTGAAGGAGAATTCGGAATACCAGGCAAAGGACGGTTTTGGTCTGTTGAATATGCCATCCCCTTCAGTGAATTATTTGGTGCTCAGAATCCCGTTCCGGTTCCTGGTGATGAATGGCGGATTAACCTGTATCGTATCGATTCACAAGAAGGTGGCGCAACAAGATATTATGCCTGGAGTCCAACCGGTAAGATCGACTTCCATTGTCCCTGGAAATTCGGAATACTCCGGTTTAATTAGAACTCTATGTATTCAACTAAAATTGTACGGTAAGTGTTCCTCTGTAACTGCTTATACAAAAATGAATTGACGTTGAAATTATTTATTTTTCCATTGAGGGTGTCTCAAAAGTCAAATTTTTGGTCATCCTGTCCATAGGACTTCTTCGGAGAACCTGATTCAGGATCTCATACGCCTGATTATTAATATGTTGAGATTCTGAAATACCCGCCTGCCGGCAGGCAGGAATTCAGAATGACTGTTTTTTAGACTTTTGAGACACCCTCCACCCATTGGTGGGAAGTTAAAAAGCGCTCTATTGAGCGCAAACGACTTGGAAAGTCGTTCTCCAATAGCAAAAAAATTTACCAGATATATTCATGACGTCTCTGTTTATTCCTTTTATATTTTACTCCTAAAGCATACCTTCGCAGCAGCTTAGTCTATTTAATTTAACAAATGGTTCTAACATGAAAAGTATCCGGTCATTATCACCAATCTTAGTTGTTTCGGGGATATTATTTTCCCTTTGTTCCTGTCAACCCAAGGTTACCTGGAAGATGGTTCCCAACCCGATTGAAACCCGGTGGGCACAGGATGTGGATCCTGACAATCCTCATCCCGAATACCCGCGACCAATGATGGTGCGGGATGAATGGAAAAACCTGAATGGATTATGGGACTATGCCATAACACCCATCGACCAGGATGTGCCTGAAGAATGGGATGGTAAGATCCTGGTTCCCTTTCCGGTTGAATCAGCCCTGTCGGGTGTAAAAAGCAGGGTAGGTAAAGATAGCCTCCTCTGGTATTTCAACCGGTTCTTTATTCCGAAAGACTGGAAAACCAGGAGAGTCCTGCTTCATTTCGAGGCAGTAGACTGGGAAATGAAAGTATGGATTAACGATCAGCTGGCAGGTTCTCACCGGGGAGGATACGATCCGTTCAGCTTTGATATTACTGAATACATTAATGATGCGGAAGAACAGGTCATGCTGGTATCGGTTAATGACCCAACAAACGATGGCACACAACCCAGGGGCAAACAGGTAAATGATCCCCATGGCATCTGGTACACATCCGTTACGGGTATCTGGCAGACCGTCTGGATTGAACCGGTCCCGGAGGAATATATTACCGAAATTTATACCACTACCAATATTGATAACGGCACGGTTGAGATCACTGTGGAATCTGTCCCCTATCCATCCCAATCTGTTATCACCATAACAGTCCTGGATGGATCTCAGGAAGTTGCAGCCGGAGAAGCTAAGGCAGGCGATCCGGTGATCCTGCCCCTTGAAAATCCGCAGCTCTGGACACCCAAATCCCCACATCTTTATGATCTCAGGGTAGCCCTTGCAAAGGATGGGGAAGTTGTTGATGAAGTGATTAGCTATTTTGGAATGCGGAAAATCAGCCTTGGAAAGGATGCAGCTGGCTTTACCCGCATGCTCCTCAACAATGAATTTGTATTTCAGAATGGTCCGCTGGACCAGGGATTCTGGCCGGACGGCATTTACACTGCTCCCACTGACCAGGCACTCAGGCATGATATCGAAATCACCAAACAACTGGGTTTCAATATGCTCAGGAAGCATGTGAAAGTCGAATCCAGGAGGTTTTACGCCTGGTGCGACAAGCTGGGAATCCTTGTCTGGCAGGATATGCCGAGTGGGGATAGGTATATTGGTGGAGGGGATCCGGATCTTAACAGGAGTGATAAATCGGCTATTCAATTCGAACAGGAACTGGATCGCATGATCCTTACCAAGTTCAACCATCCCTCCATCATCGTATGGGTACCGTTTAATGAGGGATGGGGACAGTTCAATACAGTAGGGATCGTGAACCGGATAAAGAAACTTGATCCAACAAGGCTGGTCAACAATGCGAGCGGTTGGACTGACCGCGGTGTCGGTGATATTCTGGATATCCACCACTACCCTGAGCCGAGGATGCCTGAACCGGAAGATGAGAGAGCAATCGTCCTGGGCGAATTCGGTGGACTGGGACTGGCCATTGAAGGACACACCTGGATTCAAGAACACTGGGGATATGAGAACATGTCCGATAAACAGAACCTGATAAGCCAGTATGAGCAATTCTATACACGGGTTTATGATTTCATGCATAAAGGATTAAGTGCATCCGTCTATACCCAAATAACGGATGTTGAAACGGAAACAAACGGATTGTTAACCTATGACCGGGAAATCGTGAAGCTGAATGTGGAAGAAGCCTTCCGGATCAACACAAACAGCTTCATTCCGGCTCCTGAAATCAAACCGCCGGGTGGCTGGTTCAATGAAAACGATACGGTGCAGGTATCCCGGATCAATGATAACGTCATTCGGTATACCACCAATGGTTCCGATCCTGTCGGCACCTCCCCGGAATACAAAGAGCCCATTACCCTGACGAAAGATTGTACAATTAAAGCAAGGGCATTTTCAGAAGATATGAGCAGCCGGATCGTTGAAGCAGTCTTTACAAAAACGGATATTATCCGACCGG
>CAZXGG010000059.1:0-22629 GCA_964640125.1 uncultured Rikenellaceae bacterium
AATCGATCAGTTTTTTCCTGGCACTGATCTCGATCCGTGCAATTTTACTCCCACACGCCTCGCATCGCTTTTTCGGAAGGATAAGGCTTTTCTTACAATGCGGACATGACAGGTCTTCAATTACCTTATCTTCCGGCAGGAGGATGGTGGATTTTGAGGTGAAGATGTTCAGGTAGGGACTGAGCATCAAATAGCCGGTCTCTTTTTTTCGTTTTACCAGAAATTTTATAGAACCGGAATCAATCATCGATTTCTGGCAATGGGGGCAATAAGAGTGCAAGAAACTTCCTGATTTGATGGTCTCGATTTTCTCATCTTCCAGAGTGTGATGATGATGATGCAACCGGTCTGTCTCCTCGAACAGGTTTTTCAGTGCAAAGGAAAAATCCACAAATTTCATGAAATGATTCTTGCACCCCACCCGGGAGCAGATGGATACGGTGCCTCCAAGTTCAAGATTCAGCGAGATAAAAGGGGCTTTGCACACATCACACTCCTCCTTACCAATCAGGTTTGAATTGCAAAGCGGACAAGACATTGTTGCTACCTCATCCTTTGAAAGTTCAAGATCCGTAAGGTAATTATAGCTATCATAAACAGAACTCAAACGGATAGTCCCTGTTTCATCCCCTGCTTTAATATTCAGTTTGATACTGGGAGAGTTATCCACAAGTTGCTCTTCATCCATCAACGATTGTCCACACACCGGACATTTAACCTTTATTGAAATGAGATTAAACATGTTGGTATCTTCCATAATCTTTTCCTGTTAAGTGATTAAGTAAATATAAAAAAATTATCACTATCCGGAGAATCTCCTGTATATTTAAATTGTATTCCAAACGAAGGAATTATCGTCCGCTTGAGCTATTTATATTATCATTCATTTTAAGCACTGATGTTTTGCAAATTCATTAAACTATTTTCCCGATGCGTATGAACGTTTGATCCAGTCTCTTCCGGATCCCGGGCAAAGCCCCCTACCCGATTATTTGCTGGAATTGCTGATGAGCAATGACCAGAAAACACAGGCCAAATATGCCAGCGAATGGATACGGTTTGAAATGAAAATTTCAGATATCAATGTATCGGATGAAGCAATCGAACAGAGTATCCTGAATAACAACCTGTATGCTTTTGCCCTGCTTGAAAATTACTATATGGTCAATCCGTGTTTCCTGGAAGAGAACCAGATCATGAAAAATGCAGACAGGATAGCAGGTATTCCGTGTACTATCGTCAATGGAAGGTTTGATATGTGTTGTCCGCCGGTCACTGCCCGTAAACTGCACCAGGCTCTTCCTGGCTCAAAATTGGTTATTTTGGAAGATGGCGGACATGGAGGTTGGACGGTCATCAAAATCACCATTCAAGAGATGAGAGCGTTTGAATAATTAACTATATTTACCTGCCAAAACCTCAAACATAATGAAAAAAATATTCTTCTTACTGGCCCTCTCCTTTCTCATCCACTCCATAGCATACAACCAGCTGTCTCTTCAAACGGTTGCTGAAAGGTCCAAGTACGAATCCACATCAAGGTATACCGATGTTATGAAGTTTATTTCCGGGCTGGAACAAAGCTCGGCCCTGATTCGCACCGAGTATATCGGCACCACTGCAGAGGGCAGGGACATTCCCCTTATGGTTATTGGGGATCCATTACCTTCATCACCCAAAGACCTTGAAAATGATGAACGAGTTGTGGTTTACATTCAGGCCAACATACATGCCGGAGAAGTTGAAGGAAAAGAGGCAACCTTAATGTATACCAGAGACCTGCTGAAGGAAAAAGACCGCAACATACTTGATCATGTGGTTTTACTGATTTGTCCGATTCTGAATGCAGACGGAAACGAAAAAATCACGCCTTCAAACCGGACTAATCAGAACGGACCGGTAAATGGTGTTGGTGTAAGGCACAATGGCATGCTTCTTGACCTGAACCGGGATGCGATGAAAATTGAGTCTCCCGAAATTGAAGGAGTAGTAACCAACGTATTTAACCGTTGGGATCCATTCATCTTCATGGATTGCCATACAACCAATGGATCCTATCACGAAGAGCCGGTAACATTTATGTGGATGCTCAATCCAAACGGTGACCGCACGCTGATCAACTACATGCGCGATAAGATGATGCCTGCTGTAGGTACCCGTCTCAGGGATGAGTTTAACGTGGAAAACTGCTATTATGGTAATTTCAGAGATCCGATGGATTTTGAGAAGGGATGGTACCCCAATGCCAGCCAACCACGGTATATAAGCAATTATTTTGGTATCCGAAACAGGCTCGGAATACTCAATGAGAATTATGTTTATGCTGACTTCAAATCACGAGTTCAGGGTTGTTACTTTCTCATCCGTTCAGTAGTGGAGTATGCATCACAAAACAAAAGCGAGATCCGTGACGTGATCAGGATGGTTGATCTGAAAACGATCGATCGGGGAATGTCACCTGCTCCCTCCGACTCATTTGCCATTACCTATCAACCCGAACCTACACCAGAACAGGTAACCATAAAAGCGTATGAGGTTGAAATTGGGGAGGCACAAGCCGGAAGAAGAAGAATGATCAAAACCGATCGGATGAAGACAGTCTCAGTGCCTTACTTTGCCGACTATTATCCAACCACCAGTGTGAAATTTCCCTTTGCTTATCTCCTAGAGTTTCCCGACCCCTATATCCTGAAACTGTTGGAAAAACATGGAATAACGGTTGAGCGTCTGACTGAAAGCCAAATGCTGGCTGTGGAGGAGTTTCAGATTGAAGAGTTAACCCCGGCGAACCGGCTGAACCAGGGGCATTATACAAACAGTGTAAAAGGCACGTTTGTGGAAATTGAAAAAGAATTCCCGGCCGGCACACCTGTCGTTCGCACATCACAACCTTTGGGAAACCTTATCGCATATTTACTGGAACCACAGTCGGATGACGGTCTGCTTTACTGGAACTATTTCGACCGTTATTTATCTCCACAATGGGGAAGAGGGTATAATACTTATCCAGTGTATAAGATCCTGGAACCTGCAGATCTGCAAACAGATCAGGAATAGAGATACAGGATGTAAATTGAATTTATTAACAGAAGTGAGAAATTAGCGTTTCTCTCAAACCGTTCTATTGTTTGTTCATGAATAGTATACCGGTCATACAACTGGGAATCGGCAATGTCGGCCGGGAAGTGATCCGCAATGTACTGGAATACAAAGATCGTGAAGGCAACCGGTTCTTCCGGTACATTGGGATAGCCAACAGTAAATCCTTTCTTTTCCGGCAGGAGGGAATTCCGGACAGGTTTCTTGAGGAGATCCTTTCTGCTGAAAATTCAACCACATTAATGAACCGTCCGGATTCCGGAAAACATAACGGTGACCTCTCCCCTCTCCTGCAGGAAATCGAGCGATCGGATGTCAGGGATTTAACCACCATCGATGCATCAGATGCTGGATCAACTGCACCCTTTCTGCTTGGATGTGCTGAAAAAGAAATAAAACTGGTTCTGGCAAACAAGAAACCCCTGGTCAGGGATAATGGAACCTACAGGTCACTGAGTCAGGTCCCTCTGGGTCTTCGGGCAACTATCGGTGCCGGGCTTCCTGTTATACCGGAAATCGGAAGGCTTTTGGCCGGAGGGAAAAAAATCCAAAGGTTAGAAGGCTGCATGAGCGGATCCCTTGGCCATCTATGTTCCTCGCTCGAAGCGGGTGAATCCTTTTCTGAAGTGGTAAATGAGTTGCTAAGCAAAGGGTATACCGAACCCGATCCCCGTGAAGACCTGTCAGGGAAAGATATGGCACGGAAAATTCTTATCCTGGCCAGGGTGTCGGGTTATCATCTTGAATTTGGTGATGTTATTACAGAGAGTTTGTTTCCTGAAGAGATGGCTTCGCTATCTGCAGATACCTTTTTGTCAGATCTCAGGATTTTGGATGATGAATACAGGGAAAGGTACAACCGGGTTTTGCAAAAAAACTGCACCCTTCGCTTTGTTGCGACTCTGGAGAATGGAAAGTGCCGGGTTGGACTGAAAGAGGTTCCGCAGGATTCATTGATTGGCAGATTGAGAGGTGCTGAAAAGCTTGCCATTCTTTACACCGGCAGCAAAAAGGATGACCCGGTTGTCATACGGGGCGCCGGTGCAGGAGCAAAATCTGCGGCAAAGAACGTTTTTGATGACCTGATCGGGTTAAACCAGAAGACCAGCCCTTGAATCATGATAATGTAAAGACCAGAATGCTATTATACACATAAGGTTTATAATACCATGGTTACTATCCACTAGTTGGGCAACATACTTAAAACCATTACGAAATTATGCTATATAATACAAACGAATAATACATTTTCTAATGTATCAGTACTTTTTTAATTGAATGAAATTAACACATGAAAATAAAGTAGAAAAATTTTACTCTCACGGTTCTAATAAAAGACGATTTCAAGAAGGAGGGTATTTATCATTTGGTTATTGGTCAGATGAAATTATGGATTATCATCAAGCTGCTGAAGCATTAATTAATCGTGTACTTAAATTTGAAAAAACACTTAACTGTGGGATGGTTCTCAATGTGGCATGTGGATATGGTTCTGAAACATTAAAAATATACGAAAAAATCTGTCCTGAAAAAATTATAGCCATTGATATTACGGATTCACATATTGAACATGCAAAACTTCAAATAAGTTCATTAAACTTATCTGAGCGTATTCATTTTGAAAAAATGGATGCATGCAAACTAAGCTTTCCACCTGATAGCTTTGATTATGTAATTGCTATTGAAGGACCAGCACATTTTAATACACGAGAGATATTTTTGAAAAAGGCATATGAAGTGCTGAAACCAAATGGTATTTTATTACTATCAGATATTACAATTAATAATATAGAAAGGGGAAAAAATCTATATAATACAATAATTGGCAATTTTTGTGCAAAGCACTGGCATATGCCTGAAGATAATTGGATGTCAATAGAAGAGATGAAAGTATTATTAAATGAAATTGGATTTATAATTGATACTGCTGAAAGTTCAGGGAGAAATGTTTATCCGGGATTTTCGCATCATAATTTACAACTGGAGTCAATTAGGAATGCAATTTGCACGAGAGGAATTAAAATTGGTTTAGCACTAACATTTATTTCTTGGCTGCTTGGATATGTTTATAGAAGAAAGATGATTGACTATGTGTTTCTAAGAGCAATAAAAAAAGAATAGTCTTTTTAACATTAAGGTACGTTGCCCAGCACCGCATATAGCCAATGGCTGGCTTAACTGGTATGCGATTATAGACACTTCGCAAGCAAGCCATTGCACATTGATAGGGAAATGCTCCGAAACCCGCCACTGGTCATATACAAAAACGTCAGCTGTTATTAGAACGCTATAAACTGAGGTTAAATTTGCACAGCACTTCACAAATCCATCTGACCAGATTATTAATAAAATTTATTTTGAGTGAAAGGAAATTGAGGCAACGATAGTAACCAAGCCAAAATTATATCCTGAATATGGCCCTGATTACTTTGCTCTTTTCATTAAGGATTTAGAGGGCATTAAATACGAAATTGTTTTTAATGAACAAGACGAAGCTAAATCCACCGTATAAGCATAATCGTAGGGCTAGTGCTCTCTTCCATGTGCAGTATCACTTAACTATGCTATGGTTAGGCACATCTTGATTGTGTGAAGCGGTATCCGGTAGCTATTGGTTGGCAAACTCAAGAATGTCTCCGATGGTTTTGAATTCCTTAATGAGGGAAAGGATGTTTCTAACCTTTTCTTTAATGTATTTATCAACGCCGCCTGCTGCTTTTCTGCCATCCCCCATGGCAAGGATAACAGTAGCGCCTCCACGGACAATATCACCCCCGGCAAAGATATCGGGTATGGAAGACTGCATGGTATCCTGGTTCACCTTTATCGTGCCCCAGGCAGAGACCTCCAGCTCGGGCATATTTCTTGGAATGAGCGGGTTGGGAGATACACCCACGCTAACAACAACAGTGTCTGCTTCAATCTCATACTCCGATCCTTTAATGGGGATGGGTCTTCTCCGCCCGGAATCGTCCGGTTCTCCCAACTCCATTTTTTGAACCTTCATGCCTTTAACCCGTCCGTTTTCATCTCCATAATATTCCAGGGGATTTGTAAGGTTCAGAAACTCAATACCTTCTTCCTGAGCATGTTTGATCTCTTCATTTCGTGCCGGCATCTCCTCGATGGAACGCCGGTAAAGGATTCTGGCATTTTTTGCCCCCAATCGTTTTGCTGTACGCACTGAATCCATTGCCGTGTTACCACCGCCAATCACGGCGACATTTTTTCCACTGATGACCGGTGTGTCGTATTCATCGTTTGCAGCTTTCATGAGGTTAATCCGGGTTAGGTATTCATTGGCTGAGTAAATCCCGATGTAATTTTCCCCGGGAATATTCATAAAATTTGGTAGTCCGGCACCACTGGCAACAAAAAATGCCGTATAGCCCTGTTTTCTCAAATCATCGATAGTAGCGGTTTTACCGACGATGAAATTGGTAAAAAAATGTACACCCATCTTTTTCAGGATCTCAATCTCAACATCAACAATTTCATTGGGAAGCCTGAATTCAGGAATGCCATATTTCAATACCCCTCCGATTTCATGCAGTGCTTCAAAAACGGTAACATCATATCCCATTTTTGCCATATCACCGGCAAAGGCGAGGGATGCAGGTCCTGAACCAATGGTAGCAACCTTAATCCCGTTATGGCTGGAAATCTCCGGAACAGATATATGACCACTGTTCCGCTCGTAATCGGCTGCGAAACGTTCCAGGTTCCCAATCGCTACCGGAGGTTTCTTCAGTTTCTCATTATAGAAACAGGTTTTTTCACACTGTGCTTCCTGCGGGCAGACCCGACCGCACACAGCCGGAAGTGCATTGGTCTCTTTCAGCACTTTTGCAGATTCCAGGAATTCACCTGCTTCAATTAATTTCACAAATTTCGGAATATTAATACCCACAGGACAGCCGAAGATACAGGTTGGGCTGGGACAATCAATACACCGCCGGGCTTCATGGATCGCCTGTTCTTCAGTAAGTCCTTTATTTACCTCGCAGTAGCTCTTATTCCTGATATCAGGATCTGCTTCAGGCATAGCCAATCGCTCCAGGCTGGTCCGCTCCTTATTTTTGATTTTGCTGCGAAGCTCAACCCTCCACTCCTGTTCTCTCTCCTTCTTCAGATATGCAAGTAGGCTTTCCATAATCTACGCTTTTCTGTATCTGCTTATATACCGCTCATACGATTTCTCTTCCTTATCTCTATAAGCATTCAGACGCATCAGCATCTCATCGTAATCAATCTCATGTGCATCAAATTCCGGACCATCGACACAGACAAACTTCGTCTTTCCTCCCACACTTATCCTGCATGCTCCACACATCCCTGTACCATCCACCATAATGGTGTTTAAGCTGGCCAGTGTTTTGATGTTGTATTTTTTTGTCAGCAAAGCAGCAAATTTCATCATGATTGCCGGTCCGATGGTAATCGCCAGGTTTACTTTTTCCCTTTTGATGATCTCCTCCATCCCATGCGTTACCAATCCCTTTTTGCCATAGGAACCATCATCCGTCATGATAACGACCTCATCGGAATGTTTCCTCATCTGTTCTTCCAGTATGATCAGGTTCTTGGTTCTTGCAGCAAGTACAGTAATGACCCTGTTCCCTGCCTGCTTGAAGCCTTCCACAATGGGCAGCATGGGAGCTACCCCAACACCACCCCCGGCTGCCAGTACCGTTCCTACTTTTTCAATGTGTGTAGGTTGCCCCAGTGGACCTACAACATCCGTAATGTAATCCCCGACCTCCAGGTTGGTCAGCTTAATTGAAGAGACTCCTACCTTCTGTGTAATCAATGTAATGGTACCCCTTTCCACATCGGCTTCAGCAATGGTAAGCGGGATCCGTTCGCCCTTCACTCCCACCCGGACAATCACAAAATGTCCTGCTTTTCTGCTTCGGGCTATTTCAGGAGCTTCAATGACCAACTTTACCACAGCTTCCGAGAAATATTCCTTCTCAACGATTTTATTCATCTAACAGCTTTGATATTGATATTCACTCGAACAAATCCTCCAAAATAGTGTCGATCTGGGTAAGATATTCTGGACCAGACCGCGAAAAATAAAAAGTAAAAGTAATATTTATGAAAATTGGACTCGAAATTCATGGTATGTTTTACAACTTATTTTATTCCGGATCCAATATGTTATTCATTGATATTCAATAATTTAAAATAAACCTATTCCACATTCTAAGGACTCCTTCACCGAATAGTAATTCTGAAATAAAAAATTAACTTTGTACCGTTTCAATCAAAAAAAATCTCAATTATGGAAGAATTCAAAACGCTACAGGATATACTGGATTATGCAATTGGTGAAGAGGAGAAAGCCGCCGCATTGTATGCTGACCTTGCCAAACGAAGCAGGAACAGGGAGATGGCCCAGGTGTTTACCCAGTTCTCAAAAGAGGAAATGGGACACAAGAAGAAACTTCAAAACATTAAAGGAAGCAATAAAGTTGTCATTCCGGAAGAGAAAGTGCAGGATCTGAAGATAGGAGATTACCTGGTTGATATAGACAAATCCAGGGATGACCTGAATTACCAGGATGCGCTGATCGTTGCCATGAAGGAAGAAAAAGCTGCATTCAAACTTTATTCAGACCTTGCCGGTAAAACAGACGATGCAGAAGCACAAGGAATATTCCTGATGCTTGCACAGGAAGAAGCTAAACACAAACTTCGTTTCGAAATCGAGTATGACGAAAATATACTGAAAGAGAATTAAAAGATACCCTTTGGATAGAATAAGAGTAACTGGGTTTTAAATACCGTTTAACGATGTTTCATTTCAACTCCGTTTCATGAATGATGTGACTCACTTATTCATACCGCAATGAATCTACCGGGTTTTTAAAGGCTGATTTAACCGTCACTCCCGTTGAGGTTGAAAGTGCGATGAAAAGGATTATTATAGCGGTTAGAAAGAAAATCCAGAACCCGATTGACACCCTGAAAGCAAAATTTTGTAACCACCTGTGCATAACAATGTAGGCCAGCGGGGTGGTGATCACGATCGAGATCAAAATCCACGCAAAGATATCACCGTTAATAAGTTTTAACAGATTAACTGCCCGGGCACCATTTACCTTGCGAATTCCAAATTCTTTCGTTCTTCTTTCAGCCATAAAAGTAGTCAGACTGAAAATACCGAGACAGGTGATGAATAATGAGACGAAGGCAAATATCATGATAATGGTACCCAGTCTCCGGTCCGAAGTATATAATTTCCCCACACCGGAATCAAGGAAATTATATTTAAACGGGTACTGGGGAGCAAATTCTTTTGTAACTGTTTCGATCTCTTCAAGCGTCTCCTGAATATTTTCACCACTCAGTTTTATGAAAATGTGATTAATATTCCTGTAAGTTGCCGGATGGATGGTAAAAACATGGGGCAGGATCTCCCGGTGCAGGGATACATGATGAAAATCTTTGCAAACACCAATGATCTCTCCTTCCCTCCCCCAGAAATCAATTCTCATCCCGATTGGATCATCCACACCCAAAAGTTGTATGGCTTTCTCATTGATTACATAGTTTGAAATATCGGTGGTAAAATCATTTGTAAAGCTGCGGCCTTTAACTATTTCCATCTCAAACGTCTCAATATAATCAGGCAGGGTAATTGAATATCTTATAACAGGGACCTCATCCGGATCTTTTCCTTCCCAACCCAAACCGGTCTTATAATCCTCATTAAACGGGACAGCCTGTCCTGCAGTAATTTTTAAAATATTTGGATTACGGTATAGTCTTGCCTTATACGATTCGAAACGTTGGCTCAGTGAACCGTTCATTGGGATCTCTATAATGTTTTCGATGTTGAACCCCAGGGGCTGGTTCATCATGTATGAAAGTTGATTCATGATAAGGAGAGTAGAAGTCAGTAATAAAAATGAAATGGAGAATTGGGTGATTACGGCAATCGTCATAAAAAGCGATTTCTTTGAACCCAAAATATGCGATGATTGCAAAGTGGCAATCGGACTTTTACGTGTAAATGAGAGGGCCGGGTAAAAACCAGCCAGAATACCAACAACAATTGCCACCAATATGAAGATGAGGATGATCTGAGGGCGACTAAAATAGCCAATGCTCAAATCCTTCTCTGCAAACCTGCCAAATGCAGGCAGGGTAAACTCTATTAATATTAATGAAAGAAACATGGCAATAATGGCTACCAGGACAGATTCAATTAATAATTGTACAACAAGCTGCCTTTTTTGCCCACCTGTAATTTTTCTAACTCCTATCTCCTTTATCCTTTTTGTTGATCGACCGATCGTCAGAATAATATAATTGATACATCCTACCAATAAAATGAAAATGGCAACTACAGATAAAATATAGATGTATTTCATTCTCCCAAAACTCAGGTAGGATTTTGATAGTGGCAGAATACCCAATACTAATTCACCCGGTAACGGCGCTTTGTAAAGATCCATCATAGCCCCGGAAATCTTATTCTTAAACTGGCTAACCGGAGTATTACCATGTAACAGAATATAAGATGGATCACGCCAATTGTAATCATCGGCCATATTACTTCGAAGGGGCAGGATAAAATCCGGTTGTAAAAATGACTTGTCCGAAATCTTCACAACTCCCGTTACCGTAAGAGATAACTGGTTGTTGAATAAAAGGACCTTCCCGGTCGGATCATTATCTCCAAAATATTTCTCAGCTGCACCTGCGCTCAAAATAACACCATCCCTTCTCAATAGAGCCGATGCACCATTACCATATATAAAAGGAAACGGAAAAATGGAAAAAAAACCGGTATCTACCATAATCACGTTTTTTTCATAAAACATCAACGGTTCACCGTCTCCCTCCTGATAAGCAAAAACACAGTTAGTAATAGAACCAATCCTTCTGATCCGGGTATAATTTTTTATCTCAGGATAAATCTCTGCCATTGCATAAGGAAGAAAATAAGGAACATTGGGATCTAATATCCCGTTCTCATGAGTAATGGTTAATTGATAAACATCTTTCCCGTTTGCCTTACCTCTGCCAACACTATACTCATCCTCAACCCAGAGAAAAATGAGGATAAAACAGGTAAATCCTATGGCTAAGCAAATGATATTAATAATAGAATAGAGCTTGTTGTTGATTATATTCCGAATAGCAGTTCTCAGGTAATTGTTTAACATGATGGTGAAGTTATGTTATGAAGTCCTATTTTCCAAAGTACTTCGAATTGAATGTCAGACAATACAGAATTTCGCCATAACTGTGCCACAATTCATAAAATGATGGTTTTTAGATGATTGACTGATTTATCAATGTGAATTGTTATTTGGAATTGTCAAATATTTTGACAATATTTGTCTAAATTTTTAACATATTTACGAATCGGGTTCCCTGGTATCGGGCCGAAAAGGAAACGGTATGGTAGAAGCAAACCTGTTGATCGTAGATGATCACAAGAATGTAATAAAAGCCCTGGTTCACCTTCTCGAGCAGGAGTTTTCCGGCATTCAGACGACCACCAATCCCAACCTGATTCCAGGTATCATTCGCGAGCACAGGATTGACCTGGTTTTGTTGGACATGAATTTCGCAGCCGGAATAAGCAGCGGCAATGAAGGGATATACTGGCTGGAACAGATCCTGCAAATTGATCCGGATATTGCTATTGTTTTGATCACCGCCTACGGTGACGTTGAACTGGCTGTCAGGGCAGTGAAGAAGGGTGCAATGGATTTTATCCTCAAGCCATGGGATAACGAAAAGTTGATTGCCACGCTGAAATCAGCTTACAAGCTCAGGCAATCAAAGCTTGAGATCCGGAAACTCCGCAACAAGCAGGTCCATTTGACCCGTAACATGGAGCGGAGTTATGATCCCCTGATCGGCTCATCGTCTGCGATGAATAAGGTGTTAGGCACCATAGAAAAAGTTGCCGGGACAAAAACAAATGTTTTAATCACCGGAGAGAACGGCACAGGGAAAGAATTGGTCGCTCATGAAATACACAGAAAGTCGGATCGTACGAATGAAATATTTGTAACGGTTGATATGGGCTCATTGAGCGAATCTCTGTTTGAAAGTGAAGTATTTGGTCATGTCAAAGGGGCTTTTACAGATGCCCGGGAGGATCGGCCGGGAAGGTTCGAGATTGCCACCGGAGGAACCCTCTTTTTGGACGAGATCGGGAATCTATCTTTACCCTTGCAAGCCAAACTCCTTTCAGTATTACAAAACCAACAGGTGTTCCGGTTAGGATCGAACACACCCATTCCCATTGATATAAGACTGATATGTGCTACAAACAAAGACCTCAAGGAATTGATCCAAAGGAATCTGTTTCGCGAAGATCTTTATTACCGGATAAATACCATAGAGATCGAGATCCCTTCTTTACGCGAACGGGGTGAGGACATCCTTAGGTTAACTGATTTCTTCCTCCGGAAATATTGCCGGAAATACCAGAAACCCCTGGTAAAAATTCCTGAAAGATCCATGAATAAACTGATGTACCATAACTGGCCTGGGAATGTGAGAGAACTGCAGCATACCATTGAAAAAGCAGTAATCCTGAGCGACTCGGATGTTCTACATCCGGATGATCTGATCCTTTCAGGCAGGAAACCGGAGCAAACAGGTACCCGAACACCATTAACACTGGAAGAGATTGAAAAGCAAGCCATACAAGATGCACTGGAATATCACCGCGGGAGTATCTCAAAAACTGCTGAAGAGTTAGGGCTAACCCGGCAAACCGTCTATAACAAGCTGGTGAAATATGGTCTTGAAAAACCGTTTACACCGAATACCCGAGAAAAATGATCCTGAAAAACTTTTACATTAACACTGTCATCCGACTTTTGCTAATTTTTATTACCGGATTTTTAATGCTTCCGGTCATTTATCGATTACCGGGTGAATACCTCTTTACACTCCTTGGAATAGGGCTGATTCTCATCCTGCAAATTATTTTTCTTTTCCAATTTATTAACCAGGTCAACCGCAACATTAGCCGTTTTTTCTCGGCCGTTAAAAACGAGGACTCCATGCTGATTTTCCAGGAAGCGGCAGAAAACAAACACCTCCGCGAACTCTATCAATCCATGAGGGATCTGAACGAACAACTTCACTCTGCCAGGGTAGAAGGTCAGAAACAATCGATTCTCCTGACCAACCTGGTCAACCACATTGGCATTGGTATCATCCTATATTACGACACCGGAGAGATTAAAATGATAAATCAGGCAGCAAAGAAATTGTTAAACCTCTCAACCCTGAACCATATCAGCAAACTGAAGGGTATTGATGCAGATCTGTTTGATCGCATGTTCAACCTCCAACCGGGAAGACCTGAAGTGGTCAGGTTTATACACCCGAACCGGGGGGAAACCATGCACGGGACAGTCAAACAGCTTCTGATAAAAAAAGATGTGATCAAAACCGAACAAGAAACCCTGAACACCATTTCCATTCAAAACATAGTGAGGGAGATGGAGAGAAAGGAGCTCGACTCCTGGCAGAAGCTGATCCGGGTCCTGACCCATGAAATAATGAATTCAGTGAGTCCGGTCATTTCATTGACCAAATCCATTACCAAACAATACACAAATCAAAAAAACAACAAACCAATTGAGCCAGGCAATATCACCACTCAAACGGTAGCAAAAACTATATCCGGTCTGCACACGATCAGGGATACCGGGGAAGGATTAATCGACTTCGTAAGTAAATACAGAAGTCTTTCCCGACTTCCTGAACCTCAATTTTCTTCGTTTAAGGTTGCTGAACTGTTCATGAGGGTTAAAGAACTAATGCATGAGGAAATTGATCAGCATAAAATCTCTTTTACTGCTGAAATCTCGATAGAACACGTAACAATGGTCGCAGATATTAACCTATTGGAAAAAGTATTGTTGAACCTTTTAAAAAACTCTGTTGAGGCATTAACAGGAAATGAAAAGGGTCATATAGGTCTGAGAGCATTGGAAAAAGAAGATTCCATTTATATCATCGTAGAAGATAATGGACCGGGAATTCCTCCGGAAATAATGGATGATATTTTTGTTCCCTTTTTTACCACCAAATCCAAAGGCTCTGGAATTGGCTTAAGTTTGTCCAGGCAGATCATGCTTCACCACGAAGGAACACTTTCCGTTCATTCTGTTCCAGGAGAAAAAACAATGTTTACACTGAAATTCTGAATGGAACCGGCGTTTAATTACCCATAACAAAAAATTACGGTTGTAAGCCTTACCATCAGATAAATAATCTTGATGATTATTTTTCTTCAAGCCGGATCAGGAATACATCATCTTCGATAATCCACCTATAAATAGCACTAATGTTCTCAAGATGTATTCTATATGTGATATTTGGTATCATTTTATCGAGATCCGTATCGTTCACCTCAAACCAAAATCCATGAAAATCCGGTGTTGAAATTGTCCCTTTGGTCAATGTTGCTGTAATATCCGGATGGCCTTCTGATCGTAAGGTTAATTCTTTTGTAGCACGAGCACTGAAGTCATACAACTGTTGCACATTTTTCTCTTTAAACCATTCTTTAATTTGTAGAACAAAATGTAGGTTTTTTAAAACAGGTCCTGGGGGAATGGCTGGGTCTCCCTGCCAGTATGCACCAATAACATGAACACCAGTCAGTTCTACCTTATCTGATTTCTCAAGTTCATTCCTGTTTGCTTCTTTATATACAGTCACCTTATCCTCTTTCCAATCATATTTCAACCATTTACCCCATGCAGCAAATTTTTCATTAAATGCCATGTAGATGGTTTTTTGTTGGGGATCAAATACAATCGAATGTATGGTACTGGAATTATTCACACCATAGGTACTCCCCGGATCAGCAAGGACTTTTATCATATCATCAACAGAGTTAATCATTCTTTTTTGTACATAACCGTCGATAATTTTGTATCGGGGGCATTTAATTTGCCTGTTCAGTTCCTCATTTAAATAACTAGTGGTAGCAAAGAGATAATCATTGCCGTTAAAACCATTCCGTTTTACCGCATTATAATATATGTCATAAATAGCTCCATCATTCTCTGAAGCACTGCTTATGGTATGGATCACGCCAACATCTGATTTATATTCTTCAGATAATTCATCCGCTTGGTGGAGGTTTGTTGCAGTGTATAATATTTCCCTTAATTTAAGATTCGGTGACATGTAGTGGATTGTATTCTCTCTTCTGTCTCCACGTCCCATGTTCTCGGAAACGGTGATTCCATAATCGTTTACTCCATGAGGTGCAGCCACATAACCTATTGTTCCGGGCACAACATGTTTGATCCCTCCCTTGGGTTGATATTCAACGACAACAGGGAATTTCCCCATTTCATATCCATAATCATAATTTCTTCCATGGAGTATTCTTTCGTCTTTTCTGCCTCTTTTAATTTTCACAAGGATCGATGAACATCCTCCTCTCTCCAGGACTCCCCAGTAAGCGCTTAATAACAAATCATTGTAAGGCAAACCGGATCCATCCGCCATTCCTTTTAATTGTTGTATCATCTCTTCAGGTGTCAGCCTTTCCAGTCTCTCACAAATATCATCCGGGAGTTCCTGTAACCACTTATCTTTATAGGGAATAAGATGAGTATAGATCTTCTGCATATCTTCTTTAAGAAGCCTACCATACTGTTCACCCATCTCATAGTAAGTTCCCGATAATTTAAGGAAGGGAATACCCTCTATAATCTTCAATTCACCTTTATCCTGCTTTGAAGTTTGAATTATTTGGTTCGATTGATTTACCAGTGCATTTGCATTTGAAAAAGGACACAGTGAAAGAATAAACAGGAAGAAGATTGCTACTCCTAAATCTGTAACCCTGAACTCACCTGGGATACAAAACCGCATATTATTTGATTTCATTTGATCAATATTATTCTCTTTAAGCCCATTAAGATGCATTCTTTGTTTTAGTCATCCATAAACAGCTAATGATAAAATTGTCAATCTGTTGTTAAGGATTTAATCTATAATATACCTAAATCAACAAACTCCAAACTCCGTACCATAATATGCATAATACTGAATACATGACAATTACATATTTATTCTCTATAAATAGTAGCCCTAAGTGTTCCAAAATCATTCATGGAATGGTTTATTTTCATACAACAGAAAAAGGGACTCTCACCTGTTTGGTTTATAGCAACAAATTTGTGGCAATCCATCCATATACAATAAATGGTCCATAAAACCTGAAAACCAAACCCCAACTAAGAGTGTCGATCCCGTTATTATCAAAAAGTTTTATACTTTTGTGCGGCAAATGCCTGGTGTATAACAGACTGAACGAAATGGATAAACAAACCTATCTTGGGAGCAGTGATATCGTAGCCATTGAAAAGCTGTATGAACAATACCAATCTGACCCCTCCTCTGTGGATGAAAGCTGGAGCAAATTTTTTGAGGGATTTGATTTTGCCCGTACCCATTACGACACGGAGCCTTCACACGGGTTCATGGACAAAGAGTTCAAGGTCATCAACCTGATCGAGGGATACCGCCGGAGGGGACATCTTTTTACGGAAACCAATCCGGTCCGGACAAGAAGGACCTATACTCCAACGCTTGACCTGGAAAATTTCGATCTTTCCGAAAGTGACCTGGAAACTATTTTCCAGGCAGGGAAACAGATTGGGGCGGGTGCTGCAACACTGAAAGAGATCATTTCACGCCTGAAACAAACCTATTGCCGGTCCATCGGGGTTGAATATGGATTCATTCGAAATCCGCTGGTAATCGAATGGATACAGAATAAACTGGAACCGGGACTCATCACACCTGATTTTACTGAAGAGGAGAAGAAGCACATCTATTTTCTTCTGAAACAAGCTGTAGGATTCGAACACTTTATCCATAAGAAATTCATCGGGCAAAAACAGTTCTCACTGGAGGGTGCAGAATCCCTTATTCCGGCCCTCGATGCAGTGATTGAACGTGGATCCGAACTGGGTATCCGTGAGTTTATCATTGGTATGTCGCACCGCGGACGGCTAAATGTCCTGGCTAATGTTCTCCAAAAACCTTATGAGGATATCTTCAACGAATTTAACGGGACTTTTTACGATGAAACCATCTCGCTGGGTGATGTAAAATACCACCTCGGGTACGGCAATGATATCGTAACCGATCATGGGAAAAAGATCCGTTTGAACATGGCTCCCAACCCCTCGCACCTTGAAGCCGTTGATCCGGTAGTTGAGGGCATCGCACGGGCAAAAATCGACCACAAATACAAGGGTGATTATAACAAACTTGCACCCATACTGATCCACGGAGACGCAGCCATTGCATCCCAGGGTGTGGTCTATGAGGTAATCCAGATGTCCCGGCTTGAAGGCTATAAAACAGGAGGTACCATCCATCTGGTCATCAACAACCAGGTCGGATTTACCACCAACTACCTGGATGCCCGGTCAAGCACCTATTGTACGGATATCGGTAAGGTCACCAAGGCACCCATCTTTCATGTGAACGGGGACGACGTGGAAGCCCTGATGTACACGATCCGGTTAGCAATGGAATTCAGGCAGGAATTTCACATGGACGTATTCATCGATATATTGTGCTACCGGAAATACGGGCACAATGAAGGGGATGAACCACGTTTTACACAACCACTCCTCTACAAAGCAATTGAAAAACACCCGAATCCAAGGGATATATACAGCAAAAAGCTGGTTGAACAAAACCTCTTTTCAGAGGAGGATATCCGGCAGGCTGAAAAAGATTACGAAGAGATCCTGGAGGAGAAACTGAAGATCTCCCAGCAGACAAATGAGGTTCATATCAAACAATTCCTCGATGAAGATTGGGGATCTTTCAGGCACCCGGAAAAAAAAGATATTGTCAAATACCCAAAGACAGGAGTGGCCCGTGAAAAACTGCTGGAGATCGGGAAAAAAATCAACCACCTGCCGGAGGATAAGAAATTCTTCAGAAAACTGATCAAATTGATTGATGAGCGGCTGAAAATGATCGAAAGCGAAAAAATTGACTGGGCTATAGGGGAACTGCTTGCCTATGGGACACTCCTTGAAGAGGGACATCCTGTCAGAATCAGCGGACAGGATTCAGAACGCGGAACATTCTCTCACCGGCATGCTGCCTATGTAGTTGAAGAAACGGGTGAGAAGTACTACCCCCTGAAACATCTTTCCGATGTACAGGGACCGTTTGAGATTTACAACTCTCCATTATCCGAATATGGGGTACTTGGATTTGAATATGGCTATGCAATGGCTCTGCCCAAAGGGTTGACCATCTGGGAAGCTCAGTTCGGTGATTTTCAGAATGCTGCGCAGGTCATTATCGACCAGTATATCTGTTCCGCAGAAGAGAAATGGGGCGTTATGAATGGCATTGTCCTGATGCTTCCACACGGTTTTGAGGGCCAGGGACCGGAACACAGCAGTGCCCGTATTGAGCGCTTCCTGGCAATGGCAGCAAGGAACAACATGCAGATCGTGAATCCGACAACTCCTGCCAATCTGTTCCACCTGCTGAGAAGGCAGATGACACGGAAATTCATGATCCCACTGATCATTTTCACACCCAAAAGTTTGCTGCGTCATCCCAAATGCATCTCCTCCCTGGAGGACCTTGAAAAAGGAAGTTTTGCTGAAGTAATCGATGATCCGGATGTCGATGCCGGAAAAGTACTCAGGGTAGTGCTCTGTTCAGGAAAAGTGTATTATGATCTTCTTAAGATCAAACAAAAATTGGATGCACGGGATATTGCCCTGATCAGGCTGGAACAGCTGCACCCGTTCCCTGAGGAGAAATTGAACAAAACATTAAAGAGATACCCGAAAGCGCTGCTGCATTTATGGGTTCAGGAAGAACCGGAAAACATGGGTGCCTGGAGGTATGTCAGGGATTACATCAAGGATGTCCAACTGATCCCGGTTGCACGCCTTGCAAGCGGGAGCCCTGCCACCGGCTTGAACGGACTTCATGTAATCGGGCAGGAAGAGATTGTGAACAAAGTGTTCCGCAAATGTACCTGCGAACTGAAAAATAAATATTGCGGACTGCAGTGTGTGGAGGGAAGCTCCAGGAAAGAGGTATTGAAAGTGCATGAATACCTGGAATCAAAACCGAAATTTATAATTTAAGCCGGTTAACCAATTGAACGAAAAAATCATACCCTATGATTATCGAAATTAAAATACCCAGTCCCGGGGAATCGATCTCGGAGGTGGAAATTGCCAACTGGCTGGTGGAGGATGGTGATGTTGTTGAGAAAGACCAGGAAGTTGCTGAAGTTGAGTCGGAAAAAGCTACCCTGCCCTTACTGGCTACGGATAGTGGAAAAATAAAAATCTTAGCACCGGCCGGAGAAACCCATCCAGTAGGAGCTGTTGCCTGTACGATTGATACCAGTGTGAAACCGACCGCTAAGGCAAAAAAGAAGGAATCGGAAGAAAAAACGGCAAAATCTGAGGAAGAATCAGCAAAGAAACCTGAGGTAGAAAAATTGGAAACTTCAGAAAAAAGTGATGTAAAAGTAACACCCGTGGCAGAGCAGATGATGAAGGATCATGGATTGAGCGTGAAGGATATCATCCAGGGTTTGAAACGGATCACAAAACAGGAGGTTCAGGCTGTTATCTCTCAGAATGACCCAACTGTTATTTCAACTCCGGCAAAAGATATATCCCGTGAATCGGAATCGGTTAAAATGTCCTCATTGCGACGTAAACTGAGCGAGAGACTGGTCACGGTCAAAAATGAAACAGCCATGCTCACCACTTTCAACGAGGTGGATATGAGTGAGGTCATCCGGCTCCGGAAAAAATACCAGCAGCAATTCACGGAGAAACATGGTGTTAAACTGGGATTTATGTCGTTTTTTACCCGGGCTGTCACCATAGCACTAAAAACCTACCCCAGCTTGAATTCCATGATCGATGGGGATAACATTGTCCATTTCGATTACTGTGATATTGGAATAGCCGTGCAGGCTGAAAAGGGATTGCTGGTACCCGTAATCCGAAATGCAGAAGCGCTGAACATGGCTGAGATTGAAAAGAAGATCATTGAGCTTGCCGATAAAGCCCGAAAAAACCGGATCTCGATGGATGATATGGCAGGAGGCACTTTCACCATTTCCAACGGGGGACTGTTCGGTTCTATGTTGTCCACGCCCATTCTGAATCCACCACAGGCAGCGATCCTCGGTATGCACAATATCATCGAAAGGCCGGTTGCTGTCGATGGAAAGGTAGAGATCCGACCGGTCATGTACCTGGCGCTCTCCTATGATCACCGGCTGATCGACGGCCGTGACTCCGTAGGATTCCTGGTCAAGGTTAAGGAGTTACTGGAATCACCCGAAAATATGATCTTCAGTGAAGCAAATCCTGAAAAACTCCTGCTGGATCTGTAAGGTTTATTCTCTTATCACAGAAAAAAAATGTTGAATAAAATGGTGACAAAAAAAATGGTGACAGCTTCCTATTTAATTACTTCTAAAGAAATTATATTATTTAATTGATTTTCAAATATATAATAACATTTTTTGAATGAATTGACAATTTTTAAAAATTCTATAAGATATTGTATATCAATGTATTAATTATTATAAAATAGGAAGCTGTCACCATTTTTTTTGAAGTGGTTTAATTCCTCTTTAAAATCATTCTATTTATTATGGCTTCGTAGGGGTCAAAATGAAAACATGGTAAATTCTCAAACCCATGGCTTTCTGATTAATCCTCATAAAAAGAGGACAATCCAACTGGATCCTTCACTTGAAAAGATCCTGAATTCAAAGGAAGGTTTTCGGTTTCATAAATCATTACCAGGGTACCACCCCACCCCATTGGTTTCCCTGCCTGCTTTGGCTGAAAAATTAGGTATTGGAGCACTTTGGATAAAGGATGAATCAACCCGTTTTGGTTTAAATGCATTCAAAGGTCTGGGAGCATCGTTTACCGTTCATAACTACCTGAAGGAACATCCAGGAGATCATATGTTTTGTGCGGCAACCGACGGGAATCATGGTAAAGCCCTCGCATGGATCTGTCGGATTCTGAAACAACAATGTACTGTTTTTGTGCCTGACCATACTGTTCCGGAACGAATTGAATCGATTCGAGAAGAAAACACCGAAGTTATTGTGGTCGATGGAAATTACGATCTTGCCGTTGAAAGCGCGAAGGAGTGGTCTCGTAAACGTGGTGCTATTCTGATCCAGGATACATCCTGGCCGGGATACGAAGAAATACCCACCCGCATTATGCAGGGCTACCAAACATCCTTCCGGGAAATGGAATCATGGCTCAAAATACATCCCGTTGATTTGATCCTGATCCAGGCCGGAGTGGGAAGCTGGGCAGCCAGTGCTGCCTGGTATTTCAACCGAATTTCCAAAGCTAACCGGCCGGCAATTGTTGTTGTTGAAGCATTCGAAACCGATTGCATCCTCGAATCGATCAGACGAAACCGCCTGACCATGACCTCCAAAACCCGCCAAACCCTGTTAGCTGGATTGAATTGCGGGTTTCCATCACAACTTGCCTGGAAAATCCTGAAGCAGGGTGCAGATGCATTCCTTTCGGTACCGGATACAGCCTGCATCGAAGCAATGAAACGATTATACTATCCCTCAGGAGACGATCCTCAAATAATTTCCGGCGAATCGGGTGCAGCAGGATTGGGCGGACTGATGAAGCTTCTATCAGCCGATGATTTAAAGGATTTAAAAAAGAGGATTGGATTGAACCGGGACTCAAAAGTGCTTCTATTCAATACTGAAGGAATAACGGATGGTGTTTTGTTTAAGCGGTTGGTGTTGGACGGGTAGTTCACAATGAAATACTATTCATCGCCTGGGATATAGCGCTTCATGGAACGATTTCCCACTTGGTACTGGGATCGCAATCCATTTTATCAAATATCGCAGATGGCCCAGTTTGATACCGGATGAAACTGTATGGCATACAGTTCCTCCCCCTGGTCCTCCGGACCTTTCCCCCTCTGAGAGGGGAAAATTTCACGTGTTTTTCCTTTACCTTTATAAATTAACTATCTTATAACTAATAACTTATAACTTATTCCACAGGGATACCTTCCCATCCGGTTTGCGGGTACCATTTATCTTGATCTACTCATATCTTAAACTCTCTGCAGTACTGGTACTGGTTGTCCGAAGAATATGATAGAAAGTACTGATCAGGGTGAGGAGTAAAAACAGGATGCCGGCTAATGCAAAAACCCACCAGCTCAGTCCGGTTTTATATGCAAAATTCTGCAGCCACCGGTTCATGAAATGGTATGCTATGGGACAGGCAATGATGAATGCGAAAAGGATCCATTTGAGATAATCTTTCAGTATCAATCCGACCAGATCGCTTACCAATGCTCCATTGGCTTTTCGTATACCCATCTCTTTTGTTCTCTGCTGGAGCATAAATGAGACAAGACCAAATAATCCAAGACAGGATATTAATATCGCCACCAGGGTAAAATAAATGATGACCCTTTCTG
>CAZXGG010000060.1:0-22363 GCA_964640125.1 uncultured Rikenellaceae bacterium
GGTCTTCTGAAGGAGTAAGAAGCACCACATCGGCAGGAATGGTATGTATTTCATGGGATGCAGGCCACAGGGTGTCAGCTTTTACTTCAACTTTTATCCTGTCTGGTGTAGTCCCGGCAGTTAAGATCAGTCGTTCATAACCGTTCACTATTTCACTCAGGTAGTGCCCATTGCCTTCAGTAGTGACCTGGTATTCAAGTGTATCGCCGTTTTCTTTCCGGATCCTGGCATCACCATCCACAAAAATTTCAATAGAGCGGTTGGCACTCCGGATCTCCGTACCTTTGCGATCAGCCAGACAGATGCGCAGGAGAGTTTCGTCCATACCATCGGCAAGCATGGTTGTTTTATAGGCTGTCATTACAACGGTCGCCGGAGTTCCGGTATCCGCCTGGTAGAAAGATGACCAGGTAGTGGGTTCGGCTTTTTTTGTTTCTGTCCGGCATTGTACCACCAGAATGCATATGGATAAAAGAAGAAGTACTTTACCTTTCATGGTTGTGCTATTTTGGATTTCAAGTTAAAGGTAATCATTTCATCCAATTTTTAAGTAGGGACAGCTACCTACTTAAATTTCGGAAGCTGGCAACATTTCCTGGAATTATTGATCATTTTCTTTAACATGTATCTGAATAACGGTTAATTCCATCTTTTTTCATAAATTTATATCAGGACTATCAATATGATGAAACGACTAATTGTTCTTACCCTGTTTTCTGCTCTCATATGTGGTCAGATCACAGTCGACGCATGTACCACATTTATTATCAGTGGAAAATTCACCCCGGATGGTAAACCAATCCTGTATAAACACCGTGATACCGGCACTCTGGATAATGCACTTGCCTATTTTAACGATGGCAGGTATCCCTACATAGCAGTGATTAATGGAAATGAAAAGTGGAAACTTGAGGTTTGGGGCGGGTTCAATGCTGCAGGATTCGCGATCATGAATTCGGTAGCCTACAATATGAACGTTGGTGATACCACCACATTTGCCGATCAGGAGGGTGAAATTATGAAGAGAGCCCTGATGAATTGTGCTACCATTGAAGATTTTGAAAAGATGCTGAAAGATCTCCCAAAACCCCTTGGAGTCGATTCAAATTTTGGAGTAATTGATGCACAGGGTGGAGCAGCTTACTTTGAGACAGGGAACTGGTCATTTAATAAAATAGATGTTAATGATTCTGCAATTGCCCCGTTCGGGTATGTCATCAGGACAAATCATGCATTTACCGGATCACCGGAAAAAGGAGCCGGATACATTCGTTATGCTACAGCTGAGAAGGTTATGTACGATGTGGCTGCTGCCGGGCGGTATGATCCGGAGTATCTGATAAACCATATTTCAAGGAACCTTACTCACTCTTTAACCGGTGATAATCTTGCAGTGAATCCTCCGGAAAATTCAATAAATCCTGATTACAGGTTTTTCGAGGATTTTATCCCCAGGTTTTCCAGTGCTTCGGTTATGATGGTAGTAGGAGCTGGGCAAGGGGAAGATCCATTAAACACTATGATGTGGACAATACTCGGATTTCCTCTGACTTCCGTAGTATTGCCAATCTGGATTACTCCCGAAGGATCTCTACCGGCAGTAGCTAAAGCCGGAGATAATTTTCATGCTCCGATTTGCGATGCTGCTCTTTCACTTAAAAAAACCTGTTTCGCCATAATCCGTGGTTCAGGTAAGAAATACATTGATCTTTCCAGGGTGATCAACCAGGAAGGAACAGGCATCCTGCAGTTATTGCGTAAAGTCGAGGAAGAGATTTTCCGGAGGGTCCCTGAAGGGAGTATACAGAAGGGGCAAAATAGAGATGCTTTAATTAAAGATTTTTACTCCTGGCTGGACCGTTTCCTTGAAAGCAAGTATAACGATTTGTTTGGATTTGATATTTTATAAATCAATTATATAAAAACCAGCAGCTATGAAATGTGCCATCATCGGTACCTATCCTCCCAGGGAGTGTGGTATAGCAACCTTCACCATGAACCTGGCGGAATCCATGAAATTGTGTGATGACAGGAAAAAGAGAGCCAATGAATCATTCATTGTTGCCATGAATGATCCAGGGGAGGAATATGAGTATCCTCCGGAAGTAAAACTGTCCATCCGCCAGGAATATCAGCGCGATTATATTAAAGCAGCTGAGTTTATCAACATCAGTGGCGCTGATATATGCATCCTTGAACACGAATTCGGGATTTTTGGAGGGGAAGACGGGATCTATATTCTGCCGCTTTTACACCGTCTTGAAATACCCTTCATTGTCACCCTTCACACCATGCTAAAAGAACCATCGTACACCCAAAAAGCCGTATTACAGCAGATCGGTAAAATGGCCGGCAAGATTGTGGTTATGAGTAAGCGTGCGGTGCAGTTCCTTGTAAAGATCTATGAGGTCCCGAAAACCAAAATAGAGTTGATCGAACATGGTGTGCCAGACCTGCAGTTTAGTCAGAAGCTTTCAAAGAAGCAGTTCAATCTGGAAGGGAAGAAGGTTTTGTTAACCTTTGGTTTGATCAGTCGTAACAAAGGCATTGAAACGGCCATTGCTGCCCTGCCTGAGGTAGTGAATAAACACCCTGATGTTCTTTATCTGATCATCGGGAAGACCCATCCAACTGTTCTCCGGTATGACGGAGAGGAGTATCGAAATTTCCTGATGAGAAAGGTTAAGACGCTCGCTTTGGAAAAGCATGTTCTCTTTCTGAATGAATTCATTGAGCAGAATGATCTATTCAGGTATTTATCTGCTGCAGACATTTATATTACTCCGTACCTGAACGAAGCGCAAATCACCAGTGGGACGTTAGCCTATGCCGTTGGAGTAGGTACTGCAGTGATTTCGACACCTTATTGGCATGCCCAGGAATTGCTGGATGAGGGAAGGGGAAGGTTATTTGATTTCAACGATTCGGAAGGTCTTTCCAGGATATTGTTAGAGTTACTCAATCAGCCCGATACGTTAAAGGAGCTCAGAAAGAAGGCATATGATTATGGAAGGCAGATTACCTGGCCTCAGATCGGGGAAGAGTATATTGAACTAACAGAGCGGATTATCGAAGAGAAGCCTGAGGTGGTAGTGAAAAAGGAGATCACGATCGATCCGCTCATTCTTCCACCTTTTTCGCTGGTCCACATCAAGCGATTAACGGACGATACGGGTATTATCCAGCATGCCAAATTCGGGATCCCGAACCTGAAGGATGGATATTGCCTGGATGATAATGCCCGGGCTATGCTGGCTGTTCTTATGACATACTGGCAAAACAAGGATCCCGTTTCACTGGACCTGTTACCGGTATATTTGAGTTATATTCATTACATGCAGAACGGGGATGGAAAATTCAGGAATTTCCTGAGTTTTGACCGTCGATTTCTGGATGAGGTTGGATCAGAAGACTCTTTCGGAAGGGCTGTGTGGGCGCTTGGATACCTTCTTGCAAATCCTCCCAATGATGCGTATTATCAGTTTGGCAAACTGATCTTTTTCAATGCTACCCCCAATTTTGAAAAACTTGAAACGGTACGTGGTATTGCAAATACATTAATCGGCATTTCGTATTACCTGAGAACCAATTCATCGGATGAATTGATGCTCAGTATCATGAAAAAGCTGGCAAATAAGCTTATCAGGCATTATGAAACAGAAAGAAAACGGAATTGGGAATGGTTTGAATCTATCCTTTCTTATGATAATGGCATCATTCCCCTCTCCCTTTTGCACGCCTCCCGGTCATTGAATGATAATAAGATTCTGAAAACGGCTTTGACAACCATGGAATTCCTGACCAGGATTACCATGAAGGAGGGCTATCTTTCGCCCATTGGGAATGAAGAGTGGTATATAAATGGAGGGAAACGTGCCATGTATGCTCAGCAGCCTGTTGATGCATTGGCAATGGTATTGATGTTTCAACAGGCATATATGGTTACCAAGAATAAGGATTTTCTTAACCAATTGTTTACTTCGTTCATGTGGTTTTTGGGTGAAAACGATTTACGGATGAGTTTATACGATTTTGAAACGGAAGGTTGTTGCGATGGGATTGAAAAACAGGGCATCAACCGCAATCAGGGTGCAGAAAGCTCACTGGCATACATTATTTCGCATCTAACCGTTTTACGGGCATATGAACAGTACCACAAATACATACAACTCACATGCTTATAAAAAGATTTGAAAGAAATCCCATTCTGACCAAGGATGATGTTCCCTACCCGGTAGCCACTGTTCACAATGCCGGAGTTATAAAATTTGGTAACAGGTACATGATGCTTTTTCGTTCCCACCAGTTCACGGGAAGGAGTATACTGGGTCTTGCTGAAAGCGACGATGGTTTTCAATTCAGGGTACGGAAGGAGCCGTTCATGAAGCCTGCGAAAGAGGGGATCTTCAGCAGGTACGAAGAGTATGGTGTGGAAGATCCACGGATTGTTTTTATCGATGGGGAGTACCTGATCACCTATAGTGCTTACTCACGCCATGGTGTTCGCATAGGGTTGGCAAAAACGGAAGACTTTGAGCAGGTGGAAAGGGTATCTCTCATCACGGAGGCGGATTACCGCAATGTGGTAATTTTCCCCGAAAAGTTCAGCGGATTGTATGCCAGGCTTGACCGTCCACATTCTGAGATCTCTCCCTGGTCGATCTGGATTTCCTATTCCCCCGACCTCATTTTCTGGGGTGAATCTGAACTGATCATGAAGCCGGTTCAATATCACTGGGATGAGATGAAGATCGGACCAGGGGCACCTCCCATAAAAACATCCCGGGGTTGGCTCAATATCTACCATGGTGTTTTCCCAACCATGGATGGCAGTGTCTATCGTCTGGGAGTGGCGCTTCACGATCTGAAAAATCCAGCTGTCATTCTGGCTGTTGGTGATGAGTGGATCCTTCAACCGGAGGAGGTATATGAAATCACGGGATATGTTCATAATGTGGTATTTACCTGTGGTGCAATCCCTGAGAAGGATGGTTCGGTAAAAATTTACTGGGGAGGTGCAGATAAGGTCATGTGTGTTGGGATAGCCATGCTGGATGACCTGGTTGATCACTGCCTGAACAATCCAAGAAAACCGATGTAGGATGAACATTGCAATACTGTCTCCAGCTGCCTGGCGGACTCCTCCGAGGATGTATGGTCCCTGGGAACAGGTTGCATCAAACATTGCAGAAGGATTGATCGAAAAGGGGGTGGATGTAACCCTTTTTGCGACCGGTGATTCCATCACAAAAGGGAAGCTGGAATACATTTGTGAGAAGCCCTATTGTGAAGAGAAAGAGCTGGATCCAAAAGTATGGGAATGCCTGCATATCAGTCATATCATGGAACAGGCTGACCGGTTTGACCTGATCCATAACAATTATGATTTCCTTCCACTTACCTACTCAAGGTTGATCAATCCACCCATGGTAACGACTATCCATGGATTTTCATCTCCAAAGATCCTTCCGGTTTATGAGAAATATAATGACAGCAGTTATTATGTCTCCATTAGCAATTCAGACCGCAGTCCCAACCTGGATTATGTTGCTACCGTATACAATGGCATTGACAGCAGTGAATTTACCTTTAATCCGAATCCGGAGGATTACCTGCTTTTTTTTGGGAGGATACATGCGGAAAAGGGAACCCATGAGTCCATACAAATTGCCAAGAAGATAAAAAAGAGGCTGATCATTTCCGGATTGATTCAGGATCAGCATTATTTTGATGAGAAAGTGGCTCCGTTTATAAATGATGACGACATTGTATATGTAGGAAACTCCGGACCGGAAGTAAGGAACCGATTATTGGGGAATGCACAGGTTCTTTTACATCCGGTTTCATTCGAAGAGCCGTTTGGTTTGAGTGTGGTTGAAGCCATGTTTTGCGGAACTCCCGTGGTTGCCTTTAATCGGGGATCGATGCCTGAGCTGATCCTCCATGGGAGAACAGGATTTATTGTTCACGATTTGAATGAGGCTGTAGGAGCGGTTCAGGATATTGATCACATCGACAGAGAAGCATGTCTTGAATGGGTTTCCTCAACATTTACCCGTGGGAAGATGGTAGAGGGATATCTTGCCGTTTATGAGAAGGTATTGAGATCCAGTAACCGTACATGATTCCCCTTTACTCTGGTCTTTTCAGTTCCTGGATCAGTTCCTTGATGTTAATGGAGGCATAGGTTGAGGCAAAATCTGACATGGCATAGGGTATGATCAGGCTATCGTGGTGGATCATGGAACCGCATGAATAGATAACATTGGGCACATACCCTTCTCTTTCCTTCTCATTAGGGATCATTAAAGGAGTTTTTAATCTTCCAATGACCTTTTCCGGGTTATCCAGGTCAAGCAGGCACGCTCCCAGGACATACTCTCTCATCGGGCCGACAGCGTGTGTGATTACCAGCCACCCTTCATCCGTTTCTATGGGGGAGCCGCCATTGCCAACCTGGATAAATTCCCAGTGATATTTCGGTTCAAGGATTAGTTTTGCATCACGCCAGATGTTGATATTGTCTGAGAAACTGATGTAATTGTTTTCCCCATCGGTCCGGCAAAGAATGACATATTTCCCATTGATTTTTCTTGGGAACAGGGCCATTCCTTTATTCTGTGCAATTTCTCCATGCATCGGACTAACCCTGAAGTGATAAAAGGTTTTTGTTTCAATTAATTTGGGAAGAATGGATATCCCATTAAAGGCAGTATAGGTTGCAAAGAAGGTAACCTCTCCATCATCATTAACAAATCTGACAAAGCGGGCATCTTCAATCCCATTTTTTTCAGCTTCTGAAACTGGAAAAATAACCCTTTCGGAGAGGGCTGTATCCATGGAGAATTGAATTTCGTAATGGGAAGAAGCAAGCCACATGATCTGGTTCAGCAGCATCTCTTTTGTGGCTGTAAGTTCCATTGACTCCCTTGTATCCCTGACACACCTTTCCAGTTCGCCATAGGTAAACGAATCACCCAGCTTGTCGAATACGAGTGCCGGAGGGACCAGGTTGTTGAAACTTTGCATTTCATCCAATTTGCTCATGAAGGCGTCTTTATTATACACATAACGCTTGACCATTTCAGCTTCATCCAGCATTTGCCCCACCTCTTCAAGATGGAGGTTGTTTTCATCGTCGAGGACTCCGGTGCGGAAAACAATTGATGAGATGTGTCCTTCCCCGGTTGCTCTGAAACTTAGAATTACCCTATTCTCTCCGGGATTTAACTCGGACTGATCGGGATGTTCAATAATTGACGGATTAAAAAATGCTGCAGATTCAATGGAATACTCCTTGGTAAAATAGGATCCTATCAGAACCTTCTTGCTGACATCGAGGGTATCCGGATCAACGTTCATCTCATTCAGAAGGTGCGTTATATGATTGAAATGCTTTTCGAATATTTTTGAGATATTGCGGTGACGTTTTGAATAGCCGCGAAGAACCTGACTAAGGGCAGTGGTCACTTCGCTGTCCGACAAAGAGAGTACTTTCCGGATGATATTTCCACTTCTTTCATTACTGGTAAAATGAAACCGGGCAATAACTCTGCTGGGATCCGGCGGAAAACTGATTTCTTTCCGGTCTACAATTACTTGCATGGGGTAACAGGTATTGGTTGTTCTGGATGAATTTGGCTCTAAAGATAATATATATTGAATAATAACATGCATCATTTTTGGTGATTCCGTGATTCAGCAGAAAATGATCATGAATTGGGGTGAGCAGGACAGGTTTAGCGCCAGGAAGATGGATTAATGCAGGTTGTACATTGCCCTGACAATCCGTTTAAAATAGAGTATTTTTGACTGAGCATCAGGGTCTCTGGACTTCTTCAGTTCGACAATCTTCTCCACAAACTGATCAGCCATTTTTAACCGTTCCTGGTTGAAGTAATATTTTGACAAAATTGGAGTCATGGTTCCCTGATATTTATAATTGGTTATTCATTTATTGTATAACAGATTTCGTGCCAGAATGTTCAATATCCAATGAACCAGTCTGTTAATTAATTAACAGTTAGTGATTATACTATTAAAAAATGTTCGAATCTGTATATTGCTGTACGGTAGTGGGCTATAGATAATAGCGTATATCAGACAGAGATTTCACCGATAAGATAGGTAACAGCTTTTCCGCTAATCAGAACGCGGTCACCTGCCAGTTCACAGAAGAGTTCCCCTCCCCGTTTCGAAAGCTGGAAAGCGTGCAATTTATTTTTTTTTAATTTTTCAGCCCAGAATGGAATGAGCATGGTATGTGCTGAGCCGGTAACCGGATCTTCATTAACACCGACAGCCGGTGCAAAGAAACGGGAAACGAAGTCGGATCGGTCTCCGGGTGCTGTAACAATGATTCCCAGGCAATCCAGTTTTTTCAGTTTCTCAAAATCGGGCTGGATCCGGAGTATACTCTTTTCATCGCTGAACAGGGCAAGGTAATCCCTTGCTTTGCAAACTTCAACCGGAAAAGATCCCAGTGCGTCAGCAAGATCTTCCATTTTACCGGTAGTGATGCATTTACTGGCAGGGAAATCGAGCGTAATGAAATCTTCTTTTCCGGTTACTTTCAAGGGTCCGCTTTTTGACTGAAACAGGATTTCATTACCCGGATAATTGAGATGATTAAAAAGAACGTGACCTGATGCAAGGGTTGCATGACCACACAGATCAACTTCCACCTCCGGTGTAAACCACCTTAACTCAAAATGAGATCCTTTATTAACAAAAAAGGCTGTCTCAGCAAGGTTGTTTTCAGCTGCAATCTTTTGCATTACATCTGGTTCAGGCCAATCCTGCATTGGACACACCGCAGCGGGATTACCCCTAAAAGGGGTATCTGTAAAGGCATCAACCTGGAACATTTGTATCTTCATCGTTATTCTGTTACGTTAAAAAACCATGTCTCGGTGGATTGAATAATTTCACCTTTTGTATGTTAAATGGTTGTGTTCAAGATAGCGATAAAAATCCAAGATTGGAAATGGCTGTTTGGGGTAGACGGGTCAATCCATTCTCTACCGGATTTTTTTTGGTGTAATGCGGAAAGATTTCAGGTAACAGCGACGGGCGTATTACATCTTGTACAGCATAAAACTTTCACAAGCATTACCTTTCATCTTTCACAGGAATTGTTACATTTGTTTCTTCTGAAGAAGGGAAATCTTATTTCCGCCAATAGGCGGACGAGGGTCAAGATTCCCGCCCCTTGAGGCGAAAAATAGTTTCATTTGACCCCCTGTCTGCTTGTGGCGGTGTAGTTCAATTAAATTCTCACGATCACATGCAAGCAGTCAATGATTTTCTTACCAATCTGCACCATTATATAGGTGGGAGTAACTGGTTTATTTTCCTATTGATTGGTACAGGATTGTTCTTTACCTTTTACCTTAAATTTCCACAGATACGTTATTTCCGTCATGCCATAAGGATCACGAGGGGGAAGTATGATAAAGCGGATGACATTGGGGATGCTTCACATTTCCAGGCATTATCTACTGCCTTATCCGGGACAGTTGGAACGGGGAATATTGCCGGAGTGGCATTAGCCATTCATATAGGAGGTCCAGCTTCCCTGTTCTGGATGTTGGTTACAGCCATGCTGGGAATGACGACCAAGTTTGTGGAGGTTACCATATCGCATAAATACAGGGATCAGCTTCCGGATGGAAGTATTTCGGGTGGACCCATGTATTATATGAAAAAGAAGTTAAACCTCAGGTTTAAGAATGGTAAAATTCTAAGAATCGGAGCTGTATTGGGCATTTTCTTTGCATGTGCCACCATTTTTTCATCGTTTGGGACGGGTAGCTTACCACAGATAAATAGCATTTCTAATTCTATTTTTGAGACGTTTCAGATCAATCATGTCGTTACCGGGGCAGTCCTTGCTTTGTTGTTAGGACTTGTAATTATCGGTGGGATTAAACGGATTGCCAAAGTAACTTCCACACTTGTCCCACTGATGGCCATCATCTATTTTCTGGGGGCTTTGTTTGTCATTTTCACCAACCTTGAAAACATCATTCCCTCATTTGTTTCCATCTTCAGGGATATTTTTACTCCAACGGCTGCAGGAGGAGGATTCCTGGGTGGAAGTTTTGCCATTGCAATCAGTAATGGGGTAAACCGGGGGCTCTTTTCCAATGAAGCCGGACAGGGATCTGCACCCATTGCACACTCAGCAGCAAGAGCTCATGAACCGGTATCAGAGGGTATGGTTGCAATCCTGGAGCCATTTATCGATACAATTTGTATCTGCATGTTGACCGGTCTGGTATTGCTCTCTTCCGGTGTATGGAAAGAGAAGATGGAGAATCAGTTTCAGGAGACAGACATGCAATTTTTAGTGGGTCAATATGATGAGAACAATCAAGAGGACCGGCTTGCCCTCTTTCATCATGTCAACGAAAGAAAGAATTTTCCCAAACTTGAGCAGTTTAGCGGAACCCTTGTTATTGAGGATGGAGTTATGGCCAACGAAAATATCACCCTTTTGCATGCTGAATCGGTAGCTGAAGATTACCTTTTTTATAAGGGTGAAGCGTTATACACTGGGACACTTCAGGTTGAAGAGGGGAAAATGTTTATTGAAGAGAAAGATAAACCTTCACTTAAAGAGCGGGTGAAAGGATTGTTTGCTAAGACTGGCTCTGAACGGGTTGTGGTAGTTGGTAAGTCGCTGATGCACAGTGCTCCGCTAACCACGAAAGCCTATGAAAAGAGCTTTTTGGGTGAATACGGCAAATATATTGTTTCCCTTGGCTTGCTGCTATTTGCTTTTTCAACCGCTATTTCCTGGTCCTATTATGGAGGAAGAGCAGTAACCTTTTTATTCGGCACAAAGTATATTATCTATTACAGGTTGGTCTATGTTATTGCCTTTTTCTTTGCATCCTTTACCGATACAACCATCATCTGGTCGCTTTCCTACATTACCATTGCGCTGATGGCTATTCCCAACCTGTGCGGGATACTGATCCTTCATAAAGATATCAAAACCACCATTAAAGATTACTGGGTAGATTTCAAAAAGGATCATCCGGGAGAGAAAGTCCCGAAAGGGTAATCAATCGAGTGAGTAAGTAAATTCAAATCCCAGGACATGTGCTCGTAAGGGATTATTCACATTCACCTCATCCATGATCCGGTAGAACAGTGCCAGATCGCTTTTTTTACTGATGCCCCATTCAAAACCAACATCTGCCCGAAACTCTTCATATTGATTTTCAACATTGCTGAACCGGAACCATGCCTCTCCTGCGATGAATGGATCAAGTGGGAAATTATTGATGTTGTAAGAGAGTTTCAGTCTTTCCCGGAGAAAATCTTTCGGATCTTTGTTCACTACCCACTCTCTCTGCAGCCGGTTTCTCAATGAGATTTCAAACCGCTTAATTTCAGCCCGTAATATCAGATCCCCTTTTAACCGGTGTTCGGTGTATTCGACTCGGGAAGTAATCCGGTAAGCGATTTTTACTCTTAACCATTTTTTATGTTTATAGGTTACCCCCAACTCTCCGAGCAGACCCTTCAATCGTGTTGCATTATCGTAAACACGGTATGATCCCTCAAAGTCAGCTTCAAAATGTTGCAAAAACTCCTTTTCAAGATTGATACTGGTCCAAACCTCAAAATCTTCCTGGATCTCAGGGACATCGACCTGTGCAAAACAACTGACAGGGGGCAGTAGGGCAAAGCAAAAAAAGAGGTATAAAACTTTTCGGAGCATGATCATTGATTCAAAGCAGATAACAAATATACAATTTAGTTTTTCTCGTCCAATGGGTTAATGGGGTAGTCTACCTAATATTTATCTTTCCGGGGTTGTTAGAGCAGACTCGCGGTTTTTCTCAATAGAAGTATATTTTCTACATGATACGTATGAGGAAACATATCTATCGGTTGAATTTTTTCCGGCGTATACTTTTCAGAGAGGAGTTGGATATCTCTTGCTTGAGTGGCAGGATTACAGCTAACATAGACAATCCGTTCAGGATGCATGGTAAGGAGCGCATCAATCACTTTCTTATGCACTCCAGCCCTTGGTGGATCCAGAATCACCACCTGTGGCAGACCATATTTTTCGTAAAAGCTGAAAGACAACGAATCTTTTATATCTCCTGTAAAGAAGAGGGTATTCCGTATGTTGTTAATCGATGAATTCTCTTTTGCATTCTTAATGGATTCTGGGATCTGTTCAATGCCAATTACTTGTGAACATTTACCCGCTATAAAATTGGCAATGGTGCCTGTTCCTGTGTATAGATCATAAACAATCTCATCCCCTTTCAGTGATGCAAAATCGCTAACAACATGGTAGAGGTTTAATGCTTGAAATGAATTGGTTTGGAAGAACGATTTTGGTCCGATTTTGAAATGAAGATCTCCGATTTTTTCCATGATGTGGTCTTTCCCGGAAAAGCAGGTGACAGGCAGATCGGCAATCGTGTCATTTGGTTTATTGTTGATGACATACATCAACGAAGTAACCATTCCAAAGCTGCTCTGGATATATTTCAGTAACGCAGAACGTTTTTCAGCATTATCGGTAAAAAAGGAAACGATAACCATGACTTCTCCTGTCATGGATGTCCTGATAATCAGATTTCTCAGGAAGCCTTTTTGGTTCTTTACATCAAAAAAATCAAGGTTGTTTCTAAGAGCATACTCTTTGATTGCCAATCGAATCGTATTGGAGGGTTCAGGCTGAAGGTAGCATTCGCGGATATCCAGAATCTTGTCAAACAATCCCGGGATATGAAATCCCAGGCCATTCCGGTTATCATACTGAACATCCTGTTCCATTTCCTCTCTTGTGAGCCATCGTTTATTGGAGAAAGTAAATTCAAGTTTATTGCGATAAAACCGGGTATGTTCGGAAGCAATTATGGTTGAAATCCTTGACAAACTTACCTCATCCAGTTTTCCAATTCGTTGTAATTGATCCTTTACCTGATTTTGCTTATAAACGAGCTGATCATCATAGTTCAGGTTCTGCCATTTGCATCCTCCGCAGGTTCCAAAATGGCAACAAAATGGGTTTACCCGACGGGGGGAATAGTGATGGTACCGGATGGCTTTAGCCTCCATGAAGTTCTTTCTTTTTTTTGTAACCTGAAGATCGACCACATCACCGGGAATGGCATTCGAAACAAAGATGACCATCTCATCCTTTTTGGCAATGGCTTTACCCTCGGCAGCAATGTCAAGTATCTCCACCTTTTCATAAACGGGATATTTTTTTCTTTTCCTACCCAATGGGTTCAATTTTGGAGTTTAACAAAGATATGGAATAGAGCTGAGTTAAATAGTATATTTGCGGGGTGTATTGTTTGTAGCCATAACCTTGTTCATGTAATATGATATCCCTAAATATGAAAGAATATATTTTTAAAGAAAAGTATTCCGTTTATTCCTATGAGGTGGATACCAATGCAAATGCTCCAATTACAGCCATTGCCAATTACATTCAGGACATTGCAGCAAAGCATGCAGAGTTACTCGGCTGGGGATTTGAAGAGATGCTGAAAAAGCATCAATACTGGGTGTTGTACCGGCTGAGAATCGACATACTACGGTATCCGGCATGGAGGGAGGAGCTCATGGTTGAGACCTGGCCTTCAGGGATTGACAGGCTGTTTGCCAATCGTGATTTCAGGATTATGAATGGGCAAGGCGAGGAGATCGGCAAGGCAACCAGTGCCTGGTTGATCATTGACAGGAGAAGCAGGAGGCCACAGAGCCCCAAATTGTTGCATGATACTCTTCCCGGTTTGAGTACTTCATCGGATGGAAAATCCCTGGAGAAGATTCCATCGGTTGAGAGCGAAAATGACCGGAAGAATCTCCGGGTACAATATAGTGATCTTGATCAGAACAATCATGTCAATAACGTGAAATATATTCAGTGGATCACCGACTCCTACCCGGGCGATTTTTGTGCGAAAAACAGGATTGTTAATTTTGAAATCAATTACTTATCGGAATCATCACTTGGTGAAAAGATTGGAATAGAAAGCGTCTGTTTGAATCAATCCCCTCTTTTATATCACCATGCAATGTTTATTACCGATCAGGAAAAAGAGATTTGCAGGGCCAGGGTAACCTGGGAGCGTGCAGTTTAAAAACGATCAATTGAAAAAGAATAGTTATCTTTAACCCCGGATTTGCCGCAAGAATGACCTGAAGATGAGAACGCGCATAACCGTAATTGTTTCTGTCATTTTTTTCTTTCTGATTACGTCCTGTGCAACGCAGAGGAACTACGATAGTGCCAGGAACCTGGCATATCTTTATAACCCGAGCATGGCCTCTCTTCATCCGCGCTATCAGGTATTTCATGAAAGTGATCAAACTTCCATTCTTTCGGTAAAGGTATATCCGGTTGAGTTACTTTTTAACCAGGCAAACGATGACGGGGTTTACCAGGCTCACCTTGAGATTTATTACCGGCTGTACGAGTTGAACGGTGGACGAAGCCTTGTTGATACGGGTGTATATAAATACCCGATAGAGATGCAAAACGTCAGGCGGGAGTTTGTGGCAAACATTCCCTTGCCAACTCAGGTATCCAGGAAGTATAACCTGGAAGTCATTACCAATGATAGACTCAGGAACAAGGCAGTACAAGCATTTATTCCTATTGACAAGACATCCCCGTACAACTACCATAATTTTGAGGTGGTGAGGGTTACCACCGGGCAGCCGATCTTCAATTCCATCCTGGACAGCAGCCAGGTAATTCGGATTCGTTATCCGAATGATGGGGTGGATAGTCTCTTTCTCTCCTACTACCCTGTCGATTCGGTTATTCCTTATCCTCCTTCCCTCCTGATCCCATCCAGAACATTGCAACAGGATCCGGATACTATCTATGCTATAGCCAATTATGATTCCGTTGCCATCCGGTTTACAGAAGAAGGGATGTACCATTTTACGGTAGATCCGGCAATCAGTGAGGGGTATACCATCTTCTATTTCGGTGAGCATTTCCCTTCCATTAAGACAACGGAACAGATGATTGATCCCCTGGAATACCTTGTTTCGGAAGCTGAAATTGCCCGGATGAGGAGGAATGAAAATCAGAAATTAGCCGTTGATAACTTTTGGATCAATACAGCAGGAAGTATTGACAAAGCACGGGAGCTGATACGCATTTACTATAACCGGGTCTTTTATGCCAACTATTTTTTTGCCTCCTATAAGGAAGGCTGGAAGACGGATCGTGGTATGATCTATATTATATACGGACCTCCTGATGTATTGTATAAAAATGATGAGGAGGAGCGATGGATCTACCGAAATAGCAAGGGTACAGAGAATATATCCTTTACGTTTCGGAAAGTTGAAAATCCGTTTACACAGAATGATTTTGTGTTAAACCGGTCTGATGAATTGGATTCAAAATGGGGAGAGGCAATTAGGAGCTGGAGGAGTGGCTTGATATTTAGCATTGATCAGGGAAATTCCCAATAATCCATGGGAAAGTCAGACTCACAGGTTGTTTTTGGTATCCGATCGGTCATCGAAGCGATCCGGTCAGGGAAAGAAATTGAGAAGATCCTGGTAAGGAGAGACCTACGGGGAGAAACAGCTCATGAGTTGTTAACACTGATCAGGAAAGAGAAAATACCCGTTCAATACGTACCGGTTGAAAAAATTAATCGGATTACAAGAAAAAACCACCAGGGCATTCTTGCTTTTATTTCTGTCATTGAATACACAAGAATAGATCAGTTAGTCCCCTCACTATATGAGGATGGAAAGATTCCATTTCTGATCATACTTGATGGAATAACTGATGTACGGAATCTTGGTGCCATTATAAGGACCGCTGAATCAGCGGGTGTTCATGGTATGATCCTTCCGCAAAAGAGATCCTCAATGCTCACAGCCGATACCATTAAAACATCTGCCGGAGCCCTGTATCATCTCCCCGTTTGCCGGACCAGTAGCGTTAAGGAAACTTTACTCTATCTCAGGGAAAGTGGATTACAGCTTGTGGCCGCTTCGGAGAGAGCAGAGAAAAGCTTTTTTGAGATTGATTTTATGCCCCCCACACTGATCATTTTGGGAGCTGAAGACAAAGGGCTAAGCATGGAGGTCTTAAAAGGGGTTGATGAATTGGTTAAAGTCCCCATGGCGGGGAAGATCGGTTCACTCAATGTTTCTGCAGCTGCTGCTGTACTTCTTTATGAGGTGGTTCGTCAGAGAACCCGATTAGAATAACTGTCCCTGAACAGTCACTTATTTGCCTATTGAGTTAGTTTCCTGAAGTCATCACCGGAAGGACTCTGAAAGACCTGAAGTCCAAATTCGGGAATAACAGCCAGCAAATGATCAAAAATATCTGCCTGTATTGATTCGTAGTTAGCCCATTTCTGGTCATTGCTAAAGACATAGATCTGAATGGGGATTCCTTTATCATCGGGTTCAAGGTGTCTGACAAGGAAGGTCATCTCATTGTGGATTTTGGGATGGTTCTTCAAATAGGCTTCGACATATTTCCTGAAGATTCCGAGATTAGTTTGTCTGCGTCCATTGACCACGATGGAGTTGTCTATATTGTGTTTCGTATTGTATTCGACAAGTTCTTTTTCTTTCTGTTCGATATAATCTTTGAGGAAATGAATTTTTTTAAATTTTTCCAGCATCTCAGGCGTACAAAATGTAACACTTTTCATATCAATTTTTAAAGCGCGTTTAATCCGCCTTCCTCCCGATTCTTCCATCCCTTTCCAATTCTGAAAGGATTCACTGACCAATGCATAAGTGGGGATGGTGATAATGGTTTTATCAAAGTTCTGTACTTTAACTGTATTCAATGTTATATCGATCACTGTCCCGTCAGCTTTCCTGCTTGGCATCTCAATCCAATCTCCAGGTTTCACCATGTTGTGGGCAGCCATTTGAATACTGGCCACAAAGCCGAGAATCGTATCTTTAAAAATCAGGAGCAGTATTGCTGCTATTGCACCCAGGCCGGTAAATAATTTTCCCATCGCCATATTAAAGATGATGGAAATGATCATGAGAATGGCAACAAAGTAGATCAGGATCTTTACTACCTGCAGGTAACCCTTTATGGGCCTGTTTTCTGAAATGGGCAGGGTAGTGTAAATGGTATGCATGGCATTGATAAACGAGTCAACTACCAGGACAATAGCGATTAAAAGGTAGATATAGGTTGCTATCTGCAATGCATTGATGAAATCAGGAAATTCATAAAATGCAATACCAACGGTGTAATATATAACAATTGCCGGTGCAATGTGAGAAAGCCTCTGGAATACCTTCTTTTCAAGGAAAGTATCATCCCAGGTTACCCTGGTTTTTTTTATGATGTTTTTCTCAATCCCAATGATGAGTTTTTTTGCGATCCAGTTTACCACTATGCACAGCAAGAGGATAACAATGGAAAATATCACTGCTTTGATAATAACTGCCCAATCTGTTGGAATTCCCAAATCGGAAAGCCAGTTGACAAAAGCCTGGCTCAATTTGATGAAGAATGTTGCTTCAGTCTCCATTGTAAGCGAATTTTACATGATTTTTATAGTGGACTACCTGGCTGACAAATTTACCTTGTGGATTGATGCTTTGCAAAAAAAACATCACAATTTATTCATAATTTCCCGGCAACGATTCACTTCTTTTACCATTAGTCAATAAAAACTTCCATAAATCTTTTTCATCAAACAAAGTAATTATCTTAGAGAAATTGAAATTCGTGAGAATATCTACTTGTGAAACAGTATACTGTTGATGAAATACTGGATGGTATCCGTTGCAGGAACGATAAGATATTACACTATGTATATCATGAGAATTATCCCTCTGTAAGGAGTTATATCACGGAGAATAATGGATCCAGCCAGGATGCCAAAGATATTTTTCAGGAGGGACTTGTTTTAATCTATCAAAAAGTCACCTCTAAGAAGCTTCTTCTGGATTGCAGTTTTCATGCCTATATTTTTTCAGTATGCAGGTTATTGTGGTTAAAAGAATTAGAGAGAAGAAAATCAGAAAAAATGGATCAGAAAGATGTAAAGGGGTATTTGGACCTTCAGTCAGATCTTAATTTCGATGACTTAGAGCAGGAAAAGTATAGATTATACCAGAAGCATTTGAGACGATTGAACCCGGATTGCCAAAGGGTATTGATGCTTTTTTATGATGGTGTATCCATTCGTGATATCACGAAAATCATGGGATATACCAGTGAGTCGTATACGAAAAAGAAAAAAAGCATGTGCAAAGAGAAGTTAATACAGGGGATAAAAAGCGATCCGAAATACGACCAGATCATCCAATCATCGTAGTCTTTTTTTATAGATATATACTCCGGCAAGAAGAGCCAGGAGGAGCAGCAGGAATAAACCGGTTATTGTTTTTACCGTATAATTGAAAACGGGTTTGGAATCCCCAATATTTATATAACCAGACCAGAAATAGGGGTGGGAGGTTTCCATATTTGCCTTCTCCAGGAAATTCAGTTTTGCCTTTCGTAAGGCTTCATCTTTTGAGTATCCCTTTTTCAGGAAGGTATAAAATTCCTTCATGATGGCTACCCCGGAATTATCTTCAACTTCCCAAAGTGTCATGATGATGCCTGGACAGCCGGCATAGATGAATCCCCGTGCCAGGCTCATGACTCCTTCGCCTTTTTGCATTTTCCCTGCACCTGTATTGCAGGAGCTTAATACAGCCATCCTTGCATTCAGGGTAAGTCCATAGATTTCGAACGTATTGAGCAGTCCATCTTCCTCATCCTGAGATGAACCAGCAAAAACCAGTTTTGAATACATTGGATTTATATCGTCAATAACAGTGTGCATGGCGAGATGTAAAATATCGTAATTGGGCGAATTCCTTTTAAAATTTGATTCAGTTGCCTGGTCATCCAGGAAAACATCTCCTCCAACAAGATCATGAATGAATGCAACTTCTTCTAAGACGCCGGGTAATGGATAGAGGTTGTCGCGATATTGTCTTCTAAAGGCCAGATTCATACTGGAACCTGAATCCCCCTGGTAGTTTGGTGCAAATGCGAGCAGCCGGAGATCTGACACTTTTTTTCTGGCATCCCTGTTTTCCAGTAACGTTGCCGAACTGGAATAGGATACAGCGTGTTTCTTGATCAGGTAGGGCAAACCCTGGTAATCCGGTTCCTGCGAATCCACCAGATGGCTAACCAAAATTTCAAAAGGAATGTACGCCAGGGTTTCGTCGGGAACGATGATCAGGTTGTATCCTTCAATGAGTTCTTCAAAAGGACTGATCAGTTTATTGTATAGCCCATTCGAGGCATGGATAAACTGGGTGTAATCCATTTTAACCCCTTCTGAAAAATTATGATTGGTCAATATCTCCCGGATAAACCGGGTATTTAAATGGAATAGTGAATCGATAAAGACCTGGTGTACAACAAAATGTTTCCTTGAGTGCAGAAAGGAGATCAACAAAGAATCAGAAACAGTGTATTCAAGAATGGCTTCATCCGGTTTCAGGGAAGCAGCAATTTCCTTATGATTTGTAACCGTTGTATTAAATTTTAATGAATAATACCCGGGATAATTTTCTTCGAAGAAGGTAATTAACGAATCAATGCGTTTATGCAGAGAAAAAATATATCCTTCCCAGATTCTCAATTTGTCCTCACTGGGTTTCTCTCTTCCCCTCTCTTCGTGCACCATCTCTTTATAGGAATTGAGGTCATTTTGTAGTCCAAGCTCTTCCTCAATGAGGTGGTCAGGAATTCCTCCCAATTCTTTGGCTTCGATATTTCGAATGGCTGCCAGAAGATTTGCCGATTTGCTTTTTTCAGAATATTCAAACGCTTTTTCTTTGAAGTGCGGCTCACCGGTAAGTTGAAACAGGTGCAGGGAGAGACAGATAATTTTTCGATAGGTGGTGTATTCGTTTTCTGCGAGGATCATTCTGCTCTCTTCGGTCTGAAAACCCGAGCGGATCTCTTCAATTAATGCATTTGCCAGCTCGAGGGTTGAAAAAGAGAGTTCAAGATCGGACAGCTCCCCGTTGGTGCCATACAATTTCCCGGTGAGGAGTGCCTTTTCTTTTATGCAATTGAGTAGTTCCACACTGGATGAAGCACCTTCGATTGTGGGATTTTGTGTATAATCTTCGTCATGAAAGTCATCCACCAGGGAGACAATGGATTTCTGTACATACAACAAAGCCGAATCCAATTCGTTTTGTTGGCTAAACGCTTTACCGATATTGAGATATGCGATTGAAGTAACCGGGTGTTTTGTTCCAAAGAATCGTAAACAAAGATCCAGCGCCTTCCGGTAGAGATTCATTCCTTTTTCATAGTCCTGAAAAACCTCAATTGTGTACATCCCGTAGTTCAGGTAATATCTTGCCAGGTCGATGTTTTGCTCCCCTTTAAATTCAGTGGTATGTTCTATGGCTTTAAGAAAATAGTCGGATGCTTCACTGTAGTTACCCATTTTCCGATAGGTTTCCCCAATGTTGTTGTAGGTTGAGGACAATTCGGTCGACTTCATCCTGAGTTTGACTCCCTGGCTGGTGAATAGCCAGTCAAGTGCTTCTTCATACTCATTCAGTTTCAGATGAATTAATCCGATGTTGTTGTGGATATTGGCAATGTAGTTCGGATACGTTTCACCCTGTTTTTCATAGATCCGCAGCGCCGAATGATAATAGTCCAGTGCTTTCTGGAAATCAGCCTGCTGTTCATAAATAAGTCCGAGATTGTTGTAAGCCCCTCCGAGATTGAAATTATCCATTCCATATCTTTTTTCGTAAAGCCGGGCTCCCTTAAGAATGAAATTGATTGCTTCCTCATTACGTCCAAATCTTTGGCAGGCACTCCCGTAATTAATATAGGAAGAGGCGAGTTTGGGGTCATCAGCCGAAAAAATCTGTTCTTTCAAATCGATGGATTGTTTAAATCCTTCGAGTGCTTTCGTATAATCACTCAGATAATAATAACTCCCTCCGATGTTATTATAGATATAGGAGAGTGTATTATCAGCAATTCCAAGACTTTCCCGGATTTGAATGGCTTTTATAAGGGATGCAATGGCTTCCTTAAAACGGCTCATTCTATATGCATGAGAACCTTTTGCATAGTAGAAATCGGAGAATAAGGTATCTTCTGCCTCTATATGTTTTACCAGGAGGTCTTCAGCAATCCCTAAGATTTTTTCCACCCTGTCAAAATTTCTTAATTTATTTTGAATGATTGCCTGCTTGATCATGCAATCGGAGAGCCTGGCCCAGTTTTCGAGTTGTTCATATCCTGAGGCTGCCTGTTCAAAGCCTTTCAATGCCAGTTGGTTATCGTCCGGATTATCCCTGAAAAACAAAGCATACGCCTCCTGATACTGCGAATCGATATCAGCCGGTTCTACCTGGTTGCCTGTCTGGGCCATACCCGTGGAGAGGATTATCGACAAAAGAACCGGGCAAAGCAGGAAGAACAGGAACATTCCTCGTTTGTCCCCTCTCGTTTTTTGTCTCTTAAAGGAGTTGTCCTGGTTATTCGGATGGAAAGCAGACCGAAACATTCCGGAAAATTTTATTTTATCCAGTCAATATTAGGATTTTATCGGATGAAATCAAAATGGTTTCCTGATCCGGCATCTTATGTCCCGGATTGGTGAAAAATAGGGCCTTATATTTAGAATGAATCTAAATTAGGACTTTTTCGTCAAAAAGTTGAAAAAACAGGGTAACCTTTTTGCCTTTTTCAGAATAAAGGGGTGAAGGCATCCTATAAATGTCACACAGTAACCTTAAATAATTAATCTTAAATCAACAAATCATGAAAACATTTGAACATTTTGAAGCCATTGAATTAACCGAGTATGAATTGCTTATGATAAGAGGAGGGGATGGAGAAGGAGATGACGGACTGGGAGAAGGAGACCTGATCATTATTCCGGATTAAACTTATAATAACCCCAAAAAACAAACAGAAATGAAAACGTTAGAACTTTTTGAAGCCATTGAATTGACCGATTACGAATTGCTTATGATAAGAGGAGGGGATGGAGAAGGAGATGACGGACTGGGAGAAGGAGACCTGATCATTATTCCGGATTAGACGTTGGAGATGATGAGTTGGTCTTCTATTCCTGAATCATCTGGAATAGAAGCAGGTACAATAATAATAACACAGGCTTTTATTGATTATTCTGTCTGATAAGATAGGTAATCGGATGATTGTGATACACGATTTATGAATGTTTACAATAAATGCTCTGGAATCTATAAGGATTTTCAAAAGAGGAACTGAAGAAATAAATGCAACTAAAAATAAACCATTAAATAATAATATGCTATGGAAAGAAGAATCAATTATTCAAGA
>CAZXGG010000061.1:0-2418 GCA_964640125.1 uncultured Rikenellaceae bacterium
AGAAACCAGAAACCAGAAACCAGAAACCAGAAACCAGAAACCAGAAACCAGAAACCAGAAACCAGAAACCAGAAACCAGAAACCAGAAACCAGAAACTACACTATATGTCCGAAAACAACATGGTAAAGAATGCCGCCGGGCGATGGGTACCGGAGATGATCAATGGTCAGCCGGTTATTCCATACAAGGGGATTGGAAAGCATAAACCCAGAGGCACGAAGCATGGTCCGGCGATACCTACCTGTGCAAAGTATCCAGGGGATGGAAACAAACAGGTCGGATCACTGAAGAAAGCGCTTCAGAAAGCGGGATTGCGTGATGGCATGACCATCTCAACACACCATCACTTCAGGGACGGAGACCTGCTGGCCAACCTGATATTTGATATAGCCAAGGAGCTGGGGGTGAAAGACCTGGTATGGTTTCCTTCTGCATCCTTCCCCTGTCATGAACACCTGATCCGATACCTCAAGGATGGGACCATCCATCACATCGAAGGCAGCATGAACGGACCGTTGGGAAAGTTTGCCTCGGAGGGAAAGATGAAAGGGGTTGGCGTCTTGCGGTCGCACGGAGGAAGGTATCAGGCTATACAGGATGGTGAGGTTACCATCGATATTGCGGTCATCGGTGCTGCCTGTGCTGATCCGTTTGGCAATGCAAACGGACTATTCGGTAACTCAGCGACCGGCTCACTCGGTTTTGCCCTGGCTGACTCACAATATGCTGAAAAAGTGATTGTCGTTACCGATAACCTGGTGCCGTTTCCCTGTATTCCCTGGCAGATACAGGGAAATTACGTTGATTTTACCGTTTTGATCGATAAACTGGGTGATCCGGAAAAGATCATTTCGGGTACAACCCGGATAACAAAAAGTCCCGACAGGCTGGTGCTTGCTGAGTTGACGGCCCGGTTTTGTGATGTTACGGGGATCATCCAGGAGGGCTTCTCTTTTCAATCCGGAGCCGGAGGTACCTCACTGGCTGTGGGAGAATATTTCCGCGAGATCATGAAGAAAAAGGGGATAAAAGCCCGGTTTGCCCGTGGAGGTAGTAACAAATACCTGGTCTCCATGCTGAAGGAGGGACTGGTTGAATACCTGATTGATGGACAGACCTTTGATCTGGATGGTGTTCAATCATTGGTTGAAAATCCAAACCACGTCTGGAGCAGTCCTTTCACATCCTATAACTATCATGGAAAGGGGAATTTTGCAGGTATAGTGGATGTCGTTATTCTGGGGGCAACCGAAATCGATGTGCATTTCAACGCCAATGTGGTTACCCATTCCGACGGGTATCTTCTTCATGGCATTGGTGGCTGGCAGAACTGCCTCTTCTCCAAAACGGTGATCATACCCGTTCCTTTGTTCCGGGACAGGATCCCGGTTATTGTTGACGAGGTGACAACATTATGCGGACCGGGAGAACTAATTGATGTGATCATCACCGAGAGGGGCATTGCAATCAATCCCCTGAGGAAAGACCTGATGGACAAAGTGAAAGGTACGGATCTGCCCGTTCGTTCCATTGAGGAACTGAAGGAGGAAGCGGAAACCATCTGCGGTAAACCGGAAAAGGCAGATGTTGGGGATCAGATCATTGCCGCGATCAAATGGGTTGACGGGACGGTGATTGATGTGGTGAGGGAAGTGAAAAGTTAATAGTTAAAAGTAAATAGTTAAAAGTTAAAAGTAATGCCGTAGGCACACCCTGCCGGCAGGGACTGGCAGGGTTCACCAGCCTGCGGCTGGCAGGCAGGGAATTCCGAATTGCGCCCGCCTGCCGCGGGTAGGTATTCTCCCATAGAGATCCCTTATTGGGCTATGGGACAAGTTGTTTCAATAATACATTCCATCGGACATGAAAAATCCCGGAGGGATTAAATACTAATAGCCCCGGGTGAGGGAACGGAAGTGACCGTTACCCGGGGTTACAGAAACGTGGTAATAATCGCCGAAACTGCAATCCATAAATGATGCAGAGTAGCTACTTTCGGCGAAATATGCCTAACCGATGTACGCATTGCGGACTCAGACTAATGCCTGACAATCATAATATAAGGGTTTGGAGCATTCCGGTCCATGAAGAGATTTCCCGATCAATATCAGAGCAGTTGAGGCCGTTTTTTTTAATTGCTGTTTTCTAAAAACATGTCATCCCTAAGGGGTTGATTCTTATCTAATTTTAACGACCAACAAGGACCAAACGTTGAACCGGGAAAATTAAAAAGGACGCTGCTTATGCAGTTTTGGATAGCTATGACAAACCTTTTCCGTCGGAAGACTGATACGGTTGACGAAGCCGAGTGCCAAGGATTGAGTACGAGTACTGAGTACCTAAATCTTATACCAATGTACTTAATCCCGTAGGGATGCCCATGGCATAACCCAATAACTATTAATTACGATCCGCCA
>CAZXGG010000061.1:2518-22095 GCA_964640125.1 uncultured Rikenellaceae bacterium
AATCCCGTAGGGATGCCCATGGCATAACCCAATAACTATTAATTACGATCCGCCAGCGGATCAAATGACCATCGTATGACCCCGTGAAATAGTGACTTCGTCACTCCTGCTATGCAGGATTTCACAGGATAAACAATTGCATGACTATCGAATGACTACCGTATTATTACCCTATGACAACCGCCTCAAAAATCATTGTCACCGCCGTCAAAATCTTCGAAATGCCCCTGGTTGTTGTTTGTCTGGTAGTAAATCCGAATTCGTGCAGTATCCCGCAAAAAATCAATCCTACCCACTTCAATTCGTAATATTTTCAGACCGGTCCGCTCTTCCAGATCCTTGATTAAAAGCTCCCTGTTTTCCGGTTTAATCAGATCGATTTTTTCGTATACAATGGTTTTCTGACTCTCAGCCCGGTTCAGCCAGAAACGTTCACCTGCCCAGGTAACAATGAGCAATACAAAATTGATCAGGAAAAGTTCGGCATAGCTGGTTTTCTTGGTCACCATAGCATTGATCACGGATATGGCAATAACCATGAAGAGATAGGACATCTCCTTCATCGGGATCTGACTGGTACGGAATCGCAGGATCCCGAACAGGGCGAACAAACCCAATCCAACACCAATCGAAATGTATTCAACATTCAGTAATGCGAAGGAGAGCAGGAATACAATGGCACTTACCATCAGGTAGGTAAAGAAGTAGTCTTTCCGTTTGGCTATGGGATAGTACATGTAGCGAATAATGACAAGCACTACAAGAATATTGAAAATGAACCGGATCAATAACTCAAAAAAGTCCTGTGTATTGATCAGTTTGATCCCGAACAACCGGGTGGTATCAGCCAACAAGATGAATAAGTCTGTTATCATGGTGAAGTTTATTTAATGTTAGCAATCTGGTTTTAAATCGATTATGTTTTAAATCCCTGTTAAGGAGATTCCTGCCAAAGCAGTATTTGCTGAAACTGGCTGGATAAATCCGGCGGGATTGCAGGATTCGGATGAAATCCGAAGTCTCGCCGGATATGTCCTGTTTTACTTCTGCAATAGAGATGATTGACATGTCCTTTTCTTCGGAATGGTTATAGTAACTCAGGTTCAGATCGACGGTTATTCGCTCGTTTACTGATTTATGGACGAGGGTTAGCCTCCGGAACTTGCTCCACATTTTTGGTTGCAGTGTTTCGTAAAGATAGGGTGAATTTTCCTCAACATATTTTTTTGCCTTCTTCGAATCGAGGGTATCGATCTCTTTCCGTTTGATCCGCTTCTTGATTGTCCTGCCTTTATTTGTTTTATATTTAATTTCCAGAAAGATCTTATTGGAATCGACGTAATTGCGAAACCTGACCTTGTACCGGTTCAATTTTCCATTATGGTGGTCAAGGTACATCTGATTATCGAGCGTATCCAGGTATAAGGTTTCATACAGGAATAGCCTTTTACCATCAATTTCGAGAATCCTGTACAAATCGGTGGCTTCCTGCAGTATTTCTGACACCTGTTCCACTTTGAAGACAAATTTTGTATCGATCCTGTTCATCAGTTTAACCCTGTCCATCTCGCCCAGTGAAATGGGATCAAATGCCTGCAGTATGTTTTCAATTTGGTCCAAAAATCTTAATAGATTAAATTACAATCAAATGGTTAAAATAGTTATATGGGCGATGGTAATCCAGGAAAGAATATCTTGTATCGGGTACAACGGAGGTTAATCCTTTTTCTGTATAACGATATCATCAACCTCCACAGTTTGATTGCTATTCGTAATTTTAACATTTTTTTTCACTGCCACAACACCCGATGGAACTGTACCGGTGAGATCCTCAGAATAGGCAAAAACGGTATAATTTCCCTCCCTCAGATATTTGAACCAATATGCGCCATCAAAGTTGGTTCTGAACCGGTCACTATAGATCTCATCGTTTCCATAAATTATATAGACATCTTCTTCAGGGGCATAGTACTCATTAATGATAAAGGTGCCCGTATCATCATATAACTGTACGTATACTTTTCCTGTAATGACTGATGTTCCTCCTTCACCTTCTTCTTTTGAGCATGAAGAAAGAAAAGCCATTATAAGGATCACTATAACGCTCAATCGCAACATATCTGTTTTATTGCAAAGGTAACAAAAGGCTAAATTTTTGCTAAAATAATCATTTCTTACTTCTGATTCTCATAATTTACAGGATTTGTGATTTTCAGGAGAAGGAGGTTGTTTCAGTACGGATATATTTTGTATTTTTCAAAAATTTTTTTTCATGAAGAAGTACAAATGCACGGTATGTGGATTCATTTACGATCCTGAGCTGGGTGATCCGGATGGAGGTATCGCTCCCGGCACCCCTTTTGAAGAGATACCAAATGACTGGTCGTGCCCGGTCTGTGGTGCCGCCAAAGACGATTTCGAGGAACTTGTTTAAGCCGGAATCACTGATTGTCAAACGTTTGATATTTTCAGGCTGTGATCACCCCCGGATCACTTTGTGGGGATGTTGGTAATCACGTCGATCAGGAGATCCCAGAATTTTTGAGTTGTAGGAATATGGATCTTTTCATCGGGGGAGTGAGCTCCTTTAATGGTTGGCCCGAAAGAGATCATGTCCAGTGCGGGATATTTCTGAAGAAACAAGCCACATTCCAGTCCTGCGTGAATGGCTCTTACCAACGGTTTCTCACCAAACAGTTTTTTATACGATTTTTCGGTGATCTGCAGTATCTCGGAATTGGTATCCGGTTTCCAGCCCGGATATCCCCCCGATTGAACGGCTTTTGCTCCTGCAAGACGGAACAGATTGGCCAGCTGCTCAGATGCATCCTTTTTTGCTGATTCAACCGAACTGCGCTGGCTGGTAGTCACAAGGATCTGGTTATCCTCAATGAATTTAACCGATGCCAGGTTGGTGGATGTTTCAACAAGTCCCGGAATATCCTGGCTGTAAGCGATCACTCCATGCGGACAGGCATATAACGCTTGCAGTAATTTTCGTTGTACAGCGGGTTTAATAACATGATCCGGCAATGGTGCATCCTCGATGGTTATGGATAGAGCCGGGTCAACCCGTGCGTATTCCGATTTGATATCGTCGATCAGGTTTCGGACCGATTGTTCAAATTCTGATGCAAACCGCTCTTTCATGGTAATAACAGCAAATGCTTCTCTGGGTATTGCATTACGCAGGTTTCCGCCATCAAAGGTATGGAGCCTGCTCTTGTAAAGTTGCCGGGCATGCCACAGGATCCGGGTAAGGATCTTGTTTGAATTACCCAGTCCCTTGTCAATTTCATCTCCCGAATGCCCTCCCTTAAGGCCCGTTACGCTGACTTTAAAAGCAATGGAACGGGAAGGGACTGTTACTTCCTTGTAACGGAATGTTGCCAGCATATCCATTCCTCCGGCACATCCGATAAACAACTCCCCTTCATCTTCCGAATCCAGGTTGATCAGTATACCGCTTTGAAGAAGGTTCGGATCGATCCCATGCGCCCCGGTCATTCCACTCTCTTCATCGACAGTAAAGAGGCATTCGATGGGACCGTGGGCGATTTCACTGCTCTCAAGTATCGTAAGCTGCGTGGCGATCCCAATACCATCATCAGCGCCCAGCGTGGTTCCCTTTGCCCGAACCCATTCGCCATCGATGACCGGGATGATCGGATCATGATCAAAATCATGAGTGACATCCGAATTTTTTTCACAGACCATGTCCATATGACTTTGAAGTACAATGGATTTCAGGTTTTCTTTTCCCTTTGAAGCGGGTTTCCTGATCAGGATGTTTCCAACCTCGTCGCGAAGGGTTTCCAGATTATGGCTCCTGCCAAACTGCAGTATAAACTCTGATATTTTCCCTTCCTTCTTCGATGGACGGGGAATGGTACAGATCTCTTCAAAATGGGACCATACTCTTCCCGGTTTTAGTTTTTCTAAGACATGCATGTTGAAGCGATGTTTCTTATCTCACAAAAATAGGAAAAAAGAGAGAGAGTGATCCAAACTATTTTTCTTTTGTAAAGCATATAAAAAATGACAATATTTACCTGATTATTTTATTTTCATCCGAACGTTGAGAAATAATGGCTAACCATACTATTGTAGCACTGCCGGGAGATGGCATAGGGAATATTGTATTATCCGAGGCAATCCGTGTATTGGAAGCAGCGAAATTTCATGCCAGCTATGTTTATGGTGATATCGGTTGGGATTTTTGGAGATCGGAGGGGAATCCGTTACCACAACGAACCATTGACCTGCTGGCAAAATATAAAATTGCCCTGTTCGGTGCTATTACCTCTAAACCGAAAGACGAAGCAGCAGCTGAACTAAACCCTGAACTTCAGGGTCAGGGATTCATTTATTCCAGCCCGATTGTTGGATTGAGGCAGCATTTCAACCTGGATATCTGCCTCAGGCCATGCAGGACCTATCCCGGTAATCCCCTGAATTTTGTCCGGAGAGCACCCGATGGAACCATTGAGGAACCCGTGGTGGATGTAGCGATATTTCGCCAGAATACCGAAGGATTGTATTGCGGAGTGGAATGGACAGATCCACCGGAACAGGTGCATCAAGCCCTGATGACACATCCCAGGTTCAGGAAAAACTTTGGAGATGTTCCGGCAGATGAACTGTCCGTTTCAACCAGAATCTTTACAAAAAAGGCGACGGAGAGGATTTTAAGGGCTGCTTTTGATCATGCCCGAAAAAAGGGTTACAAATCGGTAACGGTTTGTGAGAAACCCAATGTTATCCGTGAGACTTCCGGTATGATGTTCCGCATGGCAAAAGAGATCCGGAAAAACGAATACCCGGATATTGAACTATGGAATACCAATATTGATGCCCAGATGATGTGGTTGACAAAGAATCCGGAAATCTACGGGGTAATTGTAGCCGGGAATATGTTTGGAGATATTGTTTCGGACGGTTTTGCCGGATTGATCGGTGGTCTGGGATTTGCCTGCAGTGCTCAATTCTCACAGGATGGGATAGCCGTTTTTGAACCAACCCATGGTTCGGCACCAAAATATGCCGATTTTGAAACTTCCATCGTGAATCCGATTGCAATGATCGAATCGGCATGCATGATGCTCGATTTTCTCGATGAGAATGAAACGGCGGAAAAGATCCGCAAAGCGGTATCATCGGTAGTGATTGAAGGAAAAGTCCGTACTTACGATATGATGAAATTACCGGGAAGAAAGGACGTGATCCGCGGGGGAGCCGCATCAACACAGCAGATGACGGATGCCATTATCGCAAAGCTTTGAGTGGTATCAGACGGGATGAATAAGCGTTCCAACAACAACGAAGCAAAGAAACTTACAATAAATACCGCGTACGATGAACCAGGAAATCCTAACCTTATGGCCCGAGCTGGAATGGATCCAGGATGAAGGCCTTCGCAACAAAACCGCAAAAACATGGGAACTGGCACTTGAGAAAAGTGTGCTTTCCGCAAATGACCTCTACAGGATCCCCTTTACATTGCTCTGCGGTCCGGACCTGAAGGTCAGTTTTATGACACATAAACGGTGTGTTGTGCATCTGGCTAAAAAGAGTGGCGAAACGATGAATGAGTTCTTCAAAGATCAGTTACCGGTTGACATGGATGTTCTGATCTCCGGCGCCATACTGGCTGATGTCGGAAAACTGCTGGAATATGAGCTGGATGAGCAGAGTAAAGCAGTGCGGGGAACCTATGGCAAATACCTCAGGCATCCTTTCTCCGGGGTTTCACTGGCTGAACAGTGTGGAGTGCCACCTGCCGTTTGTCATATCATTGCTGCCCATGCCGGAGAAGGGGATATGATAAAAAGATCAACTGAAGCTTACATTGTCCACCATGCCGATTTCATGACATTTTTACCCTTTACCTCAAGACTTCAGTATTAATATATTTGTTAATTTTGATACATACGAAAAAGAGAGCCGCTGAAAGACATTGAATTCTTTTCTTTTTTTCCTCTCTGATATGAACCGTTTATATGGTTAGCTTCGATTTCATCCTGGTTATCGTCTGTCTGGTTTTTATTCTGGTATCTCTCTATTTTGAACTGCTTGGAGCTTCCTTTACCTTTTTAATAGCCGTGGTGATCCTCGGCATATTCGGTGTTTTGACACCTGCAGAAATATTGACTGGATTTGCCAATGAACAGGTTGCTGTTATCATCATGTTGCTCCTGCTGGGGGATGTTATCCGGCGTACGGAAGTCATTGAGATACTTTTTGACCGGGTTTTCAGGGGAGCCAAAAGCAAAAGGGGGTTCCTGGGGAGGATGATGTTGATCGTTGCCTCTTTTTCCGCGTTCCTGAACAATACCCCGCTGGTTGCCGTGATGATGCCCTATGTAAACAGCTGGTGCAAACGGAACCAGATTTCACCCTCAAAATTTTTGATGCCGCTTTCTTATGCTGCCATCCTGGGAGGATGCGCAACACTAATCGGGACATCCACTAACCTGATCGTGAATGGTCTGGTGGTTGACCAGCAGATCATCCCGGATTTGCCTTCCCTCTGGATATTCGATTTTGTCTGGGTAGGAGTCCCCATGATTATTATCGGATTTCTCTATATCGTTCTTTTCAGTGATAAACTGCTTCCTTCAAAAGATGACCTGCTCGAAGAATTCAATGTGAATGAGAGAAGTTATTTTGTGGAAACCCAGGTTAGAAAGAACTCCAAACTGATTGGCATGACCATTGAAGAATCGGGTTTGCGCAACCTCCAGGGACTGTATTTGCTTGAGATTCATAGGAATAACCGAAAAATATTTGTGGTATCAAATAGCCTGATCATTGAGCAGGATGATATCCTTGTGTTTGCAGGCGACACATCCAGGGTTGCAGAACTGACTGAATCCAGTTCCGGACTTACCATACCATCGGTAGGAATGATGCGGCGAAAAAAGAAAACAGAAGTTGTTGAAATAATCATATCACCCAACTCTTCCCTGGTTAATAAAAGCCTGAAGGATATCAATTTCAGGGCAAAATACGATGCTGCGGTAATTGGGATTCACCGAAACGAAGAGATGATTACCACCAAGCTCAGGGAGGTGGTGCTAAAAACAGGAGATGTACTGCTTCTTTACAGCGGAGACGATTTTCTTAGCCGGAGCCAGGGCACATTGGATTTTTACTTCATTTCCAAGGTGAAAGCGTTTCAGAAATTTGAGAATTATAAAGTTGTCATTTTGCTTGGCGGGTTGATTTTAGCTATTGCCCTGGCAGCCTTTAAAATCATCTCCCTGTTTATGGGGTTATTGATCCTGTTGTTAACCTCGCTGGTGTTGAAGATCACAACGCCAAAGGATCTTCCCAAAGGCATTGATTACGACCTGGGCCTGATTATCGTGATGTCACTTGCACTGGGAATAGCCATGATCAAATCGGGCGCAGCATTGGCTGTATCTAATCTTCTGATTACAGTATTCATGCCACTTGGCAAAGTGGGGATCCTGTTTGGGATATACCTTATTACAGCGTTTATGGCAGCCTATATCACAAACAAAGCAGCCGTGGCTATTATCTTCCCGATTTCCCTGGCTACATCCGTGAATCTCGACCTGAATCCAATGCCGTTTATTTTGATTGTTGCGTATGCTGCTGCAGCAAACTTCATGACCCCTATTGGCTACCAGACCAACCTGATGGTATATGGAGCGGGTGGCTACACCTTCAGGGATTATTTCCGGCTGGGATTCCCATTGACCATGATCTATATGGTAGTAACGGTAACGATCCTTTCACTGATATATTTCTAAAGATGAAATGTATGGTGCTTGGTATAGGCATAGGGGCAACCTTCGCTAAAGCTTCGGTTGACGAAGCATGGGGCAGAGAGTAGTGAACAGTGAACTGTGAGCAGTCCCGAAAATCACGAATTTGCTATTAGCAATTCGATTGATTTTCGAGGATCCTCGAAAAACTATCAAATCAAAGATTTGTGGTTTTTCGGGATGATCAGAAAGAGATGAGTAGTGAGTAGTGAGAAGGGGTCCTGGTTCCTAGGTGCTGGGTACTGGGTAAAAAAAGAAAATATCGAATATTGAATAAGTAATTATGAATGTTGAAGTGAAATGAAATATTATAAAAAATGATTTTCGTCTGACCACTAAGCATTGGATTGTGGGGTAGCAAGTTGGTCTGACGAATTAGGGAAAAGGAATAGAGACGAAGTGACTCAGGGACGGAGAGACTTAGTAAAAAATGAAACAGGAAACATTAACGGAACTGTTAAGCACCGCCATCCATGCTTCCATAGAAGCCGGGATTGCTATCATGGAAGTTTATGATTCCGGGGATCTGGAGACCAATCTGAAAAAGGATCAATCTCCCCTTACCGTTGCTGACCTTCGGTCGCACGCCGTGATCAGTTCAGTGCTGCAAGAAACAGGTTATCCAATATTGAGTGAGGAGGGAGGGGATATACCCTATGACGAACGAAAGAAATGGGGTAGTTTCTGGATGATCGATCCGCTTGACGGAACCAAAGAGTTCATCAAAAGAAATGGAGAATTTACGGTGAATATTGCCCTTATCGAGGATAACGAACCTGTTCTTGGCGTTGTATACCTGCCGGTAATTAAACGCCTTTATTATGCCGTAAAGGGAGGGGGAGGCCACAGGATTGACCGGGTAGATCAAAGCGAACCAGGACAAGTCCCGGGTAAATTAATTGAACGTTCTATTAGTTTACCAGATGAGAGAGAGGGAAAGAGAACCAGAGTTGTTGCCAGTCGCTCTCATCTTTCGCCAGAAACAAAAGAATTCATCGGGCAGCTTGAACAAAGAAATGAAAAGATAGAATTGTTATCTGCTGGTAGCTCACTGAAATTATGCCTTATCGCTGAGGGAAGAGCTGATGTTTATCCCAGGTTGAGCCCTACGATGGAATGGGATATAGCTGCTGGTCACATTATCATTACTGAATCAGGAGGGACAGTCCGGAAAATCGATAACACTTTCTTAAAATACAACAAACCGGATTTGCTAAATCCATGGTTTGTTGCAAAATCAAAGTTTTATTTGGCAAAACAGATGACATAAATGTGATGAACTATGATACTCATTAAATCAACCAGTGTTTATGCTCCGGCACCTTTGGGAAGCATTGATATCCTGATTGGAGGAGGGAAAATTTTGGCCCTCGGCAAGGATCTTACGAGTAATGGACTGGGACTGCCTGATATTGAGAGAGTTGATGGTAATGGCTTAAGAACCATTCCCGGTCTTATTGACGGGCATGTTCACATTGCCGGTGCAGGAGGTGAGGGTGGCCCTTCAACCCGTACACCGGAAATTCAATTAAGCCAGATGCTGAAGGGAGGCGTAACAACAGTGATCGGCTTGCTCGGAACGGACGGAATGACAAGAAATCTTGAAAGTGTTTTGATGAAAGTAAAATCACTTAGGGCTGAAGGAGTTTCTGCCTGGATGTTTACCGGGGCATACCAGGTCCCTACACCAACCCTCCTGGGGGATGTTGGCAGGGATATATCATTAATTGAGGAAGTGATCGGTGTTGGTGAAGTCGCGATTTCTGATCACAGATCATCAGAACCATCTGTGGATGAATTGATAAGATTGGCAGTGCATGCACGAATAGGAGGGATGTTCTCAGGAAAATCCGGAATAGTAAACCTGCATATGGGTGACAGGGAGAATCCATTTAATCCAATTTATCAGGCAGTGGAAAGAAGCGACCTGTGGTTTACGCAGTTTTTGCCAACGCATTGCAACCGTAATGATCATATCCTTGAAGAGACAAAGAAATATGGAAAAACAGGTTTTGTTGATTTTACTGCTTTTCCAAAGGATTACAATCATGAGGGTAAAAAAGCTTCTGCTGCAGTAGTGGAAGTTCTTAAAGCGGGTGTCCCACCCGGTCATATTACCGTTACTTCCGATGGCTGTGGCTCACTGCCGTTTTTTAAAGACGGAAAATTAGTGAAGCTCGGCATGGGAAGCCCGGATGCAATTTTTCACATGTTATTGGAACTGGTTATGGATGAAGGACTACCATGGGAAGAGGCATTGCCCGTTGTGACTTCAAACCCGGCTAATATCCTCAAACTTTCGAATAAGGGTTTCATTGAAACCGGAAAAGATGCAGATCTTGTATTATTGAATGAAAAAAATGAGATAACGTTTCTTTTTGCAAACGGAGAGATGATGATACGCGAAGGTCAGTTAATAAAGAAAGGAACCTTTGAGATTTAAGCCATACCTGTGGATTTGACAATCGTTACATTTCAATTCCGTAATACAATAAGGCGGTTACATTTTATTTAAAATTGGTCGAAATGACAAAAACCAAAAAGGTTCCAACCTTTACACAATCCCTGATACCCCTGATAGCAATTGCTGTTTTTCTTGGATTCGGATATGGACTGTTACACCTTAATGCAGAGATTTTGTTGATTGCTGCTGCTACTGTTGCGGGATTTATTGCTGTGTACCTCGGGTATTCCTATAAAGAGATTGAAAACGGGATCATTAAAAGCATGATGAAGGGAATGCCTGCAATGCTGATTGTCATTGTTGTGGGAGCCCTGATCGGTTCGTGGATTGCATGCGGAACCATACCCATGCTGGTTTATTATGGATTAAAAATAATCTCTCCTCAATATTTTCTTGTAACTACCTGTATTGTATGTTCTCTTATTTCGTTAGTAACCGGAACCTCATACGGCACAATCGGGACCGTAGGGGTTGCTTTTATTGGAATTGCTCATGGGCTGAATATTCCCCTGGGCCAGGCAGCTGGAGCCATTGTTGCCGGTGCCTATTTTGGAGATAAGATTTCACCCTTTTCAGACACTACAAACCTGGCACCCATAGCAACACGCAGCAACCTGTTTGACCACATTAAACATATGCTCTGGACAACTACCCCTGCCTGGATTATCGGGATAGTAGTCTATTTAGTCCTTGGTATGTTCTTCCATGATGGTGGAAGTGCTTCACTGGAGAAAACGGATCTTATTATGCGAACCATTCATGAAAATTTTGTTTTTCACTGGATACTGATTCTGCCTCCTGTCGTTACGCTTGGTTCTGCAATCATGAAAAAGCCGGTAATTCCAAACATGCTCCTTTCTTCCATTATGGCTGTTCTCCTTGCCATCCTGTTACAGGGACTGGATCTAAAGACTTCAGTTGCTTCGATGGTCACAGGGTATACTTTTCAAAGTGGCGAACCGCTTGTTGATACATTATTAACCCGTGGCGGAATGGTGGATATGATGCATGTTACTCTGATTGCATTTTGTGCTTTTGCGTTTGGAGGGATTATGCAGGAAACAGGAATGCTGGATGTTATTCTTGAACGACTGTTAAAGGTTGCCAACACAGCGGGTAAAATTATTGCATCGTCCGTAGTAGCTTCAATCGCCACAGCAATTATGACAGGAAGTTCTTTTTTATCCATTTTGATCCCGGGTGAACTGTTTGCACCGGCTTATAAAAAGTTTAATTTGGCAGCCAAAAATCTGTCCAGAACAACGGAAGATAGTGGCACGGTGGTCGTACCCCTCATTCCATGGAGTATCGCTGGTGTTTTTATTAGCGGCACACTTGGCGTAGAAACTGTTGCATATGTTCCCTGGGCAGTGATGTGTTATACCGGATTTATATTTGCCCTTCTTTATGGCTTTACAGGGTTTGCCATTGCACCCAGGATACGGGATGATGAAACAATTCCGGGAAGCTGAGCGTAAAGATTCAGTTCAACGTACAGTGTTCAAAGTTCAGGGTTGAATCTTTTCCGGAATCATCCTTGAATTATCCGGTTCGATTGTAAGGCGGTTCTCTATCATCCTGTTGTTGTATTGCTGTATGAAAGCCTTTCGCTTCAGTTCCATTTTTTCCCGAAGATCAGGGAGTTGATCTAATAGATTATTTTCCAGTAGTCTGTCCTCTTTAAAATTAAAGAGACCATACGATATGCTTCCGTTTGATTGTAGTACATAATCTCCCATAAAAAGCTGAACAACTTCACTCCTCCAGTTAATCACAAACGGTTCTGCTTGCAGATCGAGAAGATTCTGACCGAAAGCAATGAAGGGCTTATCATAGTGCAGGTAATGCAGAATGGTAGGAAAAATATCAATCTGCTGAGCCAGTTGATATTCATATCCTTTAAAATCGCTGCCCGGTTCGTAAAAAATAACAGGTACTTTAAAAAAGCCAACATTGGTTTCGTATTCAGGATAGTAGGTCCTGGATGCATGATCCCCTGTGATCACAAACAACGTGTTTTCAAACCAGGGCATGTCCTGAATGCTTTCAAAGAACCGTTCCAGTGAATAATCTGTGTAGTGAATGCATTTGTGGAGTTTTAGCGGACCTTCACGGAATTTTCCCGCATACCGTTCAGGAACCCGATAGGGGTGATGGGAGGATACAGTGTATAAAACGGACAGGAAGGGATTGGGAAGGTCCTGCAGTTTTTCAGCAAAGAACTGCAGAAACTCTTCATCCCAGATTCCCCACATCCCGTCAAAATCAGCATTGTTTCCATATTCTCTTTTTCCAAAATAATGATCAAATCCAACCAGGTTTACGTAGGATTCAAATCCCATGGATCCATTTGGGGCTCCGTGAAAGAAGGAGGTGTGATAGCCTTTTTCTTTCAAATGCATTGCAATGCTGGTCATTGCATTTCCTGAATAGGGTGAAAGGACAAAATGTTGCTGCAAGGCGGGAATGCTTGACAAAACGGAAGGAAGTGCATCAATCGACTTCCTTCCGTTTGCAAACGAATACCAGTACACCTTACAATCATCCATCAGGGAATCTAGAAAAGGGGTGTACCCCTGGTACTCACCGTTTTCAAGATGTCTATTAAAGGTTGCAAAAAATTCTGTCGCCAGACTTTCCACAATTATGATGACCACATTTTTACGGGTGAACTCTTGGGTCGTATCGGGCAGGTGCAGGGGAGAATATGTTTTGCTGAGTTCTGCCTCTGATTTGAAATAATCGATCGGTTCCAGGGCTTCACTCTCCAAAGTCCGGTATATGGAGAATGGTGTATTCAGCACAATGGCGATCTCAGATGGAAATTCAACATACTTTCCGGCATTGCTCAAGGTTATAGGTCTGGTGCTATGCCGCACTCCCCCGCGCAGACCGGCAATCGTTAACAGCGAAAACAGAACACCCAGGACCAATCCACCAGTAAAATGAATGACTGGATAGAAAGGCGTGGGCCTTTCAACCTTTATCCTGGTATACAGCCAGACCATGCTGATGATCAGAACCAACCAGAAGAGCGAGACATACCAGTAGTCAACGATGAACTTGAAAAATAATTTCGGTATATTGGATTCGTTTGCAAACTCCTGAAATACCTCTGACGTTGTTCGTTTCAGGGTGAATTTAAAGTAAATGAAGTCGGCTGTATTCGCTGCCAGGGCAATACCATTAAAAACAAAAAAGAGGTATTTTAAAACCTGCTGGTAGTGTTTATTGTATCTGAATGGAAAGGGTAACAGGTGCAAAAGAACAAATAAAAGGTTTGTATAGAGGATGGCCGAGATGTCAAATTTCAATCCGCCATACATCATTCTGAGAAACTTCATGAAGGTTACGTTAGGAAAGAAGGGGATATTGAACAGGTAGAACCCGATCCGGCATATAGAAAACAGAAGCAAGATGATAAGGAGTCGCAGTATTAATGCTGTATAGATATTTTTCCGGAAGTTTATACCCTTAATCGATTCCATCAGGGAATTCAATATACGGCTCATAGCAATGGCAACCTGTTTTTCAAATTTAAAACTAACTAAATTCTTTAGAAACTGTGAAGACAATTTCCAAAATTCTTGTATCGAAAAAAGCTTCAGTAATTGCCGGTAATGGTTAAATTTACCGGATCGTTTATTCGGAAATATGTTTTGAACATAAAAGGAATGAAAAAAAGGCTACTGTTCCTGATCTTGTATGCACTTTTCTGGCTACTGTTTTTCATCGTATGCAAGCTTATTTTTCTGCTTTATCATCTCGATCTTTCTGCTAATTATTCATACAAAATCTGGTTTTCCATTTTGTTGCACGGGTTCAAGCTTGACCTTTCTATGGTCTCTTATGTTCTGATCCTACCCATGCTGGGCAGTGTTATTCACTATTTCGTCCATGGAGCGTGGTATTCCCATTTCATCCGTTATTATACCCTGCTGTTGCTTATTGTTTTTTCTCTCATGGTAGCAATTGATATGGAATTATATACACACTGGGGATTCCGTTTGGATAAGACACCGTTAATGTACATTGGAACCCCAAAGGAAATGATGGCTTCAACAGAATTCTGGACTTCGTTTCGTCAGTTAGCGTTGGCCGTTGTTCTGGCACTGGCAAGTGATGTTCTTTTCAGGAGGTTTATTTTGCCAAAGGTAGACGCATTGCAACGGAGACGATGGTTAAACAGTGGGATTTTGATATTTTTAACTGCATCATTAATCATTCCCATTCGCGGGGGATTTGGAATTGCCCCGATCAATCCCGGATCTGCCTATTTCCACCAGGATCCTTTTGTTAATCACGCAGGAGTAAACGTTGTTTGGAATTTTATGGCATCCGTTGTCAACGCCCAGCCGTTAAAAAATAAGTACGTTTTCATGGAGAAGGAAAAGGCCAAAAAACTGGTGACCGACCTGTATGAATCATGCGGCATGCCGCTTAAAGTGATCGATCGGAACCGGCCCAATATCATTCTGGTGGTTGTTGAGAGCTTTACATCAAAAATCATCGAACCGTTGGGTGGGATGGAGGGTATTACTCCGGAATTCAATCGACTGGTACGGGAAGGTATTCTCTTTTCAAACATTTATGCGACGGGTAACAGAACACACAAAGGGATAACCGGGCTGTTGAGCGGTTATCCGGCACAGCCAACCTTTTCCATAATGAAGATTGCCAAAAAGAATGAAACCCTGCCAAACCTGACGATGGAGCTGGCTACGCATGGATATTCAACGGCTTATTATTATGGCGGCTCGATCGATTTTGCCAACTTCCGATCCTATCTCGTTTATTCAGGATTTGACCGAATCGTCAGCATGGATGATTTTGATCCTTCAACGTACAACTCGAAATGGGGAGTGCATGATCACATTTTATTGGAGAGGTACCTTCAGGATCTTGATACTGCCACCTCACCCTTTTTCCATATAATCCTTACCCTTAGCAGTCATGAGCCGTTTGAAGTCCCAATGGAGACGGTAATCCCCGGTGAAGATCTGTCAAGTAAATTCCTCAATTCGGCGTACTACACGGACAAATCATTGGGTCAGTTTATCCGGGATGCAAAAGAGAAAGCATGGTGGGAAAACACACTCATTATTATTATAGCAGACCACGGAGCACGTTATCCAAACCTCACAAAAGTTCATGATCCTGACCGGTTTCAAATACCCATGCTCTGGTTGGGGGGTGCGCTCCATGTTAAGGATACGGTCATCACTAAATATGCTTCTCAAACCGATTTGCCCGTAACAATCCTTCGCCAGCTGGATATCGATAGTGAATACCCGTTTAGCAAGGATATCCTTGACAGCAGGTCACAATCCTTTGCATTTTATGCTTTTAATGATGGTTTTGGCTTTATGACGGATACAATGAAACTGGTATATGACAACATTAGCCACAAATACATCATCAAGGAAGGGATAGTGCCAGGATATGAGCCGGATATTGGTAAAGCTTATCTCCAGGTCACATTTGAAGATTTTGTCAGCCGATAAAATGAGACAGGGGCTGTATTCCGAATACAGCCCCTGTCTATCGAAATAAAAAGTAGGAACATTCCCTATTTAATAAGATAAACGGAACCGTATTTGGTTAATATCTTTACGGTTGCCTTCGGGCTTGAATCGGTCCCGACCACACCATCCACAGTCAGTGAATTTGAACTGGAAATTTTAGATACTCTGCCGGTTGATGGAAAGGTTATCTTTCCATAACCCGCTTCTCCGTTAAGTTGATAGGAGGCTTCGGGATCGATCCCCAGTTTTATCGTGCCATACTTGCTGTCTATTTCAATTTTCTCAAAAGTTATCGGAATCGTGTTTACATCGCAATTCCCATATTTACTGGTAAGGACCAGTTTTTTGTTCACCTTATCCATAGTATAACCGGTATATCCGCTTTCGGCAACAAAGTTATTTACCTCACCAAGGATGAAGTTGTCGTATTTTGAATCGACCACAATTGAACTGGCTTTATCCACATGAACTTTTGAATAACCGCTCATCACCACCAGGGCAGTTGCCTGATTGAGTTCAAATTTATGACAATATTTTACCTCCAGTGTCAGCCAGTCAACTTCCTCAATAGAACCTTTTCCGTATTTTAGTACAACCTTGCTCAGCGGTTCAACATTTCCACGGATGATCTTATTGGCTTTCAGGTTCCCGTATTTTACATTAATCAAAGCTTCCCCGGTGAGTTCGTTGATGAATGTATCTCCATATTTATTGGAGAGATCAAGTTTCAGATCCCTGGGCATGTTTACCGTGTAATCGATACTGAATCTTTTTCCATCTTTCCCTCTCGACCAGCTCTCGCGGTTTAACCTATCGTCAAAAATGGTTTTTGCAGTAATTTCATCACCAGCCTGGTCAAATTCCACATTGATATACTCCAGCAACTTTTCGGCAGATGTTTTGCTTGAGTGTTCAACAGTGACCAGCACATCAATGGTGATCTTCTTCTGATCCCAATCTTTAATATCAACGTTTCCAAATTTATTCTCCAGGATGAGCTTTGTGTTATCTGTAACACCATACTCTTCGTGATACTCTTTTGTCAGTTCACTTTTCTGCGCTGCCGCATTATAGAGGAAAAGCGGAAAGATAAGCAACAGGAAAAATCCTTTTCTAAATGTTTGTGGTTTCATTGTTTTTATTATTAAGTTCTTGATTATTCAGTTGTTTCAGTTGATCGAGGATCTGATTCATGACTTCGAGTTTTCGCTCGTAATGCTCAATCATTGCATTTATGACCCGCTCATCCGTTGGATTGAGTTGAATTTCTTTCTGAAGGTTAATAAAGATGGAATCCATATCGGAGAGTTCCTTAATCAGGATCTTTTTTTGAAGGCTGTCTTCCGGGAAGGTACAATGGTCAATTTCATTGTATCCTTCATTGAACATACTTGTATAGTACATTTCAACCTCACGGTATTCGGAAGACAGATTGCCCAATGAGATCGCTTGTGCTGAAACCAATCGGTTCATAAAATAGTCATAGGTCCACAATGTTGAGAGCACAACAAGAACAGCTATGGAGGCCACTTTAAGGTAGGTCAGCCAGGGCACCCGTTTATTCTTCTGATGCAATGTCTGCAGTTTATTTGAGAACCGCTCAAAATGGCCCTCTGCTGGCTCTACGACATCAAATAGTTCGCGGTTCTCTCTTATCCTTTTTTCCAATTGATCCATGTTAATAATCCTCCGCTAAAATGTTAATCAGTCTCTGTTTAGCACGAACGAGCTGTGATCTCGATGTAGAACTGCTTATTCCCAGTATTTCAGATATTTCATCATGATCATACCCTTCTATCAGGTACAGGGAGAGAACGATCCGGTATTTCTCCGGTAACCGGGTTATTGCCCCTCTGATATCTTCAATTTTGAACTTCATCTCATCCAGATCTCCGGTTTCATCACTCTCTTCCGGGATATCAACGGATATTTCGTCGATCGAATGCACATCCAGGTTCCTTTTCTTTATGTGATCAAGTGATTTATTAATAACTATCCTCTTCAGCCAGGCACCAAAACTAACCAGCCGCTCATACGTATCAATCTTTTCGAATGCAGACAAAAATGCTTCCTGCATGATATCTTCTGCCTCCATGGTGTCGTTTACAATTCTTAAGCTGGTATTAAACATTGCCTTATAATACAATTTGTACAACTGGAACTGTGCTTTCTGGTCCCCTTCCATACACCGGTCAATGATTTCCTGGTGTATGTTTTGATAAAAGACGTTTTTATTAATATCTGAACTCATTCTAAGGACGGCTTAAGAATAAAAATGCTGCATCAGGAACTTTTCGGTTGCTGGTGATGGCATGCAACATAAAGAATTCAGTTCATAATTCGGATAAAAATAGAAAAAATTAGCCATTATCTCTGGTAAAAAATTTTCATTTGCAAGAGGATTTGTTGGGTCAGTTTCATCACAAATCTTACATTCATAGCTGATTCATAAAAAAATAATGTCGGGAATTGCTAAATAACTAGTTGATTTCTTGGAGATTTGATAACAAATGAATTATATTTGCGTATTCGATGACCCAACTAAATTTCAGACTATGAAAAGAGTTAAATTTTTATTGCTTGTTTTTGCAGCTGCCTGTTTCATTGGAATATCTGCCTGTCAAAGTACCGGCAAAAAAGTTGAAGAGGCAGTGGAAGATACTGTTGAAGAGGCAATTGATGAAGCCGTTGAGGAAGGAGTTGTGGATACCGTTGCCGTAGATACTACCGCTATTGAGGAGATGGAATAAGCATTGGCTTTTTCTATCTGATCAGGTTTATGAATCCCTGAGTAACCTCGCCGGTCGAGTAATCCAACTCAGATCCATACATACTATGGGGGATGGTATAGATCAGCAGCAATAGAACTGCTGCCAGGATGGTATACCCTGGCCGGCTTTTTTTCCAGTTCATGGCCACTGCAACCAGCCAGAAAACGAAACTGATCAGTGTTTTATTATCGGTCAGATCCCATCCCAGGGGAATTCCTGTCCATGCTTTTCCAAAAGCATGAAATTGTACTAATGGGCCAAGGATCATGCCGCCAATAAACAATGCGATCAGTGTTAGTTTCCCATAAAAAATATACCGTTTGTGGCCTACTAACGCGAGTAAACCCGCCAGGTTGGAAAGCAGCATCGCAATAAACATGAGGATGATATGGGGCCCCATTATTATCCTTGGTACGCCCCCTTTGAAGCGAATAACTACCGGCTCATCGCCAGTTACATTAAACCGCTCATACTTTGATACTAAACGAATATGGTAGGCAAGTTTACCGGCGGGTGGTTGAAGCGGAAGGTTTGCTTTTAGCAATGTGCTGTCCCTTACCAGGTCAACTTCTGTCCATTCATCATTTGAAGGGTACAGTTTGTATAACAGTTTTCCGTTGATTAATGTATCCGGAATCTCAAGGGAGATTTCACAATCTTCTTCGCCCCCGTGTGTCCGCAGTAGCTTCAATGTATAATGGGTATTATTCAGTGTGATATCGACCTTTTTGGGTCGGGTAGGCCCGGTCTTTCTTTGATAATAAGCTGTGGCCAGGGTAATAATTACAGCCAGTATCCAATAGAGCGTTGTCTTCATTCTCTCTTTATCCCTCCAGGTTATGATAATCCTTGAACTCGGGGTTTCATACCCGTGATAAAGACGCAAAGATAATCTATTTTCAGTACGGATCAATTGGTACCAGATAATAGAGTAGTAATATCATCAACACCCTAAATGATAAGCCGGATAACTAATTGCTGCTGAAAAACAGTACCATGGAAGTTAATTAACTCAAGTTGCTAG
>CAZXGG010000062.1:0-21361 GCA_964640125.1 uncultured Rikenellaceae bacterium
ATGAATATTTCTCAAATCCTTTACCCGGAGAAACAGGAAGGGAAAAGATTTGCCCTGCAATTGTTGAATAAGGATGTTAAATTTCTTGATGAACTTGCTTTGGATGTTTTTATCAGTGAAATTGATATTCCGGAGAAATTTCTCGGGAAAACAATTGCAGACCTGAAAATCAGAAACAGGTTTGGTGTAAATATTATTGGAATAAAACATAAAATTTTGTCAGAGGATGAGAAACACATTGCTAAAATGGATCCGGTGGGTTTTGAAAAAATAGTATTAACGGAAGATCATTCGCTAGTTGTTATTGGTAAGGAGGAGGATATTAAAAAACTGGCTACCGCATAAGGATCGGATTTAGCTTTCATGTCAAGACTGAATGTGTAATGTCCAAAAATTAATACATCAAACCTTTAAATCTTTCCTGGTTATGGGTAGAAATCCTCGCTTTTTGTGCAACTTTGTGCAACCTCCCAAATTGAGTAATTTTGGGGCACAACAATCAGCATAGATGACCACCGTACCTGCCATTAAGCTTATCCTCGAAGATGGCACCGAACTGATGGGAAAATCATTCGGTGCTGAACGATCTGTCTCCGGTGAAGTTGTGTTTAATACCGCCATGACCGGTTATCCTGAGAGTCTTACTGACCCATCCTACAAGGGACAAATCCTGGTTTTGACTTATCCGCTTGTAGGCAATTACGGTGCTCCAAGGGAAGAGTTAGAGAATAACCTGTTAAAATTCTATGAATCAAGCTCAATTCACATTTCCGGCCTGATTGTTTCCGACTACTCATTCGAATACAGTCACTGGAATGCAGAAGACAGCCTTGGAAACTGGTTGAAGAAACATTTCGTGCCCGGGATGTTCGGAGTGGATACCCGTGCCTTAACCAAGAAATTGCGGGAGAAAGGGACCATGCTTGGTAAAATCATCTACGGTGGCGAGGATGTTGATCTCTATGACCCCAACAAAGAGAACCTGGTGGCCCGGGTGAGTGTGGCAAAAAAAGAGATCTATGGAAACGGCAGATACAAGATATTGCTGGTCGATTGTGGTGTAAAATACAACATCATCCGTTCCCTTCTGGCAAGAGACACCACTGTAATAAGGGTCCCATGGGATTATGATTTTTTGAATGAGCACCATGATGGCCTCTTTATTTCCAACGGGCCCGGAGATCCGAAACAGTGCCAGGTTACCATTGATCATCTCGCCGGGGCTTTTGAAAAGGATATTCCCATATTCGGGATATGTCTTGGGAACCAACTGATGGCTCTTGCATCCGGTGCTGACACCTATAAGCTGAAATATGGACACCGCAGTCATAACCAGCCGGTATTAAAAATGGGGACCAACAGGGCATACATCACATCACAGAATCATGGATTTGCCGTAAACAATGAAACCCTGCCGGAGGAATGGGAACCGCTCTTCATCAACGTCAATGATCAGACCAACGAAGGAATGATCCATAAGAGAAAGCCCTTTTTCTCCACCCAGTTTCACCCGGAAGCAGCAGGTGGACCTACCGATACAGCGTTTCTTTTTGATGAATTCATTGAGAAGATAAAAGCCTTTCAATAGCTGCTGAAGCAGCGGGAAAATTGAATCCGGTTATGAGTCTTTCCATTCTTTCCTGGATTTCTTTATTACACAAGTTACCTATGCTCCCTTCATGAATGTGATTGATCTCTATGTGCGGCTTAAAATCCCCGGATTCAATCAGATCGGCTACTTTCCTGTAGGCATCACGAAATGACTCCCCCGCCATTACCCGTTCATTAACCTCCTCCACACTGAACAAATACCTGTATTTTCCATCGTCAAGAATATTGGGATTTATAATCATATTCTCAACTGCACGGAGGGTCATTTCAAGACTTGAACTTAATTCTTCGAAAATCCCGATTGATCTCTCCTTCAATAACTGATAGTCCCTGAAGTAACCGGAAGGAAGATTTCCGGAGATCAGTGTAATTTCATTGGGGAATCCCTGAATTTTGTTACAACTGGCACGAATTGTTTCAAACAGATCCGGATTTTTCTTATGGGGCATGATACTCGAACCGGTGGTGAATTCATCCGGCAGACGTATGAAATCAAAATTCTGACTCATAAACAAACAGGCATCCGTTGAAAACCTTGCCAGTGTGGCTGCAATAGATGCCAGTGCATTCGAGACGGCTTTTTCAACTTTAATTCTGCTCATTTGTGCATAGACCGAGTTGTAATTCAAGTCTTCAAAACCAAGCAGCCGGGAAGTCATTTTCCGGTTTACCGGGATGGAGGTTCCATATCCGGCTGCTGATCCCAGGGGATTGCGATTCACGAGATGATACGCACTTTGAAGTAGCGTGAGATCATCGGTCAGGCTTTCAGCGTATGCCCCGAACCACAAGCCAAACGATGATGGCATCGCAACCTGCAGATGAGAATATCCCGGCATGTACGATGACTTATGTTGCTCACTTTGTTTGATCAATACATCAAAGAGTGACTTAACTCGATTTACTAAATACATGATCTCCTGACGCATGAATAACCGTATGTCAAGCAGTACCTGATCATTTCTCGACCTGCCGGCATGGATTTTTTCCCCCGCCTCACCCAGCCTCTCCGAAAGATCTTTTTCCACCTGTGAATGGATGTCCTCAACGCCCTCTTCAATTCTATACGTCCCTTTCTCTATGCTCAGTAATACGTTCTTCAACTCTTTCATTAATGAACCAAGTTCAGCAGAAGTAAAGAGCCCGATAGAAGCCAGCATTTGCACATGAGCCATGGTCCCCAAAACATCAAACCACGCTATTTTCAAGTCCACTTCCCGATCTTTTCCAATGGTGAATTGTTCCACTTTTTCATCGAGAGATCTTCCCTTACCCCAAAGTTTCATGACTAAAATGAATTATAAATGTTCTCCTTATGGTCTTTACTCACAATGGCATGGTGTGCCATCAGGCGTAACGCATTGATCTTGATAAAACCAAGACTGTCTGTCTGATCAAATCCTCCTTCAATATCCATGCTGGCTAACTCCTGATTATAAAGGGAACTCGGAGATTCTCGCCCGTTGATAAGGACATTCCCCTTGTATAATGTCAGGTAAACAACCCCATCAATTAACTCCTGGCTTTTATTAATGGCAGCTTTTAAAAAATCCATTTCCGGACTGAACCAGAATCCGTTGTATACGAGTTCTGAAAATTTCGGTGATAACATGTTGCGTAAACGCATCACCTCCCTGTCCATGGCAATGCCTTCAATATCCATGTGTGCTATATGCAGAATCGTAGCTCCCGGTGTTTCGTAAATGCCACGTGACTTGATTCCGATGAATCTGTTTTCCACCATATCGAGCAATCCAATCCCATTTTCAGAGCCCAGTTTATTTAAATAGATAAATAATTCCAGTGGTTCAGTAACAACGGTATGATCAACCTGGTTTACCACCTTAACCGGGATGCCATCTTTGAAGTGTATCTCTATGTTGACTTCTGAATCCGGTGCCTGCTGCGGAGTAACGATTTTACAGTAGAGGTCGCTTGACGGTGAATATTTGGGGTCCTCCAGAACACCGGCTTCGTGGCTGATGTGCATGAGGTTGTCATCTTCACTGTATGGTTTTTTCAATGAGGCTTTCACGGGAATTTCATTCTTTTCCGCATAGTTGAGCATATCTGACCTGCCCTTGAATTCGCCGAGAAATTGATGATCCTTCCAGGGAGAAAAAATTTTTATCCTCGGATTCAATGCATAGTAGGAAAGTTCAAAGCGGACCTGATCATTCCCCTTGCCGGTTGATCCATGTGATACATATTCCGCCTTTTCCTGATGCGCTATTTCAATCTGGTGCTTTGCTATTAATGGTCTTGCCAGTGCCGTACCAAGCAAATACCTTCCTTCATAGATAGCATTTGCCTTGATCGCAGGGAAAATATAACGGGTTACAAACTCCTCCCTCAGGTCTTCAATCAACACGTTTGCTGCACCGATCTCCAGTGCTTTTCTCCTGCAACTATCAAAATCCTCATCCTGACCCACATCAGCGATAAAGGCGACTACCTCATATTTTTTTTCAATCAGCCACTTCAGGATTACCGAAGTGTCCAACCCACCACTGTATGCAAGAATAATTTTCTCTTTTTTCATCTCTTTTTGATTACGTAATGAACATGATAAATTGCTGAATCCCTCATCATACCACCTACCTGATCCTGCTTTTCAGTCCGGGGAAAATCCGGAAAAGGCGATCCTTAACCTGCGTTCGGGGGATCCCCTCCCTGGGAACAATCAGGATGGTGTCATCCCCTGCTATTGTACCCACTATTTCAAGTGGATTTGCCTGGTCAATCCTGACGGCAACACTGCTTGCATACCCCGGGAGGGTCTTTAACAAAGCCAGGGTATTTGCAAAATCCAGAGATGTTATGCTTTCAGTGAGTGAAAGTACATCGGTGTTTTTTGCCTTTTCTACATCATCAGCCCTGGAAATTCCGTATACCAGTTTCCCGGAATCACCTGTCAGGCGGCTGACCTTTAAGAGTTTAAGATCCCTGGATAAGGTAGCCTGAGTGATGTGAATGCCCTTCAGTCTCAATTTTGTCAGGATCTCTTCCTGGGTGGATAAGGATGAATTCTTAATAATCTCCTGTATGGCATATAACCGCTGGGATCTGTTTTTCATAAATGTATATTTATTCATTTATGATGCAAATTTATACAATTTAAAATTCTTTTCACAAAAGATTCATAAAATTTATTTTAATTTTGGAGCATAATTTCACGTATGACAGCAACGATTAAGAAAGTAATTATTCTTGGGTCGGGTGCATTGAAGATCGGGGAAGCGGGAGAATTTGATTATTCCGGTTCACAGGCACTGAAGGCCCTCAGGGAAGAAGGGGTTCAGACAATTCTTATCAATCCCAACATTGCTACCGTTCAAACCTCTGAAAAGGTAGCGGACAAGATCTATTTTCTTCCGGTCACACCCTATTTTGTTGAAAAAGTAATCAAGAAAGAAGAACCGGATGGTGTCCTTTTATCCTTTGGCGGTCAGACAGCATTGAACTGTGGAATTGATCTTTTCAATTCCGGGGTATTCCGGAAATACAATGTAAAAGTGTTGGGGACACCCATTCAGGCGATCATGGATACCGAGGACAGGGAAAAATTTGTCAACAAGCTATCAGAGATCGGGATAGATACACCACAAAGCATTGCAGTGCATAATGTTATGGATGCCCTGAAAGCAGCAAGGGTACTTGGATATCCGATCATCATCAGGGCCGCTTTTGCTCTTGGTGGCCAGGGTAGCGGATTCTGTACCAATGAGAAAGAGCTCAGCACACTGGCCTCGAAGTCGTTTTCCTATAGTGACCAGATTCTTGTTGAAGAATCCCTGAAAGGATGGAAGGAAGTTGAATATGAAGTTGTACGGGATCAATATGATAACTGCATTACCGTGTGCAACATGGAGAATTTTGATCCACTGGGTATCCATACCGGTGAAAGCATTGTTGTCGCCCCATCCCAAACCCTGACAAACTCCGAATACCATAAACTTCGGGAGCTGTCTATCCGGGTTATCCGGCACATCGGGATCATTGGAGAGTGTAACATACAGTATGCCCTGGATCCCTCTTCAGAAGCATACAGGGTTATTGAGGTAAATGCACGATTGTCCCGGTCCAGTGCACTGGCATCAAAAGCCACGGGTTACCCCCTGGCTTTCGTTGCTGCAAAACTGGGGTTGGGATTTGGATTACATGAACTCAAGAATTCCGTAACCAAGACTACCACCGCTTTTTTTGAGCCTGCATTGGATTACATTGTATGCAAGATCCCACGGTGGGACATGAACAAATTCGACGGTGTTTCAAACCTGATCGGAAGCAGCATGAAGAGTGTGGGTGAGGTGATGTCGATCGGCCGTACATTTGAAGAAGCGATTCAAAAAGGATTGCGTATGATCGGCCAGGGAATGCATGGATTTGTTGGCAACCGCAATATCGGTTTTAAAAACCTTGAGAAAGAGCTGGCTGAACCAACCGACATGAGGATATTTGTCATCGCCGAAGCCATGGAAAAGGGATTTGATGTGGACCGGATCCATCACCTTACAAAAATTGACAAATGGTTTCTTTACAAACTGAAGAATATCATCAACCTGAAAAATGAACTGGTAAAGTATGATGCTCTTTCCAGGATTCCTGAAGAGAAGATCCGCGAGGCAAAGATACAGGGATATTCAGATTTTCAACTCGCCCGGTTTGTTCTCAAATCCGGTGTTAAAGAAATCGATAAAGATTTACTGAAAGTCAGGGAATACAGGAAAAAAAAGGGTATTATTCCTTACGTAAAACAGATCGATACCCTGGCAGCCGAATATCCGGCTTTAACCAATTACCTCTATCTTTCGTACAGTGGATCGGAGCATGATGTTGAATTCAGTAGCGATACGGAATCAGTGATTGTCCTGGGTTCCGGAGCTTACCGCATAGGAAGCAGTGTGGAGTTTGACTGGTGTGGTGTGAATGCCCTGGATACCATAAAGCAGCAGGGATACCAGTCTATCATGATCAACTACAATCCCGAGACTGTGAGTACGGATTATGACATTTGCGACCGCTTGTATTTTGATGAACTTTCACTGGAACGGGTTCTGGACATTGTCGAGCTTGAAAATCCGAAAGGTGTTATTGTTTCAACCGGCGGACAAATCCCGAATAATCTCGCCATTCGCCTCTATAAGCAGGATGTAAATGTTCTTGGAACCTCACCATTATCGATCGACAATGCAGAAAACCGCCATAAATTTTCGATGATGCTTGACAAGTTGGAAATCGACCAACCACGATGGAAAGAGCTTACCAGCATTGAAGAGATTTATGGCTTTGTTGACAAAATAGGATTCCCGGTACTGGTCAGACCCTCTTATGTATTGTCAGGTGCAGCAATGAATGTGGTATCCAACAGAGAAGAGCTCTCTCATTTCCTGACGCTTGCCGCCAATGTTTCGAAACAATACCCCGTTGTTGTTTCGGAGTTCATTGAAAATGCAAAGGAGATCGAAATTGATGCTGTGGCCGACAGGGGTGAGATCATCGCCTATGCCATTTCCGAACATGTAGAATTTGCGGGTGTACACTCCGGTGATGCCACGATGGTATTTCCACCTCAGAAAATATACTTTGAGACGGTCAGGAGAATAAAACGTATATCGCGGCAGATCGCGAAACAGCTGGATATTACCGGTCCGTTCAACATGCAATTTCTTGCAAAAGACAATGATATTAAAGTAATTGAATGCAATCTGAGAGCGTCCAGAAGCATGCCGTTTGTATCCAAAGTGCTCAAATCCAACCTGATCGAGATGGCTACGAAGGTCATGCTGGGTATTGAAGTGGAGAAACCCAATAAATCGATCTTTGATCTCGATTATATCGGGGTTAAAGCACCGCAATTCTCATTCGCCAGGCTCCAGAAAGCCGATCCTATCCTTGGTGTGGATATGTCATCCACCGGTGAGGTGGGTTGTATCGGGGAGGATTTTTATGAAGGAATTCTAAAATCCATGTTGTCGGTTGGATACACCATCCCCAAAAAGAACATCCTGCTTTCCACCGGACCTGCCCGCTCGAAAGTTGAATTGATCAATAGTGCAAAAGCACTGGAGGAAAAAGGGTATACCTTGTATGCAACGCGCGGAACGCAACAATTTCTTGCAAATAGCGGTATTAAAGCCACGGTCCTCCACTGGCCTGACGAAGATAAACACCCGAATACCCTGGATTTCCTGAAAAAGAAAAAGATCGACCTGGTCATCAATATTCCAAAAAACTTAACAAAGAGTGAGTTGAGTAATGACTATCTGATTCGCAGAACAGCTGTAGACTATAACATTCCCCTGATTACCAATGCACGCCTTGCCAGTGCGTTCATCCTGGCATTCTGTAAATTAGATTTGAAAGATATTGCCATCAAAAGTTGGGATGAATACAAAACCAGCTAAACCGGGATGCTATTATTCTATTTTCTTTCGCTTGCCATAGGGATTGGTTATGTTATCCTGATCATGCTCTTTCTTTGGGGGTGGAGAAGAACAAGCGTTGTTAAACGATCCACCTGCAGCGGGCAGACAGTTGTCTCCGTTGTTATTGCACTCAGGAATGAGGCAGCAAATATTCCACAGCTTATCAGGATGTTGAAATGCCAGGATTATCCGGGCAACCTGCTGGAAATCCTTTTTGTGGATGATCACTCGACGGATACAACGAAGGAAGCCATTCATTTCTATATGAAGGATGAAACCGGTTATTCAGTCATTCCCAATTCAGGAGTTGGGAAGAAGGATGCCTTGCTGTATGGATACAAAAGAAGCAGGGGTGATCTTATCATTACCACCGATGCCGATTGCACATTCAGAGAAGAATGGATATCCTACATCGTTTCTTTCTTTGAAAAGGAGAGGCCTGATCTTATCATTGGTCCGGTTATATTGAATGAGGGACAGGGGATCTTTCAGGATCTCCAGGCACTTGAATTTCTGAGTTTAACCGGAACATCGGGGGGATCATCCGGAATTGGCAAACCCATTCTCTGCAATGGTGCAAACCTGGCTTTCAACAGAAAAACAATCGCTCCGGATTCCGAAACCATGAATTCACGTTTTGCATCGGGGGATGATATATTCTTGCTTCATGGAGTTAAAAAAACGGCCGGACTGAAATCCCTGTTTTTAAAATCGAGGGAAGCGGTGGTTATCTCAAAAGGCCAGCCTGATCTGAAATCTTTCTGGAACCAAAGGAAGCGTTGGACATCCAAAAACAGGGGCTATCGTGATTTTGATTCAATCACCACTGCAATTATCGTCTATTTAATGAATTTGTTATTACTCCTCTCCCTCTTCCTTGCTGCTTTCATACCTCAGGGAATCGTCGCTTTTATCGGTCTTTTTACGGTAAAGTCGGCTATAGATCTCCTGTTCATCCATTCTGTTGCCGGTTTTTTTAAGAAGAAACATCTACTGAAATATTTCTTGATTCTCCAGGTGGTTTACTTTTTCTATGTAAGCATCATTCCTGTTGCAGGTACTATTGGGAAGTTTTCCTGGAAAGGCCGCGTGTATAAATAATACGGGATCTTTTTTACGGGGCAATCCGATGTCAAAACGCGCTTTGTCAATTAAATATCTCTCTTACGAATAAAAATAAAAATGAGGGAACTGAAAACTGCAATATAGGCCAGAGCCAGCAGGATGGTAAGGTAAAACGGCAAAGGATCCGGTACAATACCGATGGCATTCAGATCAAGGTTGCTATGACCGGAAGCATCCAGCATGGGTTCGTCTGAAGCAATGGTCAGGAACTCGGGCCTTGGAGTAAGATTAGAGATAATTTTTACCGGGAAATAGAGTCTGGCTTCCCGGGGGAACATGAGCCGAATGATGGGTTCGATTAAGATAAAATAAAGAAGGTACATGACGATAGACAATGCAGTGTTCCTGAAAAGCACGGCAATCAAAAAACCAATGGTCATGTAACCGATAGCCTGGATAAAATAAACAACCAGCAGGTATGACTTCTCAAAGACCATAGCAATGGAGAGCCCCCTGGTAAAGATCAATCCGGAGATCGTACTGGTTAAAAAGACCAGCAAAACACCATAGAGAGCCACAAGAAGAACAACAAGGCTTTTTCCAATGATCAGATCATTTCGGCTCAAACCGGTGATCACCTGTTGCCTGAACGTTTTATAAGAAAATTCATTTCCGACAAGGAGTATCAGCATAACGGCAAGCAGCAGGTTGAACCAACTTGCTATCCAGGCGAATGATTCCCAGACATGCGGAAACTGAAACAGATTTTTCATCGTTAAACCGGGTACCGAGATATCGATTTGCGAGGAGACAATGATAACCAAAAGGAAAAGCAAGAAATGGAGGATCATAATCACCCTGAACGAGGCGTAATTCCATATCTTAATCAGTTCTATTTTAAAAAGTTTCTTCATCTATTGCTCAACAGTTTCAATTGCCACTCATGAAATACTATCGAACCAGTTCAAGGAACTGGGATTCAAGACTCTTTTTCCTTACTTCAAGCCGTGAAAGGGTAAACCCGTTTTTAGAAGCAAAAGAATTCAGGTCTGCGGGTGTTTTTTCGTCAGCCAGGGTTAAGGTTATTTCCTGCTCATCACATTGGCTTGTTTTTACAAATCCGGCCCTGACCAGTAGCTCATGCAATTCATTTATCCTTTCGGAAGATATAATAATCGTATCATCCTCCACCAACAGTTCATTCACTTTCCCGCTGGCAATCAATTGCCCCCATTTTAAAATCCCAACATGGGAACACACCTTTTCCACCTCATCCAGTATATGGCTGGCAAGGATGATTGTCTTGCCTTTTTCAGCTTCCAGTTTTATAATGTTTCTAACTTCGGCTATTCCTTCCGGATCCAGTCCATTTGCCGGTTCATCCAGCACAAGCACATCAGGATCCCCCAGCAGGACGGATGCCAGAGCAAGTCGCTGCTTCATCCCCAGTGACAGGGTATCAAAACGGGATCCCTTACGGGATGCCAGACCGGTAATCTCCAGGACCCTTTCAATATCCTTTTCAGGAACATCCTTAATCAGGCAGTGAATTTTCAGGTTGTGATACAGGGAGAGATAAGGATAAAAATAGGGGATTTCAATGAGCGAACCGACTTTCCTGTTTAACCATTTGCTCGGTTCCTGCCCGAACCATCTGTAGCTGCCTGTTTGAGGTTTTAATATCCCGGAAATTATAGAAAGCGTCGTTGTTTTTCCACTTCCATTGGGACCAAGTATGCCGAACACAGTGCCTTTTTGTACTGTTATTGAGAGACCCTTTACAGCCTGGATCTTTCCATAACTTTTACTGATGTTACGTATTTCCAGAATGGTCATTTGGGAATGAATGATTTTTCATTGAAGGAGTGAAGATAGTAAAAAAGATGATAAGAGTATATATTGATATTTGTAACTTGTGATGGAAATTTGGAATTTAGAATCTCTCTTTAATTTCCCATTTCCGAAAAGAATTTGATCCTCATCAGCCGGATATCCTCTTCGGAATATTCATCTTCCCCAAGTTCCTGAAGCGCGGCTTCAATGGATTCCGTTTCGGCATCTTCCCTGAAGTAGTCAAAAATTTCCTGTTGATGATCATCATCCAGCACTTCATTGATATAGTAGTCCAGGTTTATCTTTGTTCCGGATTGAACAATTGACTCAATCTCTTTGAGGAGGTCATTCATTTCAAGGTTTTTCGCATCGGCAATATCTTCGAGTGATCTTTTTCTGTCGATGCTTTGAATGATATAGACTTTCAGTCCCGATTTATTAATTACCGATTTAACCACCATGTCCTGTGGTCGGAGTATATCCTTCTCCCCGACATACTTCTTTATGATTTCGACAAATTCTTTTCCATACCGTTGAGCTTTGCCCTGGCCGACACCGGTAATATATTGCATCTCTTCCAGGGTAATCGGATACTGGATTGCCATATCTTCGAGGGAGGGATCCTGAAAAATAACAAACGGGGGTAAATTTTTCTGTTTTGCGATCTTCTTTCTCAGATCTTTCAAAATATTGAACAGTTCCTCATCAACGGTACTTGTCCGTCCGCTGCTCGCGATTGTTTCATCCTCTGAATCATCCTCATAGTCGTGATCCTTTGTCAGCAAGAATGTATGGGGATTATTGATAAAGTCTTCACCTTTTTCAGTGATTTTCAGCAGTCCATAGTTCTCGATATCTTTTTCAATGAACCGGGCAATCAATGCCTGGCGGATGACGGCGCCCCAAAATTTTTCATCGTGATCACTTCCGGTGCCAAAAATTTCCAGCTGATGATGTTTATATGATTTAATAGCGGAATTGACGGTACCACTTAAGATCTGTGCAACGTGTTCGGATTTGAATTTTTCTTTAACCTGTTTGATGGTCTCAAGCACATCAAGGATGTATTCCTGACCTTCGAACTGGATTTTTGGGTGGACGCAATTATCGCACGTTTCGCAATTCTCTTCATTGTACACTTCACCAAAATAGTGCAGTAGCTGCCTTCTCCTGCAAACCGATGATTCGGCATAGGAAACCGTTTCCAGGAGCAGTTGTTTTCCTATCTCCTGCTCGGCGATGGGTTTTCCCTGCATGAACTTCTCCAGCTTTTGCACGTCATTATAGCTATAAAAGGTGATGCAGCGACCTTCTCCGCCATCTCTACCTGCTCTTCCGGTTTCCTGATAATAACCTTCCAGGCTTTTTGGCATGTCGTAATGAATAACAAACCGGACATCGGGTTTATCGATTCCCATTCCAAATGCAATGGTAGCCACGATCACATCGATCTCCTCCATCAGGAATTTATCCTGCGTTGCCGTGCGGGTAGCGGAATCCATGCCGGCATGGTATGGCAATGCTTTTATACCATTCACCTTCAACGCTTCAGCCAATTGCTCAACCTTTTTCCTGCTCAGGCAATAAATGATACCTGATTTACCGGAATTATTCTTGATAAACTTGATGATCTCCTTGGTAGAGTGTGATTTTGGCCTGACCTCGTAGAAGAGGTTTGGCCGGTTAAAGGAGGACTTAAATACATTCGCTTCCAGCATGCTCAGGTTTTTCTGGATATCATGCTGCACTTTGGGAGTAGCTGTTGCGGTGAGCGCAATCAGCGGGGCGAAACCAATGCGATTAATGATGGGTCTTATCCTGCGGTATTCAGGCCTGAAATCATGTCCCCATTCCGAAATACAGTGTGCTTCATCAATGGCATAAAAAGAGATCCTGACCTGTTTCAGGAAGGTGATATTCTCTTCTTTGGTCAGCGATTCAGGCGCAACATAAAGCAAGCGCGTAATGCCAGCCCGCACATCTTGCTTCACCTCCTGGATGGCTTGTTTTGTTAACGAGGAATTGAGAAAATGTGCAACACCATCCTCAGCACTGAAATTTCTCATTGCATCTACCTGGTTCTTCATTAAAGCGATAAGCGGTGAAATAATAATTGCTGTTCCGGGTTTTATTAGCGCAGGAAGCTGGTAACAAAGCGACTTACCACCTCCGGTCGGCATTAAAACGAAGGTGTCATTTCCAGCCAATATATTGCGAATGATTATCTCCTGATTTCCTTTGAATGTATCAAAACCAAAATACCTCTTTAAATAATCATTCAATGATATGTCTGCTCCAATACTCATTTTTCCTCACCAGTTAATAAATCATATCACTACGAAAGAATACTGGTTTTGAAATTTTTTCAGCTTACTCATTCACGTGAAGGTGCCTTCCTTTTCTTTTATGTAGATAATAGTTTAAAATAAATACATTTGTATCATAAATATACATTTTTTTTTTGTGAATTAAAATGGTATCGAAAGATAAAAACGAAATGACATTTCTTGAGCATTTGGAAGAGCTCAGGTGGCACATTATCCGATCGGTTGCTGCGATTCTGGTTATTGCCATTGTCGCTTTTGTATTTCACCGGATAATTTTCGATGTCATTATTCTCGCACCGAAGACACCTGAATTTTTTACCAACAGGATGTTTTGCAAATTTGGAACATTGGTAAATGTTCCGGCACTGTGCATCAACAGAAATGAGTTTGAAATCATCAACATCAACATGGCCGGGCAGTTTACAACCCACATTCTTGTATCGATTATTGCAGGGGTAATCCTCTCTTTTCCCTATATCTTTTTTGAATTCTGGATTTTCTTAAAACCGGCGTTATATCAGAAGGAAAAACGGTATGCAACAGGTTCTGTATTCTATTCTTCCCTGCTTTTTATCCTGGGCATATTATTTGGCTATTACCTCATCACCCCATTATCCGTCCATTTTCTTGGTTCCTACAAAGTAAGTGATCAGGTAGCCAACCAGATAAACCTGATATCCTATATATCTACCGTATCATCGGTAACCCTTGCAAGTGGAATTATTTTCGAACTGCCGATCATGGTCTATTTTCTCACCAAGATCGGGTTGCTAACACCGCAATTTTTACGAAAATACCGAAAGCATTCTGTCATCGTCATCCTTGCGCTCTCCGCAATCATTACACCCCCGGATATTTTCAGCCAGGTCCTGGTCTGTGTCCCATTGCTTCTTTTGTATGAGATCGGGATCGGAATTTCGAAACGTATTGTGGCTAAAGAAGAAGCAAAACTGGCCGGTTAAGTATGAATAATCAGGTATGCCTTATGAAACCCTCATCTTTATAGAATTCAACCTAAAATAAGGTGTAAATACAAAAGAACATGAATTAACCAGATTATATACCATCAGGTTCAAAGATGAGGGTTCGCCGAACACCCTTAAAATTAAACAATATTGTGAGGCAACATACACCACCGAATTCCACAGATGGCACTTTCCAAACAATTAACATACAGGTTTTTAATATTACTTTATACGAGTAAACACATAAGGAATTTTTTTCCCGGTTCTCCACTCTTTCATCGACTCATTTGTGGCGGTTTACTTGGATTACTGGTTTTCTCTTTCGCGTCAGCACAAACCACAAAAATCAGGGGTAATATTAAAGATGCTGAATCGGGCAAACCGTTGCCCTTTGTGAACATATCGTTTGTCGGCAAACCGATCGGCACCATTTCTGATTTCAATGGAGAGTATTATATTGAAACTCAAAATCCCTCTGATTCCATCACGATATCCTATCTCGGATATCAATCCCAGACTTATCCGGTCAAAAAAGGAATCTTCCAGACCATTGATGCCAACCTGGAGAGGGGGCATATAGAGATCGAAGAGGTCATCGTTCACCGGGGGGAGAATCCGGCACACCCAATCCTCCGTAATGTTCTGCTGAATAAGCAGAGAAACAATCCCCGCAACCTCGATTCCTATTTTTTTGAGACCTATAACAAAATCCAGGTGGACATCAATAATGTTGACGAACAGTTTAAAAATCAGGCCATTCTAAAACCGTTCCGGTTCACATTTCAGTACATGGATACCTCAGCCATTACAGGAAAACCCTATCTGCCGGTCATGTTAAGTGAAGCAATATCAGATTATTACTACCAGAAATCACCCTTTGAAGAAAAAGAGATTATTAAAGCCAGCAAAGTATCAGGTATTGATAATGAAAGCCTCTCCCAGGTTACCGGAAATATATTTCAGGACCTCAACATATATGATAATTATTTGAAAGTGATTGATCAGGGATTTGTCAGTCCGATCTCAGATTTTGCCCTGATCTATTACAAGTATTATTTAGTCGACAGTGCATACATCAATGACCGCTGGTGCTATGAACTCAGTTTCCAACCTCGCCGGAAACAGGAACCGACCTTTACGGGAAACTTCTGGATCCACGATACCACTTTCGCTGTGGTTAAGATCCAGTTGCGGCTGGCAGATGAGGTTAATGTGAATTTCATCCATGACATTGCAGGAGAGGAGGAGTATCAGATGATCAATGACTCACTCTGGTTCCTGAAACAGCAGAAACTGTTTGTCGATTTTAACCTTCGGGATCAGGCTACCGGATTTTTCGGGCGCAAGTTGACCACCTATGGGAAGGTCCGGATCAACGAACCGTTTCCCCCTGAAGCAATAGCAATCAGAGATAAAGTATGGGTTCCACAGAGTGCCCTGAGGAAAAATGAGAACTTCTGGGAAAAAAACCGGCCGGTATCCCTTACCAGCAAGGAAATAAATATCCATTCCATGGTCGATTCTGTCCAATCCGTACCGGAATATATCCGGCTGGAAAAACTGATTGAAATGTTCGTCACCGGATACTGGGTTCAGGGACTGGTGGAACTGGGTCCCTATTACACCTTTTACAGCTATAATGAAATCGAAGGGAAACGATTTAAATTCGGTGCAAGAACAAGCAACCAGTTCAGCACCAATTTAATGATTGAAGGACATATCGCTTACGGGATCAGAGATGAACGGGTGAAATATGGAGGGGGATTCCTCTATCTGTTTAATAAAAATCCCCGCGTTGGTGTGGCCATGCATTATAAACACGATATTGAACAGATTGGAGAGAGTCCCAATGCATTTCTCAATGACAATTTCTTCGCCTCTTATCTGCGGCGCAACCCAAACTATAAATTAACTCTGGTGGATGATTTTACGGCATATTACGAGAAGGAATGGATCCAGGGATTTTCCAACACGATAACGTTCAACCACAAACGGATCTTCGCAACCCGGTATATCCCGTTCATCCTGCCGCAAGATACCGGATACCTGTTTTTACCGAAAATAATAAATACGGAATTATCACTCAATACCCGTTATGCCAAAGGAGAACGATACATCATGGGTGAATTCCTGAGAACCTCCATTGGAACCAGCAATCCCGTCCTAAACCTGGATGTCGCTTTGGGTTTGAAAAACGTGCTGAACAGCGGATACAACTATGTTAAGCTGAAGTTTTCCATCTCCCAGAAAGTGCCTCTTCATCCCCTTGGTTATTTCAGGTACAATCTGGAAATGGGAAAAATTTTCGGAACACTGCCCTATCCGCTGCTCCACCTGCATGAGGGAAATGAGACCTATCTGTTTGACAGGTATTCATTCAATATGATGAATTACTATGAATTTGCCAGTGACCAATACCTCAGCCTTTTCCTGGAACACCATTTTCAAGGATTATTATTCAATAAGTTACCCCTGTTCAGGAGGCTTAAGTGGAGAGAGGTGGTCAGTGCCAAAGGAGTGATCGGCAGCCTTGATAGCAAACACGAGATACTGATGCCTTTCCCGGAAGGATTGAACGGTCTGGGGGGGCCTTACCTTGAAACCAGCCTGGGTATTGAAAACATACTGAAATTTTTCCGGATCGATGCAATGTGGCGACACACACACCGGAAAAACCCTAATATTCAAACATTTGGCATCAGGGGCAGATTCCAGTTCATCTTTTAGGCAGATATTGACTCAAAATGACTATTTTCGCAACAAAGATAACATGTTGTGAGGTTATATACTGAAAATCTGGTAAAACGGTACCGCTCCCGCACAGTGGTTAATGATGTATCCATTGATGTGAAACAGGGTGAAATTGTTGGACTCCTGGGACCCAATGGTGCCGGTAAAACCACCTCCTTTTATATGATCGTAGGACTTATTGCCCCAAACCAGGGGAAGATCTATATGAATGACGAAGACATTACGGGATTACCAGTATATAAACGGGCACAAAAAGGGATTGGTTATCTGGCACAGGAAGCATCGGTTTTTAGAAAATTGAGTGTTGAGGATAATATCAAGGCCGTTCTGGAAATGTCGAACTTAACCAAAGATGAACAAAAAGAACGGCTTGAGTCCCTTCTCAGGGAATTCGGACTTGACCGCATCAGAAAGAGCAAGGGATTTCAATTATCGGGAGGCGAACGCAGACGAACAGAAATTGCACGCGCCCTGGCAATTAAGCCAAAATTCATGCTGCTGGATGAGCCATTTGCAGGCATCGATCCGATCGCTGTTGAAGATATTCAGGAGATTGTGAGCCGGCTTAAAGATAAAAACATTGGTATTCTCATTACTGACCATAATGTTCATGAGACCTTATCCATCACCGACAGAGCGTACCTGTTGTTTGAAGGAAGTATCATGAAATCGGGAACATCAAATGAGTTGGCTGATGATGAAAAAGTAAGGCGGTTATATCTCGGTAAAAAATTTGAACTCAGAAATTAATACCTTAACGTGTACCTGGTACATCTTTCAAATTTAATATCTTTGCGGTGAATTCAGGCGGATGTGGCGTAATTGGTAGCCGCGCTAGATTTAGGATCTAGTGCCTTCGGGCGTGGGGGTTCGAGTCCCTTCATCCGCACGATCGTTCCCAAAACCGCTTTAACTTACGATGGTTATATCGGCAGTTCTGGCGGTTTTACTGTTTTTAATACATTAAGCGTAAAACAATGAACATTACCAGAGAGAATATTGATCCATTGAATACCACAATTAAAATCGGAATTCAGAAAGAGGATTATGAAACACGGGTTGAAGAGGTACTGAAGGATTACCGGAAAAAGGCCCGACTGGATGGGTTCAGACCCGGGAAAGTACCTTCCGGGCTGATTAAAAAAATGTATGGGAAAGTGGTATTGATTGAGGAGGTGAATAAGATCATTTCCGAATCAATCTCAAGGTACATCACGGAAGAAAACCTATCGATTCTTGGTGAACCCTTGCCCAATGAACAAGAACAACAACCCATCGATTGGGACCGCCAGGAGGAGTTCGAATTTGCATTTGATCTGGGCCTTGCCCCTGCCATAGAAATCAACCTGTCAACCCGGGATAAGATCCCCTTTTATACCATATCAATTGATAAAAAAATAAAAGAATCCTATAAGGAGGAGTATCTCAGAAAATTGGGATCATTTAAATCCGTTGAACAGGCTGGCGAAGAGGATCTACTGAAGGGTAACATAAACCAACTGGACGTAACCGGGGAGATCATTGAAACCGGAATTTCGGTTGAAGAAACCTCCTTCTCCCTGGGTGCAGTCAAAGATAAAGAGATGGTAAAAAAATGCAAGGGCAAGCAGGTAAATGACACAATAGATTTTGATATCAAAAAAGCATTTCCAAATGATACTGAGATATCCTCAATACTCAAGATTGATAAAGATCAGGTTTCATCCATCGGACCCAACTTCAGACTCAACATTAAGGAAATTAGCCGGTTCGAAAAGGCTGAGATGAATCAGGACTTTTACGACCAAGCATTTGGAAAAGGAAATGTTACATCCGAAAAAGAGTTTGAGGAAAAGATCGAGGAGGAAATCGCTGCCCAATTAGCCAAGGAGAGTGAGTTCCGGTTTGCAATCGATGTGAAAGAAAAAATGATTAAGAAAGTAAAAATCGACCTGCCTTCGACATTTTTAAAACGGTGGCTGAAAGCTGTAAACGAAGACAAGGTTACAGAAGAACAGATCGAGCAGGATTTCGAACACTTTGAAAATGATCTGAAATGGCAATTAATCAAAGAGCAGATCATTAAAGACAACGAAATCAAGATTTCCGATGAAGAGATCAGGGACTACGCAAAAGAATATGCAAAAATGCAATTCCAGCAATATGGCATGTCGAATATCCCCGATGAATACCTGACCAACTATGCCAAAGAGATGCTGGGGCGGGAAGAAGATGCAAAGAAGCTATATGGAAGAAAATATGAAGAGAAAGTAATTGAATTTATCAAAGAGCAGGTAAAACTGGATCAGAAGAAGATCGCTTCGGACGAATTTAATAAACTGTATGACCAAAAGTAATCCTCGTGAATTAATAAACCAGTCATAAATATTTTTATAATTTTGGATTCTAAACAATTAAAAATTCATACTATGGATCAAAAAGATGATTTCAGAAGATATGTCACCGGACATCTCGGGATCAGTAGTTTACGGTTGGACAAATACCGGTCCATTTATAACAATTACATCTCTCCCACCATTATTGAGGAGAGACAACTGAACATTGCATCCATGGATGTTTTCTCAAGGTTGATGATGGATCGAATCATCTTCCTGGGACTGCCAATTGATGATTATGTTGCCAACATTATCCAGGCTCAATTACTCTACCTTGAATCCACAGACCCGACCAAGGATATCCAGATCTATTTCAACACACCTGGTGGATCCGTGCATGCCGGTTTGGGGATTTACGATACGATGCAATACATCAGTTCAGATATAGCAACCATCTGTACCGGAATGGCTGCATCAATGGGTGCTGTTCTGCTCACTGCCGGGAAAAAAGGCAAACGCTCAGCGTTGAAACATTCCCGCCTGATGATACATCAGCCGATGGGTGGAGCACAGGGTCCGGCAGCCGATATTGAAATCACAGCAAGAGAGATCCTTAAGCTTCGGACCGAGCTGTATACCATCATTGCAGAACACTCCGGAAATTCCATAAAAAAAGTGGAAAAAGATGCAGACCGGGATTACTGGATGACTGCCTTCGAAGCCAAGGAGTATGGAATGATCGATGAAGTGCTTATGAGAAGCAAGAAAGAGTAGTGAGAGATGACATCTGAAAAACAGCTGATCAACCGGTTGGTTTTTCGCAATACTTCTCTATTGTAACCACCTTAGGAACAATTTTGTATATTTGTATACGTTAATCATACGCAAGACAAATCGCATCATTGCTATATCATGGATAAATGTTCATTCTGCGGACGTGAAAAGAAGGATACAAATCTTCTGATTGCAGGGATTTCCGGGCATATATGTGATCATTGTATTGAACAGGCTTACAACATCATTCAGGAAGAGACCAAGAGCAGGAGTGAATTCGATGTAAACCAGATTCAATTGCTCAAACCCATTGAGATCAAAAATTTTCTGGATGAATATGTTATCGGTCAGGAGCAGGCAAAGAAATACCTTTCCGTTGCCGTTTATAATCATTATAAAAGACTGATGCAGAGTTCCCGGCGCGAGGAGGACGATGTTGAGATCGAAAAATCGAATATCGTCCTTGTGGGCGAAACGGGAACCGGGAAAACACTGCTGGCACGAACCATTGCCAGGATGCTTCATGTACCTTTCACCATTGTCGATGCTACTGTGTTGACTGAAGCCGGGTATGTTGGTGAAGACATCGAAAGCCTTCTAACCCGCCTGTTACAGGCAGCAGATTACGATGTAAAGGCAACCGAAAAAGGGATTATATTTATCGATGAGATTGATAAAATCGCACGGAAAAGCGATAATCCCTCTATAACCCGGGATGTGTCGGGAGAAGGAGTACAACAGGGCCTTTTAAAACTCCTGGAAGGCTCTATTGTGAATGTTCCACCCCAGGGGGGAAGAAAACATCCGGAGCAAAAAATGATCCCGGTAAATACCCAGAACATACTCTATATTTGTGGCGGAGCATTCGATGGGATTGAGAAGAAAATCGGTCAGCGACTCAACGCCCAGGTGGTGGGATACAGTGCCAGTAAAAACAGAGATAGCGTGGATAAATCGAACCTGCTCCAGTATATTGCACCACAGGACCTGAAAGCCTTTGGCATGATCCCGGAAATTGTCGGCCGGCTTCCTGTCATCACCTATCTCCAACCGCTCAAGCGGGATGCATTGCGGAATATCCTTACCGAACCAAGGAATGCCATTGTAAAACAATACATTAAGCTCTTCGGAATGGATAACATCGAACTCACCTTCTCCGAGGAGACACTCAATTATATCGTAGACAAAGCCATTGAGTTTAAACTGGGTGCACGGGGATTGCGTTCAATCTGTGAAGCCATTATGATGGATCCGATGTTCGAACTGCCATCCAACAATGAACAAAAGCTTCA
>CAZXGG010000063.1:0-20884 GCA_964640125.1 uncultured Rikenellaceae bacterium
TACGAGTTGAGCAAACCAAAGAAGATATTGAAAATGGTATTGATAAACAATTGGAGTATGCAATTAACCTGCTAAAGTAAAGGTTATTACACAAACAAGATTTTAAAAACAGGCAGCTCATAACAATGTGTATAAGTAATGGCGGGGATGGTGATAATTGTGGTACGCGCAAGTATTCGTATCCGGGGATAGGAAGGCAGCCCGTAATCCGCCACTAATCATATGCTAACCGTAAGATACCATAATATTAAAAAACACAATTATGAAATTAATTAACACGCTGACTTTTTCAACAGCTTGTCTGTTATTGTCTTCAGGGGCTTTTTCACAAGAAAGTCCATTGTGGTTACGTTACCCTGCAATCTCTCCTGATGGTAGTACTATTCTTTTTAATTACCAGGGAGATATTTACAAGGTACCTTCTATTGGCGGAACAGCTTATCCGTTAACTATCAGTGAAAGTTATGAATACTCTGCTGTTTGGAATCATGACGGATCTCAAATTGCTTTTGCATCAGATCGGTATGGTAATTTTGATGTGTTCACTATGCCTGCAACTGGAGGTGAGGCTAAACGACTTACCTTTCACTCCCATGATGAAAAGCCAAGTGATTTTAGCAGAGATAATAGAAATATTATCTTTTCAGCCCTTCGCCAGGATCTACACACTAATGTACAGTTTCCTTCAGGAATTATGGAAGAATTATATAGTGTGCCTGTCACTGGTGGAAGAGTAAACTTAATACTTACTTCGCCTGCACATGATGCAAATTATAGCCCTGATGGCACAAAACTCATTTTTCATGATAAAAAAGGGTATGAAGATGATTGGAGAAAACACCATACATCTTCTGTAACTCGAGATGTATGGGTATATGACCTCTCCGCTAAGAAATACACTCAACTATCAACATTTGAGGGTGAAAATCGCAATCCTGTTTTTGATGCAAATAACGATGACTTCTATTATTTAACAGAAGAAAATGGTTCATTCAACATTCATAAAAGTTCGCTTAGCAATCCGGCAATAAATACAGCTATTACAAATCTAGAAAAACATCCTGTCAGGTTCTTAACAAAAGCAGATAAAGGTACATTATGCTTTAGTTATCATGGAGAAATTTACACAGTAAATCCTGGTGAACAGCCTCAAAAAGTTAAGATCATTATTGGTTTTGATGGGAGACAAACACTGGACAAAATAGTTAATGTAAATAAGGAATTTACTGAAACAAGTCTTTCACCAAATGGAAAAGAGTTTGCCTATGTATTCAGAGGAGAAATATTTGTGAGCAGCGTAGAACACGGCACAACAAAACGAATAACAAATACTCCATGGCAGGAAAGAAGTGTGAGCTTCAGTCCAGATGGAAGATCACTTCTTTATGCAGCAGAAGTAAATAACAGCTGGAATATTTATAGCAAATCAATTCTAAGAGATGACGAGGATTTTTTCTTCCTGTCAACAATCCTTAAAGAAGAAACAGTGATAGCTACAGAAGCAGAGGAGTTTCAACCCGCCTATTCCCCTAATGGAAAAGAAGTTGCATACTTTGAAAACCGCACGATCCTTAAGGTTATCAATCTCAAATCTAAACAATCAAGAACTATTTTACCAGGTGAACACAACTACTCATACTCAGATGGTGATATGTGGTTTCAATGGTCGCCTGACAGCAAATGGTTCTTGGTGAGCTTTGGTCCAAAAGAACGTATTTGGGGCACAGAGGTGGGTTTAATAGAGGCCTCCGGAACAGGAGTCCTCAGAAATATCACGCAAAGTGGGTATGAGGATATTAAACCAAAATGGGCAATGGATGGTAAAATGATGATTTGGGCATCTACCAGGCAAGGTAATAGAACAGAAGGCGGATCTATAAACAGCGGTGATGTATTTGGAATGTTCTTTACCCAGGCATCATTTGACAGGTTCAATTTATCAAAAGAAGAATTTGATCTTTTAAAAGAAAAAGAGAAGAAGGAAAAAGAAGGAGAAAAAGATGAGAGTAAAAAGGAAAACCAAAAGAAAAAGGATAATAATTCAGATGATATCGATAAAGTTGAGAACTTAAAATTTGATTGGACGAATCTAACTGATCGTAAGCGTAGACTCACTGTTCATACATCCCGGGCTTTTGAATATTTATTATCAAAAGATGGTGACAAACTATATTATTCAACTCGATTTGAGGGAAAAAACAATATTTGGATCACAGATCTCAGAACTAAAGAAACTAAGCTTTTTGCAAAAATTGGTGCCAATAGAACTAGCATGGAGCTTTCGAAGAAGGGTGACTTCATTCTTGTTTTGGCCGACGGTAAACCTGTGAAGGTTGAAACCAAAGATGGAAAAACTGAACCGATTAGTACCAATGGTGAGATGATACTCAAGGAAGAAGATGAGCGTTCCTATATTTTTGATCATTGTTGGAGACAAATGAGAGAGAAGTTTATATTTCCTGATTTACAAGGGGTAGATTGGGAGTTTTACCGATCAGCATATAAACCATTTCTTCAACACATCAACAACAACTTTGATTTTGCCGAGATGCTTAGTGAAATGCTTGGAGAACTGAATGCTTCTCACACAGGATGCGGATACAGACATCTTGAACAAAACGCTGATATAACCGCTTCACTTGGATTATTATATGATTATGCGCATACTGGAGATGGATTGAAGATAGCTGAAGTACTGAAAGATGGACCACTTAATAAAGCAGTTTCTAAAGTAAAACCTGGAAATATCATTGAAAAAATTGATGGGCAAATTATCACCTCAACCATGGACTTTTATCAACTGCTAAACAGAAAAATGGGTAAAAATGTGCTTTTATCAATGCTAAATCCATCAGATAATTCAAGATGGGAAGAAGTAGTTAAACCAATTTCATTGGAAGCCGAAAATCAACTATTATACAAACGATGGGTAGAAACACGACGAGAAGAGACGCTTAAATTATCTGATGGGAAACTGGGTTACGTGCATGTACGCAGTATGAATGACGCCAGTATGAGAACAGTTTTTGAAGATGCATTAGGTAAACATATTTCTGCGGATGCACTCATTGTTGATACCCGTTTTAATGGCGGTGGAAACCTGCATGATGTGCTTTCTGATTTTTTAATAGGGGAAAAATACATAGACATAATCCCTCATGGTCAATATATTGGCTACGAACCTTTGAATCGTTGGATTAAGCCATCTATAGTTATAATGGGCGAAGGGAATTATTCTGACGCTCATATATTTCCTGTAGCGTATAAATTCAAAGGCGGGGGCAAAACTTTAGGCATGCCTGTTCCTGGAACAGGAACATTTGTATGGTGGGAAACACAAATCGATCCAACAATTTATTTTGGTATCCCGATGGGTGGATGGAAACCGGTAGGAAAATCTTTCCTTGAAAACAGTCAGATGGAGCCAGATATCAAAGTACAAAATGAACCAGCAATAATGGCTGAAGGAAGGGATCAGCAACTGGAAGAGGCCGTAAAAGCATTATTAGAGAAATAATCGGTATCTAACATTGTATAAAAATAATAGCCGAGAAAGCAGTAAACCTGCCTGCCCACCCTGCCTTGCCGGCAGGCTTCACCACGAGTGGTTTCGGCGGGGAGCCCGGTAGGCAGGTTAAAAGATTGTAACCGGCTTCAACTTCATCGTAAACTGAAAGTTTTGAGCTCCGCAGTCGGCTACAATTATTATACGAAACGTTAGTGTTCATTGGTAAAAAAACTTACTGTGACTATTCAAGTCTAAGTATTAACCATGGACCATGACCAAATGAAGGCTTCTCGGGATTACAGGTAAATAACTGGTCAAAAGATAAACCGCGGACATCTTTTTGGATTTGCGATAATTGCTTTATCCCGCTAATAATGTCTGTGTTAAAAAAAATTGACTTTAATCAGAATTATGTTTAATTTTATTCTGACAACATTATTTAGTTCGAAATATCATCATGCTAACATACTAAACATAAGAATTCCAACTAGTTTTTTAAAACCTAGTATCTATCTATCTTCTATTTAGTATTCATTAGTGTTACCTGTTTGAATATAAATAGAGTGTATCTGTTTTGATTTGAAATATGTATTCTAAAATTTCAAATAAGAACCATGAAAATAATCTTTATTGAACATGTAACATTTTTTATGCTTGGTTTTGGATTGACTATACAAGCACAAAATACTATCCCTGCTTCTGGCGGGAATGCTTCGGGCAGCGGAGGCTCGGTGAGCTATTCAATAGGACAGGTTGTTTACAATACCAACACAGGAACAAACGGCACAATTGCACAAGGCGTGCAACAACCGTTTGAAATCTCAACTGTAATAGGAATTAATGAAGCCATAGGTATAAGCCTTTTGGTTTCGGTATATCCTAATCCCACAACCGATTTTCTTACCTTAAAAGTTGAAAACTACGATATTACAAATTTGTTGTATCAGCTTTTTGACATGCAAGGGAAACTTTTAGAAACAAAAAAGATTGAAGGCAACCAAATAAGCATTGTCATGAGCAATCTTGTGCCGGCAACATATTTTCTGAAAGTAGCTGAAAAAAACAAAGAAATTAAAACATTTAAAATCATTAAAAATTAAAAATAATGAGAAAGTTAATTACACTATTAGTCGCAGTACTATTAACGGCAAGTGTGTTTGCTCAATCACCAGAAAAAATGAGTTATCAGGCAGTAATCAGAGATGCAAGTGATAACCTTGTAACCAACCATTCAGTAGGTATGCAAATAAGCATATTGCAAGGTTCGGAAACAGGATCACCTGTTTATGTAGAAACCCAGACCCCAACAACTAATTCCAATGGTCTTGTTAGTATTGAAATTGGTGCAGGTTCGATTATTTCAGGATCGTTTGCTTCTATTGATTGGACAAGTGGACCCTATTTTTTAAAAACCGAAACTGATCCGACAGGTGGCACGAGTTACAGTATTACTGGAACAAGTGAATTATTAAGTGTTCCTTATGCACTCTACTCAGCGTTTACCGGAGATACATCTATGTGGAAAAAAAACGTAGCAAATATTTATTACAATAAAGGAAATGTGGGTATAGGAACATCAACACCAGGAGAGGGTGTGAATACAAAATTTGATGTTATTGGACGTATTTCTTTTCGTACCAATTCAAGCGAGATAGGTAAAGTTTTAGTTTTTGATAACATTGGTACTGCACAAAGACTATACACAGATGCATTAACAGGCAATCCTTCAGATCTTGTTTTTGGAACATATCCTAATGGACATATAAATCAACTATATCTTCAACAAAGTACAGGAAATGTGGGTATAGGAACATCAACACCAGGAGAGGGTGTGAATACAAAATTTGATGTTATTGGACGTATTTCTTTTCGTACCAATTCAAGCGAGATAGGTAAAGTTTTAGTTTTTGATAACATTGGTACTGCACAAAGACTATACACAGATGCATTAACAGGCAATCCTTCAGATCTTGTTTTTGGAACATATCCTAATGGACATATAAATCAACTATATCTTCAACAAAGTACAGGAAATGTGGGTATAGGAACATCAACACCAGGAGCAAAACTTGATGTCAATGGTTCAGTTAAAGTATCTAATGATGCAACTGCTGCAAGCGCAAACAATGTTGGAGCAATAAGATATCGTACAAGTGGTAATAACAGTTATTGCGAAATGGTTATGCAAACAGCTGCTTCCTCTTATTCATGGGTGATAATTAAACAAAATAGTTGGTAATATTATAAAGGGCCTCTTTTTTAGACTGGAGGATGGATAACTGTGATTAAGTTCTTTATCCAGGAGAGGTTTGATTTTTGCTTGTAATTACAACCTCCTTCTATTGTAAATCAACGAAACGCTAACAATGTATAAAAATAATAGCCGGTTTAGTAGTAAATTCAAGGGTTGTAGCCCGCATCAACTTTCTTGTAACTATACAGGAATAAAGCCCGCAGTTGGCTGCTATTCTTATACTCACCGTTGGGGGTATTTATCATAATGATCGTATCTTTCGGAACGTTTTTTAGTTTTACAATGATAATCCTTTCCTTTTTCTGCTATGTCCGTTCAAATCTTTGACTTTAAATTCGGGATCAACTATTGTTATATCATCAAGGACAAAGGTGCCATTATGATAGATGGCGGGTCTCCAAATATTGACTTAATAAAAGAGAGCTGGAAATTGATCATTGACGGGGGTGCTAAAATGATCTTCCCGGGTCATGGCAAACCATTTCCAGTTGAAATCATAAAAAAACACATTTCCTGATGAAGATCATTTTGCTATCCGTCGGAACCCGTGGGGATATGGAACCCTTTCTGGCAATTGGTAACCTGCTGCAAGAAAAAGGAGACCAGGTAATCTGTGCTTTTCCGGAGCAATATAGGAATCTTGCTGAAGATTCAACTATGGATTTTTTTTCACTGGGGACAAAATTCATTGAGTTGTTGGAAAGTGATGATGGTAAAGCTGCTCTTGGAGGGAGTGGTTCGGGTTTACGGAAAATGATGGCGTATGTGCGGCTTGCCAGCCATCAAAATGAAGTCAATAAGGAACTTGTTGCCAAACAGGTTGATTTAATCGAAAGCGAAAATCCTGACAGATCATTTATAAAAGTGTAGCCACATCTCTTGTTTGAAAATAATCGCGGGCTGTGTTCAATTGTTCCGGTTTTCCGATATCGATCCAGAGATCGGCATCGTGCCGGTAGATGATTATCGGATTTTCGGCAGCCAGTCTTAGATAGAGTGAAGTAAGAGAAAAGGCTCCCTTCTCGGTAACCAGGTTATAAAGTTCAGGATCCACAACCGAGATGCCGGAATATCCCACCCTGTTTACCGTATCTCCAGCCGGCAATGAATCGATCCTCTCCCCTGTTTCGGTATTTTCCCAACCGACCAGGCGATTATTCTTATCGGTTAAAAAGTAGCGTTGTGTATTCCTTTCTTTGCAGGCGAGGGAAACAAGGGCACCTGTCCCCTGATGGTATCGTAACAGGGATAAGATATCGAGGTTTGTCAGAACATCCACGTTATAGGTCAGGAACGGTTGATGATCATCAAAGAACCAGGATGCTTTCATCAATCCTCCACCGGTTTCAAGAAGCTGTTCCCGCTCATCAGAGAGTTCAATCCGGATATTAAAATTCCTTTTCTCCTCCAGAAATTCTTCAATCCTATCCGCAAAATGATGAACATTGATGATGATCTCATCAAATCCGTATTTAATGAGTTTCCGGATCGCTATTTCAAGCAGGGCTTTCCCACCGATTTCCACCAGGGCTTTGGGTTGATCCTCAGTGATCTTCCCTAGTCTTGAACCTATTCCTGCTGCAAAAATGATGGCTTTCACGGGTGAGTTATAAGTTGATACGTTATACGTTATGAGTTGATATGTTTATTAGTTGTCAATCAATAGTTTACATGTTGTGGTTAGAACTATCTTCATTTTTTTAATCTATATTTAAGACTCAAATTTAGAAGTTTCTTATAACTTATTAACTCATCAACTTATTAACAATTAACCTATTAACTTTTAACTTATAACTTATAACTTATCCCAAAGGTGACATAGCCATGCCCATGGCAGATGCCTACGGCATAACTTCTACCCTTCTTCCTCATGTATCAATTCAACCCGGAGATCATACCGTTCCTTCAGGTGACTTGCCAGGTTTTCGGCTGCATAGATCGATCGGTGTCTTCCGCCAGTACAGCCGAAATTTACAGACAGGTGGGTAAAGTTCCTCTGGATATAATTTTCCACGGTCTGATCAACCAGAGAAGTGGCATGCCGCAAAAATTCTTCAACAGCCGGCTCTTTCTGCAGGTAATGGATAACCGGTTCATCCTTTCCGGTAAGTTCCTTAAACTCCTCTAATCTTCCCGGATTTGGCAGTGCCCGACAGTCAAACACGAAACCACCGCCATGACCTGAGTTATCCGCAGGAATACCTTTCCGGTAAGAAAAACTTTGTATTGTAACCACCAGTTCTTTTTTCCGGCTTCCCAGCGTTCGTAATTTTTCTGATTGAGTAAGTTTTTCAAGAGCATCGATCAGGGCAGGCATTTTAAAGGGAAAGTGCACTTTATTCAGGAGCTCATTCACATTATCGATAGCATAGGGAATGCTTTGCAGAAAATGTTCTTTTCTCTCATAGAAACCCCGGAAGCCATATGCTCCCAGAGCCTGCATAATTCGTATGAGGACGTATCCATAGTAATGTTCAATGAATTCCTCCGCATTTCCGGTCAGTTGCTCACCGGCACGATTCATGTAATGGTTCATCAATTCGACCCGGACCGGTTCGGGAATATCGGCTTTAGCGTCGTACAGGAGTGATGCGAGGTCATACTGTAAAGCGCCCTTTCTTCCTCCCTGATAATCTATAAAATAAGGTTTCCCTTCACAGAGCATGACGTTTCGTGACTGAAAATCCCGGTATAAAAAGAAATCATTCCATGCCTGGAGCAGGTAATTGGAGAACCGGTCAAAATCGTCTTCAAGTTTTTGTTCATCAAACGGGATATGAGCCAGTTTCAGGAAATAGTACTTGAAATAGTGCATATCCCAGAGCATGGATTGTTTATCAAAACTCGATCTGGGATAGCACACACCATAATCAATTCCTGCACCACCCTCAACCTGGAATCGCACCAATTCTTCCAGTACCTGTTTGTAAATCGGAACCACTTTTTCAGGAAATTCTTCTCCGCGCCGGGACTCAGTCAGGAACGAATAGAGCGTGATGTCACCCAGATCCTGTTCAAGGTACATGTCCATCATCTCATTCACAGCATAAATCTCGGGAACGGGCAGGTCCACCGACTGGAAAAAATCGGAGAAACTTAAGAATGCTCTGTTCTCATTCTTGTCTGGATTGTATACTCCGATGGCACTCTTGCTCTTTCCGATAATTCTGAAATATTCTCTGTTTGAACCGGACAGGGGAAGCGGGTTGAAATCCCGAACCGTCTCACCTGCCCAATCCTCAAATAATTTTATGATTGAATTCTCTTTTCTGCTACGTACCAAGTTGATCGTTCTTATGGATGACTAATGTTGTTTCAATTGAAGCTCCTCGCCGCAAGCAGCGGGGAATGCGCTCGCAGGATTCAAAAGATCACTATCAAATCGTTACTTTCGAACCATGATATAGCAAAAAATCGATCAGATTACCGGTAAATTTGATGAAATAAATTCAAATTATCAAAAGCAGGAGTCGATTATTTTGAAGACCATTGCCTTAAAATTTCTTATTTTTGCCATTCACAGGATATAACCATAAAAGAATCACATGCCTGATATGAGCATAACGGAATCACCATCTTTTTTTAATGACCTTGAGAAAATGACGGTCAGAGAGCTCCTTGAAAACATTAACAAAGAGGATCAGACGGTATATTCAGCAGTCAGGGAAGTCATTCCCCAGATTGAGATCCTGGTGGATCAGATCATTATAAGAATGAGGAAAGGGGGCCGGATATTCTATATCGGAGCCGGAACCAGTGGCCGATTGGGAATACTTGACGCTTCAGAAATCCCACCCACCTTCGGAGTTCCCTACAACCTGGTGATCGGACTGATTGCCGGCGGTGATGTTGCCATCCGGAAAGCGGTTGAGTCGGCTGAAGACAATTATGACCAGGCATGGAAAGACCTGCAGGCATACAGCATCAATCCGGGGGATGTGGTGGTTGGTATCGCTGCATCCGGGAGAACTCCATATGTTATCGGTGGAGTTCGAAAGGCACGCCAGGAAGGGATACTGACAGCTTGTATCACCTGTAACCGGGATAGTGAAGTGGCGAAGGAGGTGGATATCCCCATCGAGGCAATTGTCGGTCCGGAATTTGTTACCGGCAGCACCCGAATGAAATCCGGCACGGCTCAGAAACTAATCCTGAATATGATCACAACCTCCACCATGATAAAACTGGGTCACGTTAAGGGGAACAAGATGGTAGATATGCAGCTTACCAATCAGAAATTGATCGAGCGTGGCACAAGAATGATCATGGATGAACTGGGGTACGATACTGATGCGGCAAAAGAATTACTGCTGAAACATGGTTCGGTCAGAAATGTAATCCGTTTCTACAGAATAAGAAAGAAGAAAGGCAATTCTTAAAAAATGAACAATAGTGTTACGTGTTTCATTCTCAGCCGCGGGATTCCGGAAACCAAAATCCTTGAGCATTTCAGGAATAGTGATCCGGTTGACAGGGTATATACCATAACCACAGAACCAGATACCGGCAACCCGGAAAGTGGGATCCTGGTAACCGGGAAACTCCTGGGCTCAGGGACCATCCACTTAATTGCCGATACAGCACGTACACCGTATGTATTGATATGCCTGACTGATCAACCAGTTGAACTGGGCGAGCATGCCATAGAACGGTTTATTACCATTGTGAAGAGCTCGCGGGCAGGAATGGTCTATTCCGATTATTATGAAATAACGAATGAGATCAGATATCCCCATCCCACCATAGATTACCAGCCTGGAAGTGTTCGTGATGATTTTAATTTTGGTCCGGTCCTTTTCTATCCAGCTCATGTGATCAGGGAAGCTGCAAAACGCTTTGAGAATGATTTTACATCGGCTGGTTTTTACGATCTCCGCCTGAAAACAGCCGAGCATTATCCCATTATTCGAATTCCCGAATTTCTATACAGTGTAGTGATCCCTGATTCAACCGGCAGGAACGAAACGCTGTTTGATTATGTAGATCCCGGGAACAAGGATATCCAGAAAGAGATGGAGGCAGCTTTTACCACTTACCTGAAAAACATCAATGCCTGCCTTGAAACAGAATTCAGAGACGTTGATCTAAACGAAAAAAGCTTCGGTGTTGAAGCTTCCGTCATCATACCGGTTAAAAACCGGGTACGGACAATCGAGGATGCTATTCAATCTGTTCTTAATCAAACCACCGACTTCAGTTTCAACCTGATCGTTGTTGACAATTATTCATCGGACGGTACAACGGAAAAAATCAGATCCCTGGCACAAAAAGAGGAAAGGATTATACACTTTATTCCATCCAGGAAAGACCTGGGGATCGGAGGTTGCTGGAATGAAGGAATAGATCATGAACAATGCGGTAAATTCGCTGTGCAACTGGATAGTGATGATGTTTATGAAAGTGAATCCACCCTGAAGAAGATCATCGAAACCTTTTACCGGGAAAAATGTGCCATGGTTATCGGCAGTTATAAAACGACAAACTTTGATTTTGAAATCATACCCCCGGGAATCATCGATCATTCCGAGTGGACTCCGGAGAACGGCAGAAATAATGCATTACGGATTAATGGATTGGGTGCACCAAGAGCATTTTATACTCCCGTCATCCGGAAGATCAGATTTCCCAATGTCAGTTATGGTGAAGACTATGCAGTAGGGCTGTACATCTCACGTAGCTACCCGATAGGGAGAATCTATGAACCCATCTATTTATGCAGGAGATGGGAAGATAATACCGATGCCACTCTTCCGGTTGATAAACTAAATACCAATAATGAATATAAAGACTGGATCAGAACAGTTGAAATAAAAGCCCGACAACAAATGAAGGAATCAAAAAAGAGAAAAAAACAGGGATTTTCCGGATGGCTCCTGATAATCCTGCTGGTTTCAATCCTGGTTTGTAACCGTTGCATCACCTATACAACCTGGCAAAAGCATAAGGCGGATTACGGATCACTGAAAATCGAAGAAAAAGAGATGAAGGAAATGGCCGTTTACAATCCATTGCACGACGAGACTGATCTGGTTCTATACCATTCAAAGGATAAACAAATTTGCACTGCCATTTTGAAAAAAGCTACTAAACAGGGTCTTTCGGATAAGCCCCTCAATGAAATAGTAATCGATGTTGCCATGAGCTTTCTTGGTACGGAGTATGTCGGACATACGCTGGAAACTGGCGGAGAAGAAAAACTGGTAATTAATTTGAGGGGACTGGATTGTACAACATTCCTTGAGAATGTTGTTGTTCTGTCCAGGCTTATCAAACAGAAGAAAACCGCTTTTGAGGAGTATGCCCGTGAGTTGATAACAATTCGCTACAGGGGCGGAAAACTCGATAAATATCCCTCCCGGTTGCACTATTTTTCCGACTGGCTTTACAACAACGGAAAGAAAGGTATTGTAACCGATATTACCAGGGAGGTGGGTGGCCAACCTTACACTAAAAAAATCAATTTCATGACCCAAAACAGGGATAATTACAGACAATTGGGCAGCGATGAATTTTTTGGCGAAATGAAGAGGATTGAACAGGAACTGGCATCGTACGATTTTTTTTATGTCCCTCAGGCGGAAGTGGAGAAGATTGAAGATAAGGTTCAGAACGGAGACTTGATTGCCATTACTTCAACGGTTGACGGACTGGATATTGCCCATGTAACCATTGCACTTCATCAAAACAACAGGTTGCACATTATTCATGCTTCAAGTTCTCTGGATAAGGTGGTGATTTCCGAAGATCCCCTTGCTGAATACCTGAAAAAAAATAAATCACAAGATGGTATTATGATCGGCAGGTTGGTGGAATAACCTGTGCTAATCTCTTAACGTATTACATCGAACTATATATATGCCTGTTCCACTTCATGATCCTGAATCTGACAACTCCGAAGGGAAAGTTTATTCTTTTTCTGATAAAGCGGTCAAACTTCTTTCTGATCAGAAGAAATCCTGGGACCTTCTAAGGATTAATTACGAACTACTGGATCATGTTAAGACCAGGGAATTTCACTTCGATCATTTTACCATAAACGTACAATTCAATCCTTCCCGGATAATCTCCTCATCGGCAAGGGTTGACTCAGAATCCATTGCTGCACGAACCTGTTTTCTATGTAGTGAGAACCTGCCCGAACAACAGGAAAAGCTGGATCTTGACAGGGATTTCATCCTCCTGTGCAATCCCTACCCGATTTTCAGTGAACATTTTACCATTCCGACAAAAGCCCATGTGCCCCAGGAGATTAAATCGAATTTCCAAAGCCTGTTGTCTCTTTCACAAAAACTGGATGGTCATATCCTCTTTTACAACGGCCCTTACTGTGGAGCATCGGCTCCTGATCACTTTCATTTTCAAGCAGGGAATAAATCATTCCTGCCGATCGAGAGGGAGCTTAACCCGTTAAAGGATGAAACCGAAGGACCCTGGTTCAGTAATGAGAAAATCCGGATATGGGGGATTGAAAAATACCCCGGAAGATTCATTTTATTTGAATCCGGCAGCATCCCATCCCTGGTAACCGCGTTCGATAGTATTTATGAAAGTTTACAGGATATCACGCGGCAAGAACAGGAACCCCTGTTGAATATTCTGTCCGTCTTCGAAAATCAATCCTGGCAAATTATCCTTTTCCCAAGGAAAAAACACCGGCCTTCCCACTATTATGAAATGGGAGATAAAAAAATGCTGATCAGTCCTGCTTCCGTTGATTTTAGTGGAGTATTCATTCTTCCCCGGGAAAAAGATTTTATAAAAATTACAGAAAAAGATATTATTGATATCTTTAACCAGACCTCCATCAGTGAAGGGCATTTTCATGACTTGAAGGCAATTGTACAGGGGAAATGCTGTGGCGATCCCGGAATACTCATTTAACATAAAACCATGAAGGAACTATCGGTCCAGGTAGGTATCATGCAAGGCAAAGAGATCTCTTTTGCATTACAGGGGAACTTTACTGCCAGAGGCCATCAAAAACCCTTCTGGGGCAAATTCAGAGCCTGGTATCACGCAGGGTCAATTGAGATTGCCGGTGAAGGGACCAGTTACCATATCCCGGACGAAATTGAATTCAAACCGTTCGATATCAATATCTCTTTTTTTATTTTACACGGTGTGACAATTGGCATTGATTTTCATTGGGAACAGAAAGAAGATCAACGATTCAGAGGTTCGTTAACATTGCGTAAGGATAGTGATTCACTCGTCGTAATTAATACATTGCCTGTCGAAGATTATCTGCTGAGTGTCATCTCCTCGGAGATGAAAGCAACCAGTTCACTGGAATTTCTAAAGGCTCATTCGATCATTTCCAGAAGCTGGCTTATAGCTCAACTTAACAGGAAATCAGAAGTACAGATCAGTCCGGGGACCTATATCTCAGAGAAAAAAACGGAGGATGAAATCATCAAATGGTACAGCCGTGAAAATCATATTTTATTTGATGTCTGCGCCGATGATCATTGCCAGCGATACCAGGGAATTACCAAAGCAACCACTATAAAAGTTGAAGATGCGGTTAACCAGACCAGAGGATTGGTATTAATGTATGACAACAAGATTTGTGATACGCGTTTTTCAAAATCCTGCGGTGGAATCAGTGAATCGTTCGAGAATGTATGGGAACCGGTTCAACATCCCTACCTGACCAATGTGGTTGATTGCGATAGTGAAGTTAAGGGTTTTGATCTTGACCTAACAGAGGAAGCCGCGGCAGAGCGATGGATAAGAAGTACTCCCCCTGCTTTTTGTAACACGACCGATAAGCAGATCCTGTCTCAGGTCTTGTTGGATTATGATCTGGAAACAACTGACTTTTACCGGTGGAGCGTTACTTACAGTCAGGATGAGCTCAGTGAAATCATCAAAAAGAAATCGGGTTTGGATTTCGGGAAGATCATTGACCTGGTACCGGTGAAGAGGGGTTTTTCGGGCAGGCTGATCAAGCTGAAAATCATAGGTACTGAACGGGAGATGATTATTGGGAAAGAGTTAGAGATCCGGAAGATCCTTGCTCATTCACACCTCTACAGTGCCGCCTTTGTGGTTGACAAGAAAGAACCTGTCGATGGGATCCCTTCAGGATTTGTACTTACCGGTGCAGGATGGGGGCACGGTGTGGGTCTTTGCCAGATCGGTGCAGCCGTTATGGGAAGCAAAGGGTATGGTTATGAAGAGATCCTGATGCATTATTTCCGGGGTGCGAAAATTTCCAGTTATTATTAAAATTTTTCAATAACAGTATGAGCGTAACGAAAAGAGAAAGAAGAAATCCCTGGGCCTGGGTTCCCTCCCTCTATTTTGCTGAAGGTATCCCATATGTCATCGTAATGACCGTGTCCGTTATTATGTATAAACGGCTCGGGATATCCAATGCACAGATTGCGCTCTATACCAGTTGGCTTTACCTTCCATGGGTTATAAAACCGATATGGAGTCCGGTGGTTGACATACTGAAAACGAAAAGATACTGGATTATTATCATGCAATTGGTGGTCGGAGCCGGTCTGGCAGGTGTTGCACTCACGATCCCCGTTTCCAGTTTCTTTCGGTATACCCTGGCCTTCTTCTGGTTACTGGCATTCAGTTCGGCAACACATGATATCGCTGCCGATGGCTTTTATATGTTAGGACTCACAAAACATGAACAGGCATTCTTTGTCGGGATACGGAGCACCTTTTATCGCTTTGCAATGCTTACAGGACAAGGGTTGCTGGTCATACTTGCAGGATATTTCGAAACATCTACCGGTTTACCTCCGGTTGATGTCCAGGTACTTGCAGAAACAAAAAGCGGGGCAATCACCCGGTTTGATCCGGATTCAATACCATTCAAACAGGCAGCAGAAGAGGAGCAAACGGTGATCGCAAACAGTAAGACACTTGTCATTTCCACCATGGAAATTACGAATGAAGCATCCGATTCCATCCTTCAAAAAATCAGGAAATGGAATACAGACCATGGATTCTATTCCGGTAAAGAAACGGTTACCTCAGAAGCAGGGAATAAACAATCATGGTGGAGCGAACACATAGCACAAAAGCTGGAAGCTTTCCTGAAGAAAAACTTTGGAGCTGACCGTACGGTTGGAGAGAAAATTACTCCAGGAAATATTGGAATAGCCTTTTTTACGCTGGCCAGGCCACCGGAGACCGATAAGGATATCATCGTCAATTTTAGCAGGGAAAAAGGCGATAAAAGCATTATGCTGGTTGAGGGATTCCGGTTCTCTTTTAACAATACCAACTGGAATATCCCGGCCTGTTTTGCCATTCAATTGGATCCTAAACTATCGAAAGATTCATCAGCCCTTTTTACTGCCCGATCGGGCAACATTCCCCTGGCATGGTCACTGACTTTTATCATTCTGGCAGGTTTGTTTATTCTTTTTTTCATCTATCACAAAATCATTCTGCCTTATCCGAAAACTGATGTTCCCTCCACGAATAACCAGGGAGACAGATCCGGATTCTGGAAAGAATTTTTCAGCACGTTTGCATCCTTTTTCAAAAAGAAAGAGATCGGGGTAATGCTGGCTTTTCTGTTGCTTTACCGGTTGGGAGAATCCCAGCTGGTAAAACTTGCATCTCCCTTTTTACTGGACGCACAGGAATTTGGTGGTTTGGGGCTAACAACGGGAGCCCTTGGGATGGTATATGGTACGGTCGGGATGATTTCATTGACGATCGGTGGATTGCTGGGCGGATTTCTTGCTGCGCGTAACGGCTTAAAATACTGGATCTGGTGGATGATTGCAGCAATGAACCTGCCTAACCTGGTGTATGTTTACCTGTCGCAAACCCTGCCTGAGTCCATGCCCATTATTTACCTGTCCGTTGCAGTTGAACAGTTTGGTTATGGTTTTGGATTTACTGCCTATATGTTGTATATGATCTATGTTTCAGAAGGCAAACACAAAACTGCCCATTTTGCCATCACAACCGGATTCATGGCCCTGGGAATGATGATTCCGGGTATGGTAAGCGGCTGGTTGCAGGAAATCGTTGGTTATTCCAATTTTTTCATCTGGGTCATGTTCTGTACGCTCCCCGGTTTCCTCGTTATGATCTTTGTTAAAATCGATCCGGAATTCGGCATTAAAAAAGAATAGGATTAATCCGGAATCCATCAGATGCCATCCGGTAATGTAAAAAAAACATGAAATATTCAGTTTTTCTCTGCTTGCTCTTTCTTTTCCAAACGGCACATTTTGTTTCCTTTTCACAGGATCAGGAACAAAAGGAACCTCCCCCCTATACCGGATGCGGCAAAGAGTGGGTCGACTCTGTTTTTGCCACGCTTACCCCCAGTGAACGAATTGCACAGCTTATCTTCATTGCAGCATACTCAGACCATAACGTATCCGATGAGGTCGCCATTACAGATCTGATCAGAGAGCATAAGATCGGTGGGTTAATCTTTTTTCAGGGCGATGCGTTAAAACAGGCAGAACTGACGAATTTTTATCAGTCACAATCCCGTATTCCCCTGCTGATCGTAATGGACGGAGCATGGGGTTTGGGCATGAGACTCACCGATGTGCTGGATTTTCCATACCAGATGAGTCTTGGAGCAATCCAGGATGATTCTCTGATCTATGAAATGGGAAGTGCCATTGCAGCACAGTGTAAACGGCTGGGAGTCCATGTCAATCTCACACCGGTTGTGGATATCAATAACAACCCTGAAAATCCCGTGATTAATTTCCGGTCATTTGATGAAAACAAATACAACGTCACCCGAAAGGCAGAAATGTATATGAAGGGTCTTCAGGATAATGGGATTCTTGCCGTTGCCAAGCATTTTCCCGGACACGGAGACACAAACAATGATTCTCACCTTATCCTTCCGGTGCTTAACCACAGCAGGGAACACCTGGATAGCCTGGAATATACCGTTGATGTCGCATTAATCATAAAAGAAATTGAATCCGTCATTGAATCTGGACAGATCACCCGTGAAGAGGTGGATGACCGGTGTAAAAAAATCCTGGAACTGAAATACCGGGCTGGTTTGAATAACTGTGTTAAAATTGCAACGGATGGTTTGATTCGTGATTTAAACCCCGTATCCTTTGAACTACTAAGCCGAAAACTGACAACGGAATCCATCACCCTGTTGAGGAATACCCGGAACCTGATCCCACTGAAAGACCTGGAAAATACAAGGATCGCCACGCTGGCATTGGGAAGTTCAGAATTGAGTCCTTTTCAGCTGATGCTCGATAACTATTCCAGGATGAACCATTATTACTGGGATGGACAAATGGATTCTCGTTTAACTGAGAATATGCTGCAGGAGCTAAATACCTACGACCTGGTAATAATCGGTATAACTAACCTTGATCAAAAAAGCACCAACCAGTACGGTGTTACAGAAGAAATGATCAACCGGCTCACAACCCTTCGCCAGACCATTACGGTTGTTTTTGGTAATGCATATTCACTGGAGTACCTGGATGGTATAGAACAATCAGATGGATTGATCCTTACCTACCAGGACAACAAGCTTTCACAGGAGTTGGCTGCCCAACTGATCTTTGGGGGTATCGGAGCATCCGGTCGATTACCTGTAAGCATTAACCACTCTTTTCAAGCCGGTGACGGACTATCGACAAACGGAGGTATTCGTTTTCAATATGCAATTCCTGAAGCGACGGGAATAAACTCGGACGTACTGAATCAGGGAATCGATTCAATCGCCAGATGGGGAATAGCCGAAAAAGCATACCCCGGATGCCAGGTCCTGGTTGCCCGGAAAGGGATCGTTGTATTTCACAAGACCTATGGTTATCATACATACGATAAGCTGGTTCCTGTGAGAAAGGATGATCTATATGATTTCGCTTCGGTAACAAAAATCACTGGTCCGCTGCCTGCTCTGATGAAATTGTACGACGAGGGATACTATTCACTTGATGATAAATTTTCGCTCCTCTGGCCCGATTTTGCCAAGGGAGATAAATCCGACCTGGTGATCCGGGATGTACTTGCGCACCAGGCGAGGCTGATGGCATGGATCCCATATTGGAGAAATACGGTAAGAAAGAACGGCGATTTTCGGTGGCATACTTTTAAACGGGATTCCACGGCACGGTACAATGTGAAGGTTGCTGAAAACCTGTTTCTGAACAAAAATTACAGGAACAAAATTTACAGGGCGATCAGGAAATCACCCCTGAGAGATAGCAGCGATTATCTCTATTCCGGATTAACCTTTTTCCTTTACCCGGAGATCATAGGGAACCTGACAGGAACGGATTATGAAAACTATCTGAAGAAAAACTTCTACCGACCTCTCGGAGCTTATTCCCTCACCTATAATCCCTACCGTGAATATCCCATTAACCACATTATTCCAACTGAATACGATGATTTTTTCAGGATGAGACAGATTCATGGGTGGGTGCATGATGAGGGGGCTGCTATGCTGGGTGGGGTCTCCGGGAATGCAGGTCTGTTTGGCACCATCAATGACCTGGCAAAACTGACACAGATGTACCTCCAGATGGGAACGTATGGTGGAGAGCGGTATATCGATGCAGAAACCATGAAGGAATTCAGCTCATACCAGTTTCCGGAAAACAATAACCGGCGGGGTCTCGGTTTCGACAAGCCAATTATTGATAACCCGGAGTTGCCGCCAGAAAGACAATATCCTGCTGCCAGTGCATCTCCTGAAAGTTTCGGACACTCCGGGTTTACCGGAACATTCGTATGGGTTGACCCGATGCAAGACCTGCTGTACATTTTTTTCTCAAACCGGGTCTACCCTACCCGTGAAAATCAGAAACTGTACGATCTGAACATCCGCACATCCATCCAGCAGGTGATTTATGATGCCATAGTTGATACAGCAATTAATAACCGTTATCCATGAAAATTGAATTATTTAAACTGGACCTTCACAACCTGGTTGAATTCAATGTTTCGGGTTCAGAAGAAAATTACAGGATCAGCAGCTCCAATTCGTGGTTCCTGGATGAGCAACTCTTCTACCTCTTTCAACCCTGTTTTGAAAAAAGCAGCAAAATGTTTGATTATTACGAGCCCACAAGGTATGATATACGCAATATTGTACCCCTTCTAAATGAATTGAAAACATTTCATAAAGAATTGGAAGCGGCTCAAACTGTGGAGATGTTTACTGCTTTTATTCATAACCAATACATGGGGGTCCAGTTTCTTGACCTCCTTCAAAAGGATGATCAGCAGTGGAAAGAGCATTGGGAAACCTGCCATAACCAGTTGTTTGAGGTATGTAAAAAACTGATCACCCTGGCCGATCAATGCTTTAATGAAGATAAAGTGCTGTGGGTGAAAGGGTACTGATAGAATGAAAGGAAAAAGTAAGTGAATAGTGAGAGATGAGAAGTGAGTTGTGAGTATTGAGAGGGAGCAAAGTTATTGGGTTAGTGAGTTGTTGGGTAAGTGAAGTCTATCCAGTAATTGTTGAATATTAGATAATTAGCTCCGTAGGCCATTCCGGCCGAGAGCGAAATGTTGGTAGCCCAGTGGCCCGCACAGGGGGCGGTCCTGTGAATTAGTGGCTCGGCCACTAATGCGAAGCATTATTTCATAGGGTAAGCCCTGGGGTTGGTAAACATCAAAAAAAGCGGACCAACTCCAATGCAACACAAAGGGAAACCCTTTCATGGACCGCAATATGCCAAACGTTCATAAAAATTGCATTTATCCGTCAGACAGCTTGCCTGTCGAGGCAGGGCTCTCCCCACAGGACAGCAAAGCCGTCAAACGCTGCCAGCAGGCAGGGTATTATCCCCTGTTTATCAATATTTTAAAAACCGATAGTATTGGTCTTCCTATTAGCACAACGGGTTGAGTTACTATTGAACCGAGCGTAGCGAGCTCACGAGTCCAGACAATACTGTCGGGATGAGTAATTACTATTGTCCGAAGGACTCCTACGGAGAATTACAACAGAACTACACGATCCACCGCCAGGTGGTGAGTAAATTACACTCATCCGTTAGGAGGCGGACGAGTAAATTACATGAGTCATGCAATGCATGACGAATAAATTACAGCGAAGCGTTTTCACGCCACTTTAAACACCTCTTTCACTTTGGCGATCATTTGATTTTCGGTAAGCTTAT
>CAZXGG010000064.1:0-20653 GCA_964640125.1 uncultured Rikenellaceae bacterium
AGACTGAAAACCTTGATATTTCTCTCAGCAGTGCCGGTGATCTGGACCTTGATATCGAAGCCCGGGAGATTTATCTTTCGATCAGCAGTTCAGGGGATGCCAAAATCTCAGGAAAAGCAGATTACCTGAAAGCCAGTCTCAGCAGTGCCGGCGATCTCGATGCATATGACCTGAAGGTAAAAAAATGCAGGATTAATGTTTCCAGTGCTGGCAATGCTAAAATCCACGTCACAGAGGAACTGGATGCCACAGCCAGCAGTGCCGGAGACATTTATTATGACGGAGATCCTGAGATCAGAAACCTGAATTCTTCCAGTGCCGGAGGTATTCACAAGCGATAATGTGGCGAGAACTTGAAATACGAAAATAAACAGACCCTCATGAATGATCAACCTTCAATTGGAATTCTGGGAGGAGGAAGCTGGGCAACAGCAATCATAAAAATATTGATGGAAAACGCGGGTAGAATTAACTGGTATATCCGCAGGCCTGAACGGATTCAATATATCCACGACTATCAACATAATCCAAATTACCTCAGTTCAGTCGATCTGGACCTGAATAAAATCAAACTTTTTAACGACATTAATGAAACAGTCAATGAGTCCGAGATATTGATTTTCGCTATTCCGGCTCCTTTTCTGCAGGATGCGCTTAAGGATCTTTCCGTGGATATTTCTGACAGAGTGGTTGTTTCAGCAATCAAAGGTATTGTACCCGATGGTAACCTGATCATTGGAGAATTCTTTCATCAGAAATACCGGGTCCCGCTTGATTCCATCGTAATTATTTCAGGACCATGTCATGCAGAAGAGGTGGCATTGGAAAGGCTTTCCTACCTGACTATTGCCAGCATGGATCTAAAGAAAGCACGGTTGTTATCGGGCTTGTTCGAAACATCTTATATTAAGGCCAAAGTTTCCGATGATATCTATGGAACGGAATATGCTGCTGTCCTGAAAAATATCTTTGCCATTGCTGCCGGCATTTGTCATGGATTGGGGTATGGGGATAACTTTCAGGCCGTTTTACTATCCAATTCAATCCAGGAAATTAAGCGTTTTGTTGATCGGGTGCATCCCATCACCCGGGATATAAAAAGTTCTGCTTACCTGGGAGATCTGATCGTTACAGCTTATTCTCAATTCAGCAGAAACAGAACGTTTGGCAACATGATCGGGAAAGGATATTCGGTGAAATCTGCACAGCTGGAAATGAACATGATAGCCGAAGGGTATTATGCCACAAAAGGTATCTATGAGATCAATAAAGAGTATATGGTCACCATGCCCATTTCTGAAGCGGTATACAATATCCTCTATGAGGGAATATCCCCGGCCATCGAAATCCAATTGTTAACTGAACACTTGGCCTGATGAAGAATATGAAACTAACGCTTGACCACGTCTATCCGTTTCTTGACAATGAACAGATCCATTCGCTTGAACCGGAAGTCAACGCACAGTTATCGGCTATTCATCAGAAAAGCGGAAAGGGGAATGATTTTCTGGGATGGGTCAATCTTCCGGGCAGGATCTCCGAAGGGGATCTCTCTTCCATACAAACCATAGCGGATGAGTTTGCTGAGAAGGTCGAACTGGTTGTGATCATTGGTATCGGGGGGTCCTATCTGGGCTCAAAATGCGTCATTGAAGCACTCTCACACGGCTTTGAAGCGTTCAGAAACAGTTCCGGGCACCCGGTTGTGCTTTTTGCAGGAAACAACATCAGTGAGGATTACCTTGCCGAACTGCTTGAAATCCTGAATAACAGGTCATTTGCAATCGTTGTCATTTCAAAATCGGGGACAACCACAGAACCGGCTATTGCCTTCCGGATAATCCGCGATCACCTCATTGCAAAAGAAGGAAAGAAGGAAGCATCCGATCGAATCATTGCCATAACCGATGCCAGCAAAGGAGCCTTGCGGCAAACAGCAGCACAGGAAGGGTATCGATCATTTATTATTCCTGATGATGTGGGTGGCCGGTATTCTGTCCTTACTCCGGTTGGTTTACTTCCCATTGCAATGGCTGGTTTTGATATTGCTCAACTGGTGGAAGGAGCACGGATTATGGAACGGATCACTGGGGAAGGAACGCCATTCCGGGAGAATCCGGCGGCGCTCTATGCAACCGTAAGAAACCTATTGTACCGTTCCGGGAAAACCATTGAAATGCTGGTGAATTACAATCCCAAACTTCACTATTTTTCAGAATGGTGGAAGCAACTGTTTGGCGAAAGTGAAGGAAAGGAAAACAAGGGAATTTTTCCTGCCAGTGTTGACTTTACAGCTGATCTTCACTCCATGGGCCAATACATCCAGGATGGGATCAGGAATCTGTTTGAGACCACCCTTTCAGTTGAAAATCCAAACTACAGATTGACAATTCCATCCGATCAGAGCAACCTGGATAAACTCAATTATCTATCCGGGAAACGGATTGATGAAATTAACAAAATGGCTCAATTGGGAACGATCCTTGCGCATGTTGATGGAGGGGTTCCGAATGTCTGCATCGAGATACCGGAGATCAACGCATTCTATCTTGGCCAGTTGATCTATTTCTTTGAGAAATCCTGTGCTATCAGCGGTTATGTACTGGGAATCAATCCGTTTGATCAGCCGGGTGTTGAAGCATACAAAAAAAACATGTTCGCTCTACTGGGTAAACCGGGATTTGAAGAAGAAACCGAAAAGATCCGGAAAAGGTTGCAGGGTTAAATCCGGCAACCGGGCAAATGTTATAATCCCTGTTTTTTCAAAAAGTCATCAATCACATCGGTTAAGTTTGGATTTCCAATTTCCTGCAGGTCATAAAATACCCGGGTTGTGGGTTTCTTTATCTTGATGATCCGGTTGAGGTCGATGGGTGTCCCAATGATAACGGAGTCGCAATCTGTATTGTTGATGGTGGTTTCAAGATCTTTCAGTTGTTGTTCTCCATAACCCATCGCTGGCAACAGGGTTCCGATTGATGGATAGATCCTGAATGTTTCGCTTAGTTTGCCTACAATATACGGCCGGGGATCGACCAGTTCTGATGCACCGAATTTTTTTGCTGCGACTGTTCCGGCTCCAATTTTCATTCCACCGTGTGTCAGTGTCGGACCATCCTCCACCACCAGCACTCTTTTCCCTTTTATGACTGTTGGATCCTGCACTTTAATGGGTGAAGCACCATCGATCACAACTGCGTCCGGAGCAATTTGACTAATGCTCTTCCTTACAATCTCCACTCCCTCCGGTGAAGCAGTGTCCATCTTATTGATTATAACCACATCTGCCATCCGTAAGGTAACTTCACCGGGATAGTATTTCAATTCATGGCCCGGGCGATGCGGATCGGCGACAGTAACCATTAAATCGGGATTATAAAACGGAAAATCATTGTTCCCTCCATCCCATAAAATGATATCACATCCTTTCGGATCATTTTCTGCTTGCCGCAAAATCGCTTCATAATCAACGCCAGCATAAATAACATTTCCTCTAACAACGTGTGGTTCATACTCTTCCATCTCTTCAACGGTGCAGTCATTTTTTTCGAGATCCGACAGTTCCGCAAACCGCTGCACTTTCTGGGCTATCAGGTTTCCATACGGCATTGGATGTCTGATAGCCACCACCTTCAAACCTTTTTCCATCAATATTTCTATGATCTTTCGTGATGTCTGGCTTTTTCCGCAACCTGTTCTGACAGCTCCGACAGCAATGACTGGTTTGGTGCTTTTAATCATGGTTTCACCGGGACCCAGCAGGATAAAATTCGCTCCTGCAGCATTTACAATGGCACTCACCGACATGACGCGCTCATACGGAAGGTCACTATAGGAAAAAACACAATCGGTTACCTTTTTCTCCCGGATTAAATCCGGCAGTTCAGCTTCAGCAAAGATCGTTATCCCCCCGGGATACAATTTTCCTGCAAGTGCTGCAGGGTATTTCCGGTCTTCAATATCGGGTATTTGTGCAGCGGTAAACGCTACCACGTTGTACTGTTCATTATCTCTGAAGTAGGTGTTGAAGTTATGAAAATCCCTACCTGCTGCACCAATAATCAATACATTCTTTTTCATTCGTTTAACTATTTAAATTGAAATAACTACCATATGAAGATTAACAAAGGTACACCTTTAGCTGAAAAATAAAACCTGCGTGATGCATCAACTTTCTTTTGATGACTTCTCGACCCCGCTATTTACAGGAATTCCAGCAGGTCTGACCGGACCATATACCAGAATATGTTTAAAAATATATTTTAAGGTTTTTTGACATTTCAGGATATCAATCCCATTTCATACCTTTGGATATGAATTATCTCGCACATGTATATCTATCCGGTGATTCCGATGAAGTGAAGGTTGGGAATTTCATAGGTGATTATGTGAAAGGGACAAACTATAAGCAGTATACAGAGTTAATTCAAAAAGGTATTCTGATTCACAGAAACATTGACACCTTCACGGACAGGCACCCGATCATTCGCAGAAGCAAGTCCCAGCTCAATCCAAAATATCACAAATATTCAGGGATAATCATCGATATCTTTTATGATCATTTTCTGGCAAAGGAGTGGGAAAACTTTTCAAAGGAATCGCTTAAGAAATTTGTCTATCACTTTTATGAGGTCCTGATCTTACATTTTGCAATACTTCCCAGACGGGTTAAACAATTTCTTCCAATTTTTATTCTGAACAATTGGCTCGAATCCTATCTGACCATTGAAGGAATAGGTGTTGTCCTTCACCGAATGACAAAGAGAACATCTCTACCGGATTATACCAATTTTGCCATTGATGAACTCAGTAGTAACTACGAGAAATACAGGGCAGATTTTTATGCCTATTTCCCAAAATTGATTCAATTCGTTGAAGAGAAACATCAGATAGAGATTAACCCGGATTATTCATAAATAATCCTGACGAAATGAGCACCTGCCAGCCAGAGATCCCTTACCCACTCCACCACTGAGGACTATTCCTCATGGTGTATGTGCCGGAATGTGATTCGTGAACCCGGGGGTAACTACATGAAGTATTCCATCCGGCTTGCATCGAACCGCAGGAAAATAAAGAGCAGCAATGTAAACGACCACAGGGATGAGCCTCCATAACTTAAGAAGGGAAGTGGAATTCCGATGACGGGTAATAATCCGATGGTCATACCGATATTCACACCAATATGAAAAAAGAGGATTGAAAAAACGGCATATCCATAGATTCGGGAAAACAGGGATTTTTGTCGTTCTGCCAGAATAATTAACCGAATCAGGAGAATTGAAAACAGGAAGATAATTGTAAAAGTACCGAGAAAGCCCCACTCCTCTCCGACAGTACAAAATATAAAATCTGTGCTCTGTTCAGGCACAAATTTAAATTTTGTTTGTGTTCCGTTCAGGAAACCTTTCCCTGCAAATCCACCAGATCCTATTGCTATCTTAGACTGGTTTACGTTATATCCACTTCCATAGGGGTCCGATTCTATTCCCAGCAAAATGTTAATCCGTTGCTGTTGGTGGGGTTCAAGAACATTATGAAATACATGATCTACCGAGAACGAGAAAGCGATGGCACCGGTAAGGATCAAATAGACAAAAATCCCATTTCTGATCTTTTTTTTATATCCAAAATAGAGAAACACGAGGCCCGCTAAAAGAGTGGAAATAACAACAAGGAAGTACCAGGATATATTCCAGTTAAGCAAGGTTTTAAAACCAAAGGTTGCTACGATCAATGATCCCAGAATGGTGAGTGCTACGAATGTGTATCTGCTTTTTCTTTCAATGATTTGAAGGGCAATTAATGCCAGAAGGATTAGACCGAGTATGATGAATAACCTGTCGAGTACAAGGGCAAGAATAAACAAAACAACAGACATCAAGGCAATGAACAGTATTGTTCCCGACAATCCTTCCCGGTAAAGAACCAGGATAAACGCAAAGAAGACCAGGGCTGAACCCATGTCTGGTTGAACCAGGATCAGGAATGCCGGAACCAGCATAATCAGTGCCAGGGTACCGATGGTTCTGGGTGAATGGATCTTCCGGTTAGGAGCACTGAGGTATCTTGCCAGTGCCAGTCCGGTACCTATCTTGGCGAATTCGGCTGGCTGAAAACGAAACAACCCCAATTCAATCCAGGATCTTGAGCCGTGTACCTCCCTTCCAAAAATCAATACCAGCAGGAGAAAAAGAATGAAAATCCCATAAATGAGATAGGCAAAAAATGAATAAAAGCGGCTATCAATGACCTGTACCAGGAAGGCGATAGCCAGTGCTGCCAAAATCCAGATCAGCTGTTTCCCGTATCGCTGGGAAAAATCCAGAATGCCTGCTGATTCTTCGCTATAGACAGATGCATAGATATTCATCCATCCCAGGGTCACCAATACCAGATACAAAAATATTGTAATCCAGTCGATGCTAGTCCATATGTTCACTATCCTTCTCAAGATGTATCAGATCGGTATTCAAAATTCTATCCTCTATCCATGGCCGGGTGATGGTATCGGTTAAATACTTCTCAATCAGCAGGCTGGCAAGGGGGGCAGCATAAGTACTACCAAAGCCTCCATTTTCCACATATACTGCAAGAGCAATCCTTGGATTTTCTTTGGGTGCAAAGGCAACAAAAATGGAGTGGTCTTCACCGTGCGGATTTTCTGCAGTACCTGTTTTACCGCATATGGTGACACCTTGCAGAAAGGCACTTCTTGCAGTGCTTCCTGATCCGGGTTCACCATTTATAGCAAGGTCCATTCCATCAATAATTGGAATGAAATTGACCGAATCAATACCGGTAACATGGTTCTCCCGAAACCGTGGGTCGATTGGTTCACCGTTATCAATCCGTTTTATGACATGCGGAGTATAATAGTAACCACGATTGGCTATTGCTGCAGTCATGTTGGCCATCTGGATGGGTGTGATCCCCAGTTCTCCCTGCCCGATGGCCAGTGAAATCAACATCAGTGAGTGCCATCTACCGGTTCCATATTTCGCATCATACAGCGTATCACTGGGTATCAGGCCTCTCAACTCATTGGCAAAATCTGAATGTAACTTTTCGCCAAATCCAAAGGAGTGCAGGTAATTGGTCCAGGCATTAAAACTTTCCCGCACTGAACCGTATTCAGGATTGTCGAGTATTGTTCTGAAGACATTACAGAAATAGGCGTTACAGGAATTTTGGACAGCTCCGACCAGGTCAAGCGGAGAATCATGATTATGACAACCGACCGTAAAGTTACCCACATGATATCCAAAATCACAATAGTATTCCATCCAGGGGCGGAGCACCTGCTCCTGTAGTCCGATCATTCCGTTGATCAATTTGAAGGTTGACCCAGGAGGATACTGAGCCATCAATGCCCGGTTAAAGAGGGGTTTCAATGTATCCTGTGAGAGCCGGATGAAATTTTGAGACCGTATCCTGCCAACCATTAGCCATGGATCATAACTTGGTGAAGAGACCAGACAAAGAATTTCTCCCGTTGAGGGCTCAATCGCAACAATGCTTCCGATCTTATTTTGCATCAGCAATTCACCATATTTCTGCAGGTGAGAATCGATGCTAATGGTGATGTTTGTCCCAACAACTGCAGCGGTATCATACCTGCCATCCTGGTAAGGGCCCTTTATCCTGTTATGAACATCTACCATATAGATTTCAACTCCTTTTTCCCCTCGTAATATATCTTCATAGGATTGCTCTAGTCCGCTTATTCCAATATAATCTCCTAACCGGTAATAGGGTTTTTCCTTCATGATCTTCTCATCCACTTCACCAACATATCCGAGCAGATGTGCGGCAATGTTATCGGAATATTTTCTCAATGTTCTTGCTTGCACGAAAAAGCCCGGAAATTTGTAAAGTTTTTCCTGCAGGTTGGCATAGTTTATGGAAGAAATTTGTTTCAGGAAAGGGGAGGATGTATATGCTGAATACTCTTTTGCAGACTGAATTCTGGTTCTCACCTCCTCAAGGGTCAATCCCAGGACAGAACAAAAGTCAGTAGTGTCAAATTCATTAAGCTGAGCCGGGATAACCATCAGATCATAGGCAGCTTCATTGTAAACCAGAAGATCTCCATGCCTGTCGTATATCAATCCCCGTGCAGGATATTGCGTAACGTAACGCAATACGTTACTGCTGGCAGTCATCCGGTAGGATTTATCAATGACCTGCAAGGAAAACAACCGGATAACATAGACGGTAAAAACCAGGATCACTGCACCGGCAATCACATACTTTCTTCCTGCATATGGATTCTTCACCTCTTGATGTGATTTTACAAAACAATCATTTTCGAAAAACGATATACTGGCTAAGCACGATGAACAAAATCGAGAATGAGGAACTCAGGATAACACGCAACAGGGTTCTGAAAAATTCAGAAAACCTGAATACCTCAAGATAAAAAAGAAACAGGTGATGTGCAAATACAAGTATTATTGCATAATTGAGGAACCAGGTAATTCCGTAATAAAATACCCGGGGGTAGGTGCCCGTTTCATATCCATCTCTGGGAGAAATCACCCTCAACACATAAGGGCGCAAAAATGCCATGAACAGGGTTGCAGAAGCATGTAACCCCAGTGTATTTGAAAAAATATCAACCGACAGGCCCAGCAGAAAACCGGAGACCAGCAACACCCAGCGTGGTGTCTCAAAGGGGAGGAGAAGAATAAACAGCACATACATGAATGGATTCACAAATCCGCTAAACTGGATATTGTTCAACACCAATACCTGAAAAAGTATCAGTATAATAAAGCGCCCTGCGTTACGTGCAATATGATTAATCATATTCGAGCCTGCTTTCTAGTTCTTTTTGTTCCTCTTTCCTGAGGTTACTAACCACACTGACATAGGTAAGGCTCTTGAAATCGGTGGAGAGCTGAACTTTTATGACATAAAAATTCGCCCCTTTCACTTCAAAGTCCTTAATGGTCCCGATCAATACCCCTTCAGGATAAATTGTTGAAAATCCACTGGTTATAATGGTATCCCCTATTGAAATATTAACGTGGTGCGGGATTTCATCCAAAATGGCCTCCCGGTAATTAATGCCGTCCCAGGAGAGGGATCCAAACGCATCATTTTTTTTCACTTTCGCGCTCACGCGCAGGTCGGTGTTCAATAACGAAATTACGGTCGAAAATCGTTTCGATACGCCATTTACAACACCCACAATTCCATCGGCAGCCACAACTGCCATTTCCGGCCTGATACCGGCATCGCTTCCTTTATTCAATGTCAGGTAATTGTGTTGCTTATTTACAGAATTATTGACTATCCTGGCAGAAGTATAAAAATAGTGTTGCTGATAAACCGAGTCGTATTCGCCATAAAAGAAGATCTCATCGGATCGGTATGCCCGCTGTAAGATGTTATTCAATTTTTCATTTTCTATGGCCAGTTGGCGGTTCGTCTGATGCAGGGAGAGGTATTCATTCAACAGGTCAATTTTAGAATAAACAAATCCTGTTATTCGCTGGCTGGAGTTAACAAATTTCGCTTTCTGAAAGGGGTTGTATTGGAATAGAAGCGTTAATGAAAGGGTTTCAAGGATCAGGAATAGTAGAAGGAAATGATATGTAAGAATAAATCGTATTAAACTCCGCATTCTCCTGATGAATTTGCTTAATGTTCCTATGTGGGTTTTACCGCATCAGGAATGAAAACTTATCAACGTTTTTCAAAGCTATTCCTGTACCGCGTGCAACGGCATGCAACGGATCCTCAGCGACATGGAAAGGAATACCAATTTTATCAGTAAATCGCTTATCCAACCCTCTGAGTAAGGCACCTCCTCCAGCCAGGTAAATTCCCCGGGAAACAATATCCGCATATAACTCAGGAGGTGTTTGCTCCAATACCCCCAGAATTGCCGTCTCAATCTTGGTGATGGATTTATCGAGACAGTGAGAGATTTCCTGATATGAAATGGGAATCTCAATGGGCATGGCAGTCATCAGGTTCGGTCCCCTGACGATGAAATCCGGGGGAGGATTTTCAATATCCGGTAGCGATGATCCTACATTGATCTTCACGTCTTCCGCCGTACGTTCACCGATCTTGATGTTATGCTGGTGCCTCATATACGCCTGGATATCTGCAGTAAAACCATCGCCTGCAATCCGTATAGATTTGTTGCATACAATACCTCCCAGGGCGATCACTGCAATTTCGGTTGTTCCGCCGCCAATATCAACCACCATACTGCCATCGGGTGCTTCCACATCAATGCCAATCCCAATCGCTGCTGCCATGGGCTCGTAGATCATGAATACGTCCCTTCCACCGGCATGTTCTGATGAATCCCGGACAGCACGCACCTCAACTTCAGTACTTCCTGAAGGGATAGCGATCACAATTTTTAATGAAGGAGAAAAAGCCCTCGGTCTGTGATTGATCATTTTGATCAATCCTCTGATCATTTGTTCAGCGGAATTAAAATCAGCAATTACACCATCCCTGAGGGGTCTTACCGTTTTAATGTTCTCGTGTGTTTTGCCATGCATCTGTCTGGCTCTTTCGCCAATAGCAATTAGTTTGCCCGTATTCTTATCTAGGGCAACAATGGAAGGTTCATCCACTACGACTTTGTCATTGTGGATAATGATCGTATTGGCCGTTCCAAGGTCTATCGCAATTTCTTGCGTTAAAAAAGAAAACATTCCCATGTTTTAGGCTCTCCTAAATATATCAAACGTTTATCAATGTTTAAAATGCCTTATCCCTGTAAATACCATTGACATGCCATGTGTATCACAGAAATCAATTGATTCTTTATCCCTGATTGAGCCTCCGGGTTGTACCACAGATGTTATTCCGGCTTCATGCGCAATCTCAACACAATCGGGAAAGGGGAAAAAGGCATCAGAAGCCATGACTGCTCCCTGTAAATCCATACCAAAATTACGTGCTTTTTCAATGGCTTGTTTCAACGCATCAACCCTGGAAGTTTGTCCTACTCCACTGGCCAGTAATTGATGATTTTTTGCAAGAACAATACAATTGGACTTTGTATGTTTCACCACTTTATTTGCAAAAACCAGATCACTCTTTTCTTCATCCGTAGGATGGATTTTTGTGATGGTTTTTAAATCCGCTACTTGTTCCATGGCGAGGTCTTTATCCTGATAAAGAACGCCGTTCAGCACCGACCGGTAGGAATGCCTGGGAAGGTCAACCGGCTTATGGATTAACAGGATACGGTTCTTTTTTTGTTTCAGGATATCCAGTGCCTCGTCGGAATACTCAGGAGCAATGATTACTTCGAAAAACAGTTTGTTTATCTCCTCTGCCGTCTGCTTATCGACCCTCACATTGGTTGCCAGAACACCTCCAAATGCAGATACAGGATCCCCCGCAAGTGCATCGTTCCAGGCATCCATCAGATTCTCCCTTGAGGCAATTCCGCAGGCATTGTTGTGCTTTAGAATGGCAAAGGTTGTTTCATCAAATTCAGAAATCAGGTTTACAGCCGCATCAATATCCAGCAGGTTATTATAGGATATTTCCTTCCCATGGATCTGGGTAAAGATCTCATCAAAATTTCCGAAATACGTTCCTTTCTGATGAGGATTTTCACCATATCTCAAGGGCTTTGCCGGTTTAATGCTCTGTTTGAACTGCAAAACCTCCTGCTGCCGGTTAAAGTAATTAAATATTGCTGTATCGTAATGTGAAGAAACAGCGAATGCTTCAGTAGCAAAATGCTTTCTTTCATCCAGTGTGGTTTCTCCCCCTCCCGCTGACAACAAATCTAACAATGCATTGTATTGCTCCCGATTTGAGACAATGAGCACATCGTTAAAATTCTTTGCAGCTGCCCGGATAAGCGATATTCCTCCAATGTCTATTTTTTCAATGATCTCGTTCTCATTACTTGTGGTAGCGACTGTCTCTTCAAAGGGATAAAGATCCACAATGACAAGGTCGAACTGAGGAATCTCATACTGATCAAGCTGCTCCAGGTCACTCTTGTTTTCCCGTCGTGCCAGGATCCCGCCAAAAATCCTGGGGTGTAATGTTTTCACTCTTCCACCCAGAATGGATGGATAGGTTGTCAGATCCTCAACAGCATGCACCCGAATACCAAGCCCTTCAATAAAATCTTTCGTCCCACCTGTTGAATAGAGTGAAACGCTTAATTCATTCAGTTTCAGGACTATTTTATCCAGATCATCCTTATGGAAAACGGAAACAAGTGCGGAATTAATTCTTATTAAACCACTCATTTACAACTATTTGTTAAATCTGCACAAAGATATTAAAAACTTATCAAAATAAGTGATTTTATCACATTAAAAGATGTATCCATATAGATTATTTTAACAGTTCTGAAGGGATTAGACATTTGGAAAAAACATCAAATTATAAACGGATAAATAACAAGTTGGTTATATTTGTAGTCATTACCACCAATAGGAGGATTTGCTGAATGATCTATCTGAAGCTACTAAAAGAGAGTTTTTTATTTGCTTATAACTCGGTTATTGTAAATAAACTGAGAACCTTCCTTTCCCTGCTTGGCATAACCATTGGGATTTTTGCCATCATTGCCGTATTTACTGTACTGGATTGGATGGAAAAGGCAATCCGGGATAGCATTTCTTCCCTGGGAGACAATGTGGTATACGTTATGAAATGGCCCTGGTCATTTGATCCAAACCTTGCCTGGTGGGACATTATCAAATGGCCTGTACCTACAATAAAAGAGTACGAGGCGTTAAAGGAGAGGTCTTTAAAGGCCGAAGCCATGGTGTTCACCATTTTAACATCAGTAACGGTAGAGTATATGAACAACTCGGCAGAAGACATTACTCTCTGGTCGCCGACGCACGACTTCGAAACGGTCCGGTCTTTTGAAATTGAGAAGGGACGGTATTTCTCTCTTTTTGAATCCGCCAGCGGGAAAAACAGGGTTATTATTGGAGCCGATCTTGCTGAAAAACTATTCGAGAACAGGAACCCCGTTGGAAAAACAGTTGAGATCCGGGGAAGAAAATTGCTGGTAATCGGAGTATTTAAAAAGGAAGGTGCCGGGGGTATCAGTGATGAAGGGTTGGATGAATCGGTTGTTATTCCGATAAACTTTACGCGTAATATTGTGAATATCAGAAGCGAATCCCTCAATCCATGGATCATTGTCCGGGCAAAAGAGAATGTTTCGGTTGCCGAACTGAAAGATGAACTAACCAGTATTTTAAGGGCACACAGGAGGTTGAAGCCTGCCGCCATCAGCAACTTCTCACTCAATCAGGCAAGCCTTCTCCAGCAGGGATTTGACAGTGTTTTTGCAGGAATAAATATTGGAGGCTGGATCATTGGAGGCTTTGCCATCCTGGTTGGTGGATTTGGTATTGCCAACATCATGTTTGTTTCTGTTAAGGAACGAACGAATATCATCGGTATTCAAAAGGCACTGGGTGCAAAGAACAGGTTTATACTACAGCAGTTCCTGTATGAGGCCATATTGCTTTCGCTTGTCGGGGGTATTCTTGGACTTCTTATAGTCTTTATTGGGACATTGATCGTCAACGCAAAATGGGATCTGCAGATGCACCTGACCCTGGGAAACATTATACTGGGTTTAAGCATTTCAGGGATTATCGGAATGGTTGCAGGCTACACTCCAGCAAATACTGCTGCCCGGCTCGATCCGGTTGAAGCGATCGGGACGACCTTTTAACCCTTACAATATTCCAAACAACAGTTTTCCGAGCATCAGGTAGATAAAAAGCCCGATAATATCATTTATCGTGGTGATGAAGGGACCCGTTGCCAAGGCAGGATCAATCTTAAGTTTATTTAAAAGAAGGGGTATGGTTGTTCCAAAAAGGGCTGCAAAGATGACTACAATCAGGAGGGAACTACTGACCGTTACGGTCAGTGCAAAAGAGTCAATAACAAAGAAATTATAGCCAAAGATGAGTGCTGCCAGGATTACGCCATTGGTAAAAGCAACCAGGAATTCCTTGAGTAATTTTTTTGACACACTTTCCAAACCCATTGATTTGCTTGCGATTGCCTGTACTACGATGGCGGAGGACTGGATCCCGACATTACCTCCCATAGCTGCAATAAGTGGGATAAAGAATGCCAGTTTAGGATAATTAACCAGATCGGGTTCATAATGTCCAATGACCAGTGCACCAAGAATCCCTCCTGCCAGTCCAATCAGCAACCAGGGAAGTCGTGCCCTGGTTAATACACTAATTCTATCCGTTGTTTCAACATCTTCTGTAATACCGGAAGCCATCTGATAATCTTTCTCAGCCTCTTCTCGGATGAAGTCGACCACATCATCAATGGTAATGCGTCCCATAAGGCGACCAATGCTATCAAGAACGGGTAATGCAACCAGGTCATACTTGTCCATGATGTTGGCAACCTCTTCGGCCGGTGTGTCAGTCTTAACCGACATGACATCATAATTCACAATGTCTTTAATAATGGTTGAATTCTGACTCAACAGCATCCGCTTTAAGGAAACGGTACCTTTCAGTTTGTTACCATCATCAACTGCATATACATAATAAACCTCATCCACGTTTTCTGCCTGTTTACTCATCTCTTTCAGGCATTTGAGGATATTCCAGTTCTCATTCACGGCAATTAGTTCCTTAGCCATTAACCCTCCAGCTGTATTTTCATCGTAAGAGAGCAGATCAACAATATCTCCAGCCTGTTCAACATCATCGATGTGTTGGAGGACCTCTTCCTGTTTCTCTTCGGGGAGATCAGCCATCACATCGGCTGCATCATCCGAATCCATCTGATCGATAAACTGTTTGGCAATCACTTCACCGGGCAGGGCTTTGAGGTACTTCTCCCGGTCATCTTCATCCAGTTCCGCCAGTACATCGGCTGCTGTTTCTCCCTCCAGCAGGGTAAACAAAAACTTTGCCTCTTCCATGGATAGCTCATTGTATATTTCAGCAATGTCTGCTGCATGGAAGTTTGCCAGCATGGATTGGACAGTTACCTTATCCTCCGCTAAAATGGCGGTTTTCAGCCCTTCAATAAATTCTCTGGTTATTTCAAACTGAATTGACATGTGTCCTGTTTATTGTGTCCTGTTTTTTAATCTCAATTCAACCATACGGGTCAGTTCTACAAATTCATCCACAGAGAGCTGTTCAGGTCTCCTGCTCATCAGCTGGTGATTCAGGTCCAAATTTAGTAAAATAGTTTTTAATGCATTCCGCAAGGTTTTCCGTCTCTGATTAAAACTTGTTTTCACAACGGTAAAAAAAAGCTTTTCGTCACACGCCAGTTTTTTGGTGTCATTGCGTTTTAGTCGCACTACGGATGATTTAACCCTGGGTGGTGGTACAAATACCTTTTCGCTTACCGAGAAAAGGATTTCCACATGGAAAAAAGCCTGCAACAGAACACTCATTATGCCATACACTTTCGTCCCGGGACCTGACCGGATCCTGTCAGCAACCTCTTTCTGAATCATACAAACCACATGGTCAACATATTCTCTATTCTCCAGGATCTTAAATAAAATCTGACTGGAAATATTGTAGGGGAAATTGCCAATGATCGTGACCGGTGTGGAGAATTGCTTTTTCAAATCAAACTTCAAAAAATCTTCCTGAATAATGTTCTTCTCCAATTCAGGAAAATGCTGTTTCAGGTATTCAACCGATTGATGGTCGATCTCAACCAGGTAAAGGTCGATGGTATCCTTCTTAACCAGGAACCGTGTCAGGGCTCCCATACCAGGGCCTATCTCAATCACAGAGCCATAGACTTCAGGACCAAGTGCAGCAACAATTTTCGCCGCAATGTTACGATCGATCAGGAAGTGCTGTCCCAGGCTTTTCTTTGCTCGGATTCTGGTTGCCATATCTCATTTCGGGAATTACTGACAAACAATAGCTTATGGTTGTTTATCCATATATTACATGACCTGCAATGGAATTTATTGAATAATATGAGTCAGGGTTTCTGTTAGTTTAGCATCAATCTTTTCATTTAGCTCTTCAATATCATTCTGGATTTGATCAATCAGTTGAAGCATTGCCTGCTTAATGTGGCTATTTTTCTCATTCAGGTTTTTTAAAAACCCGTTGATTGACTTGATCAGGATCATTCGATCGTGCCACTCGCCAATGTAAAGTGCAGTTTCTTTAAGCGATTCGAAGGCTTCACTTCCAAATTTTTCCGGGCTGATTGAGCAAAGCAAGGAAAGAACAGGTTCCATTGCTTTCAGATTCATGCGTATCCGGTGAACATTATTAGGATGCTGTTTTTTCTGTAACAATTGCTCTATTGATATTGCCTTCATCCGGATATATTGACCCATTTTATCCAATAATTCCGTTTTACTTATTTGCTCACAATAGGCTTTGATCATACCGATGGTATGGTCAAAGGATATTTTATCGAAACTTTCTACCCCTTTTTTCAGGTCTCTGATGGTCTTAACCTGTGATTTTTCGAGGTTTACACTATACAGCATAGAAGCATCGGGTTGCAGGTTATAGGCTTTCATTAATTCAAGGTTCACCTGTCCCTCCCTCAGTTTACCTGCAGATTTGAAGATCTCCCTCGTGGGTTTCAGGTGCGATTCGGCGTCAAAATTCAGTGCGGTGGCACTTTCGATCAACTGATAGATGGCATTGATTCGTTTGGTATTGACCCTGAGTTGATGGATATCCTGAATATGATAGGTTTTCTTTGCCTTTTCCAGGTAAAATAAAAAAGACCGGATCTTCTCCTCAAACAGTTCAAATAAAAAAGTTCCCTTTTCGGTTTCAGGCATAGCGGTTATTTCTCGGTAATCCAATCAAGGCAACAAATCTTCTTCCCAGCTTTCGACCCAGGATGTCGGTTTTTCCTGTAACAGCGAAACGAATGCCTCCAGGGCTTTCCTCGCATCACCCAGTGGATAATAAAATGCATCCCAGTTTTCGCTATCTTCCCCATCATGGTTTGGAATCACATGTTGGAAGTGATGTGCTTTCTTCAATTCACGGTAGGCACTTGAGGCTCTCCGTTCAATATTTTTCAGGTCTTTCAGACTTATTTCACTCTTCTGGTTCCTTGTTCTTCGCAGTAGTTTCTTTTGCATGATATCGGTAAGGAGATCCGGCAGTGAGATATTCTCTCCGGATGACCGGAGGAACAATATTTCTTCACGCGATAATGGTGACATAAAAACGCTCAATTTCTTCACATCTTGCAGGGCCTGATGGGTCAACAGTGTATGGCCGATAAATGGATTCCCTTCAAAAAAAACATCTCCCCGTTCAAGTTTCCCGTTTAATTCTTCCAAATCAAGAGCTTGAAGGTCACCCCGCACATCGATAACAACATACCGTTGGTTCGATTTCAGCGACTCAATAAAAGAACGGTTCCGGAAGTGATAGTCCATCCCATCCGCTTCACCGGGCCGGATATCCCGGTCATTGTAAAGCACGATAAATTGCAAAACATTCCTGAGTTCGGGATAAAATTTTTTCAATGCCTTATCTAACGGGCTCTTCCCAACACAGGAAGGGCCGGCAAGAATAATAAGTCGGCCAATACGTTCATTTTTCATTCTGCTTCACCTGAAATTTTCGAAAAGAAATTCCACTGATTACCTAACCATGTTTTCATACAGTGAATTACAGGTCAACCCATTATCAAATTTAGTAAAAATCCGGGTTTATTATCATGCAAACCAATTATAAGGTTATAACAGGATCAGGCAAATAGACTAAACGTGATAGAAGGTGAGTTAATTAATTTTTCAAATGTAAAAACAATCCGTTAAATTTACCCGTCTTATTTATTTTGCCATGAGATATCTACTATTCCTGATTGTCATTTTTATGCCTTTCGGATGCCGTGATCAGGAGGCAACAAAAAGCCGGAATCCCACTGAGTTAAACGAAACGGATAAACTCAATTATACTGATCGCCATGGATTAAAACAGGGTCCATGGGAAATCTTTAATAATGATAAATTGGTAGCCAAAGGTAATTATAAGGACAATAAGGAAGAGGGAATATGGGTATACTGGTATGAAAATGGCAATAAAAAAGCAGAAGGGAATTTCGAGAAAGGAGAAAAAATTGGTATGTGGGTTGAATGGTATGATGATGATGTATTGATGTGGAAAGGTACCTGGGAAAATGGAAAAAGAGTTATCCATTACGAGGGAGATAAACCAATTATCCGATTTCTGGATAAGGAAATAAGGGATAATGAACTTGCTGCAGATACCGAATATCTGGTACAAATTAGAATTCCGGGTATACCGGTTCAACATCAATTCATTGAAGCAGTAAACGGAGAAATTCTAAAAACGGAATCACCGGATAAATACATATTAAAAACCGGAAAGAAAGCAGAATTCACTCTTGTTATTGGTTATTATCCAGATAAAAACCTGCCGGATTACAGAAATTTGATCGGTAAAGAAGACTATAAAGTATACCTGCCTGATCCATCTTTATAGGCAATATTACCAGTTCTTCTGCATACTTTAATGAAAGCCATACAAAAGGGAACGATTGACACTTGCATTCGAAGGTTGACTTATTTCTTAGGGTTTGTCGCCATCTTTTCCCTAATCGTGGATTATGGTTTTTATACTTCGGAAAGCGTCAATTCTCTCCTGCTTGTCCTGGATGAAATAATTGCAGCACTTTTCGTAATCTCCATTCTAACCCGGTTTTTTCTAAGCACCCGAAAACTGCAATATGTAAAGGAATCGCCGATGGAATTTATCCTTCTGGCCATCTTTATCCTTTCCATTGTGATCGAGGAGATATTTGCCGTTGAGGAGCCTCATTATCTAATTACCCGTTCCACCTCACATAATTTCATTAAATTATATTTTGTCCTGATCCAGGTATATATTGTGGCAAATGCCATTGTTACGATAACAAAATCGCGAGACAGATGGCTTTATGTATCCCTGAAACCCGCCAGGATTATTGTATTCTCATATTTCCTGGTGACTTTGTTGGGGTCCTGTCTTTTAAAGCTTCCCAGGGCAACATTTGAAGGCATTTCATGGATTGATGCTTTTTTTACATCGGTGTCAGCTGTATGTGTAACCGGGTTAACCACGCTGAATGTGGCAGATAAATTTACACTTGAGGGTCAGGCTATCATCTTATTCCTGATTCAGGTTGGCGGTTTGGGGATCCTTACAATAACATCAATAATTACGTTATTTCTCCATCGTGGATTGCGGCTTAAGGATGAACTTATTGTACAGCAGATCCTTGAGGATAACAATTTAAATTCATTGACATCGATTCTAAAAGCCATTATTTTCATAACGTTGCTGTTTGAATTTCTGGGGGCGGTTGGTCTGTATCTGGCCTGGGACAATACGCAATTGTCAGAATTTGACCGTCTGTTTAATGCAACCTTTCATTCAATTAGCGCTTACTGCAATGCCGGATTCAGTAACCTTCAGGATGGTTTTCAATCTTCAATGATCGCTTCATCCACGCTTATCCTGGTTATTGTAATGATATTGATTATAGCAGGTGGTATTGGGTTCTATACCATAACCGATCTTTTCGGAATGAAAACAAATTTATTAGCCAGAAAAAAAGGGCTTTCACTTCAGACTAAAATAATTGTATATTCATCCCTGGGTCTTATTATCATTGGCGCCATTTTTATCTGGTTATTGGAAATGCCACAATGGAGCAATCTGCCGGTAAAACAACAAATACTGAATGCTGTTTTTACAAGTGTTACATCCCGTACAGCTGGTTTTTCAATTGTTGATATTCATGGGATGTTAATTCCGGCTTTGCTGTTTGTTATCTTTTTAATGTATATCGGAGGTGCTCCCAACTCGACTTCTGGCGGGATAAAAATTACAACCGCTATAACTCTGATGGCAAGTTTCTGGGCTTTTGTCAGGGGTAAAGACCGCGTGGAGATTGGCTGGAATACCATCAACATGCTGATCATCAGGAGAGCTTTTATCGTTTTTGTTTTATCCATCATCCTTCTGTTTGTCAGTTTGTTATTACTGACTATAACTGAACCATTTTCATTCTTCGATCTGTTTTTTGAAACCGTATCAGCTTTCGGAACGGTAGGACTCTCCAGGGGGATAACCCCTGATTTGTCCCTGTGGGGAAAAATCATTATCATCATCGTGATGTTCCTGGGAAGAATCGGGCTATTTACTGTTGCAATTGCACTCGGAGAAGAGATCAGTCAAGTAAAATATCAATATCCTGAAACAACTTTAATCGTAGGTTAACATCATGGCAACAAAACAAAGATTTATCGTAATAGGATTGGGTGCGTTCGGCCGGGAAATAGCCCAGGTTCTGAAGGACAATGGAGCTGAATTGATCGTAATGGATTCCAACTCAACGGTTGTAAACCAGTTAAAACAGGCTGGATTTGAATTTACCGTCCAGATTGACAATACCGACCCGATTGCCATGGCAAACTTTATCCAGCCCGACGACACAGTGATATTGTCATTGGGAGAAGCCTTTGAGGCAAACCTTCTGACCATTGAGATTTTAAAGGAACTGGGAGTGAAACGGATCTATGCCAGAGCCACAAAAGACATCCAGGTGAAAATCCTTGAACGGATGAATATTTCTCAAATCCTTTACCCGGAGAAACAGGAAGGGAAAAGATTTGCCC
>CAZXGG010000065.1:0-20629 GCA_964640125.1 uncultured Rikenellaceae bacterium
GGTTATCCCAATTATTTTTCCATGATTTAACAGCATATGCATACTTACTACCCCAAAAGTCAGTTTCAATTAAATTTTAACATACTGTTTACTCCCAATTTTCACGTAGGACACCTTAATAACCTAATAACCTACTAACCCAATAACATTTTTTTACCGAAAACCGCGAACCGAAAACTGAAAACTACTTTTCCCGTATCAGATAGACTGTTCCTCTGTACAATTTCCCTTTGTACTCGATATCGTCCCAACCCACGGCTCGTATTATATAAAAATAGACACCGGGGCTTGCCTCGGCACCTCCATCGATCTTTCCATCCCAACCTTTCCATTCCTGCAATCGGGTTCCCTGACCGGAGAATTCATATACCTTCTTCCCGGTTCTGCTGAAAACCTGAACATAGATGCTTCGGAGCGATTTTGAGGAAACCACGAATCGGTCATTATAGGTATCGTCGTTGGGTGTAAAGACATTGGGGATGTCAAGACTGGAACGTTCCACTACAATGTACTGAACATCAGAGGAGTCTTCGCATCCTTCCAGACTCCAGGCAATTAGTTTTACTTTATAACCATTCACTTCAGGTTCTATAGGCTTGGGAAAATAATACGTATGAATCTCCGGGGTTTCCAGAGTGGAGGTTGAATCATCCCCAAAATGCCACTCATACCTCACCGCATTTATGGATGTATTTGTAAAGCTCACATCCAGGGGGGCCTCTCCCTGAGTCGGATCTGCAGTGAAATCAGGTTTCACATGTATCGAATGGTAAAACAAAGAATCTTCATTCTGACATCCATATGAATCTGTAACTTTTAAATAAAAATCAGTATCTACGAAGGGAGGTGAATTGAGATACGGATCAGGATATGTTGTCGGATTTGGAATCCACATCTCCGGTATTGCTGACCAGACAAAGGAAAGTTCATTTGGTTCGGAATGTTGGGTATGATCTTCCGGATCATAATAGGTAAAAATCTGCGGGGATAATGTATCCGCTACCATAGCAAGATAATCACAAGTAAAATTCTGAATTTTAACATGAACCTTCGGTTTGTTTATGAAAACCCATGCAACCAGTGTTGTATCATTGGATCCACCATTGGTGATCTGTACCTGGTATCCACCTGATTCAAGACCGCTGGCGGAAGATGTTTTTACCTGGATTTCCTGCTTAAATACAGGATCAAATCCGGGAATTGAGGGATTGTATTTCCTCCACTCAAAATCATAATCTGAAACAGCATCTTCCGGGTGGCTTGCCGTCAGCGAACCGGTGATGTCTCCACCGGTATTGGTTACACAATAAATATAGATCGGATCGGTTCGGTCCGGATGATTCGGGTAGTGTGCAGTTCTGCTTGAACTGGCAGAAGGAGCGGTAATTTGAGCAGGAAGGTTTGCACCGGTCAGGCAAAACAAAGATAGAATAACCAGGTATTTCCAACCATTGGAAATCAAAGACAACCGCCAATCCGTAATGTATCTATTCTGTTCCATCAGTGTAAAAACTAAAATATGCCCGGATTATTTTAACCGGCAACATAAAATTCCAGACTTCCTGCATGTTTTTGAAAGGTACAATAATAAAAAAAATAGCTGAAACTCTTCGCCATTGGAATGTGGAATAATCGTAAAGCCTTTTCTCATTGGAGGGCCAGTCTGAACTGTTAATAACTTTCCCAAATATATCTTTTCCCACCCGGATGAATTGGGTAACATGTATTATTTTTGGTGGATCAATAAATACCATTCCGCTAATTGGATTACCTGAAGGAGTTGAATGAAGCACAACGGGAAGCTGTGGTGAACTATCATGGTCCGGCACTTGTTATTGCCGGTGCCGGATCGGGCAAAACGCGTGTATTGACCTACCGGGTAGCTCATCTACTTCAGGAAGGCATTCAAGCCAACTCCATCCTTGCCCTAACTTTTACAAACAAGGCTGCCAGGGAGATGAAGGAGAGGATCATCCGGATCGTTGGGGATGATGTGGCAAGGGCACTCTGGATGGGAACCTTTCATTCCATTTTTGCCAGGATATTGCGGGTTGAGTCGAGCTTGCTGGGATACCCATCAAACTATACCATTTACGATACAATCGACTCGAAAAATGTGGTGAAGGGGATCATCAAAGATATGGATCTGGATGACCAGGTTTACCGGGTTAATGAAGTGGTCGGGAGGATCTCCTATGCAAAGAATAACCTGATAACCGCACAGGCATACTCCAGCAACCAGGCTTTGCTTGAACAGGACAAGAAAACAAGAAGACCAAGGCTGACAGATATTTATATGCAATATGCTGCACGTTGCTATAAGGCTGGAGCAATGGATTTCGATGACCTGCTGCTGAACATGAATATTCTGCTCCGGGATTTTTCCGATGTTCTTCAAAAATACCAGGAGCGGTTCCACTTCATTCTCGTTGATGAATACCAGGATACCAACTTTGCACAATATCTGATCATAAACAAACTGGCTGAAAAACACAAGAATGTATGTGTGGTCGGAGATGATGCTCAAAGTATCTATTCTTTCCGGGGGGCACGGATAGAGAATATTCTCCATTTCAAAAGTGACTATCCGGAATACAAATTATTCAAACTGGAACAGAATTACAGGTCCACTCAAAGCATTGTAAATGCTGCCAACAGTGTGATTAAAAAAAACAAAGGTCAGATTTCAAAAGAAGTGTGGTCCAAACGGGCAGTTGGTGAAAAGATCAAGGTGGTCAGGGTGCTGACCGATGCCGAGGAGGGTTTCCTGATTTCAAATTCCATTCTCGACACCTCCCTGCAGAAGCAACTTCATTACATGGATTTTGCTGTATTGTACAGAACAAATGCCCAATCGAGGATCTTTGAAGAAGCGCTCCGCAAGCGCGATATTCCCTACAGGGTATATGGAAGCATCTCCTTTTACCAGAGGAAAGAGATCAAGGATATGCTCGCCTATTACAGGCTTGTTTGCAACAAACGCGACGACGAAGCACTCCGTCGTATCCTGAACTACCCGGCCCGTGGTATTGGAAAAACAACCCTTGTCCGCCTGGAACAGCTCGCCGATAAACATGACCTGCCGATCTGGGAGATCATCAAAAACCTTGGCAGGTACAAATCAGAGATTAACCAGGGAATTACAAAAAAAATCGAAGCCTTCGCCGATCTTATTGAGGAATTCAGCAACCAGAAAGCCAACCTGGATGCCTATGATCTTGCCCTCCACATTGCAAAGCGTAACGGCATCCTGAAAGAACTGCACAACAGAATTTCTCCGGAAGAATTGAGTAAATATGAAAACCTTCAGGAGTTACTCAATGGTATCCGTGAATTTGTCTCTCAATCGGAACGGGCTGACCGGTTTGTCACTCTCGACGAATACCTGGAAAACGTTACATTACTCACCGATCAGGATGATGAAAAGGACGAGGTGAAGGACAAGGTAACCATCATGACAGTGCACTCTGCCAAAGGTTTGGAGTTTAAATATGTCTATATCGCCGGAATGGAGGAAGACCTGTTCCCTTCTCATCTTTCTGTATCCGATATTAAAGACCTGGAGGAAGAGAGAAGGTTATTTTATGTTGCACTTACCCGGGCAAAAGAGCAGGTAACCATATCGTATGCGCAGACCCGCTTTCGGTGGGGGAATCTGGTAAACTGCCTTCCCAGCCGGTTTATCAAAGAGATCAACGGGGATTATATTGACGGGCTTGAGCAGGAGAACGAAACCGCTACTGCACAATCCTATAATACATCATTCAAACGCTCCTACTCTACCTTTCGGAAAATTCCTTCCTCAAAAACAACTCGCTCTCCGGAAAAATCCTTCTCCGGACGCACTGTTCCGGAGCCTGAGCTGCTCAAACAGAACAGGCAAAAAGGCGCTGATCGGGAAACTCCAAACAGAGAAGGTGATGATCCGAAATCCATCCAAACAGGCATGGTGGTCGAACATCAGCGCTTCGGGAAAGGAAAGGTGATTCACCTTGAGGGAGATTTTCCTGACGTAAAAGCCACAGTTTTCTTTCATAACCACGGGCAAAAACAACTGCTGCTTAAATTTGCCAGATTGAAAATCATTCAATAAAAGAATAATTCTGATCAATTCTTTGATATCTCAACTTAAATCACATAGCTTTGCAGAAATTATACCGGATATGGATTACGATTACAACACATCAAGAAAGAAATTGATATTGCCGGAATATGGGAGGCATATTCAAAAAATGGTTGACCACCTCAAGACCATTGAAGACAGAGACGAGCGAAACAAAGCAGCAAAAGCAATCATATCCATTATGGGGAATATGAATCCCCATCTTCGTGATATCAGCGACTTCAAACACAAGCTATGGGATCACCTGGCACTGATGTCTGATTTTGATCTGGATATTGACTCTCCTTATGAAATGCCTGCAAGGGAGACACTCACCTCAAAACCGAAGCAGGTTCCCTATATTACCGGTGATATCAAATACCGACATTACGGAAGAATCATCCACCAGATGATTGATGTTGCGATTGAAATGGAAGATGGGGAGGATAAGAACCGGTTGATCAAGCTACTGGCAAACCACATGAAAAAATCCTACCTGACCTGGAACAGGAACCAGGTGACAGATGAAGTAATTTTTAACGATATCACTCAACTATCGGGCGGTAAACTTGTAATCCGTGAAGATCTCAAACTTACCGAAACAAAGGACATCCTGGCGAAAAATAAGAAGAAGCATACCCAGAGGAAAAAGTAGGGAATTTCGGATTTCGAAACTGTCCTGACTAAAGCAGTTACGTCAGGATTTCGTATGTTCGGTTTTCGGATACGAAACCCGTATCGTAGGTCGTTTTTCATTAATCGTTAAAAAAAATAAAAATCGACCTGGACGGACAATGCGATTAAACGCAATATAAATCAATTGACCGGCGTAGAGACGAGATTGAATCGCATCTCTATATTGATTTTTTCCGAAGCATTTTCGTTTTTTTGGTATTCAATTAACAGATGTGTTCATTCCTCGTCTGCCTATCTTTTCCACAAAGAACAATTAACCATTAACATTTAACTCTTCACCACTCAGTCCCTTCGTCTCATTGTCTCTTCGTCTTACCTTTTTTCCTATCTTTGCATGCCAATTTGTCGCTTTCAACAGATTGGCAAATAATTTGTAAGCTGGCAACAGAAGTATGCTGAAGTTTGGAATTTTGTAAACCGTTGTAACAATGACCAAGAAAACCAGTAAAAAACCGGAAAGTGATAGCCTGAAGAAGGACGAGAAAAAGACGAAAAAAGATCTGCCCGAAGAAGTTCAGGAGAAGGAAGTATCGGTTGCCGAGGAACCGAAAGAGGTTTCTGAAGAAGAAGAGCTGGAAGAGAAAGAAAAAAGCAGTGAAGAGATAATACAAGAGCTTCAGGATAAATACATCAGACTTTCTGCAGACTTTGACAATTACCGTAAGCGTACTCTTAAGGAAAAAATGGATTTGATAAAGCTTGCCGGTGAAGATATTTTGTTAAAGCTTCTTCCGGTTATGGATGATTTTGACCGGGCATTGCATACGATGAATGAGGCGACTGATTGCAAGGCCATGAAAGAGGGTGTCGATTTGATTCACAATAAGTTTAAAGAGTTTCTATCGTCAAATGGAATAAAGGAGATCAACGCCATGAACGAAGAATTTAATACCGATCTCCATGAAGCGGTTACAAAGGTTCCTTCCTCTTCAAAAAAGATGAAGGGGAAGATAGTGAATGTGATTGAAAAAGGCTACTTCCTGCATGACAAAGTCATCCGTTATTCTAAGGTAGTAATCGGAGAATAGAGCCGGCATACCAGGATCGAAACCCGGACCATCAACATTGGCATCTTGAATTGTAAGGAATAAAAAACAGAGAGTGCACCACGCACAAACTGATGCACCATGGCTAAACGAGATTATTATGAAATCCTGGAAGTTTCAAAAGATGCTTCTCTTGCGGATATTAAAAAAGCATACCGCAAACAGGCTTTGAGGTACCATCCGGACAAAAATCCGGGTGATGCAGCTGCAGAAGAAAAATTCAAAGAAGCGGCAGAAGCCTATGAAGTTTTGAGCAACGAGCAGAAGAGGGCTAGATACGATCAGTTCGGGCATGCGGGAGTCAGTGGTGCCGGTAATGGATTTGGTGCCGGAGGAATGACCATTGAGGATATATTTGCTCATTTTGGTGATATCTTCGGCGGAAGTTTTGGTGGCTTCGGAGGGTTTGGCTCCAGCAGAAGAGGTAGTGGACGAAGGGTAAACAAGGGGTCAAACCTGAGGGTTAAAGTAAAACTTACCCTGGCAGAAATAGTAACGGGTGTAGAAAAAAAGATCAAGGTCACCAAATATGTCACCTGTAAAACCTGCGGGGGAACGGGTGCTGCAGACTCTTCTTCCTACAGTGACTGTTCAACCTGCCGGGGGACAGGCCAGGTAACACGGATATCCAACACATTCCTCGGCCAGGTGCAGACTTCATCAACCTGTCCCTCCTGCGGAGGAGAGGGGAAAGTGATCACAAAAAAATGCAATAACTGTTACGGTGAGGGGATTGTAAAAGACCCGGAAATCATTTCCATTCAGATTCCGGCAGGCGTTGCCGAAGGAATGCAGATGACAGTTAATGGCAAAGGGAATGCCGCCCGCAGGGGTGGAATAAATGGAGACCTGCTTGTGTTGATCAGTGAAGAGGAACATCCTGAACTGCTTCGAGATGGAAATGATCTGTTGTATTCTCTTTACCTCAGCATAACTGAAGCATCGCTGGGAACTCAGGCAGAAATTCCAACCGTTGATGGGAAAGTAAAAATAAAGATTGAACCCGGAACGCAACCTGGTAAGATTCTCCGTCTTAGAGGGAAAGGGTTGCCGGATGTCAATGGATACGGCAAAGGAGACATCCTGGTGAATATCAACGTTTGGATTCCTAAAATCCTTTCCAAAGAGGAAAAACGGATACTTTCCAAACTCAGTGAATCTGAGAATTTTATACCCAAACCCGACAAATCTGACCGCAACTTCTTCGAACGAATGAGAAGTTACTTCGAATAGCACTCATCTGCTGAAGGTGCTATCCCGGGATTCCGGAAAAAGTCATATCGCAATGCTTCACCAAACAATCGATTCCAGGTTGTTTTTAATAAATCAATGCATTCATTGAAAAGCTCTCGTTTCATCCCCTGTAATTCACATCAAAATTTCTATCTTTACAGCTTTGAAATTTAAGAAACAGATCCATCGATGGAAATTTTCAATGCCCTTAATATTGTTAAGCAATTTTCTAACCACCTCGCACTCGACAATGTAAGTATAAATGTGCCCGGGGGAAGTATTTTTGGACTTCTCGGGCCAAATGGTGCCGGAAAAACAACCCTGCTCAGGATCATCAACCAGATCACTGCACCGGATAGCGGAGAATTGTTGTACAGGGGTAAGAAACTTCAACCCAATGCAATCTACGATATTGGCTATCTGCCTGAAGAGCGTGGACTTTACCGGAAGATGAAAGTTGGGGAACAGGCTTTATACCTTGCCCGGTTGAAGGGGCTGTCAAAAAAAGATGCCCTCAAGAAACTGAAACAGTGGTTTGAAAAATTTGAGATCCAGCCATGGTGGGATAAGAAGGTTGAAGAGCTTTCGAAAGGGATGCAACAAAAAGTCCAATTCATTGTCACTGTACTTCATGAACCAAAACTGCTGATTTTCGATGAACCATTCAGCGGTTTTGACCCGATCAATGTCAATCTGCTCAAAAAGGAAATACTTAAAATTAAAGACAAAGGAACAACCATCATCTTTTCAACCCACGATATGGGTTCGGTGGAAGAGTTGTGCAGTCACATCACCCTCATTAACAAGGCAAAAACGATCCTCGAAGGACCGATTGACAAAATCAGGAAAACCTATGCTGCAAATGAATATGAGATTGTGTTTGATGGAGAGATAAACCTCCTGACAGCCACCCTCAGTTCACAATATAAATTCCTGGAACATGCAAAGAAAAACGGACGCAGTATAGTTAGGGCAAAAGTATTGGAAGGATCATCCACCAATGAAATGATGAAAGCCCTTTTGAATGCCGGCACTGTTCTCTCAATGAATGAGATAGTACCCAGCATGAATGATATCTTCATTAACGTGGTAGGCGAATCAAACATCAATGACAAAAACAAAAATGAATAAAGTTTCCATCATCATCAGGCGGGAATATATAACCCGGGTCAGGAAGAAGTCTTTTATCATCATGACACTGATTGCCCCCCTTTTGCTGGCAGCCATGTTTATCATCCCAGTCTGGATCATGACACAAAAAGATACGGAACTGAAAAAAATAGCTGTCGTTGAGGATGGGACCCGGATATTCAAAGGGGTGATTCCCAGCACGAAATACCTTCAATTCGAATACCTTGAAGGGGTAACACTGGACGATTTAAAAAGCAATTTCACCGAGCTGGGGTACTACGCTATCCTCTATATTTCTCCCAAGGTCACCTACATCCCGAATGCGGTTCAGCTGATCTCCACAAAACAACCCCCCCTTGACCTGACAATGCATATATCCGGTGCATTGGAAAACGAGGTCGAACGGTTAAAACTGGAAACGTATGATATCAAGGACCTGGATAAGATACTGAAAGAGGTTGAAACCAGTATCAAGCTACAGACCATAAAGATCAATGATGAAGGCATTGAGAAGGAGACCAGTACAGGCATTGCCATGGGTGTTGCTTACATCTGCGGATTGCTGATTTACATGCTTACCTTCATTTTCGGTGCACAGGTTATGCGGGGTGTGATTGAAGAGAAAACCAGCCGGATCGTAGAAGTGATTATATCCTCTGTTAAACCATTTCAACTGATGATGGGTAAAATCATTGGGATAGCCCTGGTTGGATTAACCCAGTTTTTTTGCTGGATCATCCTGGTGTTTATTATCATTTCGATCGCTCAGTCCCTCCTGTTACCGGACATGGAAACCCTCAGCCAGACACCGCTCCCCGATAACATCATGTCATCATCACCTGTAGTAAAGACACAACCGGCAGATATGCAGGAGCTGAGTGAAGTACAACAGATCTTCAACAACCTGGGTAACCAGAATTGGGGTATTATTATCTTCTCTTTCATCGTTTTTTTCCTGGGTGGTTACCTGCTTTATGCCTCGCTCTTTGCTGCCATTGGCTCTGCCGTGGATAACGAAACGGACACCCAGCAATTCATGATGCCAATCACCATTCCCCTTTTGCTGGCTCTCTTTGTTGCTATGGGAGCGTTTCAAAATCCCGATAGTTCAGTCGCCTTCTGGTTTTCACTCATCCCGCTTACCTCCCCTGTAGTTATGATGGCAAGGATCCCGTTCGGTGTGCCCGGATGGCAGATCGGATTATCTATGATTTTACTGGTGGTTACCTTCATCGGTACCACATGGATGGCAGCCAAGATATACCGCACCGGTATATTGCTTTACGGGAAAAAACCTTCGTATAAGGATATGTGGAAATGGTTGCGGTATAAAATGTAACTTTACAATGGCAATTTCATTATGATTCAATGGATCACATGAAATTAAACGATAGATTCCCGGTCAAACCAAACAACGCAATACGATGCCGAATATCCTGGTGATTGACGACGAAAAAAGTATCCGGAATTCCCTGAAGGAGGTCCTGGAATATGAAAAACATACGGTTGATCTTGCCATGGAAGGGATGGAGGGACTCGAATTATTCAAAAACAACCCGTATGATGTTGTCCTCTGTGATATTAAAATGCCGAAAATGGACGGTATCGAAGTGCTGGAAAAGATCTTTGAGATATCCAGTGAAGTTCCGGTGATCATGATCTCCGGACATGGCAATATTGATACTGCTGTTGAAGCCATAAAAAAGGGAGCCTTTGATTTCATTGAGAAACCACTGGATTTGAACCGGTTGCTGATAACCATCCGAAACGCGATGGATAAGTCCTCGCTCATTACCGAGACAAAAGTGCTGAAGCGTAAAGTTTCAAAAACCTATGAAATGGTGGGTGAATCCAAAGCCATTCAGCAGGTGAAAGAGATGATCGAGCGTGTTGCACCAACCGATGCAAGGGTGCTGATCACTGGCAAAAACGGCACGGGAAAGGAGCTTGTTGCCCGCTGGTTGCATGAGAGGAGTAACCGGTCGACCCAGCCATTCGTTGAGGTAAACTGCGCAGCAATACCCTCTGAACTGATTGAAAGTGAACTTTTCGGTCACGAAAAAGGATCCTTTACTTCTGCCATCAAACAGCGAAAAGGGAAATTTGAGCAGGCGAATGGGGGAACCCTTTTTCTCGATGAGATTGGAGATATGAGCCTTTCCGCACAGGCTAAAGTCCTCAGGGCTCTTCAGGAAAATAGAATTACACGCGTTGGAAGCGATAAGGATATCATTGTCGATGTGCGGATTATCGCTGCAACCAATAAAAACATCAAGGAAGAAATTGAGAAAAACAGGTTCAGAGAAGATCTCTATCACCGGATCAGCGTCATCCTGATTGACATTCCCACCCTGAGTGAACGCAAGGAAGACATTCCCCTGCTGGCAGAGCATTTCAATCAAATCATTTGTGACGAATACGGCATGAGCCCTAAGAGCATTACAGAAGATGCCATCAAGGAATTGCAAAAGATCAGCTGGACAGGCAACATCCGGGAATTCCGGAATGTTCTGGAACGGCTCATCATTTTATGTGAAAAAGAGATAACAGGAAAAGACGTGGTGGCTTTTGCACATCCGATATCTGATAGTCACTAAGAGGAGGTGAATCCACGGATCCGATAACTCTTTTAAAACCAGGTCTGGATAATGACTAAAAAGGCTTCCCCCTGGAACACCCTGGCACGAAGAGGTTACTCATCCCTCCTGTTTGTTATCCTCTTCCTGGCAATTTCCTGGTACTACGATTACCACAAAATCCTCACCTATAAACCGCAATCCATTCATAAATGGCGGCAATCGGACTGTGCCTCCATTACCCTGAATTACTTTCAACACGGAATGAATTTTTTTCAACCCGAGGTACATAACCTGGCGTCCGATAACCGAACCACAGGATATGCTGTCGGAGAATGCCCAATCTTATACTACTTTGTTGCTTCTCTCTATAAAATCTTCGGACACCATGACCTGATCTACCGGCTGGTCAATACCTTCATCTTTTTCATCGGACTGTTTGCACTTTATAAATTACTGGAGCGGTGGCTCAATGATCCATTCTGGGGAATAACGCTATCTCTTTTTGTTTTCACCTCCCCGGTTGTGGTTTATTATGCAAACAACTACCTCACCGATACTACCTCCTTTGCATTTGTGCTCATGGGATGGTGTTTCTTTTTTAATTTTTACGACTCAGGGAAATTCAGGCCTCTCTATTTATCATTCCTGTTCTTCACCATCGCCGGATTACTGAAGATCACATCCGCCATCAATGTTATCGCCCTGATCAGTCTCTATCTCATCAATTCATTCGGTTGGTTCAGGATGAAGCAGAAAAGTAATCAGTTGCCCGTCAATTTAAAAACCCTGCTACCGTTTGTCTTCTACTTCACGGTTATTGTTGCGTGGTATCTATTTGCTATCCATTACAACCGGGTACATCAAACGGAATTCTTCTCCACGCAAATCTGGCCCATCTGGGACCTATCGAAAGAGACAATCCTCTGGATCCGGGATCAGATGAGAGAGCTCTGGTTCAGGGATTATTTCCACATCACAATGCATGTTCTGCTGCTGGTAAGCTTCATTACTATTCTGCTATTGCGGAAAAAGATCCATCCTGTACTTTTTACGCTGACGGTCTTGATGTTTGCCGGAGCAGTGCTGTTCTCCATTTTATGGTTTTATGCATTCGGAAACCACGATTATTACATTATCGGATTGCTGATCTTCCCTGTTTTCATTCTTTTATCACTCGCAGACTCACTAAATCAGACCTATCCACGGATCATGAAATCCACTGTAACAAAGGCGGTGTTTTCACTGTTTCTATTGTTTAATATTTACTATGCCGGGCAGCGTCTTCACTGGCGTTATACCGGTTGGATCAATGATTATCCGGCAAACAGGGATCTCTACGATGTGACTCCCTATCTGCGCTCACTGGGAATCAATCCGGAGGATAAAGTGATCAGTCTTCCTGATCCCACTCCCTGTTATTCACTATACCTAATGAACCAGAGAGGCTGGACGGAACATTACCGGAACAATACCGATAGCCTTAAAATCGAACAATCCATTGGACTGGGAGCAAAATACCTGATACTTACCGGCGATGAAGTAACTAAACGTCCTTATTTACAACATTTTATGAAGCAACCCATCGGGAAATTTAATGATATATTAATTTATTCTCTAAGGAATATTAGCCCGTGAGAAAAATAGTGAATATACCATTTCGAAAAGAATGGCTTGTGGGACTGGTCATCGTTATTTTCGGGATTATTTATTTGGCTGTAGTTGTTTCGAATCATTATTTTTTCAGGACATTCTGCTATGATTATGGAGTGTATAACAATGCATTCTATGATCTTGCCCATTTACATATCAACCAGAATCCTTTGTTTGATCCCCCACTTGAAAGATTCTGTCAGGTCCATATTTCATTCCTTTTAAACATCTTTTCTCCAATTCTTTATTGGACCTTAGGGTTGGCTACCAAAACCTATGCTTTACTTGTTTTCCAGGTCTTGATGATCCTTACAGGCGGTTATTTTACATTCCGTTTAATCGAAGAAAAAACCCATGATTATTGGTTTTCCTTACTGGGATTAATTCATTTTTTCTTTTTATGGGGTCATTTCAGTGCCCTTTCAGCAGATTATATCGATACAACTATCGGAGCAAGCCTTGTCCCGGTTTTTCTTTACTATCACGTAAGAAGGAAATTCCTTCTTACCAGTATTGTGTTTGTCTTTATCCTGATCACAAAAGAAAATTTTCCACTTTGGTTAGTATTTATATCGTTAACCCTTATACTCCTGGAATCTAAAGACAAACTGGTAAGACGGATAAACTTGATATATATTGCAGTAGCTATCCTCTATTTCATCATGATCTTCAAATTGGTTATTCCTGCCATAGAAGATCCTGACCGTCCTTACTGGGGTTTTGCCTACTCTGCAGTTGGTGATTCCCCATCACAGGCCATACTTTTCAGTATTACACATCCATTTGAAACACTGAAATTATTGTTTATAAACCACACTGGGGATCCAACTTATAATGGGATAAAAATGGAGTTTTATTCTGTTTTTCTTATTTCCGGAGGAATTGTGCTGATTGCTAATCCGCGATACCTTATCATGTTTGTACCCATCATTGCCCAAAAAATGTTCAATGATCACTATTTGCGATGGGGTATCAATTCGTTTTATTCAATTGAAGTGGTTTCTATCCTAAGTTTAGCAGTATACCTAACTTTAATGAAGCTTAAAAATAAAAAACTGGCTATTCTATTTGCAATTCTAATATGTTTATCCACCATTACAATTACTATCAATAAGCTTGAAAACAGGAAGTCGCTATTTTATTTGCCGGAAAAAGAGCGGTTTTATGACATGACGATGTACCAATCTGAATTCAACATCCGGAAGATAAATGGTGCTTTAAAAAGGATACCCCCGGATGCAAAAGTCTCCGCTTCCGAAAGGATTGTTCCGCACTTGGCTTTTCGTTCAGGTATTTATTGTTTTCCACAGGTTGGGGATGCAGAATTTATTGTTCTTCTTTTCGGTTCAGGTACCTATCCGGTAACAAAAGAAAAGTTTGATAAAGAAAAGGAGAAGTATTTACAGGATACCAGCTGGCGAACCATTTACGATGAATATCCATTACTTATTTTGAAAAAAGAACCGGTTATTCTTAGATACTCCTCCTTCAATCTCCCGATAAACGTCCAGCGATGATTGCCGGATCAGCAGTTCATCAATGTGCAAGGTCTCTTTTTTCAGTTGCTGATTCCAGATGGTCACTTTCAGTTGATTGCCCGGATCGGTGCTGATCATCGAATATTCCAGCAACGCCCAATCATCATCCAACGACGTGTACAGGTTCCCCAGGTTCCTGTATTCGGCATGAATGAACCGGCCCGTTGAATCGGTTAGTGCAAATTCAATGGTTGACCTCGGAACCAGGTCTTTCCGGGCATCACCAAGCCAGAAAGAGATGACAAAAAGTGAATCGCTCATTGCACCGGGGAGGTTACCGAAATATATCGTATTGTACTCTTTGATGTTACCCGAATATCCTGATTTTCCAAAATAGGATTCACCTGCCGCATCCTCAAATCCATTGTAAAACCAGCTTCCGGAGGAATCGGATACCAGAAATTCTTCTTGCGGAAACAGCTCCCTGGTTTTCAATTCATCGATCACCATCGTCTTCTGCCCGCCGGCCATCTCACTCAGCGTATTAACCTGAATCGAACTGATTGTAAAGAGATCATTATCCGTAATGTAGTCCGCTCTTTCTAACAGTTGTTGTTCAGGCCTGCTCATTTCGTCACATTTGGACGCCAGTACCAGGAAGGGTTTCCGGTTTGGCAAATCTTCCAACACTACCGGTTCCCGGTAGGGTTCCATCACCAGTTCAATGTTACGGAACGACTGGCTGATCGAGGTTCTGCTCAGCATAACACCATTGGTGGGCAAACCGGTCTTTAATGAAGCAATAAAAACATGTTTCATCATTTCACACCGGCTGTCAATCCAGATATTTTCAGATCCGACATGGAAATAGGGGATCGGGATAATTGCCTGGTAATCGGCAGGATCGATCTCTTTTATCCATTGATTCTCTGGCAGCCTATTCTCCCTGTCGTCCAGCATGGGAATTCGGTTATTCATATAATACTCCATACTGCGTGCATTAAGCCAGGCATCGTAAAAAATGAATAGCAGTGGCAGCAGAAGAAGGCTCCAGTATACCACCGTACGTTTCTTTTCCTTCAACCAGTTCCAGAGAAGGTAAAATGTCACGACATTTATGACATAAAAAAACAACCAGGAAAACCGGGCAATCCCTCTCATCTGCCGCACAGGTCCAAGGTAATCAAGCCATCCTTCCAAACCCATGATAAAAGGAAGTCCAAAAGAATAGAGCAATGCAGCAAACGATGCCCAGAAAAAAATGTTCAGCAATTTGTTGTCCGTTACACGAAGGATTTCCGAAAAGTTCTTTCTCCAGGTCTTTTTCCCGATTTGTATGATGAGAAAGATAAAACCCACCAATCCAATCAGACCGATGTATGCCCACCCTTCCCAGTCAATATGGTTGAATGTCATGATGCGGTCGAGAAATTTACCATAGGGTTTGCCTACGGGTAAAAAAACGCTTTCAGGGTAGGCACGGTAATAGAGGAAGCCCCAGGGACTGGCAGTCCGGTCGGTTACCGGGTCATTGATGGCTGAGTAGAGGTAAAAACAGGCTACAGGCAAAATGACCTGTATCAGCAGATGAGGAAGAAATACCCGGTAGTTTCCAAATTCTGTCCGTTCGGTGATGATCAAGGTAATCCAGTAGAAGAGAAAGAGAATTCCGAAGAATCCCAGGAAATACATGTGCGTAAAGGCGGCAAGTAATGTTACAATGCCAATGGTGATGCTAACCCAGTAGGATTGGTGCTTGTGAAACCGGATCAACAGGTAGATCATCAGAGGTATGAAAAACAGATAGCTGAGGGAAAAATGTCCCCCCAAACGGCCGATCTGTGGGGAAAGAAAGGCAATAGCCACTCCCAAAACCACCGATACCGGAACAGGAAGTTTAAGTTCCCTCAAAATCAGGTAAATAAAAAGAGCAGCGATGACAATGGAAAAGAGCATCAACAGATTTAAAATACCAATGGTATGTCCGGAAATATCAATGATTTTTTCACTGATAAACTTAATGGTATTGGCGACAACCGGCTGATTATCCGTGAAGAGGATCATCTCGCCATACGGGTAATTCATACCGGTAAACCGGGCATAGGTGGTATCATGGGTAACATGGTAAAGCGTACCATAATAACTCTTTAGTCCGTCTCCACTTCCTGCAAAATAAACGGTGTTTGGAGACCGGAGCAATTCACCAAACAGGAGATACAAAACCAGGGTGGATAACACGATGGTTGCAAGAGAGCCGGGAAAGTTGTATTTGGTAAAATAGTTCTTCATGAATCGCTTTCTATCCCTTTTTAACTGCCATTAGAAACATGATATCAAAAGTATTCATATAAACACGCATCTTTGGAGGAATAATTGAATGAATTTTTTGAACCATTGTCCCTGGATCTTTCCCCAGCATAAAAAGAGAATAAAAAATCTGTCGTAATCCTCTCGTAACCGGCGGGTAAGAAATCCTTTGAACCTCAAATCCCTTTTGGGCTAATAACTGATTCAGGGTTCCGGATGAAAAATAGTGCAGGTGTGTCGGTGGATGGATCATGCGCCATCTCCTTTTCATGATCCGTGGGATCAGGGCATCAATATCACCCGTCGTGATCCACAACCTGCCAGCGGGTTCAAGATCAGTGTGAATTTTTTCCAGGAAACGGTCCGGATATTGAAGGTGTTCTATCACATCCCACATACAGGCATCGGTAAACTGCATGTCTACCGTAGATTCGAGGTAATTGGCTCTAATCACATTCAGGTTCAGATGCTCAGAAGCATATCGTGTTGCTTCCTGCGAAATATCAAATCCCAGATAGGATGCTTCGGGGATCATTGTCCGAACCACCTCTCCAAAAAAACCATATGCACAACCGATATCAAGGATCGATTTTATATTCTCTCTTCCAGCCAATGTCAGGATCTGATTAACTCTCCTCCTGAAATTCTTTTGCAGGATCACCCTGTTCCACTCATACTCCAGATACTCTTCCCCATTAAAATACCCTTTGCCATAGAGTGAATCAATTGCATCAGGATCGGGATCCAGGTTGGCGGTTACAAATCCACAATTCAGGCATTTTCTGAGCAGACCGGAATAGATGGTTTTCATTTCCTGGCTTTTGCACACAAGACATTCCTGAGGATGGATGAATGATCTGTTATCCGGCATATAAATCAGTCAATGGTTTGCATTCCGGCACTACCCCACTTTATCCTTCAGGAAATAGATGGGGCGTGATTTGGATTCGTTATATATCCGGGCAATGTATTCTCCAATGATCCCCAGGCTAAGCAGTTGAAATCCTCCGATCAAAAGGATGATCAATACGGTTGATGTCCACCCTGGGATAGTTAACCCTTTGAAATGATTGATGATAACATAAATGGCATAGGCAACTCCAGCGAGAAAGATCAGGAAGCCTGTATAAAACGATATCCGAAGCGGTTTGGATGAAAACGAGGTTACGCCATCCAAACCGAAGCTCAGCATTTTTCTCATGGTGTATTTTGACCTGCCACGGATCCTTGGGGGTGCTTTGTATTCCACCACATCCTGTTTGAATCCCATCCAGCTGATCAGACCACGGTTAAACCGGTTTTTTTCCTGAAACTGCAGAAACGCTTCAACGGCTCTTCTGTTCATCAACCTGAAATCGGAAGAGGATGCTTCAATTCTGAAGTCGGACAGGAGATTGATCAGTTTATAGTAACACCATGATGAAAAGCGTTTAAAAAACAGGATACCCTCTGTTTGCAACCGTCTTGTGTTAACAATATCATACCCCTCCTGGTATTTCCGGTACAGTGTTTTGATAACTTCCGGGGGATGCTGAAAATCGGCATCCATCATCACAACCACTTCTCCGGATGCATTTTCCAAACCGGCTACCAGGGCAACCTGGTGTCCGAAATTTCTTGAAAGGGAAATTCCTTTTACACGTTCATCCCTCTCATGCAGTCTTTTGATCATTTCGAAGGAGTGATCGGTACTTCCATCATCAACGAACAGTATCTCAAAGGATTTATCCAATGATTCCAGAACAGGAATCAGCTCCCGGCAGAGGTTTTCAAGGTTTTCCCCTTCATTATATGCCGGAATGACAAGGCTGATGTTGGTGGAATTTTTCATAGTCGATCGGCTTATCGAACAAATATACAAATTAGAACTGGAAATAGATGAAAGGCTGGATCTCAGCAGATTTTATCTGATAGATGATGAACACGATAATGAGGATGATCATTATTTTAAGGTAAATGGGCGTTCGGATGAAGAACCCGCGGTATCGCTCTTTAAATGAGGAAGGGAGCCAATGAATCACAAAACCCGCTACAATGACGGAAAAAATGACCTTGTATGACCACACCATTTGCGGTACAAGGTTCAGATCGAAATGAAACAGGATCTGGTTAAACATGTTCCGGACATCCACCATGCTATCAGCACGGAAGAAGATCCACAGGAGGGTTACAAAATGAAAGGTGATAAAGAGGGCAATAAATTTTTGTATACGGGAGGGTCGTTTTTTTGAAGGGAACAATTTCAACCAGATTTTATGAAAAACCAGTCCGATCCCATGCAATCCGCCCCAGATCACAAACCGCAGGTTAGCTCCATGCCATAATCCACCAAGCAGCATGGTTATGAGCAGGTTCATATGGGTCCGTATGGCACCTTTCCGGCTGCCTCCCAGGGGAATATACAGGTAATCACGCAACCAGGAAGAGAGAGATATGTGCCAGCGTTTCCAGAAATTGCTGATGTTTCCAGCTTTATAGGGAGAGTTGAAGTTTACCGGAAGGCGAAAACCCAGCAACAGCCCTATGCCAATGGCTATGTCTGTATAACCGGAAAAATCACAATAGATCTGAAGGGAATAGCCATACACTCCCATGAGGTTCTCAAATCCAGAATAGGCAACGGGATCGGAAAATATCCTGTCCACAAAATTGATCGAGATGTAATCCGATATCATCATTTTTTTTACCAGTCCGCTAAGTATTAAAAAGAGGGCATGTCCCATCTCTCGCACCGTAAGCTTATAATCCCGGTAGAGCTGGGGGACAAAATCGGCAGCCCTGACAATGGGACCGGCAACCAGCTGAGGGAAGAAGGATACATAAAACCCGAAATCAATGATATTCCTTACGGGTTTTACCTTGCCCCTGTAAACATCGATGGTATAACTGATGGTCTGGAAGGTAAAGAAAGATATCCCGACCGGCAGGATGATGCGTGATATATCGAATCCGGTTCCCAGCAGATCGTTGCTCCACCGGGCAAGGATATTGATCGCCTCATGCTGGGTTTGAAAAACCCGGTTAAACATATCCGTCAGAAAATAGGTGTATTTGAAATAGGCAAGCATCCCCAGGTTAACCAGGAGACTGATGGTTACATAGAGTTTCCTCAGAGGTCTCGATTTCGACCGGTAAAGCAGAAGCCCGATGGTATAATCGACGACAGTGGAAATGATGAGCAGGGAAAAAAAGTAACCTCCCGATTTAAAATAAAAATAGAGGCTCATGAAGAACAGGTAAGCATTTCGCAATGCCTTTCTCCTGTAAAGAATAGAATAGACCAGCAGCAGCAAGGTGAAGAAGATCCAGAAATAGACCTGGGTAAAGAGAAGGGGGGTATCCTCCGAATAAGTAAGTATGTCTGTCAGGTTGGTCAATGGTGTTACTGTGTATTGGTTACTACCGATAGACTATCCTTATATCGAGCCATTATTCAACCCCGCAGGGGTTGAACTATGAATATCCACCGGTGCAACCGGTGGTAACAACCGCCAAACAAAACAACCCTGAAGGGGTTGAATAATTAAAAATATCTCTCATCATAATCAATCCCATGTTCCTTTAAAAGCTCCTTATATTCCTCCCGGAATGTTTTTTTTGTGATGTTCAACCTGGTTATTCACGTATTCAATCAACCTCTCCTTTGCATCAATCGAATAGGTAAATGCCCCATAACCATCCTGCCATCCATTGAAATAAGGAAAAATTCTTTCCTTTTTAATCCAATCTGAAGTAGCCAGTTTGATATCTTTCATCAAACCGGATAGCGCTACCGTTGGATGCAAGGACATTATAACGTGTATATGATTCTCAACTCCGCCGATTTTATACAAAAAGCACTTTTTATTCTTTAAAATACCGAAGATATAGTGGTAGAGCTTTTCGAGTTCCTTCATAGCCAGGGTATTCTCATGGCTCCGTGTGCTGAATACTATTTGATAAAGTATTTGTGTGTACGTTGACATAATATGATGTTTTTATATTCAACCCCTTCAGGGTTGGTTTTTTTACTTGTTTCAACCCCGCACTTCGTACGGGGTTACTCATTGTTGTTCTGCTTCGCAGAACTTTTTTAATATACTGTTTTACAATGTCTTAATAATATAAAGAACCAATGCTTTAGTATCCTTCTATTAACCCCGAGAGGGGTTGAACAATGAGTATCCACCGGTGCAACCGGTGGCACTCCGTCAACAATCCAACCAATCCCGTAGGGATTGAACTATGAATATCCGCCGGTGAAACCGGTGGTAACACACAACCATACAATCAACCCCAGAGGGGTTGAATAATTATATAATCCGCCAGCACAGTTTTACTCATCACTATCATCCTTCTGTAAAAATTTCTCGTACTCCTCCATCAATGCATTATGGAACATCTCCCCGATCACCTTAGATCCCAGGT
>CAZXGG010000066.1:0-20051 GCA_964640125.1 uncultured Rikenellaceae bacterium
GTTCTCTGGAGGTTTGACAAACCGGGTGTATATACCATTCGATCCACGGAGTATTCCGGTCCCAGGGGAGTATTTATGATTGAAAAAGATGTGCTGAAGGTGCTTGAATGCAAAGAATCCGCAGATAGTTAGACATTTGTTAATCCTCTAAAATTGAATAGCATGAGCTTCATAAAAACATTGTTGCAAGGGGAAGAAGGATTATTTAAACCGGATAGCCTGACCCCGATGCAAAAACTGGTTCTCCGGTTTGTGTTAGTGGGATTGGTCTATTATGGTTTTGCGGTAATCGAAGGGATGATCATGAGAATATACGAAATCGAGCCGGTTCCCCTGATCAGCAGGAATCAGTTTTTTGCCATCCTTACGGCACACCCTCTGGTTGGTATCTTTGGTTCCACCTATGCCCTCGTATTCGGGGCATTTCTTTTTGTAGTTCCTCATCAGATGAAAAAGCCGCTGTTCAGCATCAAGCTGGCAAACTGGAGTTTGGGTTTGCTGGGGGTTGGAACATTCGTTTTTTGGTTTGCCGGGTTTATATCCCATTACGCTCCCCTTTATACGCTCTACTGGCCCTTACCTGCCGATTTTGAACAGTTCAGTGTGTGGGGTGGCACATTTTTTATTCTTGGGATTGCCCTGGTGATGGTTGGCACGGTGTTCTTTATCATCAATATTTTCAAAACCATTGTCTATACTCCGGAAGGGTGGAAAAAGCAACCCGGAGGAGCACTGTTTGCCTCAGCGATCGGCTACAGCGGACTCCGCAATCTGTTCAGAAAAGAGAAAAAAGAACATCATGTATCCCTTCCTGTTGCAGCGATAGCGCGAGGAACCATTGATATGACCCTGAACACCGCAATCATTCTTTTCACCGGTGTCCTGATCCTGGTCTATATGGTTGCAGCCATCCTGGGCTTTGATCTGAAAGAATCAGCCATTGATGCACTGCTTTACAAAAACTGGTTCTGGTGGGGATTGGATCTGATTGCCGATGGCCTGGTACTGATTTTCGTAGCAGGGACATGGTATCTGCTCGCAACCATGATTACCGGGAAGAAAGTCTTCATGCAGAACATTGCCCGTGTTGCCTTGCTGGTAGAATTAATTGTATCCTGGACAGTCTGGTCTCACCATTTGCTATCCGACCAGGCACAGCCGGTTATTCTGAAAGTCATTTCCGGCGAGATGGTAACTGCATTTGAGCTCATCACCCAGGGACTTGCATTTTTCATTACGCTGGCAACATTATGGGCTGCCCGGCCCCTGAAAATGACCAATGAGTTAAAATTCCTGTTGGGGGGATTGCTTGGATTCGCACTTGCCGTTCCGGCAGGTATCATGCAGGCTGATGTCGGGTTGAACAGGATACTCCACAACACGCAATGGATCGTGGGCCCACACGTACACGTTGCGGTTCTGGTTGGTCTTACCATGACACTCTATGCAGTAGTCTATCTTCTTTTCCCGATCGTAACGAATGGTGCAAAGCTCTATAGTCAAAAGCTGGCGAATATTCACTTCTGGGCCCACCTGGTGGGTGGCATCGGCATGGGGGCTTTCATGGGCATGGCCGGTCTGAAAGGAATGCTGAGAAGGTCCTTGTATCTTGAGGGGGAGTTCAACCTCTACATGATCCTCGCAGGGATCTGCGGTGCTCTGCTGCTTATCGCATTCCTTGCATTCTTTGTCAATATTGTGATGAGTGTCGGTCTGCAGGGAGTGATCGGCATTTTCAAACCGGCAAAAATCAAAACGAAAGATCTGTTGCCGGAAGCGGCTTGAGATTCATCTACTCGCAACCCGAGTTGAAATCGGGTTGCGAGGTGGAGTAACTTTCTCGTCGCCCGATTTCTCGCAAAGCGATACCCATGGTAAACTCGGGCGACGAGTAGCAGTACACCTAACTTCATCATTCGACATTCGACATTCCTTGTTCGAAATTCAAATGATCCCGTTTGAATTAAGAAAAAGCATGACTGCTATAAGCAGTGATTAACGAATTATGATTACTTCCACTCCTTCGCCTCCTCTCCTTCCCCGATAACCGGAAAGGATGAAATTCTCAGCCGTGCAGCACCCATCGGGATCAGGGTGATCGGCTCAACGGGCTGATCGGACTTTACCGGACTGGATTTCAACAACCCAACCAGGTTGAGTGAATCCATCTGCCATTGCGGAATTCGTTTCCCCTGTGCTTTCAGCTCGATGGGAACATGCTCATGGGTAAATGGTACATTATCATCGGGCCACTCTTTTTGAACAATTTCAAACGATCCGGCAACATTGGAACCATCCAGTATCAAGCCATAGTTCCATGGGGTGGTCGGATAGATCTCCCAGGCAGGCCATTCATCGGTACCCCCTTCCCGTACATATTGCTCCTCGATTTTCAGGGAAAAGGTCAGGGGTCCTCTGTCAACCGAAACACTGTTGTGATTGTCAACCCAGGTTCTGATTCGGATATCCATTGGAAGGGAGATGGTGACCCGGTCGCCAGAACCCCATGTGCGGTCAATCCTGATGTAATCTTTCCGGTCGGAAGCAAAGGTTTTTTGCTTCCCGTTCACCAATACCCTTGGATGATCGCACCATCCGGGAACCCTCATATAGAGGGGAAACTCAACCGGTTTTTCTGCTGTGATCTCCAGACTGATCTCTTCATCAAAAGGATAGTGTGTTCTCTCGGTAATGGTGACCATTGTCCCGTCTCCAACCTTTGCTGTCACTTCACTTTCCGAATAGAGAACAGCAGCAAGGCCGTTATCTGAGGTTGCCAGCCAGAGGTTTTCTGCATAATAGGGCCATCCGTGACCCTGGTTATGCTGACAGCACCGGTGTATGTGCGGATTCATATGGAACATCGGCCCTCCATTTTCTACTCCCGGGCTTTTGGATTTGCTATCCGATTGAACCAGGTTGGGAGAAGTAAGGTACCGCAGGGCTTTCAAATCTGCAGTCAGGGCTGCAGGATAGGAGTTAAATGCAACATCCTCGCAACGATCGGCCCAAACCGGATCACCGGTAATGCGGAGAAGCAGTTCCGCTGAAAGCATCATCTCAACCATGCCACAGGTTTCTATTGCCTGGCGGGGATCAGTATACCCCTCCCTGCAATTCTCATCGCTGCCGAACATTCCCCCGGGAACCTGACCATACAGTTTCCTTATTTCCCGGTAATTCCGGTCTGAGGCAATCCGGTGTTTTTCATCCTTCGACTGCATGTAATAGGTAGTGGGTTCTCCAAACGACTGGGACATGTTCACATTGTGCCAGTTTGCAATTCCGTCCGTCCAGTTCACCGAATTCCGGTGCACTTTTTCTGCCAGGCCGAGTAGTGATTCCTGGCCCGTCCGGTTATAGAGCCAGTAAACGCTGTAGAGAAGATCTCCTCCGCGGTTAGCGGGCCAGTACCCCAGCAGAAACCGCTCGTCCGGTATGGTGTCCAGGTAGTTGAAATAGTTTGTCATCAGTTCGATAACCCGCTCATCTCCGGTGTAGTCATAATAATCCTGGAGACAAAACAACATGATCATGTTGGGCCACAGGTCATCCCTGCCAGTCAGGCGGGTGGCAGCACCTGTACGTTCACGATCCGGTCCAAACCAGCCATCCGGTTTTTGACTGTTCAGCGCTGCCTCGATCCATACTTTTGTCTCTTCAATCATATCCTCCCTTCCCAGTAAATAAGCGGTATTGCTATATCCTTTCAGCCAGTAAACCGGTTCTTCCCATCCATGATCCCCTTCGCCGGAGAAATCCAGCCAGGCATTATTCTCCTTCACCAGGAACCGGCTGATCTCCCCAAGGTGTCCGAAATAACCGTCAGCCTGCAGTTCAAGCTGCTTCAGAATCCAGCCCTTTGGTTTGACTGACCCGATGGGCAGTTTGATAAAGGGAGTGTTTACCAGGGGCTCCCGGTTCCCGACATAATAATCATTGGTCTGCATTGTGTCCGGTAAATCAGTGGTGGTTATTGCAGTATTTTCAGTACAACTCATCGTTATGGTGGCGATAATTCCGCTTAAAATGATCCATTTCTTCATGATATTCAAGTATTAGATTTCAATTCTCTGTTTTCTTCTCATCGGTTTCTTCCTTCTCAAAATGTGTCTCATACCAGTCAAGAATCCTGTTCCAATGGTCGTAGAAATCATTTTCGTCACTTGCAGCGCCGGCACCATGTCCTCCATTGTAATAATTTACCCAGACAACCTCTTTTCCCAGCCTTCGCATGGCATAATAGATCTCCCGTGTATTGAGTGCCGGAACATTCCAGTCTCCTTCACCGGTGAGGAGAAGGTGGGGTGTATTTATCCTGTCGGCAAACAAAACAGCGGAAGTGGCTAAATATTTCATGGGTGCATCCCAGAGAGTTTCACCGATACGGTCCTGCCCGACCTCTGCGGCAGAATAATTCCTTGTTCCAATGCGGGGGCTATCACCCAGGAAACTGATGATATTTGTTTTTCCTGATATATTAATGGCTGCAGCGAACCGGTCAGTCTGGGATATCAGAAGCGAAGTAGCATATCCGCCATAACTTGTTCCATGCACTCCAAGCTTATCAGGATCTACCAGCTCCATCTCAATCAGTTTGTTAATGCCTGCAGTTACTCCTTTAATCCAGGCTTCACCGGGATATCCCTGGATCAGGTTGACAGAAGGTTTGAAACCAAAATAACCGGCATTGGCAATAATATTCATCGACATACTGTACCCGTTGTTGAAAAAATTCTCATAGATCTCACAAACCAACGGGTACTTCTTGCCCGGTTCGTAATTCACGGGATAATAGAGTATCCCATTCAATTCCTTACCATCGGCATCCCTGTATTTGATCAATTCGCTCCGGGTTAATGTCCTATCTTCAATCCAGGGATTCAGGCTGGTTAATCTTTTTTGTTCTTTAAAACCAGGATCGGCGACGTAGAGGTCAAACGGTTGATCCCCATCCGAAAACTGGTAGAAGAAGCGGTTGCCATCTTCTGACATTTGCCACCGTGAATAGAGATTTTCATCAATCAGCAATTCCTGTTCCTTTTGCGTTGAAATATCATACCGGAGGATTCCCCTGTTCCACTTGTCCTTTTCTGAATAGCTCATATACAGGTACTTGCCATCCGGACTCCAGTCAATGATGTTTTTATCAGGTGCTTTTTCCTTATCTTCCGGGAATTCAAATATAAGCTTCATCTCTTTTGTATCCGCATCAATAAGCCAATAGCCTGTTTTGGAGGAGGCCAGAACATATTGTCCATCCGGGCTCCAACGGTTAACAGAAAATTTGACTTCCGTGGTATCTTTCTTAATAACCTCTGTCGTATCCGAAGAGATCTGCCGGGCTGAATCTTCATATAGGGAACGAACAAATACCTGGTTTGAATCAATGAATGCATAGGCTGTATTATCTTTATTCCATCGGACGCTAATCCGTTCTTCTGTTTTTTCTATGAGGGTGGTTTTGTTTTCAGGATCCTTCAGATCCACCATGAACAATTCATACTCAGTGCCACCTTTACGATCATAGACTGTTTTCTTAGGAGTATATTCTATATACGATAAATAATCACCGTTAGCTGAAACAGATAATCCGGCATAGCTGCCTTCCGGAAGAAGGTTCGTTACCACACCTGACTTGACATCAACGATCGCAATCGTTGCAAGCGATGAGAAATTGCTGATCTCGTCCCATTTCAGAAAGGGGCGTTCAGAATCGTAAACCGTTATCGGGCCGGTTGTTGCTTCAGTGAACATTGAGTCAGCTGTTGAAGCCCAATCCTTTTCCCGAAATGACAAAATTACCCTTTTCCCATCCGGTAACCATTCCAGTCCAGAATTGGAAGCAATCTTCAACTCACTTCGTATCTTTATTTTCTTCAGTTTTCTGCTGGCTAATTCAAACTGGTGGAGATTGAACTGTTCATTATCATACAGTAACAAAGCCAGGACTTTGTCATCAGGGGAAAATGAAAGTCCCCTTACAATTACGGAATGGTTGAGTATGGGATAGGTTTCCCCGGTTTCTGAGTTAATGATAACCGGTTGACTGGTATAGGGACTGACATAATTGGGGTCCCCAAATCGTTTATGGTCAATGTTCATGCGGTCTGTACGGGATTGGATGTTACCTGCGATGTATTTCCCATCTTCAGTAAGGTCGCTAATGCTCAATGATTTTACATTGATTGCATCCTGAATGGTAAAGGGCGATTTTTGCCCGGAAACAATTGTTGCAATTGTAAAGAATAAAAAAGTCAAGTAGAGTTTATTCATGATGGCGAATGGTTAGGTATTACTTTTAAGGTTTCCAGCTTTTGCTCTGTTTATATAAATAAGCCTGATCTTCTATCTCCTAAATTTAATGATAAAATTTATTAGAATGAATGACTCCTTATAATAGTCACCATGATCCAACTCCGATAGAGTTGAATATATCATTAAATAAGCGCTATTCTACTATAATCGAACACCGATGGTGTTCTAAACAAATAGTTACTGAGAATCAAAAGTTCATCTTTCCACAAAAAGACTATTACATAAATTGTTCAACACACGGAAAATAATCAAGGCCATCGGCCTTGGATTATTGTAGAAACATTGTGCGATTTTGCCAGGGAAACTCTATCGGAGTTTGATCAATTTATTCTGATTACTTCCAACCTGAATGGCGGTTAGATGATCAAAAAATCAGATTCACGGTTGTTCCCCTATCCTCCTCGGAGGTTACAAAGATCTCACCCTTATGCAGTCGCATGATCTGGCGACAAACATTCAGTCCAATGCCTGAGCCATCGTCTTTGGTGGTAAAAAAAGGAACAAAGATCTCTTCCCGGTTTTCTTCCGGTATACCGGCTCCGTTATCCATGACCGAAATCACGATACGCTGGTCCTTATCATAAAGACTCTTCAGGATAATCTGAGGATGGGGTTGTCCCTCAAATGCTTCAATGGAGTTTTTCACCAGGTTGATCAATACCTGTTCAACCAGTTGTGGATCGCTTTTAAACGTTTTGGTCTGGTGAATCTCTGTCAACAATTCAATGTTGTTCTCATTCAATTGTTCTATAAATAGCAGCCTGATCCGTTCGAACAATTCCTGGATATCACAACTGGTAAGTTGAAGCGGAGGAAGTTTGGTGATTTTCCTGTACTTGTCAATAAAATGGATCAGTCCTTTGCTTCGTTCCTCAATGATTTCAGTGCTCGAAAGCGCTACATCGATATCATCGTTATGGATCTCCGTTTTACTCTTCCCCTTTTTTGTCCCGGTCAGTTTTTTTCTGATAGCAAGGGTCAGGGTGGTGATTGGTGTAATGGAATTCATGATCTCATGGGTAATGACCCGGATTAACTTCTTCCATGAGTTGATTTCCTGTTCTTCCATCTGGTTTCTGATATCGTGCAAGGTAAAGATGGTGTATTCCTCTCCCTGGCTTACCATTTTTGTTGCTTTCATTGACAACATGTATACCTGTTCATTCACCATAAATTTCTCCACCAGGCTCCTGCCAGGCAATAGTTCTTTTAATTTGCTTCCGAGTTGCCCGTGGATCCGGTCCAGATCAGCTATATTCAGAATAGATGAAGCATTCAGGAACCTGACTGCTGCTTTATTCATCAGTTGTATCTTTCCCGAGCTGTTTATGGTAATGATCCCTGCATCAACATTGTCAACAATGGTTTGTAAATACCTTGCCTGTACCTCCTTTTCAATCCGAACTTTCTTTAACTCCTCCATAATGCCCTGAAGTGAAATCCTGAGACCCCTGAAGTTTCGTTCTACATAGTCAGAAGACCAGGAAAGTGTTGGATCATTCTCATTGAGGTAGGTAAAATAAATTCCCAGTAACCGGTTTGTCCGGTTCAGGTAAAAAATCAGTCTTCCGGTAACCACAGCGATCAATAGAAGGAAAAAGAGGGCTGTGGTTACCTGCCCCGTTTCAAAAAGGAAGTAAACAAAACCCATGGAGAGTAATGTGATCAGGATAACATGCAGAAACAGATTGATGTAAAATCGGTTATAGCCCATATTTTTTAATTTTTGCGTAGAGTGTAGTCCGGGAAATATCGAGTATTCCGGCAGCCCTTGAGTAGTTGCCTCTGCATTCACCCAAGACCTGTACAATGGCATTTCGTTCAACATCTGCCAGTTTAGAAGATTGTTCCTCACCGGTTCTGACCTTCCCAATTGAGAAAAGATAGAAATCCTCCGGTTTCAGGAAATGGTTTTCACAAAGAATGACTGCTTTTTCGACCGTATGTTTCAACTCCCGGATATTGCCCGGCCAGGCGTAAGAACAAAGTTTATCCATGGCATTTGAAGTAAATTTCAAAAAGGATTTATCATATTTCCGGCCATATTCCTTAAGAAACGCTTCCGCTAAATAGGAAATATCCTCCTTTCTTTCCCGGAGTGGAGGCAGTTCAATTTTTATGGTATTGAGACGGTAAAAGAGATCCTCACGGAATGTGTTATCGGAAACCATGGTCATGATGGGTTTGTTTGTGGCAGTGATGAGCCGTATATCGACAGGTATCGGTTTTGACGATCCTACCCGGGTAACCTGGCGGTTCTGGATAGCATGCAAAAGTTTCGCCTGCAGAGAAAGGGAGAGGTTTCCGATTTCATCCAGGAAAAGTGTGCCACCATGGGCAATTTCAAACCGTCCGGCCCGGTCTTCCCTGGCATCAGTAAATGCACCTTTCAGGTGACCAAACATCTCGCTTTCAAAAAGTGTTTCACTCAGGGAAGCCACATCAACGGTGATGAAAACATTCCGTGCGCGCTTCGATTTGCGGTGAATCTCCCGGGCTATCAGCTCCTTACCCGTTCCATTCTCCCCCAGGATCAACACGTTGGCATCCGTCTGGGCTACTTTGTTCACCGTATTGATAATTCCGATCATCGTTTCAGAAGTTCCGGTGATCATCCTGAATCCGGAGTCAATATCGCGCGACAACAGGTTCTGCTTCTCCCGCATATGATTCAGTTCAATTTTCGATCTTCGCAGATTATAGGCGTTCCTAAGGGTAATCAACAGCTTTTCCGGATCCCAGGGTTTCGGGATAAAATCGGTCGCCCCCTGTTTTATTGCCTTAACCGCCAGCTCAATATCCCCATAAGCCGTGATCATGATGACAACCGCATGCGTATCCATTCTCAGGATCTCCTTTAACCAGAATATCCCTTCATTGCCGGATGAATCACCCGGTTTGAAATTCATGTCCAGCAATACAACATCATAGGTATTCCGGGTGAACAGGTCCGGTATCCTGTTTGGATTGCGCAGGGTATCAACTGTGTTGAATTCATCCTTCAGCAAGATGGATAGTGAAGTGAGAATTTGCTCCTTGTCATCAGCAATCAGTATGTTTCCTTTTTTCATATAACTCCTGTTATTCAGAATAAATGTATGAATTTTTGTTCAGATTGCGTACATGAATTGTTCAGAATATGAACAGTTTGTTTCGGTCAAACCATTTGCGATTTCATTTAACCAATTCATTATATGCTGCTTATAAGATTTGGCCTGCTTCTTGGTTTTAATGCTCGGTATCGGACTCATTATACTTTCATGGCTAAATTAGTACATATTGCCTCAAGACGAATGTTTCTTCTTTTAATCATTAAGGGAATCTTAATAGTATCGTGTATTGCCCAAATAAACATTCCCTCCGAAGAAGATTTTATCGGTTTGATCAAACAAGGGAAAATTGATCAGGCAATCAAAACGTATAATGAGGTAAAGAAAGCCTTCCCTGATTCCGTTATTTTTAGCAGAAAAGCATTAAACAACCTGGGGTGGGAACTTGATCTTGAAGGAAGGTTGGATGAGGCAATCAAGGTTTTCCAGTTAAACATCAAAGCGTATCCTGAACATTATGATCCGTGGGATAGTTATGCGGAAGCACTTCTGCTTCGCTATCAGAGCGGTGATATTGAACTTGCGATCCGGAATTTCGAAAAATCCCTGGAACTAAATCCCGGGAATGAGAATGCCTCCCTGAGATTACTGGTATTGAAGAATTACAGCAAGCACGAGTATATGATTCCCATGAGGGATGAGATCAAACTATATACTCAAGTCTACATTCCGAAGAATCAAAACCGAAATTATCCAATCTTGTTCCAAAGGGAATGGTACGGAGTGGGCAATTATGGATCAGGATATAAAAGGAAGCTTCATCCGAATGACCTATTGGTAAAAGAGGGATTCATTTTCGTACACCAGGATATGCGTGGCAGATTTATGTCGGAAGGAGAATTTAAAGTATTGCGTCCTTACATAGCTGATAAAAACAGTTCAATGGATATTGATGAAAGCAGTGATGCATACGATACGGTTGACTGGTTACTGAAAAACCTCAAAAATCACGATAGCCGTGTGGGGATTTGTGGGGGTTCTTATTCAGGGTGGGCTGCCATGATGGCTGCCATTGATCCTCATCCTGCAGTGAAGGCAATATCCCAGGGGGCTTCTCCGGCCGATTGGTGGATGGGTGACGACTGTCATCACAATGGCGCTTTCAGGCTGATGTATACCTATTCATGGGTCGGATATGATGGATGGCCGCGTCCCGGAGGTCCCACTAAAGAACCAGCATCCTTCCCCCCATATACAACCCGGGATGGATATCAATTCTTTTTGGAGCTGGGTCCCCTGTCCAATATAAATGAAAAATATTTCCATGGAGAAAATCCGACCTGGAACGAATACATGGAACATGGTGACTACGACGAATACTGGAAAGAGCGGAACATTCTTAAACACCTTACCAACATTCACGTACCGGTTTTAAACATTGCAGGATGGTTCGATGCAGAAGATTACAGGGGACCGCTTGAAATCTACAAAACAATCGAAAACGAAAATCCGGGCATCTGGAATAGCATTGTTATCGGACCATGGAAGCATGGCGGATGGCATCGTTCAGATGAAAGCCTGGGGGATATACATTTCGGATCGAAAACCGGCATTCATTTCATGGAAAAGATTGAATTTCCCTTTTTCATGCATTATCTGAAAGATGTTGATAATTATACAGTACCGGAAGCATACATGTTTCAGACAGGAGTAAACAAATGGATAAGTTTTGATGCCTGGCCACCGCGGGAAACCCGCGAGAAGCAACTTTTCCTTCACCGCAACGGTACCCTTTCCTTCTCACCGGAAACAGATAATGAGGATACAGCATTCAACGAATTCATCAGTGATCCGGATAAACCGGTTCCCTGGTCCACCCTGATCCAGACCCAACAGGGGCATGTCTGGATGGCCGCTGATCAGCGTTTTGCATCCGAAAGACAAGACGTTCTTGTTTATCAATCGGATATCCTTGAAGAGGATATCACCATTGCCGGTCCGGTTATAGCAAATCTATCGGTATCTACATCCGGGACAGATGCTGACTGGATAGTAAAATTGATCGATGTCTACCCGGGTGATGCAGAAGAACCCCTGAGTGACTACCAGATGCTGCTTGCCGGGGAGGTTTTCAGAAGCAAATACAGGAATAGTTATGAGACGCCTGAACCGATGGTGCCGGATGAGATCACCCGCATAGAATTCGACATGCTGGATAAATTTCACACGTTTAAAAAAGGGCACCGGATCATGGTACAGGTTCAGAGCTCCTGGTTCCCGGTTATCGACAGGAATCCTCAACAATTTATCAATATTTATAACGCAAAAAAGGAAGATTTTAAGAAAGCGAATCACCGGATCTATTCTTCGGAAGAAAATCCTTCATTTTTAAGAATGTTAATCCTTGAGTAATAATATAATTTTTTGAATATTAATACAATATATCATGTTTAAAAATTATTTCAAACAAGCCTACCGTAATCTCTGGAAAAACAAGTTCCATACCCTTACCAATATGGTTGGACTCGGGTTTGGACTTGCCTGTTGTATTCTGATATTCTTATTCATCCAGCACGAATTATCATTCAACACCTATCATGAAAAGTCGGACCAGATATTCCGTCTTGCTTACAGGTACATTGAAGGCACAGGAGATATTCGATACGCCGGTTTTGTCCCGGATGACCTGGTTGAAAACTTCCGGAACGATATACCTCAGATAAAATTTATTACTCCGTGGAGACGTACACGCGCCATGATCGGTTACGAGAATCAGAAGTACCAGCTTAAGCTTGGCTTTGCCGATCCGGATTTCCTCAAAATATTTACCGTCCCCTTCGTGGCCGGTCATCCTGATGGTGCCATGGAGAAACCACAAAGTGTCTTAATTAGCCGGTCTACAGCAGATAAAATATTTGGCACTAACGGGAAAGGATACGATGAAGTCATAGGAAAGAGCCTTGAATTTCCTCAACGTGAACCGAATCTTTACGTGGTGACGGGTGTCATGGAAGATCTGCCGAAAAATTCGACCATGGACTATGATATTGTTACACCCTGGATCAATTGCCATACCTACCCCAGAAGCAACAATGCTTTTGGTGCAAACGTTGTTTTTATGCTGCTTGATAATGAGAAACAGTATGGACAGGTTGAGAATATTACCAACGATCTGCTTGACAAATATTGGGGTGAAGCGATTGAGCGGGCAGTAAAATTTGGGTCTTTACAGGACAGCGAAGATAATTTCCTATTCTTCCTCCAGCCCTATGAAAAAGTATATCTCCATTCCGATGACATTTCCATCAGTGGATATGAAAAGAAGGGAAATCTGAAAAGCATCTACATTCTTTCCAGCATAGCCGTATTGATACTGCTGATTGCCTGTATAAACTATATCATGTTAACGATCGGTCAATCGATGAACAGGATGAGAAGCCTTGGGCTAATGAACATTGTTGGCGCCCACAAAGGTCAGATCACCCGTCATTTTATTACCGAATCATTCATCGTCACACTGATCGCCCTGTTCCTCGGAATTGTATTTGCTGAACAGGTCCTTCCTGTATTTAACCGGTTTGCACAGCGGGAACTGACTTTTTCGTTGTATGCAAAATGGCAGAACTTTGTTTATATGGCCGGGATCGTTTGTTTTATCGTCCTGTTAACCAGTACTTACGTAACAATCTCACTTTACCGGGTAAATCATCCGCTCTCATTTATCAGGGGAGAAACCAGGCTGGGAAACAAATACCGGTTTGCACGCATATTTGTAACCGTTCAATACCTTTTGACCATAGTATTGATGATCTCGGGAATCATGATCATTAAACAGTTGCACTACTTTAAAAACCAGCCGGTCGGTTTTAACGAACAAAACGTGCTTGCAATCCTGGTTGATTTTGAATACAGCAAGATACAACTTGTTAAAGACAAATTCAGAGAAAATCCAAATGTGCTGGAAGTCTCATCCAGCGACAGAAACTTCGCAAGTGGTAGCAGTTCTAATTCAATAAGAAACAAAAATGGTGATTTAATAAATGTTCGTATTCTGAGAATCGATCCAAATTATGTGAATACACTTGGTTTGGAAATAATCAACGGGAGAAATTTTCTTGAAGAAAATCAGGGTGACTGGTTTAACGGAGTAATCGTAAATGAAACGTTTATTAAGCAATTCGATATGGAGGACCCCCTGGGGGAGTTTATCGTCAATGAACAGGATACAATAAACATTGTAGGTGTTGTCCGTGATTTTCATTTTGATTCGATGAAAAGGGATGTTATGCCGGTCATGCTTCACCTCTTCCCGTACAACAGCATCTGGTATGTTTTTGTCAGGATCGCTCCGCAGAATATTCAGGAAAGCATTGCTTCACTAAAGGAGGACTGGAATGAAATTGTTCCTGAATACACCTTTGATTACCAGTTCCTTGGTGATATCCTGGACGATCAGTACACTACGGAAGAGCGATGGAGTAAAATTACTGCCTGGGCTTCTTTCGTGGCCATTTTTCTCTCCTGCCTCGGACTGCTGGGAATCAGTTCATTGCTGGTAACAAGAAGGGTGAAAGAGGTGGGTATACGTAAGGTTAACGGAGCTGCAATGTCGAATATCCTGTTGTTGTTATACCAGGATATCCTGAAGTGGGTTGCACTCGCATTCATCCTCGCCTGTCCGATCGCGTGGTTCATTATGACTAAATGGCTACAAAATTTTTCCTATCATACCAGCATTGCCTGGTGGACCTTCGTGCTTGCCGGTGGCGGAGCGGTGATGATTTCATTAATTACTATCACCTGGCAATCCTTCAAAGCCGCCCGGATCAACCCGGTCGAGTGCCTGAGATATGAGTGAGACTAAGATTTTACAAACCGTTGGTGCAGTAAAATCTTTCAGTCGAACCATCCCGCCAACGGCGGGGTGAGTGAGGGAACATCCACCTTAACCGCCAACGGCGGGATCTGAAACACATTATTCGCGAGGCGAAGCCGATGAGAATAATAAATGCTGATCTTTTATATAGTGATACGATGACTGTCGCGATAGACCATCCCTTGATCGGCTAGTCATCGTATCACTGTTTTTATTATTATAGCCGTTACAGAAATACGACTGACGCAAGACGCTTTACGGCTTACGGTGTGCAGTATGTGTTGTGAGGGTTTTTTAACTTGAAATATAACCCCTTGTGTGGTAAGGGTAAAGATCCCCGCAGGCAAAGGTTACATGTAATCCATAATACTGCCCGAAATCTGAAGCAATGAGATTTCGGCAAGTTTTGTCAGGTATTTAACTGAAATAAGTCGTTCCTCAGCATCGAGGAGGCTCTTTTGAACCTCGCGAAGCTCAAGTCCCGCCAAACTGCCCAGTTTATACTGTTCGAGCGCTATTTCGAGGTTTTCGCGAGCCACTTCCAGGTTTTGCTCTTCAAGTCTGAGCAGGCGCAAATTGTTCTCGTAAGCATAATAAATGGTCAGCAAGTCAGCCATAACCTCCTGTTCCACCTCCTTAAACTGAATATTCCTGTTCTCGATTGCGATGCGGGCATTACTGTTCTCACGTGTCCGGTTAAAGCCATCGAAGAGATCCATTCCAAGGGTTAGACCATAGTTCATACCCCGGACGTGCTGATTGCGCACATCACTCGTTTCGTAGCCGTAGTAAGAATAGGTATAACCCGATGACAGGTTCAGATAGGGATAGGATTGCGATTTAATAATTTTATAGTCCAGTTCTGAAATGACCTGGTTTTTTGATGCAATTTGCAGACTGGTATTATAGCGGAGGGTAAGTTTCAGAAGGTCTTCAAACAATAGGTTTTCGTTAATTTGGATCAGGGTATCCTGCAGGCAAATATCTTCTCCCAGGTTATCGGAAGCCATTAATTCGTTCAGTCTGATCTGTGAAGAGCGGAGAACTTCATTCTGGCGTGCATACCTTGAACTGTCGGCATTGAGATATACAATCGATTGCAACAGTTGCATTTTGGAAGCTGAACCAAGCAGGTAACGTTGCTCGTCGATACGAACACGTTCACGAGACAACGAAACTGCATAGGCCATGTTATCAAATAGTATTAGCTGTTCCAAATAGTAGTAGTATTCTGACACGATTTGTGCAACCAGATTCTCAATTGACATCTGCGTATTGAGCCCTTCCAGTTCAGCCTGTTCTCCTAACTTCTTGTAGGTATTTTGCACCTGAAATCCTCTGAAAATAGTCATTCCAAGGTTAACCGCTGCCGATCCTGAGGTATTGTGGATCCCGTTTGACCTGTTTTCACCGCCATCACGCAAATTCTGAGTGGTTGAATTTATAGTTCCTCCAAAGCGGTTGGTTGCAGTGATGGTTGGCAACATACCAGCATTTCCAACCGTGAAATTGTTTTCCGCAATCTCCTCACGGTTACGGATTACCTGCAACGCAAAATTTTGTTCGAGTCCTTTCTGGATGCATTGACTAAGACCATATGAATCCTGGGCAACCACATCAGTCAGGACAAAAAGAGAAAATACCAGGAAAACAAGATGGTTAATTCTTTTCGGTGATTTCAACTTTGTCAGGATTATTTGGTTCATGGTTCATGCTTTTCGATTCACTTGAGATAAAGAGATAGACAGCTGGTACTACATACAACGAAAGGAATGTAGCGAGAGTCAGCCCCCCAATAACGGCAATCCCCATTGCCACACGGCTTTGAGCGCCTTCACCCCAACCCAGAGCAAGAGGCATTACCCCGAGTATGGTTGACAGGCTGGTCATCAAAATAGGTCTGAACCTGGCAGCGGCTGAATAACGGATTGCATCAAATTTGCTCATTCCGGCTACTTTACGCTGATTGGCAAACTCAACAATAAGGATACCGTTTTTAGATACGAGGCCTAATAACATGATTATACCAATCTGGCTGAAGATGTTCATGGTAATATCGAAATACCACATAAACAGGAGTGCTCCGGTAAGAGCCAGCGGAACAGTCATCATTACGATTATCGGGTCTTTAAAACTCTCGAATTGAGCCGATAGAACAAGAAAAATCAGCACGAGAGCCAAAAGGAAGGCGAACATCAGGCTGGAGGAGCTTTCAACGAAGTCTTTAGAGTCACCTGCGAGTGCGGTCCTGAATGTATCATCGAGCACTCTGGCTGCGATTTTATCCATCTCTTCTAAGCCCTGGCTGATGGTTTTTCCCTCTGCCAGCCCGGAATATACAGTGGCCGCCACAAAACGGTTGTAACGGTATAACTGCGGTGGTGCTGTGGACTCCTCCAATGTGACAAAATTGTCAAGTTGAACCATATGGCCACTACTGTTTCTGATATACAATGATTTGAGATCAAGCGGTTTATTCCGGTCTTCCCTGGCCAATTCTCCCAAAATCTGGTATTGCTTACCGTTCATAATAAAATAGCCAAATCGCTGCCCACTGAGCGCCAACTGTAACGTTTGCCCGATATTCTGGGTTGAAACCCCCAGGAGGTTTGCTTTATCCCGGTTTATCACAATCTGTAGTTCCGGTTTGGTAAACTTCAGATTAACATCGGCCATAACGAACGTTGGATTGTTGTTTACTTCGGCCATAAATGCTGGTATTATTTCCCGAAGTTTTTCGATGTTGGGCGCCTGAAGCACATACTGGATGGGTAGTCCTGCACGCCGGCCACCAAAGGTCGATTGCTGGATCACGTTGGCACGGGCGCGGGTTTTTTTCCGGAGTTCTGCTGTTAACTGATTGGCTATTTCTTGTTGAGATCTTTTCCTTTCAGAGGGCTCAACAAGCAGGATACGGACAAAACCACCTCCTCCCCTGACCATGATCGTTATCTTGTCATACTCGGGAATAATCTGTTCTGCCAGTTCTCCGACTTCTTCCACATAACTGAGATTGAACTCGTACGTGGCACCTTCCTGCGAGGTAATGCTCACATTCATCTGCGACCTGTCTTCAAGGGGAGCCATTTCGGCTGGAATATTCTTCCATAAAATAAAAATCAGGAAAACTGACAATGCAAGAATGATCAATGAGATGTATTTTTTACGAAGGAACGAATCGAGTGAATTCTGATAGGCTCTGTTCAAAGCCACAAAAAATTTTTCCGTATAATTATAAGCTTTGCTTCTCTTGTGTCTTGTTTTCAGTAATTTCGTTGAAAGCATGGGGGTTAGAGAAAGTGCCACAAAAGAGGATATAGCAACAGCACCGGCAATTACAATGCTAAATTCCCTGAAAAGCCTTCCCGTCATGCCTTCCAGAAATACAATGGGAATAAATACCGAAACAAGTGTAATGGTTGTCGAAATAATGGCAAAAAATATTTCGTTCGATCCTGCAATCCCGGCTTCAAAAGGTGTCATACCCTTCTCTATTTTCACATAAATATTCTCCATCATAACAATGGCATCGTCAACCACCAAACCAATAGAAAGGACGATGGCCAGCAATGTGAGTACGTTGATGGTAAAACCGGCAATGTACATGATGAAAAATGAACCGATCAAAGAAACAGGGATAACAAGTATTGGAATGATGGTGGTTCGCCAGTCGCGAAGGAAGACAAAAATGATAACCACTACAAGAAAGAAGGCAAGGAATATGGTGCGTTGAACTTCACTAATTGAGGAGCGTATGTATTTTGTATTATCGAAACCAACATCATATTCCACATCATCGGGTAGATCTTTCTTAATGAACTCGAGCCTGTTGTAAAGTTCATCCACGATCTCAATATGGTTAGCGCCTGGTTGAGGAACAATAACCGCTGCAACCATGGGTATGCCGTTCACTTTCATAATTCCGCGCAAATCCTGAGGGCCTAATTCGGCACGGCCAATATCACTGACCCGTACAATCTGGTCACCGGATTGGCGCAAAATCAGGCTGTTGAATTCCTGTGGCGTGGTCATTAGCCCCAAGGCTCTAATGGTGAGTTCGGTAGAAGTACCTTCGATACTTCCTGCCGGAAGTTCAACGTTTTCACGTAAGATGGCATTTCTTACGTCAAGAGGCGTCATCTGGTAGCCTGCCAGTTTTGCCGGGTCGAGCCAGATGCGCATGGCATACCGTTTTTCACCCCAGATCATAACAGCACTAACCCCTGAAATGGTTTGCAACTGCTCCTTAAATGTCAACTCCGCAATTTCGGAAAGTTCAAGGAGTGACCGTTGAGGGCTTGTGACAGCTACCATCATAATCGGGCTTGCGTCTGCATCGGCTTTTGAAACCGTTGGTGGATCACAGTCCCGAGGCAGACGGCGTTGAGCCTGAGATACCTTGTCGCGAACATCGTTGGCAGCAGTCTCCATATCCACTGTCAACTGAAACTCAACACTAATGCTGCTGCGCCCCTGGCTACTTCGGCTGGTCAACGTGCGAATTCCCGGAATACCATTGATCGATTGCTCCAGCGGTTCCGTAATTTGTGTTTCAATCACATCGGAGTTTGCACCCGGATACGATGTGCTAACCGATATAATGGGCGGGTCGACGCTGGGAAACTCCCTTACTCCCAGGTAGAACAGTCCGATAGCCCCAAACAGGAGAATTACCATCGAAAATACGGTGGCCAGAACAGGACGGTTTATGCTTACAGATGACAGGCTCATAGTTCAGAAATTGCTACGGATTCGTTGGTAACTAGTGTATCAAGCTGAACTGGGATATTATGCCGCAATTGCAAAATGGCTGTGGTAAGCAAGGTATCCCCGAAATTCAGTCCGCTTCTGATCTGAATGTGCGATGCGGTTCGCAGGCCGGTAGTCACCCGGACCTCAGCAGCCTTGCCATTTCTTAATATGAATACCTTATCTCCATCCATTTCGGGAATGATCGCTTCCGTTGGAACCGATATGGTGTTTTCTATCTGCGACAAGAGTGCCCTGACACTGGCAAAGCGGCCCGGTTTTAGTTCCTCGTTGCTATTGGGATAAATAGCCCTGGCAACTATGGTACGTGTGTCCATGTCTACTTTGGGCTCGACAGCGTAAACATTGGCTGTGAAAGTTTTGGGAATACCATCGATGACAAATGAAATAGTGAATCCGGGAGTAACTTCACCGGCATAACGTTCTGGAATGGAGAACTCAATTTTTAGCGGAATGATCTTGACCAGCCTGACTATTTTGGTTTGAGTGGTGGCAAAGGCCCCTTCGCTGATCATGCGCAATCCGACTATCCCATCAAAAGGTGCCCTTAATTCTGTTTCGGAAATACGGGCTTCAATCAACATGATATCGGCTTCAAGAGATTGTAGCTCGGTGGAAACCTGGTCATAGCTTTCACGGCTTATTGCATCACGTTCGAGTAACTGGCGCTGCCGAAACTCACGCTCTTCAGTGAGCTTATGCTGTGCCTGGAGTTTTAACAATTGCGCCTGTAAAGGCCTGTCGTTGATTTTAGCCAGTAATTCGCCCTTTTTAACCCTTGTTCCTTCTTTGAAAAAAATGCCCACGACTTTGCCTGAAGTTTCAAACGAGAGTTCAACTTCCTCATCGGGAATTAATGAACCGGTGCTATAAATAAGCTCGTTCATCTGGGTCGGGACAATGATATAGCCACTGGCGAGCAACGGTTGACCGCCCCGTCCCATACCCTGGCTACGTGCTGGTTGGCCTGTTTCTAAATCAGAATCCGATTTTAACGCAGGTTTTATCTTGGGGTAAAGAATGATCCCAAGTAGTAC
>CAZXGG010000067.1:0-19921 GCA_964640125.1 uncultured Rikenellaceae bacterium
TTTGGTCGTTTCACCCGGTTTAATGCGTAATGTATTCGAGAAAGCATCCACGATCCTTGCGCTGCCGCGTACATGACATGCAGTACCCGTGCACGTGGTTATGATGTGCTTCCCCTTTGGATAAAAGCTGAACGCTTTGTAAAAACTGGCAACCCCGTAAACATCACGTATGGTGATGTTTAATTTTTTCGCCAGCACCCTCAGGATATTTTCAGGAAGATAATTGTACCGTTTTTGGATATCCTGTAAAATGGCAATCAGGAATTTATCGTGCTTCTTTATGCATTCATCAACAAGGGCTTCGATCGCCTCCTGTTCCGCTTGGCTTTTTGTCAGAGACATGCTATTTCAACATTTTTTGTAAAGTTAATTTTTTATGCGCATTCCTTACAATGCCAGATAACCCGAAAATTGTATAACAATAATAACGGGAAAATTTGTACCACTGATTCAAATTCCTTGATTTTTTTTTCTGTTTTTCAGCAGTCCATGATTTCTTAACCTTATAATACAATCATTTACATTCGATTTCAAAAAGTTCAACTGACCCGCTTTGGTTACCCTACAGCTGTTTACATTACGTTTTCTTTTCTATATAACAATATATATATATATTTGGGTCTTAATATCTTAAAAGATTTTGCTTTGCTGGCAGAGGATTTTACCATTTAAACCTGGATAAATGCCAATTCTGAATCAACACATGGGATTGTACACAGACCACTATGAACTGACCATGGCTCAGGGATATTACCAGAGTGGGAAGAAGGATACTCCGGCAGGATTTGATTATTTTTTTCGAAAGTATCCTTATGACGGAGGATACGTTGTGTTTTCCGGTCTGGAAGAGTTTTTGGAAATGTTGGGGAATTTCCGGTTCGACCGGGAAGATTGCAATTTCCTTAAGCAGATCGGATTTGATCCTGAATTTGTCTCCTATCTGCAGGATTTCCGGTTCGAAGCGGATATTTACGCACCTGAAGAAGGTGAGGTTGTTTTTCCATATGAACCCTGTATGCGGGTTGAAGGAAATATCATTGAAACACAATTGATAGAGACCCTGTTGTTGAATCTTTTAAATTTCGAATCACTCATCGCGACCAAAGCTGCACGGATTAAACAGGTTGCCGGCAATAAACTATTAATGGACTTCGGGCTTCGACGCGCTCAGGGATTTGGGGGAATACAGGCAAGCAGGGCTGCCGTGGCCGGAGGATTCGACAAAACTTCAAATGTATATAGTGCATTCCATTATGGACTGGAATCAACGGGTACCATGGCCCATTCCTGGGTTCAGTCCTTCAGCGATGAATTAACCGCTTTCAGAATATTTGCAGAAAAATTCCCGGATAGCTGTATACTCCTGGTAGATACCTACGATACGCTTAAGAGTGGTGTGCCAAATGCAATAAAAGTTGGATTGGAGATGCAAAAACAGGGGAACAAACTGCATGGGATTCGTTTGGACAGCGGTGATCTTGCCTATTTAAGCAAGCAATCACGACAGATGCTTGACAGGGCAGGTCTGGAATATGTACAGATTGTTGCTTCCAATCAACTGGATGAATATGTCATTAAAAGCCTGATAGAACAGGGTGCACCGATCGATGCATTTGGTGTGGGGACCGCTCTGGTTACCGGGAAGGGTGAAGGAGCCCTCGATGGAGTGTATAAATTATCGATGATCAACGGTGAACCTTCCCTGAAGGTTTCTGAAAACATCAAAAAAACCACCCTGCCCGGTAAAAAGACCCTGTACCGGTTCAGAGACGAAAACGGGATGTTTGCAGCAGATGGTATTGTACTGGAAGAAGAGAACAGTGTGGATGTCATTTATCACCCTTTTGAACCGGAGAAATCCCTCAAAGTATCAGAATGTCAAAGAGAAGCAATCATAAAAAATGTGATGAAAAAAGGCATCATAACGGCCAGAAAAAAAAGCCCGGAAATGATCTCTGAATTCTCACATTCGAGGCTTGCATTTCTCCCTGAAGAGCACAAACGGTTTATGAACCCCCATACCTATAAGGTTGGGATCAGCAAAAGATTGCTTGATTTGAGGGAAAGATTAGTCGAAGCAGGCAAAAGGTAAACGATCCGGTTCGGAAAATGAGGTAACCATTGGAATCGGTTGAAGTGAGTATGAATAATAACAAGATCATAAAATAACCATCCCATGAAAGCTTTAGTCATTGTGGACCTGCAAAATGATTTTCTACCCGGTGGAGCACTCCCGGCTCCCGAAGGAAATAAAATTATCCCTGAGATAAACAGGATCATGGACCAGTTTAACCTGGTGGTTGCCTCACGGGACTGGCATCCGGAAAACAGTACTCATTTTGATCGCTGGCCGCCACATTGTGTCAGAAATACAGAAGGAGCTGCTTTCCCTGCGGAACTGGATTCGGGAAAAATCGATAAAGAATTTCTGAAAGGCACACGAGATCGGGATGACGGATACTCGGCATTTGAAGCCACCAGTTCAAACCTGGATGAATACCTCAGGGGAAAAAATATCAATGAACTGTACCTGACCGGATTGACTACGGAATATTGTGTAAAATCAACGGCCCTGGATGCAGTGAAAAACGGTTACCGCACCTATGTCATCAGCAATGCTATCGCTGGCGTGAGAGCTAACCCGGGTGACGAAGAAAAAGCGTACCGGGAGATGGAGAAAGCCGGGGTAAGAATCATTCAAGATTTAACGTGATTTAATAGAATTATAGAATCGGGTAACGGGGTTTTGCATATCACCTAAAAATGAACATATAATCACTTACCGAATGAGCCTGGGTAAGTACTGTTGGACGTCCCCTTGAATCACCCTGCGTCTTTTTTCTTATCGCTGCCCTGTGAATTCCTCTCCACCATTGCTTTGACATGCTTAGCAAAAAAGCTTATCCTTTTAACATATGCGTAATAGAGTTATTGAATAGATATATTATTTTTGCAAGGTTTTTCATATGCAAACCAACAAATAAAGAACATGAAACCAATAAAAAATATTGCTCTGGTAGCACATGACAAGCGGAAAAAAGATTTGATTGAGTGGGTTGAGTGGAACTGGGAAATATTGGTGCCACATAAGCTGATCTGCACGGGTACAACCGGGAAGCTGGTAGAAGAAGCCCTGGAGAAAGTAATGGAAAAAGATTCAGGCCACGAATATACCATCACCAAACTGAAATCCGGACCATTGGGAGGAGATCAGCAGCTGGGTGCATTGATTACCGATGGGAAAGTCGATTTTCTCGTATTCCTGTGGGACCCGATGATGCCTCAGCCACATGATGTTGATGTGAAAGCGCTTCTCAGAATTGCAGTACTTTACAACATCCCTACTGCCTGCAACCGTTCCACCGCCGATTTTATGATCTCCTCACCCCTGCTGAATGAAGAATATCAGCCGGTTATAAAAGATTATTCGGGATACATTGAACGAACGTTTGATTCATAATTAATATGTCTGTGAACAATTAGAGCCGTCTCAATTAATATTCACAAAATGGATCGATCTCCTTCAACGACTTTTTGCAGTTTTTAATACAAAATATTTTCAGCTCAAACTTTTCAATGGGTCATTTTTTAAACTATATTTCCTGTTAAATTGATTGTTAAAAAACTTGGGGGAATTCATGACCGCTGCCATCGTCGTTGCACATCCTGATGATGAAACCCTGTGGGCAGGGGGAACTGTTCTCATGCAGCCATCCTGGGATTGGTATATTGTATCGCTATGCAGGGGGAGTGATCCTGATCGTGCTCCTAAATTTCACAGGGTGCTGGAAATATTTCATGCAGAAGGAAGTATGGGAGATCTTGATGACGGTCCAGAGCAAAATCCGCTGGATGAAAATGATGTTAAGACAACGGCCCTTCAATTGTTGCCGGACAGGCATTTTGACCTGTTGATCACCCACGATCCGACAGGGGAATATACCAGGCACCTGAGGCATGAGGAAACAGCGAAGGCAATCATTCATCTCTGGTATGAACAGAAGATCTCTGCAGCTGAGATCAGGACATTTGCCTATGAAGATGGGGGAAAGACATACTTTCCGCGACCAATAAATAGCGCAGCCATTTATTCCGAATTACCGGAAGATATCTGGCAAAAGAAGTATCGGATCATTACTGAAACATACGGCTTCAGAGAGGAGAGCTTTGAAGCAAAAACCACGCCGCATGCCGAGGCATTCTGGCAGTTCAGGAGTCCGGAACAGGCCTGGCAGTGGCTCAATAAAGGAGGAAATAAACGATGAAAGTACTTGTTTTGTATGATTACCCGCCCAATCCGGCAGGTCTTTCAACCCAGGGAGACCTTCTGTACCGGGCACTGAAGTTGATGGGTGTTGATGCACATGCTGTTCATTTTGAATCACCCCAGGAAAAAGAGTGGTATTATCGCTGGTTTGAACCGGATGTTGTATTGGGTGTGGGGTACTGGGGACATACTCAACACCTGATTCTTCATCCCAAGCGCTATGGTGTACTCCCCGTCCCCTGGCTGGTTGCTGATGGTTATATCGGAGCATATCATGAGATCCTGAATTCCCTTCCATTGATCCTGGTGACCTCAAACTGGGTAAAGGAGATGTATATCCGCGACGGGATCGACGGAGATAAAATCGAGGTATTACCGGTGGGTGTTGATACAGATTCATTTATCCCCAGGGATAAAAACGATCTGAAAATATCTTCAGTCCGCGAATCCCTGGGTGTATCCCCGGAACAGATCATGATACTGACTGTTGGGGGTGATGCTGCTTCAAAAGGATCACAGGAGGTGATGCAGGCACTCTCACTGATAGACACCAGGGCTCCTGACTGGAAATACGTTTGCAAGGTATGGCCTCAGCCAAGAACGGAAGCCCAGAACCTGGCAGACCTTCAGCTGGCGACTCAGCTTGGAATAGACAAGAATGTAACCTACACAACCAACGTGATCTCCAGGAACTTCATGCCTTATCTGCTGGGATCATGTGATATCTACGCAGCCCCATCCAGGCTGGAAGGTTTCGGGATGCCACAGGTTGAAGCAGGAGCATGTGGCAAACCCGTGATCGGGATCAAAGGAATGGGTATGCTTGATACGCTGGTACATGGTGAAACTGCATTTCTTGCCGGTATAGCCCAGGAAGTCGTTATCCGGGAGGCAACCGTTGATGATGAAGCAGGATTTGAGAAAAAACACCGTGTGGTTTTTAAAGATCCCCGGACAGTGGATTACCGCGCGAGCATTTATGATATCTCTGATTATCTTCTCGAGCTTATGAACAGTCCTGATCTGCGTGAGAAAATGGGAAGTGCAGGCAGGAAACATGTGGTGAAAAATTTTGATTACCGGGTGGTGGCGAAGCGGTTCGTTGAAATCGTACAGGAAAAGCTTGGAATAGATTGAAGCAGCATTAATAAATAGTAACATGGAGATTTCGACCAGAACACAAATAGAAGAAGCAACGCAAGCTGCGACCAATGTATTGCTGCATAATATGCATGGACCGTTTCATGGTTTGCCAAGAACTGCAGGCTGGGGGTATCCTGAACCCTATACCCGTGACCTCATGATTGCTTCCCTGGGAATTGCAGCTACAGGCAACAGGGAGTTGCTGAAGAGCCTCAGACGGGTGCTGGAAACACTGGCAAAAAACCAGTCGGAACACGGGCACATCCCTTCCCTGGTTCACGACAAGCAAGACAGGGGAGCAAGTGATACAACGCCTCTCTTTTTGCTTGCCACGGGTATTTACAGAAAAATTACCGGTGAGGAGGATTTCCTGGAAGAGGCAGTCCGTAAATCCCTGACCTGGATGAAATACCAGAGTCCCGCCGACCGCGTCCTTGTTGCCCAGCAACCTACTACCGACTGGCGTGATGAACAATGGGTACTGGGATTTGGCCTGTATGTAAATACAATTGTTTACAGTTACCTTCGCCTGCTGGGATTCAATGAACGGGCTGAGATACTGCACCGGTCAATGGATTATTTTACCATCTCAAGCAGGATCAAACCCCAGCATGTTCCGGAGGGACTGATGATCCGTCATAAACCCTATTTCGCCCTCTGGTCCTATAAGATATTTAGCAGTGAACGGCTCGATCTGCTCGGCAACAGTCTTGCCATTCTGTCGGGTCTTGCCTCACAATCCAGGTCTGAGGAGATCATTCACTGGATTGAGGTCCATTGCGATGAAATGAGAAAAATTGGCGACCTTGCTCCTGACCTTCCACCAAACCTTTTACCCTACATCCGCCCCGGGGATGATGACTGGCGTCCACGCTATGAAAAATACAACCTGCCCGGCGAATACCACAACGGAGGCATCTGGCCATTTATCTGTGGTTTTTATGTTGCAGCACTGGTGGCAGCAGGGCGGTTCAAACTTGCTGAGAAGAAATTGATTGCCCTGACAAACCTGGTGAAAGCAACCGTGGATGAAAAGCTTGATTATGGTTTTAATGAGTGGATCAGAGCACATGATGGAATACCCTGCGGACAGGATTGGCAAACCTGGTCGGCAGCGATGTACCTTTATGCTGCCAAATGCGTGGAAGAAAAGAAAACCCCATTTTTTGAGGAGATGCGTGAGTAAAAGACACAGTTCGGTCATACCGGTAGCATTCCGCTAAGGTTTCTAAGCTGATCCGCATAGGTTGCTTGGTAGATAGATGATTATTCGTCAGACGAGCTGTAGTGGCCTGCATAGGGTCGTCTGACGAATTTAAAGATGGCCGGGATTATTCCCTCACCACCTTTCGTTGGTTCGGTCGTGATCCGAAAGAATTTTTTCAGTATATTTCTGTAAGAACTCCTTTGAACCTGCCCTTTATTGTTTTCCCTGCTTCCGCTATCAGGTTAAATTCAAAAAGCACTTCATTAGCTGTAATTGTAATCTCAACTGTTCCTCCAATTATCTCCACAATAGTACCTGTTTCAGTATCCATATTGTAATTAATACCAACTCCTCCATCCACGAATGTAAATGTTGATCTTTCGGCAGAATAGGTATAGGTACCACTTACTAAACCATTTTCCCAGGATGTATTTAGATCAAGATAAATAACTTGTCCTGTTCCGGTAAACCAGTCACCATTATAGTTCAATTTTGAAGAGACAATATAAACGTCCCAATCAAAACTTCCATTATTCGCACCATAATCTTCTATATATCCATCACTAAGAGAGTACGTTTTACCATCGTACTTAAAATAATTCTTAGGTGTCGAATCATCTTCACAGGAATTTAACACCACGAAAGATACTAGTAATAAAAACAAAGCAATTTTTAAATGTTTCATAATATTTTTTTTGGTGTGCCTACTCTTTCGATTTTCGGCTTCCTCGCCATTTGTAGTGCTGTTTTATGCCTAATGGTTAAAGTCCTTTCTAATATTAATAATAAAATAGATTTTACTGTGATGTATATTTCATAGCAACAGTTTCCTGCTATTGCTGGTTAATGATACAGGTTCATGTCCATCTGATTGTTCAATAACCTGGTGTAATTTACAAAAACTGACATAATAATCAAGTAAAAAAGTAAAAAGTTAATTAAAAACTACCGACAGGATGATCCCGGTTAGGTGATAACTTAATAATAAAAGGCTTGCCTCCGGACATTAATCCAAGATGGCCGAGATTACGTCGGCTCCTTTGTCGCTTCCGTGATCTCGGGTGGGTGGTGACTAAATAATGAAAAAGGTCACCATTGCTGCGAGATTACCTTCGGCCTTTCAAGCCTCGGTGATCTCGAGTAGGGGGTGACTAAAAGAAGCATAAGACCATGGTGTGAAACACCTGTTTTTTTTCTCATACTCTTACATCTGCAAGCAGCTGACAAGCCAGAGATTACGGTTTACCGTCTTCGCCAGCAAACCGTGATCTCGGTTTGGGGGTGACTCAATCAAAAAAGGAACCATTGCTGCGAGATTACGGTTTGGAAAACGCAAACCGTGATCTCGAGTTTGGGGGTGACTAAACATTGAAAAGACCGAAATTGTAAAACAATTTGAACTCCTTTTTGTTTATCTGACTTTTGCTCGCAAGCGATCAACGTCTTATAAACAAAAAAGACCGGCCAGATACCTGGCCCGGTCTTTTCAATGTTTGTCGGGATGGCGAGATTTGAACTCGCGACCCCTCGCCCCCCAGACGAGTACTCTAAACCGAGCTGAGCTACATCCCGAATTTTTTCCTTTTTAAAACAGCCCGACAAAATTACGGAACTGACAGGAATCTGCAAAATTTTCAGGAATTATATTGTGGCACGGGAATTGTCCACAATGCGGCAATCAAAAGCAGATGTTTTTCTTATTTTTGCACCTCAATATGTTATACAAGTAAAAAACAACACATGGATCTTTTTAAACCCATTGGTAACCTTGAAAATAACAAGAAACCGCAACAAAGTGAACAGGAAGTGGAAAAGGTAAAATGCCTGATCATCGGTTCCGGACCAGCCGGATATACAGCTGCCATATATGCAGCCCGGGCAAACCTTCAACCCGTACTTTACGAAGGGCTGCAACCGGGTGGTCAGCTGACAACAACCACCGACGTGGAAAACTTCCCCGGATACCCGGAAGGGATCACCGGTCCCGAATTGATGGAAGACCTGAAAAATCAGGCAATTCGGTTTGGCACGGATGTACGCTGGGGACTGGCTACAGCATCGGATCTGTCCAAACAACCCCACAAAATCACGATCGATAATAAAAAGGTGATCGAAGCAGAGACAATCATCATTGCAACGGGTGCCACTGCCAAATACCTTGGAATGGAGGATGAAAAGAAATATGCCGGTTCGGGTGTATCTGCCTGTGCAACCTGTGACGGATTCTTCTATAAAGGGAAAGTGGTTGCCGTGGTGGGTGGCGGTGATTCTGCCTGCGAGGAAGCACTCTACCTGTCAAACCTCTGCTCAAAAGTTTACATTATCGTGCGGAAAAACTACCTCAGGGCATCCAAAATCATGCAACAACGGGTATCGGAAAAAGAGAATATCGAAATCCTGTTCGAACACAATACCAAAGGACTATTCGGGGAGAAAGTGGTCGAAGGAGCTACGCTGATCAAAAGAAAGGATCAACCGGAGGAAGAAGAGGTGAAGATCAAAATCGATGGGTTCTTCCTGGCAATCGGGCATACCCCCAATTCAGATATCTTTAAAGAATACCTGGAAACCGATGAAACAGGTTATATCCTGACAAAAAAAGGTACTGCTAAAACCAGCCTGCCTGGTGTCTTCGCCTGCGGTGATGTGCAGGATAAAGATTACCGCCAGGCTGTGACAGCCGCCGGATCAGGCTGCATGGCAGCACTCGATGCCGAACGGTATTTAAGCCAGAAAGAAGCTTAGTTATACGTTATAAGTTGATACGTTAATAGGGTTTGTTCTGATTAGTGTATGGAAAATTCCGGTCCATGGAAGGCTTTCCCATTGTATAACCAGGTAGTTGGACCGGTGTTTTTATACCATCCTTTACCCCAGGCTAGAAGCCTGGGGCTATTCATTATTGACCCCTGTCAGGGATCACGATGAATCTTGTATATTAAGATAACCTATTATATCCAAAGTTCTTCTATCAGATTAGTTCTTTAGTATCTTTAATATACCCCGGGGTAAAACAATGAGTAGCCACCGGTGGTAACCGGTGGTCAACATGTCCGAGAGATTACAACCCCTGCTTGCCGGCAGGCAGGCTTTCGGGACTTGTTAAGTTAGAAAGCAACTGGCTCCATAGGCCTGCCAGTCCCTACGGGACATAAATATTGGAAATTCAAGCTACGGTAGTAAAAACCTGAAAGGATCTTAATGACACATCAACCTTTTTCCTCCCCCTAAGGCATTTGATTGCAGCATAGAACCAAATCCATCGTCTTTTTTATATGTAACAAATTGCAATTGGCATTCATTCTATTCAATTACCAAAACCAACGATGATGAAAAAAAGAATTTCTTCCAGCGTAATCCTTGTTATTCTTGCCTGTTTCTTATTGCCACAAACCCTGCCTGCTCAGCAGGTAGAGGGTGACGGGAACGTAACCAAAAAAAGCCGTAATGTGGCTAATTTCAGTGCTGTATCAGTCAGTTCCGGGATTGACCTCTACCTGACCCAGGGAAATACCATAAGCCTTGAGGTGGAAACCGATCAGAACATCCACGAGTACATTATTACTGAAGTAAAAGATGGAGTACTTAAAATATATGTTGACGGTTCCATCCGCAGTGTAAAAGAGATGAACGTCTACCTGACCTTCCGGGAGATTGATGCCCTGACCGCTTCGGGTGGATCCGATGTGGAGGCAAGCGGGACCATCAGCCAGGACAGGTTAACCATAGAATGCTCCGGTGGCAGTGACCTCAAGATGGATCTGGTGGTGGATGAACTGAAATTTTCCACCAGTGGAGGATCGGATGCCGATATTACGGGTGAAGCCAGGGTGTTTCACGCCACATCAAGCGGTGGAAGCGACCTGGATGCAATGGAACTGAAAACGGCTGAATGTACACTTGAAAGCAGTGGTGGATCAGACGCCCATGTGTATGTTACGGATAAGCTGAAGGTTCAGGCAAGCGGTGGCAGCGATGTCTATTACAAGGGGGACGCAGTGGTTGATGCCAGCGTGAGCGGAAGTTCGGATCTGCATAAGAAGTAGTAATTCGTTAGTCGGTAACGAAGCCCGGGTCGTATAACGTTATCCGGTATTCGTCTTTTTTTTGCCGAATCGCCTGGTGCTTTTCGGTCCATGAAAGGATTTCCCGAAGAAGAACCCTGTAGTTGGACCGAGTTTGTTTTGGTACCATTCTTTCTAAAAACATGACGCCCTGATAGGGCTGATAATATCAATTCCGACAAAATGCTGGTTTTTTACGTTGATTACACTAACGCAGAAGGCGTTATGAACGTAGAGACGTTGCATGCAACGTCTCTACATCGTTAAAGGGATGGTACATCACGTGTAATAAATCGAAACAATTCAATAAGCATGTGTGCATGTTTTTGTTAAAACCGCATGTAGAGACGCCATGCATGGCGTCTCTACTCCACCATTAACACATGGGTTTCCCAGAAGGCTTTGCTGTTCAGATACTCTTCTTCAGATTGTATTTCGGAGTCGGGGAATAATGGAGCATATTTCCCCGGGAAAATGGTAAGGATCCTGATCTCCTCTCCATCTCTCTCCAGGATCAGCTGGACCTCCCAGGTAGGGGGTGGAGTTCTTACGATTGTTTTTAAGGGGATGGCATCCCTCTCCAGCTCTATGATACCCGCTTTCTCAGTGTCGGATAACTCATGCAGGGAAATCAAGTTGTCATAACCGATACCCTCCGGAAATTCCTCCCTGTCAAACAGGATTTCCAGCTCACACCGGTTATTCTTCCACTCAACCGGAGGATCAATTGCTTTCAGTTTCAGAAACAACGCTTTGACCAGATCTTCCGGGTTGGAAACCCATGCGGGATTAAAATCCGATCCGGGCCGTTTCATCCGTTCCACCATCTGTTCTCTGGTACCGATCTCGCTATCACAAAGTTTGTCCATGTACGGTTCATCCACTTCCTTGAAGTGTTTCAACACATGGTATTGGAGTTCCTTATCGAACAATCCAACCGCCAGTTCTCTGAAATCAAGTTTTTCGCCCATTATTTTCTCCCTTTTCTGAAAATGATATAAATAAGCAGGAATATAATGATCCCGTTTGTTATGCTAACGTAGGGATACATGACATCCTTGGACACTCCCATTTTGATTACCCATTCGGAGAGGTCGTACAACACTGAAAAAACGCTCAGCAGGGTAATGATGATCAATGCAATATTGAACGATTTCTCCCTTCGCTCCTGGAAATGTTCGTTGATCCGCATGATCTTGGTCTCCATCCGTTCAATCTCCGACTGTATTTCCAGGGAAAACATCAGCTTGTCCTGCAACAGATCGGGCAGGAATTTATAGGATATATGGCTGTGATGGTAGTCGTTAATGAATTCAATGAACTTGTCCCGTAATTTTTCTGTCCGTTTGCTCACCACGGTCACATCACTCAATTCCGAATTGGTCAGGTACATGAAGAATTTGATGTACAGACAATGGATATAGAGGTTAAAATAATCATACTCCCAGCTTCTGAACCGGTCGGGGAAATTCATGCTGATCCTTGTAAAGGTATCGTACAGTGCCAGTGCTGACCAGTTACGGAATACGGAGATCTTGTTGTTGGCGATCTGTTCTTTAAAATAGCTCTCGGATGGAGCAAAAACACCCTTCCCTTTTGACGATCCGAGTAAGGCAACATTCCCCATATCATACAGCAGGTAATCCATCTCCTCTTCCGGGATCTCTTCTTTCAGGTCAATATGTGTATAGGTTTTCAACTGCGGATTATAGACACTCCAATCCTTCTCGAGGTTCAAGCCTTTCAGGAAATTCTGTTCAATGAATTCATTCATCGACAGGAGGTTATCCTCACCTGCAAATTTAACCTGAGATTCCAGATGTCTTATTTTATTTAGAAAATTAGAAACCATTCCCAGGTTCAGACCGGATGATTCATCAAGGCAGATTTTCAGGGAAAATATCCCGATCCCGTGAGGAAACAGGAACAGGTCGGCATACTCAATTCCAAAGGGTATCGTATTCGTGTCATCGATCACCACGCTCGCCCCTTTCAAAAATTCCGAATCATTTAAACACACCAACAGGGTAAGATGGTTCAGGATCTTTGGATTTAAACAACCGGGAATTGACTCAGCATACCGTATTTCCGGAAAAATATTATTCAGGTAACTGTCGTAATAGCTATGATTCAGGTAGTCAAATGTTTTTTGAAAATCACCGCCGAATATCCTCTTCTTCCAGTTTGTGTATTGTTCAGTCAGCAGCTTCTGGTCGATCTTTCGGATATCATACCGGAACAAGCCACTGATTATGACATAGAATGAATTTATTTTAGTTGATGGTGATATTTTTCCTGTCATAATTTCTAATTAAACTTCAATCCCATCACGATCACATCATCCACCTGTGGCAATGCACCTTTCCACTCATCGAAACTATCTTCCAGGATTGTTTTCTGCTCATCCAAGGAGTGATCCTGTATGGACAGCAGCAGGTCTTTCAGTTGCTTGCCTTTGAATTTTTTACCTTCCGGACCGCCAAACTGATCGGCATAACCGTCTGAAAACATGTATACGGTATCTCCCTTGAGAATTTGGATTTCCTGGTTTGTAAATTTTGCATCCATTTTCCAGTGAATTGCAATGGGCATGCGATCGGCTTTCAATTCGGTAAGCTCGCCTTTGCGGATATGGTAGGTGGAATTGAATGCTCCGGAGAACTGTAATTTCCTTGTTTCATGATTAAAGATACAGAGTGAAATGTCCATTCCATCCTTTGCTTCTCCTTCTTTTCCGGTCTGGTGAAGTGATTTTATCACCTGGGATCGAAGCTGCTCAAGGATCCGATTTGCCTGAAGGTTTTTCATTCTGCCCACAATGTCATTCAGGAAAGAAACACCCAGCATGCTCATGAATGCACCGGGTATACCATGCCCGGTGCAATCAGCAACAACAATAACCGTGAAATGATCTTTCTCTGTCATCCAGTAAAAATCACCGCTCACAATATCGCGTGGCCGGAAGAGGATAAAGTACTCCGGCATGAATTTAGTGAATACCTCTTCCGGTGGTAGCACAGCATCCTGGATCCGTTTCGCATAGCGGATGCTATCGGTTATTTCCGTATTTTTCTCCTCAATCTCATCGTATGCCTTTTTCAGCTCCACGTTTTTCAACTGGTAGATCTCGGCTTCCCGTTTCGACCGTTCGACCGCAAAGGCGATCTGCTGGTTTTTCATCCGGTTCTGGACCTCGGCATTCAGCACCTCTTTTTCCAGTTGCTGGTACTGTTTGAAATGCTCCAGTGCTTCATGGTATTCTCCGGAGAGCTCGTAATATTCTGCCAGGGCAAGGTGTGTTTCGAAGATCAAGGGTTTTGCTTTTAACTCTTCTGCCAGCTTCAGGGCTTGTTGAAGGAAGGTCAATCCCTCTTTCAATTTGCCCAGTTTCAGATAGATCCTTCCCTCGCCCATCAGGCATTGCAGCTGGCATCGTTTTTCGCCAAGCGATTTATTGAGTTCCAGACCGGTCTGGTAGTGCTCCAGAGCCTGGTCATAATCTTCGGTTTTCTCATAGAGGCTGGCGATTCCCAGGTGGGTCCAGGGCATACCGGATCTATCCTTCGTTTTTGTTCTCAATTCCAGGCTCTGCTGGTAATAGTGGAGTGCTTTTTCATAATCGCCTGTAAGGGAATGGGTTCTGGCGATCAGGTTGAGTGAAGAGGATATGGCTTTGCTGTTCCCGATCTTCTTGCGGATTTCAAGGCTGTCATGATACGATTCGAGGGATTTATCAAAATCGCACAATCTGCTGTAGATCAGTCCGAGCGTGCTCAGGGCATCCCCTACCCCTTCCCGGTAACCAATCTGTTCTGCTTCCCCTACGGCTTTCTGTGCAAACTGCAAACCCCGTTCATAATCCCCATAGCTCTCGTTTGCCAGGGCAAGAAAGTTCAGGCATTTGGAGAGTCCGGTCTCCTCCTCCTCGGTTTTTTCAAAATAATCCAGTGCATCCAGCAGATTCTGGATAAGGTCACCATTGGGAGAGAGCAAAAAGCGGGTTACAGCCTGGTAGAGCCGGGCATAGGCAATTCCCCTGGGGTAGTCAATCTCTACAGCCAGTTCCCGTGCTTCCTTGCACAGCTTCTGAGCCTCCCGGGTACCTTCATACCGCAAAAACCAGGAGAGTTCGTTCAGTATATCCACCTTCTGGAAAGAGCTGGTGGGTGACTTCAGTTTGAACCGAAGGGTACGAATTCTTTCTTCCATTTGCCGGGCAAATTGAAATGGAAATTAACTATTTTTCTTAACAATAATTAAAAAGAGTGAACTCTTTTTAATTATGATCCTGATATACAATACATTATAAATTCAAAAGTTTTATAAAAACAAAAGTTACTAAACTTTATTTAAAATACCACTTCGTGGTTTATTCATTTAATAAAAAAATCAGATCGTTTTTGAACCCCGGGAATTTTTCTTACTTTTAATCCTCCTTCTACGCCACCTGTCAACCGGAAGGCAGGTGGCGTAGAAGAAGGATAATAAAACCCATTTTATCTGCAATGAACGATAAACAGGTTAAAAAACGGATCCGGATCTATTCGGTAATCGCTATAATTGCTGCTCTGACATCAATCCTGACAGGGTCTTTACGGGATATTTTGTTTGGGGAACTGATCGATGACACAGGCTGGGTAATCGCTTTATCCGCCAGCCTGAACTTTCTTGCATTCATGATCCTATTTTCCCTGGTGTTATCCCGCAATGAACTCACACCAAAGCTTGAAAAGAAAATGTGGATCTCTTTACCGGTTCTTTTGGTGCCCATCATTCCCGGTGCAATATTTGATATCATTCCCCTTGCTATTGTACCTAGTGTTCTCATTATTCTTATTCTGGGTGTCCTGGTATTCTTCTCCCCCGAAAGATCAACACGAAGGATTCTTATTTTACTTGCTTTTATGATTTTCGGATTCTTTATGAAGAGGCAGCACTGGCCAATGGCAGGAGTCCTCATCACCTTAACACTGGGTATTCTGGTAGTGGGATCAATCATCTATGGGATCCATATTCTACAGAAGCACAAAGAGAACCTCTATTTCCGGATCATCGGTTCAATTTGTTTCCTCCTGATTGCTTTGCAATCACTGACAATAATGTTCAAATTCCAACACTGGCCAGTTGCAGGAATTTTTGTTTTAATGGCTGGTGTACCGACACTGGTAACGACCTTGCTAGTGCTGATCACCCTGCCCGGCTCGGGATTCATCAACTGGAAAAAGGAACAGCAGAAGATTCTTACCCGTAAGATATTGATACCCTGGATATTTCTATTGCTTTTTATGGGTTTAAAAACTTTGCTGCCCCCTCCGGCCTGGCAACGGATCTTCGAGAAGGACATTGCAGTCAAAACACCTTTTGACATGGCTCCCTATGCTATCGAGATGAAGGATGGTATGGAGGAAGGGGAGGTTGAGGATTAGTAGGCATTACAAATATCAGGTATTTCAAAATTGCGGATTTCGGACCCGTCCTGACTAACGAAATTACGTCAGGATTTTGAATCTTGAAGGAAAACGTCCCGCAGGGACCGAAGGGTAATAGGCAGCCACTTCAGTGGCTGTGTCAGGACATAAGTTTAACCAACGTCCCAGAGGGACTGAAAGGATGAAAAATCAATACGTAACCCAGTCCCGATAATTGATCTCCAGGTCGCCGAAAATCTTCTCTTTATACACCAATCGCCGGATCTCTTCCATATCGATTGCGTATTTATGAATCCTGTTACGCTCAATACATAACAGGTATTTCCCATCCGGGGAGAAATCGGGCTGGCCGCCAATATACTTTCTTATCAAAAGAGCATCGTAAGCAACCAGGTTTGTTGTTTCACCTCCCTTTACTACCGTAGCTATATAACTGTCATTGGCTGAAGGAACCAGATACTGGTAATCCATAACCGGCTGAAATACGTTTGCATATAGATAAGGAGATACATAATAATTCTCACCTATATTGCTGAATATGCTGTTTCTGGAATGTACAATATAATACCGATACTCAGGCGGAACACTCTCTTTTTCATGATACACTGTGATCGTTATCGATTTCTGATCCGCTGAAAAAACGGCATCACACTCTTTTCCAAACATATATTGTTCAAATGCACGTTCATATTCCCAGGGAAGATGCGGCCTGATCGTAGTCCCCTTCCTGTTAACGACCGGAAAACCAGTCCCGTTAAGGTACCAGATAGCTGAAATGCTGTCATCCGATGCAGTAAGGATATAATCACTCGAATGATTAAATTGACAACTTCTTACCGCATCCACATACCATGTTAAAGAATCATAGACTAAAAACTGGTTGATATCCCGGTTATAATACCAGATAAACACCTTACTGTCGGAAGAAGCCGTAGCAATAAACCGTTCGTCGGGAGAGATATCAAGTGCATTCACCCTGCCTTCGTGATTACCCAGTTCCTGGAAAAAGGTTCCTTCCCGGTCATAAAGGTTCACAACATTTTCATTCGCCATTGCCAGCAGGTAATTACCTCTGCAGCTAAAATCGAACAGGTATTTATCATTTATCCCATTGGTTGTTGTAATCGCCTCAAACAGATATCCTTCCTTCAGGGAATGGATTTTCACCTTTTGATCCTGACAAAGCACCCCCAGGTATTGATTATCCTCCGACAGCCGGACATGGAGAACGGAAATTGTATCGGGAGGAATGGCAAAAACCTCATGCCCTTGATCATCCCACACTTTCACTTCATTATTTTCCAGCCATCCATAGATATAATTGCCATCCTTCGAAAATCTGGCGGAGGCAATATTTGTTGTACAGGGTAAAAAGTCAAAAAATCTTTTCTTCGCTTCCGGGTATCGTTTATGTAACGCATAGAAAGCATCCAGGACGGCTTTCTTCGCGAGACTGCTGACTGAATCTCTTCGATATGCATCGAATGCACTCTGCAAGCTTAATTCCGGGCTGCTTTCCAATTGTAATGAAGCAGCAATGATCGAATCTTTTGTCCTCAATCCCTTAGATTTCTGGAGATAATAATAACCGATAGCGACCATGATCAGTATAAATCCAATCGTAGAGATACCGATCACCCGCTGGAAAGCTCTGCGTTTTGCCAGGTAATCCTCTTTGCTTTTGTTCACGAAAGCCTGCAGCTCCCGGGTAAGGAAAAGCCGGTCCTCATACGTCTCAATATATTTCAGGTCCTCCTGTGAAAGCAGGATTTTCCTCTGCTGGTAGTAGGTATAGGCATTCTCGATCAGTTGCCGTACTTCCATGATCTCCTTTTCCACCAGGGTGATCTTTTCATAGATCTTTGCAGCCAGGCTATCGTGCCTCAGCTCATACCGTCCGTTTTCATCCTTGTCCCGCAGGATCCGGAGGTTCACGAAATTCTGGATCAGCTCCCTGAGTGTCTCCTTTTCGATATCTTTACCATATGTCCGGGAAGATTCCAGAACTTCTTCTTCCGTTATCTGTTTTTTCGTCCCTTTGATGGAAACGAAGGATTTCAATATTGCCAGTCCGGTATCCGGATCGTCCAACGCAGAGATCTGTTCCTCCAGGAAACTGCCAAGGAGGTCGGAGACGTCGCCTACCTGATCAAGCAGGTTAATGGAGAAAACACCCCCCTTATCCCCCCTTGTTAGGGGGGAAGATTTGTATATCTCTTCATCTGATGATTGAGTAGAACTGCCAGTATTCCCCTCTTGAGAGGGGTGTCCCGACGATTTCTGTCGGGACGGGGTGTGTCCTTCTTTGTCATCTAGCGTTGAAAGTCGGAAAATTTTATCCAGGAAAACCTGTAAATAGGTAAGTTCCACCTCATTCGATTCCGCGTTCAGCTTATTCAGCAAAGCTTCAGAGAATCCTTCTTCCACTTCTATCCCGTGCACTTTGCATGGGCCTTCGATCACCTCGACGGCATGCTGGCGGGTCATCTTTTCCACCCGCATGCGGTTGGCAAGAAAATCGGTGATGGTCCCTTCAAATTCGGTTACACTTGCGAGATACTCTTCGCGAATCGAAAAGATGAATTTGCACTGCACATCCGATTCTACAATTACCCTGATCACCTGAATAAACTGCTCCCGTTCTTCCCTGTCCCCGAAAATAAACAGCTCCTCAAACTGATCAAAGATCAGATAAATCGGTTTAAAATGATCGAGATAGATGGATTGCAATGATTTTACGATGCGCGCTGGTGTGACTCCCCCTGAAGCTGATGGAGCATCGCTATATCTCTCCCCGGGGGGAGTGCCCCGCCCAGGCGGGGCGAGGGGGGAAACCGCCTGTTTCTGAAGTTCCCCAACCATGCTCTCCAGTATATTCCTTCCCCTGCGAACAGTCACCGGCAGCCAGTCGCTTTCCTCAAACTTGTTTGCGAGTCCGCAATTGATCAGGGAGGTTTTGCCCGTACCCGAGATCCCGTACACCAGCAGGATCTTTCCTTCAAACACCTTCTGGTACATCTCCCCGATCTCCCGGTCACGGCCAAAAAAGATTTCGCGGTCTTCTCTTGTGTAGCTGTCGAGAAATTTAAAAGGCGATTTCATGGTTCAGTCAGGTTATTTCTTAGCTTCCAGTATTTTTTCAAGGAACATTTCATATTCCTGAGTCGGTTCATCCTGGTCCTTACATGCTTTGATTACTTCCCGAATGGTTATCTCAGCCTCGTCCAGCATCCCAAGTTTATATTGAAGGCAAGCCTGTGTAAATAAAAAAACCGGATAAACTTCACTTAATTCAACAGCTCGTTCAGACCATTCCAAAGCAGCGGTTAATGCTTCCCGGTCACTAAGATTCAGATAAAACAAATACGCAAACTTATTGAGATACAAATCCCGGTCCCAATAATATTTTCTGACATTCTCAAGCCCCAATTCCTTCACAGAATCCCAATCTTTGTTTTCGATCTTTTCTTCTATTAAAGAATAAAGAACCGGATAATATTCATAATTATACCATCGAACGACTGTTAAACTGAGTGTTCCCAGGTTTCTTACCACCTCATCAGGGCCGATAACACGAATATTACTGAAAATTAAATTAGAGTTATGGTTAATTCGAGGGAATTGACTGCTCACGTATTCAGGGATAGTATTATTATTGACAACTGAAACGTATTGCCCTCGATTGATTTCAAAAGCTATTTCATAACTTAAAACAGCAAATTCATATTCATAATTGAAGTCTTTTATAATTGCCTGAATTTTAAGATCACCGTTCAATTCACCACGCAAAATATATCCGCTTTTCTTACCG
>CAZXGG010000068.1:0-18867 GCA_964640125.1 uncultured Rikenellaceae bacterium
AAAGCTTTTCGATCACATCCCAGGAAGAGTCGTTGCTGCCATCATCAACCAGGATTATCTCAATGGAATAGTTCTTTTCATTACAGACCCGTTCAACCCACTCCACAAGCTCCGGGAGTGACTCTTCCTCATTAAACAGCGGAATTACAATGGAAAGATCCATAATTAAAGTGCATTCTTTTATTCGGCAGGTTCCTCCTCTATATCAGCCATTGCCTTTTTGAAGGCATCCCCCTCCCGCCTGAGGAAAATTGAAGCAATCAGGGAAATGATTACACCCCAAAATACATAAGTGAAAATCCCAAAGAACGGCATGCTTACAGGTGTAACTATCTTCCTTAATAAATTTACCTGCTGTTCGATCAACGATTCCGGAAGCCTACCCTGTTCGATCAATGTTTCCTCCTGAGAAATAAAAAATTTCTCGATCAGCTCAGGATCAATCAGGTTATACAGGATCAATCCAAAAACAGCAACAATTATTCCAACATAAAGACCAATTACGGTACCCGCACCAACACCCTGGCCATAGGTCAGGACACCACCCCTGGAATCATCCCTGAACGATCGGACCCCAAGTGTAAATCCCCCAACTGAAATTAAAAATCCGATTATTCCCAATATAATACTCCGGTCAAAAGTCTTATCAAGAAAATAAAGGATTAACGTATAAATGATCAAGACGAGGCTGAACAGCAATGCCGGATTCATTGTCCCTTTCCATACTGAAACAGGTTTATTTTCCATTTTATCTTTGATTAAGGTTTCTTAACAAATATATCAGTTTTTTACTGAATTATCAGAATGTGTCTTAAAAGAATTGCATTCTTTGGAATAGCTGGTAAAAGTTTGTAATTTTGCACCGGGTAAGTCTTATACGACCAGCTCCTGCTGAAACCCCCCAGGACCGGAAGGTAGCAAGGGTAGGCGGTTGTAGCGGTGCGATATAAGTAGCTTACCCACTTTTTTATTTACAGGGAGTGATAGTTTAATAAAAGAATATACTTTTAAAGGTTTTGTCAGATCTTAGAGTGTGGGAATGTTATTGAATATATATCCGGAAAATCCCAGTCTGCGATCAATCCGCAGGGTGGTTGATGTGCTTGAAGAAGGTGGTATCATAATCTATCCAACCGATACGGTCTATGGAATGGGTTGTGATATCATGAATTCCAGGGCTGTTGAAAAAGTTGCCCGCCTTAAGGGGATCAATTCGACCAGGGCAAATTTTTCCTTCATCTGTCACGATCTGAGTCAGATCTCCGATTACACCAAACAGGTGGATACTCCCATATACAAATTGATGAAAAAGCACCTTCCCGGTCCGTTTACCTTTATCCTTCACGCCAGCAACCAGGTTCCAAAAATGTTTAAGAGCAACAAAAAAACCGTGGGCATCCGTATACCGGATAACAACATTATCCTGGAAATCGTGCGTGAGCTTGGCCGCCCCATCCTTTCCACTTCCATTCATGACCCCGACGAAGTGATCGAGTATACAACCGATCCGGAACTGATCTACGAAAAGTACAAAGACAAAGTCGATATCATTATCCACGGTGGATATGGGAACAACGAAGCCTCAACCATAGTCAACTGCACGTTTGAGGAACCGGTGATCGAGAGGCAGGGATTGGGAATCCTGGAGTACTGAAAAGTTCTATTTTTGCGTTTCACAAAGTCACTTTAAAAGTGTATTTAAATTCCTTATCTTTTTTGATTAATTATCCCCGGAGGGGATAAACAATTAATAGCCCCGGGTGAGTCCTGATAATGCTATCAGGACGTAACCCGGGGTTGATCGATTACCATATAAAACGGGCCAACTGCCATATTCAACAACGGGAAATCGCTTCCTGGACCGAACATTTGCCAGATGAATCAAGAGTCGTGCCCCGGACTTCACATAGTGATCTGCCAAAGACCCGCCTGCCTTGCCTGCCGCAGGCAGGATCAACCTACATAAGCTTCATTCTATTACAGTCCATATAGATTGAAAGAAGTACCTATTTCTTCCAGAAGGAAGGCGAGAAAAGAACAAGAACCGTGAACATTTCCAGCCGCCCCAGGAGCATCAGGAAGGATAAAAACCATTTTCCGAAGTCAGGCAGAAAATAATAATTTTCCGCTGGTCCCACTCTACCAATCCCAGGGCCAATATTCCCCAGTGAGGCAGCAACGGAACCGAAAGCACTATCCAGATCACATCCCAGCAAACCCATAACAACAACACTTAACCCGGTAATCAGCATATAGAAAACGACAAAAGCAAGGATATTGGATATGATCTGGGGTGAAACGGCTTTATGGTTAAACCGCACAGGTATCACGGCTTTGGGATGGATCAGTCTTTTCAGTTCAAGCAAACCGTTTTTAAACAGCAGTAGTATCCTCATCATTTTAATACCTCCTCCAGTCGATCCTGCTGATCCACCTGAAAACATCAGGATAAGTAAAAGGATCACGAGGAATGGAGACCATTGCATGTAATCAATCGTTACGTATCCGGTAGTGGTGATAATTGAGACGACCTGAAATGCCGCATCCCGGAATGATTTCTCAACGGTAATGTCCTGGGTAATCAGTAAACCGCCCATTACCACCAGGATAGAAAGCATAACAAAGCCCACATAAAACCTGAATTCTTCATTCTTCCAAACTTTATCGAACCGCAGGTGCAGGGCAAAATAGGAGAGGGTGAAATTGGTACCGGCAAGAAACATAAAAAAGGTGATAACATAATGAATATAAGGGGAAGTAAAGTAGGCAATGCTGAGCTGCTTGGTCGAATACCCTCCGGTAGCCATGGTGGTAAACGAATGGCATACAGCATCAAACAGGCTCATTCCACCAAAAAGCAGAAGGATGGTTTCTGCACCGGTAAAAATAATATAGATTGCCCATAGTCGTTTTGCCGTATCCTTCACCCGCGGATGCAATTTGTCCGGTGCAGGACCGGGTACTTCTGCGATGAAAAGCTGCATTCCCCCTACACCAAGCAAAGGCAGAATAGCAATGGACAGCACAATGATTCCCATACCACCCAGCCACTGGGTCATGCTGCGCCAAACCAGTAAACCGTGAGGCATGGCTTCGATATCGTTCAGGATGGATGCCCCTGTGGTGGTAAAACCCGACATAGTTTCAAAAAAGGCATCGGTGAAGGAGGGTATTGCTCCGCTGATGATAAACGGTATGGATCCGAAAAATGAAAAAAGGATCCACCCAACCGAAACGATGATGTACCCTTCCCGTTTACCCAGGTTAGGCAGGGCTTTCCTCGTCAGGAATCTGCCTGAACCTCCGGCAGCAACAGTGATCAGTGAGGAGATCAGAAGCGATACAAGGTCACTATCCCGGTAATAGAGCGAAAAAGGAACTCCAAAAAGCATAAAGATCCCTTCCAGAAAAATCAGGGTACTCAAGACCTTCAGAATGATTTTGAAGTTTATCATTACCACGAAATGGCTAAAAGAACTTTTCGATCTTGGTGATTGCAGTAGGCAGGGCAAAAACAACCGCCCGATCGTTTGGCTTTATCTCCGTATCGCCCTTGGCAATAAACGCGGATTTACCACGAATGATACCCCCGATGCTTGCATCTTTCGGAAAACCGATATCCTTGAGTGCTCCCAGAGTAACCTTTGCACCCTCTTTCACCACAAATTCCAGTACTTCAGCATCAGATACAGTCAGGTATTTGATCCTCGACACCTCCGCCCTCATGGTAAACCGGAATATCTTACTGGCTGTGATCAGCTTCTTGTTTATCACCGTATCTACCCCGATATTTTCAGCCAAACCGATGTACTGTATGTTTTCTATTTCAGCGATCGTCTTTTTAACACCGATTTTCTGGGCAAAGAGGCAGGATAAAATGTTGGCTTCAGAATTTCCCGTAACGGCAACAAAAGCATCCATGTTTCTGAGACCCTCATCACACAACAGGTCAGTGTCCCTGCCATCACCATTGATTACCAGTGTATCTTCCAGTTCATCAGCCAGCTGGTCGCATTTATTTTTATCGATCTCAATCATTTTAATGTTAAATTCCCGCTGCAGCTCGAGTGCCGTTTTTTTCCCGATACGGCTACCTCCGAGAATCATAAGGTTCCTAATGCCAAACTTCTTTTTGCCTATATGGCTAAAAACCTCCTGAAGTCCCGACCGGGTTGATACAATGTACACCATGTCGTTGACTTCAAAACGGTCATTACCCCGCGGAATGATCGTCTCCCCGTTTCTTGTTATGGCAATGGTGCGGTACTCCATTGACTGGTCTACCCTGGTCAGCTCACCCAGTGTTTTATTAATGACCGGAGCATTTTCGTCGAGCTTGAACACAAAGAGGGACAGTTTCCCACCTGAGAACTCAAAAAATTCGGTTGTTTCGGATTGGTGCAGGAGTCCAACAAGCTCCTGGGCAGCAATGCGCTCCGGATAGATAAGGTAGTCGATCCCCAGGTTCGTGAAATGCTCTTTGAAAGAAGGCAGGAGGTATTCGGGATTATCCACTCTTGCAATGGTCTTCTTCACACCGAGGTGTTTCCCTATAATGGCAGATGTGATGTTAATATCTTCGGAATGAGATACTGCAATGAACAGGTCTGCCTGTTTGATTTTTGCCTCCTTAAGGGTATGAAAAGAGGTAGATGAACCAACCAGAGTCAGGATATCCAGTGCAGCTTCAATCGATTTTAGCCTCGATTCGTCAGGATCGATGACGGTAATCTCGTGGTCCTCATTACTCAGCATTTTTGCCAGGTGAGATCCCACTTCTCCGGCTCCTGCTATGACAATTTTCATCTGGAATGGCTATTGGTCTCTATTCGAAGGGCAAAATAATACATTATCCTTCGAATATTCTAACACAATCTCATTTTTTTTACCCCTTTTCCAGGCCCGCATCCGGTAATAATAAATGCATCCGCAACGGCTTTTCGTTCATTATAACCATACTTCGCTAATATTCCGGATCCAGGCACCCTCTGTCCTGACAACATAACAGGGGATTTCCAGTTCAACACATTTCTCCTTCATTACCTCTTCCCAATAGAATGAAATGGAAGGATCGAGGACTATCTGCCTCACCCTGAAATGCTCAAAGAACCCGTCATGTGGGATTTCCGGATCGTGCCTGATGATAACACAATCCAGATCATAGGGTGTCTTTTCCGGATGTCTGTCAGGCCATTCGCCATCAATCAGGCAAATCCTCCTTCCATGAAACCAAATGAAATTCCCACTGATAACCGGACCATCCTCCGGATCAGTCAGGCCAGGGGCTTCCATATCATTCCCGTGCTCTTCCAGGGTGATATAATTCCATTGACGAACCTTGAGCCGGTTAAAATGATTCGATACATAATACAGTACATTTTCCTGACTTTCCGTTGTATCGAAATCGCCGGCTAACCAGGCTTTCCCCCCGTCTATAAATCCGATAGCAGTCGTTCTTTCAACATGATATACTGCAATAACCTTCTGATGTTTGGTACGAAAAATAGAATATCCATTAATCGACAGGAACAGGGCAACCGCAGTGAAAAAACAGAAAATATACCGGCTCTTCTTCCGGATAAGAAACAGGGAAAGTGCCAGGATTATGCTATAAATGAGAAGTGTTTCAAGAATGCTGTTTGAGATTCCTGCTGTCAGAGCATGAGGCAGACCTGTGATCAGTTCAAGGATACTATTCAATATGCCGATGGACTGATTCATGAGCCAGGCGAGTAGTGCGGCAACCGGTGGCAGGAAAGAGAAAAGGAATAAAAGTACTCCCAGGTAGAGTATAACGGTAACAAATGGAATAACAACGATATTACTGATGATGAAATAGTTTGGGAACTGATGGAAATAGTAGATGGTTATCGGAAATGTAGATAACTGTGCAGCCAGCGATACAGTTATTAGCCCCCATACCTTATCAGCAACCCAGAACCGGCTTCTAAACAGGCGATAAAACCGGGGTTGAAAGAAAATGATTCCGGTAACAGCAATATAGGAGAGCTGGAAGCCAACTTCCATGATCAGGTAAGGATTGATTAGCAGAAGAAAGAAGGCGGAAGCAGCAATGGTATTGTACACATTTCCCGGTCGTTTTAACGATTGTCCGATGGTAACAAAACTGAACATGGTGGCAGCCCGCATTACCGAAGGTGATAAACCGGTCAGGAACGCGAAGAACCAGAGGAACAAAATGATCAAAGAAGCCCGTATGATCCTGCCACTCCTGAATTTTCCGAGAAAGCCCAGGAGATAGAATAAAAGAAAGTATAAAATGCCAACATGCAACCCGGATATTGCCAGGACATGCATCACCCCTGCATTCTTATACAGATCCTGCAGGCTATCATCCAGTTTATCCCTGAATCCCAGGGTCAATGCACCGGCGATAGCTATCTCTTCCTCCCCAAAATGAAATTTCTGATAAATGCCCAGCAGGTGATGCCGCATTTTTGCAGAGGTCAGCCGCAGTGTATTCCCTTTGTTTACCGCTATTCGTTCCCAATCCTCAGATCGCAGGTACATCCGGCAGTAGATTCCACGACGGTACAGGTACCTTCTGTAATCAAACTCATACGGATTGTTGTAGAAAGGAATTTCCTGAAATTCTCCCTCTATCTTAAGTTGATCACCAATGAACAAATCCCTGACGGCTGAATCTTTTTCAAAGTAGACCAAAGCACTGCCTCTGGTATTTTCCCAACCTTCAGGAGATTTAATTTGCCGTACCTTAAGAATTGCTTTATATGACCTGGGTTTCTCTTCCGGCATTTCGGTAACCACGGCAATTATCTGGCCCTCTCTCATGCCATAATGTGTGAAATTTACGCGGTTTTCTTTAATGGATAACAGAGAGCAACCAAGGAAGAAAAGCATGATATTCAGTGTAACACCAAATAACCATCGTCTATGATAATCGGGTGATGCTTTCTGCCAGGCAAAAACTAAAAAAAGGGAAATGGTGGACAGGGCAAACAGTACCAGCGTTCCTGTGCAGGGTAAAGGAAGATATGACTGGAAAAGGACACCAGCAACAAATGGTAGGAGGAGGCGGACATAGGGCCACTGCCGTAATTCTTGCTCTGAAATCATGAAAAACAGATCTATCCGGGTAGATATAAATGTACAAAAAAAACGCTACATGTACCCACCAGGAAAAACCGTATTGGAAGAGAATCCTTTTCCCAGGCTGCCAAAATAAATTTGGAAAGTAAGTCCAAGTTGGCTATTTTTAACAACCTGAAAAACAAGGATTAATTCTAAAAAAAATATCATAAAATGGCCAATCTTTCAAGTAGTTATATGGGTATTGAATTAAAAAATCCCATCATTGTCGGTGCCAGTAATCTTGTTACTGATGTGAACACCGTTAAAAAACTGGAACAGGCAGGAGCAGCTGCTATTGTTTACAAATCCCTTTTCGAGGAACAGGTTCAGCTGGAAAGCCTTGAAATGCAGCAGGACCTCGAGGAATACAATGAGATCCACGCAGAGATGATAACGCTTTTTCCCGACCTTCAGCATGCCGGCCCGGAAGAACATTTACTGAACCTGAAAAACCTGAAAAAAGAAGTCAATATTCCCGTTATCGCCAGCCTCAATTGCGTATATGAAGTTACCTGGGCCGAATATGCCGTGGAACTTGAAAAAACCGGTGTTGATGCTCTGGAATTGAACTTCTATGCAACACCCAGGGATTTTGATAAAGATGGAAAGGAGATCGTTGATGAACAGGTGGCCATTCTTAAAAAAGTCAAAGCCAAAGTCGGTATACCGGTCAGCGTGAAACTCAGCCCGTTCTATACAAATCCCCTTAAGGTCATTGCCGAGATGGATAAAGCGGGTGCCGATGCTTTTGTTCTGTTCAACCGGCTCTTCCAGCCCGATATTGATGTTGAATCGGAAGAATTGCACTTCCCCTGGAACCTGAGCAATATCGAAGACAGCCGCCTGTCGTTGCGGTTTGCCGGGTTATTGTATGGTAACATCAAAGCCCAGGTATGCAGTAATACCGGTATTTTTGAAGGTGCTGATGTGGTTAAGATGTTGCTCGCCGGAGCCGACACCGTACAGGTGGTCAGTACCCTCTACAGGAACAAACCGGAACAGATTGGAAAGATGATCAGGTCACTGGAGGAATGGATGGATGCAAAAAAATATGAATCGATCACCGATTTTAAGGGAATATTATCCAGGAAAAACATCACCGACCCTTACGCTTATAAGCGTGCACAATATGTTGATATCCTGATGAAAGCAAACCGGATCTTCCAGCGCTATCCGCTCAGATAGGTTTTTTACTGGAGGATCTCTGAATTCAGTTTCTTTTTGGGAAGAATGGTTTTGTAACTTGCTTCGAATTTACCCTTCGATATGGCATTCAGTTTATTCTTGAGTAGTCGCTTCTTAAGTGGCTGCACCAGATCGGTAAAGAGTATCCCTTCCAGGTGGTCATACTCATGCTGAATGATGCGGGAGGCGATCCCGTCATATTGCTCATCGTGTAATTCAAAATTCTCATCATAGTACCGGATTCTTATCCCCGGTTCCCTGGTCACATCTTCCCGAATGTTCGGGATGCTCAAACACCCTTCGTTAAACGGGCTCAACATGCCTGTTCTTTCAATGATCTGTGGGTTTATAAATGCTTTTTTGAACCCTTTCAGCGAAGGGTCATTATCGGACAGGCTGTTTGCATCGATCACGAAAAGCCGGACGGATTTACCCACCTGGGGTGCAGCAAGTCCGAGACCATCGGAGACGTACATGGTTTCCCACAGGCTGTTTATGAACTCCTGCAGCCCCTCCTCATCTTTCCGGAGCTCCCGGGCCTTCTTCCTGAGGACCGGGTGACCATATACAACAATTGGAAATACCATTGCCTGTTCATTTTATATTTTCAGCAGTCTGGTGGTCAAGGAATGACTGCAGAATAATTGCAGCACTGATGGTATCGATTAGCGCTTTATCCTGCCTGTCCTTTTTCTTAAGCCCACCGTCTATCATTGCTTGCCTGGCAAGACTGGAAGTAAATCGTTCATCCACAAGCTCAACCGGAATAGAGGGATACTTATTCCTCAATTTGCGAATAAACGGATTAATAAATTCAATCGCCTGTGAAGGATCATTGTTCAGTTTCCTTGGATATCCTACAACAAATCGTATCACCTCTTCCCTGGAGAGGTACTCCTCCAGGAATTCCCATATCTCAGCTGATGGAACGGTTTTCAATCCATTGGCAATCATCCCGCCAGGGTCGGAAACTGCTATTCCCACACGCTTCCGTCCATAATCAATACCAAGCATTCTGCCCTGAACCATTCATTTTTTAGTTAAAAAAATTATTGCGAATAATCCATTGCTGTCATTCTCACATAGGAGTTATACCTCCAGCGTGCATTTTCCTCAGCTAATTTAAACAAAGCTGCAGCTTCACCGGGGAACGACTTTTTCAGGGAGGTGTACCTCACTTCCGAATTCAGAAAATCCTGGAATGTAGACCAATCCGGTTCTTTTGAATCGAGGGTAAATGGATTTTTACCTTCAGTTTCAAGCATTGGATTAAATCGGTAGAGGTGCCAGTACCCGGATTGTACGGCAATTTTCTCCTCATCCTGAGATTTGTTCATTCCTCTTCTCAAGCCATGATTAATACAGGGTGAGTAGGCAATAATGAGAGAGGGTCCGGCATAGGCTTCTGCCTCTTTTATGGCTTTAAAGAACTGCGATTGGCTGGCACCCATAGCTACCTGTGCAACATAGACATAACCATACGTCATGGCCATGGCTCCAAGGTCTTTCTTCCGGATCCTTTTACCGGCAGCAGCAAACTTGGCAACAGCACCAATCGGTGTAGCTTTTGACGACTGTCCTCCGGTATTTGAATAGACTTCCGTATCCAGTACCAGCATGTTTATATCATCACCGCAAGCAATCACATGGTCAAGTCCTCCGTAACCGATATCATAGGCCCACCCATCTCCACCGATTACCCAGACTGATTTCTTAATAAAGTATTGTTCGAGAGCCAGCAATTCTTTTGCTACTGGATCTTTCTCTTTTTTCAACAAGGGAATAACCTTTGCCGATGCCTCTTTAGATCCCTCCGCATCGTCCTTTGCTTCGATCCACTCTTTGCAGGCTTCAATGGTAGCTTTCGAGAACTTATCGTTCATGTTCTCCTGCATGATTCGGGCGATTCTGGCTTTCAGTTTAGAAACGCCCAGTGCCATACCATAGCCATACTCGGCATTGTCTTCGAAAAGTGAATTTGCCCAGGCAGGACCTTTACCGTTCCTGTTAGTACAATAGGGAGTAGCAGGAGCTGTTCCGCCATAAATGGATGAACATCCCGTGGCATTAGCGATCATCATCCTGTCGCCAAACAACTGAGTGATCACCTTAATATAGGGTGTTTCACCACATCCGGCACAGGCTCCTGAGAACTCAAACAAAGGCTGAGAGAATTGACTGTTTTTAACGGTCTTGTCCTTTGGTACCACGGTATCTTTATACCCGATGACATTGTGCATGTGGTTCCATCTTTCTGCCTCATCCATCTGTGTACCGAGCAGTTTCATGACGAGGGATTTCTCTTTTGATGGACAAACATCTGCACAGTTACCACAACCGGTACAGTCGAGCACACTCACCTGGATCCTGAAGTGATATCCTTTCAGTTGGGCTTTCCCTTCAAGGGTAGTCGTTCCTTCGGGCAGGTTTGCCACCTCGTCGTCTGTAAGGAGGAATGGGCGGATGGCAGCATGGGGACAAACAAATGCACACTGATTACACTGAGTGCAATTCTCAGGTTGCCATTCCGGTACATGTACAGCAACGCCTCTTTTTTCATATTGTGTTGTCCCTGGAGGGAAAGAACCGTCTTCCCTGCCAAGAAATGCACTCACCGGCAGATCATCACCACGGAGACTGTTTATCGGTTCGAACACTTTCTTTATAAAATCGGGCAGGTCCCGGGTATCTTCTTCCTTGGTAATCGTTACTTTCTTCCACTCATCCGGGATCTTGACTTCGATCACTTCACCACCCTGGTCCACTGCCTCATGGTTCATGCGAACAATCTCTTCACCTTTGGCACCATAGGTTTTTACAATTGCTTTCTTCATTTGATCCACGGCAAGCGAATAGGGAATGACCTCTGACACTTTGAAGAAGGCCGACTGCATGATGGTGTTGGTTCTTCCTCCAAGTCCGATCTTTTCTGCAATTTCGGTTGCATTGATCATATAAAATTTTATATCGTTTTCCGCCATGAACTTTTTCATGTGATCGGGGATCCGTTTTTTGGTCTCTTCCTCATCCCATATGCTGTTCAGGAGAAATGTTCCTCCTTTTTTCAACCCTTTCAACATATCGTATTTTGTAAGATACGATGGCACATGGCATGCCACGAAACTGGGTGTATTAACCAGATAGGTTGAACGTATGGGGTGATCACCGAAACGTAAGTGGGAGACGGTAATACCACCTGATTTTTTCGAATCATACGCAAAGTAGGCCTGTGCATACTTATCGGTACTATCTCCGATGATCTTGATGGAGTTTTTGTTGGCTCCCACAGTACCATCTGCACCGAGGCCATAAAATTTAGCTTCAAAACTTCCTTTGGGGCTAACGCTTACTTCCGGGCCCAGAGGCAGGGAAAGAAAAGTAACATCATCTTCTATTCCCACGGTAAATCCGGTTTTGGGTTTCTCGAGTTTCAGGTTGTCATACACGGAGATGATCTGTGCCGGAGTGGTATCCTTCGAGCTCAATCCGTACCGTCCGCCAACAATGAGTGGTCGCTCTGATTTTTCAAAATAGATCTCCCTGATATCAAGATAGAGGGGTTCTCCAAGAGCACCGGGTTCTTTGGCACGATCGAGTACGGCAATTCGTTTGACCGATTTGGGCATGGCCTTAAAGAAATACTTTTCAGAGAAGGGTCGGTAAAGATGAGGCACCACCAGTCCAACTTTCTCGCCTTTCGCGGTCAGGTAATCAACCACCTCCATGATGGTTTCTGTCACAGATCCCATGGCCACTATAACGTTCTCGGCATTGGGGTCACCATAATAACGGAACGGATGGTATTCCCTGCCTGTCATCTTCTTTATCTCATTCATGTACTGTTCGACGACATCATCTACCGGCTCATAGAACCTGTTGATCGACTCTTTTGCCTGGAAGAAAATGTCCGGGTTCTGAGCAGTTCCCCGTGTAACCGGATGCTCCGGATTCAGGGCCGAATTCCTGAATTTCTGCAGCGATTCATAATCAATCAGCGAGGCAAAATCTTCATTGGTAAAGGCATCTACCTTTTGCACTTCATGAGAGGACCTGAATCCGTCAAAAAAATGAAGAAAGGGGATCCTGGTCTTGATGGCACTGAGGTGTGCAACCCCGGCAAGGTCCATAATCTCCTGAATGCTGCCACTGGAAAGCAGGGCAAACCCCGTTTGACGGGTGGCATACACGTCACTATGATCTCCAAAAATGGAAAGAGCATGGGCTGCCACACTTCTTGCACTCACGTGAAAAACACCCGGCAAAAGTTCAGCCGCAATTTTATACATGTTCGGGATCATGAGCAGCAAACCCTGTGAAGCCGTATAGGTTGAGGTCAATGCACCCGATTGAAGTGAACCATGAACAGCTCCGGAGGCTCCGCCTTCCGATTGCATCTCAACCACCTTTACTTCTTCTCCGAAAATGTTTTTTCTCCCATGAGCTGCCCACTCATCAATATTTTCAGCCATATTGGATGAGGGTGTAATGGGATATATCGCTGCAACCTCACTGAACATATAAGCAATATAAGATGCTGCATAGTTCCCATCACAGGTAACAAAATTCTTTTTCTTAGCCATTTTTATCTCTTTAAGTATTTAAATAACAAACGTTTATTTTTTTCGTCCAGAACCTATAAAATTAATACAAATTGTTTGGATATGGAATTTCATAAACCTGATTTATAACACAATTTTTCAATTCACTATTAAATTGCATTCACCCAAGCGTCCGGGCAACCGGGTTGGGAACGATACAAACCTGCTAAATGGCTCTCAATATTCAGGAAATTGGAGCAAAAATAATTGGAAGAAAAGGGATAATCTATGAAATTTGTCAGCTTATCGTAGAAGGTTCTTAATCGCTGTTCATGGAGATCAGGAACTCCTCATTCGATTCGGTTTGCATTAACCTGTCACGCAAAAACTCCATGGCTTCAACCGCATTCATATCGGTCAGGTAATTCCGCAAAACCCAGATCTTATTCAGGATGTTTTTATCCAGAAGAAGATCTTCACGTCGTGTGCTTGATGCAGGGATATCGATGGAGGGGAAGATCCGTTTATTTGAAAGTTTACGGTCAAGCTGAAGCTCCATGTTACCGGTCCCCTTAAACTCCTCGAAAATCACATCATCCATCTTTGAGCCGGTCTCGGTCAGTGCTGTAGAGATGATGGTCAGTGAACCGCCATCCTCAATATTCCTGGCAGCACCAAAAAACCGTTTGGGTTTGTGGAGGGCATTGGAATCCACTCCTCCCGATAACACCTTACCGGATGCAGGGGAGATGGTATTAAAAGCACGAGCCAAACGGGTGATCGAATCGAGTAAAATAACCACATCATGCCCGCATTCAACCAACCTTTTCGCCTTTTCCAAGACAATGTTTGCTACCCGGACATGCCGTTCAGCCGGTTCATCAAAGGTCGATGCAATGACTTCACCGTTAACATTGCGTTGCATATCGGTAACCTCCTCCGGCCGTTCATCAATCAGGAGGATCATCAAATAGACCTCAGGCTGATACTTGGCAATAGCATTGGCCACCTCCTGCAGGAGAATGGTCTTCCCTGTCTTTGGCTGGGCAACGATCAGTCCCCGCTGCCCTTTGCCAATCGGGGTAAACATATCAATCACCCTCACCGAAAGACTGCCCTCGCCGGGTTGGGTAAGCGTAAATTTTTCATCCGGAAAAAGGGGCGTCAGGTAATCAAAGGGCACCCTGTCCCTGATATAGTCCGGGTACCTGCCATTGATCTCCTCCACCTTGATCAACGGGAAATATTTTTCTCCATCCTTGGGTGGCCGGATGGATCCTTTAACACTATCTCCGGTTTTCAAACCGAACAGTTTGATCTGGGATTGTGAAACGTAAATATCATCGGGAGAGTTGAGGTAATTGAAATCGGCCGAGCGCAGGAAACCATATCCGTCCGGCATGATCTCAAGAACACCCGAACTGAGAATTATCCCATCAAAATCATAACTTTTATCCCGTTTCTCGGGTTTTTTACCCAACTCATCTTCCCGGGGCTTTTTTTCAGGTACCTCCCGCCTTTGCTCTTTCACCTGGGGAGCGATATATTCTTCAGATGGAATGGTCCCGGATTCAGCCACATCATCCTGTTCCCTGTCGATTGGATGATCAGGAACCTGCTCATCCACAATGTCTGAGCTGAAAAGTTTTACCGGTTTGCGCTCTCTCCTGGCCTGTGATTTTTCACGTTTGGCTTTTCCCGATTCCCGTTTTGATTTCTCTGCCTGGGGTTTCCTCTCTTTCGAAGGCTTCTTCTCCCCTGGTTTGGATTCGGTTGCTGATATGGCCTGCTGATCCAGAATCTTGTAGATCAGATCCTGTTTCCGAAGGGACTCTACTCTTTTGATCTTCAATTCTTTTGCTATTTCACGAAGATCCTGTAAGAGCTTTTTGTTCAATTCAAGAATGTCATACATAAAATTAGATTGGAAGTGTTTGTGCGGGTCAATTCTCTTTTACTAATAATAAGGATATACTGATTTATTAATCCACCGGGAATAATAATACGACTTTAATAAAACGGGTATAAGGAAATGACCAAATAGAAATTTGAAATGGAAATTATATGCAATATTACAGAAATCCTGAATACTGACAAAGAAAATCATAAAAAAAACAGATTTTATCTCCCGGAAAGGGTGATTGTTACACCCGAATTGCTCCATTATGAAGCAATGTAATGACAAAAGATAAATATCTACTTGTTTATCAGTAATTTAAAATAATTATTAAACTCTATTTTTTTTTCATTTTTTTCTGTTATTCTTCGAAACCTTTTATTTTTGTTAAACGTATAAGTCGTAGTCCTAAACCCCACCCTTGCATGAGGCAACTTAAGATCATCAAACAGGTTACCAACCGGGAAACCCCTTCCCTTGATAAATACCTTCATGAAATCGGCAAGGTTGAATTGATTACTGCTGAGGAAGAGGTGGAGCTTGCGAGAAGGATACATAAAGGTGATTTAAAAGCATTGAATCGTCTTGTTAAAGCGAATCTGCGTTTTGTCGTTTCCGTTTCAAAACAGTATCAAAACCAGGGGTTGAGCCTGCCGGATCTGATCAATGAAGGGAATCTTGGACTGATCAAAGCAGCCCAGCGTTTTGATGAAACCCGGGGATTCAAATTCATTTCCTATGCTGTATGGTGGATCAGGCAATCGATTTTGCAGGCTCTGGCCGAACAGGCCAGAATCGTGCGATTACCATTAAACAAGATCGGTTCGATAAACAAGATCAATAAAACGCTTGCGGAACTGGAGCAACAATTTGAAAGGGAACCCACCAATGTTGAAATTGCTTTTGCACTTGAACTTGCTCCCAGCGACGTGAAAGACGCCATCAAGAGCGCCGGACGGCATGTGTCGATGGATGCACCGCTGGGGCAGGATGAAGAGGGGGATATGTACGACGTGCTGCTTAGCCTGGATGCTCCCAGTCCGGACAAAGAGTTGTTAACAGACTCGCTCAGAAAAGAGATTGAAAGAGCATTGAATACCCTGACTAACAGGGAAGCAAATATCGTGCGCCTCTATTTTGGACTGAATGGGAAGCACCCACACACACTGGAAGAGATTGGCGAAGAATTTAATTTAACCCGCGAACGGGTGAGACAAATCAAAGAGAAAGCCATTAAACGGCTGAAACATGTGACACGCTGTAAAATCCTGAAAACCTATCTTGGCTGAGAAAATCCGCGACCCGGATCGTTTTAATTATACCGTTAGAAAATAAAGAGAGAATTTCGTTTTTCTCTTTATTTTTTTTATCGCTATTTTTACGGAAACAAAAATCCATATATTCCCCTTCTTTATGAGCCATCTGATTGCCCCCTCTATCCTTACGGCAGATTTTCTGAATCTTGCCGGAGAAATTGATATGATCAATCAAAGCAATGCTGACTGGATCCACCTGGATATCATGGATGGTGCCTTTGTACCGAATATCACCTTCGGTTTCCACATCATCAAACAGATAAAAAAAGTGGCAAAAAAGCCGTTGGATGTTCATCTGATGATCATGGATCCGGACCGTTATCTGGAATCGTTTCACGAAGCAGGAGCAGATATCCTCACCATTCATTACGAAACCTGCAATCACCTGCACCGTACGGTGCAGACAATTAAATCACTCGGCATGGATGCGGGTGTAGCCATCAATCCTCATACCCCGGTGCATCTCCTCGAAACAATCCTTCCCGATCTGGATATGGTATTGAACATGACGGTAAACCCGGGCTTTGGAGCACAGTCGTTTATTGAATCGAGCTACCAGAAGATCAGGAAGCTTAAGGAGCTGATCCGGCAGACAGAATCCACTTCACTCATCCAGGTGGATGGTGGTGTCGGACTTCAGAATATTGGTAAACTGCGGGATGCCGGAGTGGATGTGTTCGTAGTGGGTAATACCGTATTCAGTGCGGATGATCCGGTTGCAATGATCCGGAAGTTGAAGGGGGTTTGAAATAAGTCTGCAGTCTTCAGTCAACAGTCCTCAGTCTGTAGTCAACAGTCCCCAGTCTGCAGTCCTCAGTCTGCAGTCTTCAGTCGCCAGTCTTCAGACAAAATTTACAAACCTCGATGAATTATTAATTGAATTCTTAAAATTCAATGAAGAAGGTGTAGTTCGTTATAAAAATTTCTCGGGATTGTCGATCATATGATTTATTAGCTTACCTACTTCTTCGTTCTGGTCAATAAGTTTATCATACATTTCTCCATTAATATATTCAAGCGCAAATGCAAATTCCAACCAAACGAAGGTTTCACTATTTTCTGCATCACCATCCGTAAGTTTAGTGATAAAATGTTTGGGATACTTTCTTTTTCTATATCCTTCAGCAATATTAGCACATACTGATCTGGACGATCTTCGAATCTGATCTGTCAATGAATATTTTTCCTCATCTGGAAATGATTTTGAAACCTGATGAATTTCTAAAGCTAAACTGAATGCTTTTTGATAAGCAATTAATTTCTTAAATCTCATTTTTAAAAACTTTTAATTAATAGCTGAATAATAATGAAATACTTATTTATCATGTAAGTTAATTTTGCCATTTTTAGACTGCGGACTGGAGACTGTGGACTGTGGACTTTTTTACCAGTCACTCCTTCCCTTCCAGGAACCCCTTCAAATACTCAAACCGCTTCGTCAGTTTCCCATTTTTCACAATGGTTGCATGTTCGATGATTTTTTCCTGGTCTTTTCCGAACAGTGAGGGGAAGACGCTATCCATCAGTGCTTTTCCAAAATCCACCGATGCGTCGCGCGGCAATTCCCCGGGAAGGTTATCAACAGCCATGACCGTGATATTTCCCTTGCTGAATGGATCGCTCTCCTGGCCGGATCGTGGATCATAGCCATAGAATGGTTCTGCGATGGTGGATGCCCTCAGGGTAGAGGGAATTGGCTTTTTGATATCACAACTTATATCGGCAATGACCTTAATGGAAAAGTCCGATGCGAGGTAATCTTCTGGTATCATAAACACCGGGGATTTGGGATCCCAGAAATGAGATGCAATAAACAGGTCTGTTTTTTTTGTATAGGGAAAGAATGTAGATTCGTACTCTTGAGGATGCTGAATAAAATGGTTAAATCCGTCAGGGCCAAAGGCGGTGCCGTCTTTCCGTCGTGTATAATGCCATGGATCGAGCCTGGAAAAGACCGGCATGTTGTATTTTTTGTGCAGGAAATCCCCGGGTGAAACCTCTTTGATGTTAAGGGGAGCCAGGGTTTCGAGTGCTCCATGGGCGACACGTCCGCCACCGGTAATGAGGATACGCAGTGGAGGCAGTTTTAGTGCACTCACATGGGTCAGCATCTCTTCCAGGTCATGGCATTCATGGGCTGGTTTCAGGGTAAAGTCACCAAACCTTTCTCCACAGGCTCTAAGCCCGTTGTAAGCACCCACAATTCCGGCCCACCGTCCGAATGCCACCAGTCTGAACCCGTGTTGATCGGTAAGGTATTCGTAATCAATGAGGGTTATCTTCTTCTCAACAACATGTTGAAGGAGGGAACGGTTGTACGACTGTTTTTTTGCGGTATGCGAGAAAAAAAGATAGGTTTTATCCGGGATCAATTCGGGAATATGGACCTCTTTTACACCCAGGAGCACATCGCATGCAGAGATATCACTGCTGACATGCAGACCAAGGTCTCTAAACTCATTATCGGTAAAGCATCTGATCTCGCTGGATTGGACAATGAGTTCGACATTGGGAAACCGGTTTTGTATCTCCCGGGCACGCCTGGGTCCTATAGGAACCCTCCGGTCGGGCGGGGTTTTGGTCTCTTTCAGGATTCCAACTACAATCTTGTCTTTCATGACTGAATGATTTACTGCGAAAGTAGTGAATATGGAACAATTTTTGAGGCTTTTAGGGTGGAACATTGCCGAAAAGATTTTGTATCTTTGCACCAGCATGGGGCTGACTGGACTTGACAGCAAGCTGAGGTGGTATGCAAGCATGCAGAGCGTTGTGGTATAGCTCTATAATAACATGTCACAACACAATAACTGGCGAA
>CAZXGG010000069.1:0-17882 GCA_964640125.1 uncultured Rikenellaceae bacterium
TTTTATCCTCCCCCGGACAGAGGGTATCCCGGCGGAAGTATGCCTGGATCTTACCCTGGCTGTCCTGTATCTCGATGAACGAGGCATTTCCCATGATGCGCCGGCTCATGATCCTTCCCGCAAGACTTACCTCCTGGAAATTGTTTTTCTTCTCATCGAAATTCTCCAGGATTTCCTCGCTGTATGCGTTCACTTCATATCCGGCAGCAGGGTAAGGATCGATACCGAGTTTGCGGATCTCCCCGAGGGATTCCCTGCGGAATTTCTCCTGATCGCTCAGACCAGTCTGACTCATATTCCTGATTTTTAAATTTATGTAAAGATAGAATTTCTTTTATCATTGGGCCCCCGGGATCGTTACAAAAATCTCTCACGCTTTGATCAATTTTTCAGTACCTTTGTAACAGTTTTTACGATGGATTTTCGGTGAATTTTTACCCCCTGATAAACCGTCAAGTGGGATTTGATATACCAAGACCATGGCTGAGATGAAGAAAAGAGGCAGGCTTCCTTCCTGGTTGAGAATGGAGAGGGCAAGCGGCGGTACTTACGCAAAGGTGAAGAACCTGGTTCAAAAGAACGGATTGCATACCATCTGTACCAGCGGTAACTGTCCCAATATCGGGGAGTGCTGGAATGCCGGAACGGCTACCTTCATGATCCTGGGTGATATCTGTACACGTTCGTGCAAATTCTGCTCTGTGACCACAGGCAAACCCCTTCCGGTTGACCGGAATGAACCGGGGAAACTGGCACGGTCCATCCGGATCATGCAACTGAAACATTGCGTGATCACCTCGGTCGACCGGGATGACCTGGAAGATGGTGGTGCAGGATTCTGGGCGGAGACGATACGTACGGTGAAACGGGTCAATCCAGGGATCACCATGGAGACATTAATCCCCGATTTCAACGGTAAAGAAGAAGATATCCGGAAGGTGATCGATGCCGGACCGGAAGTCATTTCCCACAACCTGGAAACGGTGCGAAGATTAACGCCCGAAATCAGGAATAAAAACATGTATGACCGCAGCCTGGGTGTCCTGAAATACATTGCACAGCAGGGGGTGATTACAAAGTCGGGAATCATGCTGGGACTGGGTGAAACGGAAAAGGAAGTGCTGGAAACCATGGACGATCTGTTGATTGCAGGCTGTCGTGTCATGACCATCGGACAGTACCTGGCTCCCACATTACACCACCACCCGGTACGGGAATATATACCACCCGAACAGTTTGATAAACTGAAAAAGATCGGACTGGAAAAGGGATTCCGGTTCGTTGAAAGCAGCCCGCTGGTGCGGTCGTCGTACCATGCGGAGAAGCATGTCAGTGAGACTTGATTTTCACAAACTTGTGCAGTAAAAAGCATAAGTCGAACTGATCCCGACGATTAGGAGGGATCTGAAAGAAAGGCTGAGGCGAAGGCTAAGGCTAAGGACAGTTAATTGGTGAACAGTGAACAGTGAACTGTGAGCAGTGAACTGTGAGTAGTGAGTGAGAGTTGAGTTATGAATGATGAGTGATGATTGATGAGTAGTTACGAGTTACGGGATACGAGTAACGGGAGAGATGATAATGAGACTGGGAATGAGACAGAAAGAGAGGTGAGTGGTGAGTATTTGGTCCTCGGTTCTCGTTTCTCGGTACTCGGTGAAAGAAGTGAACAGTAATCTGTGAACTGTGAGTAGTGAGCAGTTACGGGATACGGGATACGAGTAGCGGGTGACGGGTAACTGAAGAGATGACAATGAGACTTTGAGAGGGGGAGAAATGAGTGATGAGTGATGAGTTATGAATGATGATTGAAGAATGATGAATTGGGTGACGGAGAGGGACTAAGAGATCCGCATAGGTTAAAACTCCGACGAACAAAGCAAGTGACACGTGACGAAAAAAAGAGTTAATCCGTTATGCTATTGGGTTTTGGCTGATCTAATTTCATTTAATAAATGATCTTTAGGTATTTAGCTCCGTAAGGAGCGCAATGTTGGTAGCCCAGGGTGTCCCTGTGAAATAATCCTTAGCTTTAGCATTACGTCGTGGGAATGAAATAATGTTTCAGTTCAACAGTTCGTTTGAGAATATCTCTATTTCACAGGGTAAACCCTGGGTATAGTGAAAGCCAGAATGAGCGGTCCAACTACATTGATATTCAATAGGAAATCGTTTCATGGACCGCAAATTGGCATACATATTTCAATCCGTCAGACAGCTTGTCTGCCGGAGACAGGGCTCTTCCCACATGCCAGACAAGCCGGCAGACGGTGTTATGCGCTTATCAACAGCAGGTTAGATAAATGTATGAATTGATTTTAAAGTAGAAGCACAACGGATTAACTTAATAACTTGTTTTCTAAAATGATTAGAAAAAAGATAACATACCAGGATCTGGGGTTGATCGATTATAAGGAAGCATGGGATTACCAGGAAGAGCTGTTCAACCGGATAATGGACCGGAAAATCGTTAACCGGAAAGATCTCATGAAAGAAGATCAAGCCGGAGAGAACTACCTGCTTTTTTGTGAGCACCCCCATGTATTTACCCTTGGAAAAAGTGGCAGGGAGGAGAACATCCTGGTTGATCGTTCGAAACTGAACAGTGGTGAAATATCCTTTTATAAAATCAACCGGGGAGGTGATATTACCTATCATGGGCCCGGTCAGGTTGTCGGTTATCCCATCCTTGACCTGGAACAGTTTGGCCTGTCGATCAGGGAATACATACACCGGCTGGAGGAGGTGATCATCAGGACATTGAATCAATTCAGGATCACAGGAGAGCGATTAGATGGTGCAACCGGTATATGGATTGATGCAGACGATCCACAAAAAGCAAAAAAAATATGTGCCATTGGAGTGCGGGCGAGCCGGTACATCACCATGCACGGGTTTGCCCTGAACGTAAAGACGGATCTGAACTATTTCAAGATGATCAATCCATGTGGCTTCACCGATAAAGGTGTTGTTTCCATGGAAACATTGCTGGGCAAGGCTCCGGAGATGGATGGTGTAAAAAATGAGTTGAAAGAGAAATTTTTAGATATCTTTGAGGCGGTATGGATAAAAAATGGATCATAAAAAATATTCCCGATGCCACACTGGCAAAGGATCTTGCTGAGGAACTTCAGGTTGATATTTCGTTATCTAATTTACTGATGCAGAGAGGAATACGATCGAAAGATGATGCAAGGACTTTTTTCAAGCCGGATCTGGCCAATCTGCATGATCCGTTTTTAATGGCCGACATGAACAATGCAGTTGACCGGATTGGATCCGCAATAGCTCGGAATGAAAAAATCCTGGTCTACGGTGATTATGATGTGGATGGAACCACCTCTGTTGCCATGATCTATTCCTTCTTTAAGGAGAGGTACCAGAATATCGGTTACTATATCCCGGACAGGTACAAAGAAGGGTACGGTGTTTCCCTCGAAGGCATTGATTATGCATCGGAAAACAATTACAACCTGATCATTGCACTCGACTGTGGTATCAAGGCAGTTGACAAGATAAAATATGCCAGGTCAAAACAGATTGATTTCATCGTTTGCGATCACCACCTGCCTGCAGAAACCATTCCGGATGCCGTTGCCGTTCTCGATCCGAAAAGGGAGGGCTGTTCTTACCCATATAAAGAGCTTTCCGGATGCGGTGTGGGTTTCAAACTGTTGCAGGCCTATTCCAGGATCAACGGGATACCGTTCGATGAGCTCATCCCCTACCTCGACCTGGTTGCTGTCAGTATTGCTTCGGATATTGTACCGGTTACGGGCGAAAACCGGATACTGGCACATTTCGGACTAATACAATTGAACAAAAATCCACGGACCGGACTAAAATCCATAATCAAGATCTCGGGGATGAGTGGAAAACAGATCGGAATTGATGATATCATTTATAAGATCGGGCCACGAATAAATGCTGCAGGACGCATTGAATCCGGGGAGAAAGCGGTTGATCTGCTGACCTCACTGGATGAACGGGATGCCGTTGAAATGAGCAATAAGATCGATGATTTTAACCAGACCCGCAGGAATATAGACCGGTCCATAACGCAGGAAGCACTGCAGATGATCTCATCCGATCCCCGCCTGAATAACAGCAAATCCACTGTTCTTTACAATCCCAACTGGCACAAGGGAGTGATCGGTATCGTTGCTTCCAGGTTAACGGAAACCTATTACCGTCCAACAGTGATCCTCACCGAATCAAATGGGTTTGCTACCGGTTCTGCAAGATCTGTTCTGGGATATGATCTTTATCAGGCCATTGATGCCTGTGGCGATCTGTTGGAAAATTTTGGCGGACACATGTATGCAGCCGGACTTACCCTGAAAAAAGAGAATATTGAACTGTTTCAGGAGCGCTTTGAAAAAGTGGTGAGTGAAACCATTACCGATGATCAACTCATTCCCAAAGTGGAGATCGACACGCAAATTGATTTTTCCGACATCTCTGAAAATTTCTATAGTACATTGAAGCAGTTCCAGCCCTTCGGTCCGGGCAACATGGCACCTGTATTTATGAGCAGTAGTGTTTTTGATAATGGTACCGGCAGGCTGGTGGGATCTTCATCGGAACACCTGAAACTTGAGCTCCTGCAGAAAGAGGCCCCCTATCATCAGTTCCCGGCAATCGGATTCAGCATGGTCGAACATTTCTCCCTGATCAGGGACGGCAAACCGTTCGATATTTGTTACTCCATTGAAGAGAATAATTTCCGCGGAAACATCACACTCCAGATCAACCTGAAGGATATTAAACCGGCGTGACAGCGTCAGTCCGTCTGACCGATAAGAAAGCGGGAAACTCCTTTCCGTCAGACCCGCAATGGGTCAGACGGAATTCAAAATAGAACAATTTATGATTTGTATTTTAAAACCCCGAGGGGCGCCCTGTTTTTAGATATAATAGCATCAAGTCAATGAGCTCCGTAGGTGCGATCTGATGAAATGAGCTGGTATTATTATTCCATGAGATATGTATTTGATTAAGATTAACAACGGGTCGCTCATAAGGAGCTAATGCTATTTTGGATTATAGCACTAAAGACAGTTGGCCCCGAACGGGGCAAAATCAATAGTTAACCGCAAAATGAGTATTTACTGCAGAATTACAACTGTCCATTGGACTCCTACGGAGAGTTACAATAGTCTGACCATTACATTGACCATTGTATGACTATCGTATGACTATTGCATGACAATTGCATGACAATCGAAATGTATTAGTAACCAATTGCCATTCCTCCCCTGCGTTTATCGGCAGAACCATAGTATTTCTTATCTTCAGGATTTATGTAGATCATTTGCACTCCACCAAAGAACAGGTCGATCCCCTCATAGACCCGCAGTGTATGCCCCATTTCTTCAAGTTGTACCCGTACTTGCTGTTTAATCCCCGATTCCAGGTAGAGGAAATCCTCACTATCCCTGACAAAGAACCTTGGAGCCAGATTGGCTTCCGTAACATTCATTTCATAATCGATCATGTTAATCACCACCTCAATCACTGTTGCAATGATTCGTGCAGCGCCGGGTGAACCGGTAATCAAAAAGGGTTCTCCCTCTTTCAGAATAATCGTAGGCAAAATGGAGCTTCTTGACTGCTTGCCATCCTTGTAAAGGTTAATGCTGTTTTTACTGCGGTAAGCGAAATTGGTCATGGCACAGTTAAATAACACACCATTTACTGTTTGACCCGATCCGAAAAACAGACCAAGGGTTTGTGTCAGTGCCACACAATTCCCTTCTTTGTCTATTACTGACAGGTGTGTAGTGTGTCCCTCACCCGACAGATCCTCTTCCTCGGTAACAGGAACCAGGTCCTTTTTTACGAAGGGGAACGGATCCCCTTCTTCAACATCGCGGTATCGGGGTGGATCCAGCCTCTCCTTGTTTATCTGGTGAAAACGTTGAGTACCATACTCTTTTGAGATTAGTCCGTTTATGGGGACATCAGCTACCTGAGGATCACCCAGATAGGCAGTTCGGTCTGCATAAACAAACCGCTCCGTTTCCGCAATAAGATGGAGAACTTCAGCCGACTCACTATAGTGTGGCGCATTTTTCAGATCATAGTTTTCAAGAATATTCAGGGCTTCAATCAGGCATAAACCCGATTGAGGAGCATTTGCTGTAACAATATCATAGCCCCTGTAGGTCCCGTAGAGGGGAGTGGTAAACTGAGCCTCATACGATGCAAAGTCATTCAGTGTGAGTACGCCTCCCCGGTCGGCTATACTCCGAACCATCGATTCTGCCAGCTCACCCTCATAAAATCCTTTTCTGCCTTTCTTTGCAATAACGGAAAGCGTTTGTCCCAGTTCTTTTTGTACTATCCTATCTCCCTCCATCAAAGGGAATCCATCTTCACAAAAGATATTCATGGTTGCCTCATCGGCCATGATTGTTTCAATGTTATCCAGGATCAGTTTGGCAAGAGTGGCATCTATCTCAAAGCCCTCCGAAGCATACCGGATGGCCGGTTCAAGAACTTTACTTAAGGAAAGTGTTCCGAATTTTTCATGGGCCATGGTTAACCCTGCAACTGTTCCGGGTACACAAATTGCCTTTGCAGTTTGAGCATCTTTGCTGCCTGAATATCCCGCTTCTGAACCCCGCTCAGACGCCCTGGCATAATAATTAATGTAATATGATTCGCCCCGTTCCTTCAGATAAATAACCATTCCTCCACCACCTCCAAGACCGGAACCATCGGGTTCGACAACCCCGATAGCAAATGCTGCAGCTACGGCAGCATCAATCGCATTACCACCGCTTTTAAGCATCTCAATGGCAGCCCTGGACGCTAATGGATGAGCTGTGGCAACCATTCCATTATTGCTCACCGAACTATCCTGGGCGATAGAAACTGACAAACACCCTGTGATGACCAGGATGAAAAGTGTGAAATGTACCTCGATTTTTTTCATTTCAGATTAAATGGGGATTTAAAAAGAAAGGATCTGTTGGTAGTGTGTAACTTCATCAGCTTTCAATGTGATTACTGAAATAGCTTCCCAAGTGGTGCTCCCGTTTCAGAAATTTTTTCAACAACTTCAAGGGGTATGTTTTTTGCTGATGCAATGTCCGTGAAGAAATTGTCTTCATTTCCCTGAGCAACAACAATCATGTGTTTTGCATTATTGCCAATCAGCGCATTGAAAGCATCCGATTGCCCTTTTCTGCGTGCATTTCCTCCAATGTGCATCAATATAATCGGTATCTCTTTGCTGTTCGCTGCATTCACCAGTTCCTGAACCCTGTTCATCTCATCCTCCTGACTGATCCCGGCTGCACCAAGTCCTTTTGAACTGAACCCGGGAACAATGATCAGGGTTTTTATGCCTTCCAGATCGGAAGGTTTGGCCATTAAAATGGTGTTGGCGTCCAGTTTTTCTCTTGATGCCAGCATTTTTACCAGCTTAACGTCCGCACTCTGCCCTGCCGACGAAATTAAAACCGGCTGTTGAAAGGTTTGGGCAACAGTAAAAAATGAAAGAGCTGCCAGCAAAAAAACCATACTGAATTTCAGTGTAATGTGTCTCATAATAATGTTATTTAAAATGATATTGCTTGTTTTATGATTATGCATTGAAATACAATTGTTTAATTTTCAAAAGATATGCCAGAATGTGTATTATCAAGATTGTGAACGAAATGTGAATCGATTAAACCGGTCGATTGAGTTAAAACAACCCACGCAATGGTGTTGGTTTAACCCATGAGTCCAATGGTAACGATCACCATTCAATAAACCGTTGGAAAAATATAAAAAATCCTTCCTGCTGGCAAATAATAGGGGAGCTACTTATCCACGCTGCAATATGGTATGATGTGTTATTACCCCAGCCTGACATGGCACGTTTTTTGGTTTCCCGGAAGCATCGCAATGCATTCTGCCGGATCACTTTCACAAATTATTGGGACCAGGCAGGGGGCATTTCCGGAGAATTATCATAGAAAAGGTATCTTTATGCAGTGACCATTTTTTGAAAATCCGCAAACGGTCTATTTTTATGCCATGAGTTTTGAGTTAATTCTTTTGTTGTTGATGCTGGCAACATTTGCTGTGAGTGTTTTCCTGTTGAAAATGCCTGCTGGTGTATCCCTTATTCTGGCTGCACTGGTTGGTGGTCTGGTTGATGGTCATGGAATCCCTGTGCGGCACCTGGTGGAAGGTGGGTTTGGCTTTCTCGAGGCGATAATGATCATAGCGACGGCTATGATATTCATGAAAATCATGGAGTCGAGTGGTGTTCTAGAACGGATAAGTATTGGAATTATTAAGACATTTTATCGAAAGCCAACCCTGTTAATCATAGTGATTGTATTGTTTGTTATGTTTCCCGGGATGTTAACCGGGCTCTCTTCAACCTGTGTTCTGACAACCGGGGTGCTGGTGGCTCCCGTGCTGATTGCTATCGGTGTTCCCAGGCTGGCTACAGGATCATTGATTGCCATGGCTGCCGTATTTGGGGAGGTTGCTCCACCAATTAGCATACCCGTAATGATCATTGGTGGGGGAGTGGATATGCCCTATATCGGATTTACTATCCCATTGTTGCTGGTCTCTTTACCCGCAGCCCTTTTTACTGCTATCTATTTCCGTATACGTTTTGTAAAGAAGATAGATATAGACCTGGTATTGAGAAAGCTGCAGTTAATGGAAAATGGGGAACGGGGCTTTATACTCTATATCCCGCTGATTTTTGTTATCGGTTATATGCTCAGTGAGATCATTCTTCATGAGTATTTGCCGCATCTTGGTGTTCCCCTGATTTTTACCATTGGTTCTATTCTGGGGATCCTCATTTCACCCCGAACCAAAATTATTCGCGTTTCCCGCGAAGCGCTGCGTATGGCTTTGCCTGTTATTGTTATTCTTGTCGGAGTGGGAATGTTTCTTCAAATACTCACCCTGACCGGTATACGGGGCTACCTTGCAGTTTCAGCCCTTCAGCTGCCCGATGCCATTAAATACCTGGCTGCTTCGATCATGCCATTCATGGGATCAGCCTATGCATCGGCATCGGTCATTGGAGTACCCCTGGTTTATGTTTTTATTGGTAAAAGCGCCATCGTTGTCACAGCCTCACTGGTCATGATGGCAGCCCTGGGAGACCTCATGCCGCCTCCTTCCCTGCTCTGTGCATATGCTGCCCAGACGGTTGAGGTAAAAAATCATTTCAGAATATTGAAACAGAGTATTATCCCGATTCTATTTTCAATGGTTACAGCTCTGATCGTATTGATCTTTGCGGAAGAAATTTCACGGTTCTTTTTCTAAATCTGAAAGTATGCTACATGTTATTTACACACTCATTTTAATCTATGTTACATTCATTCTTGGTATAGAATTTTTTAAGGAGAAGAAATGGAAAATGCAAATGGCAATTGCTTTTGTACTTCTGATATTTATTCTCAGAATTTTACATATCAAATAGAGTAGCACTCATGAAGAAACAGTATATATCTCTCGCCATTATTATTATTGTTACACTTGTAACCGGAGTTATTGCCTCGATTGAATTTCATAAAATGCACGTGCCGGAACCGTTATTTCCCAGTGAGGGATTGAGCAGCAAGGGCATGTTAAGCGACTATTTCACCGGTATCAGGGGAACAAATGGGGATACGGAAGTCTACATTTTCGATAGTGGAAAACCGGGAGCTACGGTTTTTCTGGCTGGAGGCACCCATCCGAACGAACCGGCAGGATTTATTGCCAGTGTTGTAGTTCTCGAGAACCTGATACCTGAAAAGGGCAGGGTTATCGTTATTCCCAGGTTGAACAACTCGGGGTTTACTTGCACCGATCCGATGGAGGCATTTCCACAATCATTTCATATAAAAACGGATAAAGGGGTCCGGAGATTTCGATTCGGCTCCAGGGCAACAAATCCCGTTCATCAATGGCCTGACCCCCTGGTATATTCACATAAGCCCTCGGGACAGCAATACTCCGGCCTCGAGTCAAGAAATCTGAACAGGTCATACCCTGGAGATCCCAACGGATCACTAACGGAGAAAGTGGCTTATGCAATCTTGCAACTCATTGAAAAGGAAAATGTTACTATTTCATTTGATCTGCACGAAGCCGCACCGGAGATCCCCATAATTAATGCCATTGTCTATCACGAGAAAGCGGAAGATATTGCCATGTATGCCATCCTGGAGCTTGAGCTGGAAGGACTTAAATATGCTCCCGAATTATCACCGAAGAATTTTCACGGACTCAGCCATCGTGAATGGGGTGATTACACGGAAACCAATCCGTTCCTTATGGAAACAAGCAGCCCTGTTCAGGGCAGGCTCAGGGGAAAAACCAATGAAGAACTGATCCTCGACGGTATAAGTGAAAATTATAAAATTGCCAGAGAAACCGATGCCCTGCGCATTGTTTACCGTGACGAAGGGGAACAGCTTAACCACAGGGTGGGCAGGCATCTTTCCGGTTTTCAGGCGATCATCAGAGCATATAATGAGTTTTATCCTGATAACCCCGTGGAGATTGCAGGACTCCCTGCTTACAGCGATCTTGTGGAACATGGTATTGGATGCTATTTACATAATGAATGACAGGGCGTACTGAATTAACATAACGGTTATGAAGAGATCATTGTTAACCGGTTTCCTTTTATTGAGCAGGAAAAGTCAAAGCTCAGACAGGACTTTATAGGCTGGCTAAAAATGTATGAAGCACTCTCCTATACGTTTCCCGAAAATTCCACTTCTGTTGGAAATCCGGTTGAAACATCGATGAGGCCGGTTCTTATCTATCCCAATCCATCTGAAGGATTCTTGACTGTTGAAACATCAAGCCCGTTTACTGTTTCCATTTATAACGCTTCTGGCAGATGCATATATCAGCGGTTCTGTGATTCGGATAAAGCAGAAATTGACCTGAGCCTGCAACCCCCGGGTCTTTACCTTGTCCGTGTAGAGAATGAGACAGGGATAAGCACTCAACGATTCATACTGAAGTAATAAATCAGTTTATTTCACTTTGCTCCTCCCTGATAGGGAGCATATCCGGGATTTTGCTCATCGCGCAGATTTGGATTTGCATCCATTTCCGGTTGTGGAATCGGGTATACAACCTGGTGAAAATGTTCGGCATTTCTCCCGTTTACCGGATCAATCGACAGGGGAGAGGGATGGGAAGAATCGCGGGTGAAGGACCTTCCTTTTCTCAGGTAATCAAACAATTCATGACCCTCGAGTGCCAGTTCCCTTCTTCTTTCATTAAAAATTTCATTTTTCAGCTCCGAACCGGTTAATCCGGCAAGGGTTAATCCTGTGCGGGCTGTATATACTTTATTCAGGTAATTCAGGGCATCGGCATCATGCCCGGGTAATTCTGAATAGGCTTCAGCAGCTACCAGAAGAATTTCAGGTAACCGGATATAGGGTACATCGTGGATCAATTCCGATTCAATCCCGATGTATTTATGATACGCCCGGGCAGAGTATCCCGGTTCCCCTGGTTCGCTCGAAGCGGAACTGGTTTTATCTTCTTTAAACAATTCGTTCCGGATATCCTCCGGTGCAAAAAGGTTAATAAATGCATTGGAAGCGCCATAATCGCCATAACCAATTGAGCTGCCATCAATCCGGCCCTGTGCATTGACCGATTTGACTGCATAATAGGCAATGCAACTTGTGCCCGCGTTATCGTTCACATCGTAATAAATTTCAAACACTGCTTCACTGTTGAATCGTTGCGTCATGCTGTTGACGAATCCCGACTTGCTGATCATTGCTCCTCCCAGCGATTCAGCTTCCAGTGCGGCATCAAGGGCAAGCTGCCATTCTTCATTGTATAAATATACATTGGCAAGGATACCCCAGATGGCTTGTTCGGTAAGAAACTGCTTCTCGGTTCTGCTTTTGTCAATCAGATCAATTGAACTGGTAAGCAATTCGATAACATAGTCATAGCACTTATCGAGGCTTGCCCTCCCGGGGGGATTCGCAATGGCATTTGAATGGTCACTGGCTGTTTTAAGCAGCGGTACACCCATGCTGTACAACTCATCATCCTCTGCCATCCAGGGTGGGTAGCAGAAAGCCCGCAAAAGCTCAAGGTAGCAAATCGCTTTAACTGTCTTCGTCTGGCCGAGCATATCGTTCTTAAGATCCTCCGGACCGTCAAGACCGGGAATGACTGCAATGAGGCTATTACAACTGGCGATGGTTTTATAACAATAGTTCCAGATATAGCCTGCATATCCTGCACTGGAGGATATCTCAACGTATTTATATTCCCGGTCAAACCGTAAGTTGGGATTTTCGGTAAAGTGAAAGAAATCGGTTCCCTTCAGTGATCCCCGGAGGGGAACATTCCTGCCAAGGAGATCGGTTTCCGAAAGCAGATCATACAGTGCCACTATGGTTGCTTGAGCATACTCAATATCTGAGTATAACTGCTCTGCAGTGAGGGCATTATCGGGATACCTGTTCAGAAAGTCTTCACATCCTGTAACCATGAAAAGAAGAGCAGCAAAGATCCCGATGCTTGTTTTTTTAACTTTTTTTCTCATCATTTCCGATGTTATGTTAGAAACTTAAGTTTATTCCAAAAGTAAATGTGCGTGGCGGGGGAAAATCGTACACATACCGGTAGCCGTTCACCCTGATTTCCGGGTCGAAGTTTGGCATTTCGGTTAAGACAAAGAGGTTTTCACCCTGTACGTATATTTCGCACGCTGAAACTCTCAACCGGTTCACCAGTTTTGTTGGTACCCGGTAACCCAGTTTGAAGTTCTTCATTTTAAAATATGCCCCGTTATAGGCGTGGCGTGTTGAAAACTGGCTTCCGTTGGTCGTGCCATTTATTCGTATAGGATTGCTTGCATCGGTATTATCCGGCGTCCAGTTATCTAACTGGGAGGTTTCTGCATTAAGGTATGACTGTCCGCCATCAGTTTGTGTATACCGGCTGGCGCAATAATCCAAAGTATAGTAATCCCATGCAAACGAAAACAGCATGTCGAAACTGAAATTTTTGTACGTCAGGTGAGAAGATAGCCCTCCAAAATATTGTGGTTCCCTGGTACCGATGATCTGGCGGGTGGCTTCACTATAATTATCCGTAATCGTTTTTTCTCCGGTGTTGTCATCGATATGATACCACAACGGCGATCCTGTTTCGGGATCAACACCGGCGTAATCAGGCAGATAGAGAGATCCTTCCGGATATCCTTCCCGGTCAATGTTCGTCGGTCCCACGATATCGTTCGGAAGGTCGATAATTTCATTTTCCAGGGTAGACAGGTTCACCTCTACGTTCCATGACAGGTTGGTATAACGCAGTACATTGGCATCCACGGTGAATTCAAATCCCTGGTTTTTCATTGCACCAAGATTTACAAGGGCATTGGTGAACCCGGTGGTTCTGGATATCTCCCGGTCAAACAGGAGACCCTCGGCAAGGCGGTGGTAGTATTCGGCAGAGGCAAATAACCTGCTGTCAAGCACCTTGATCTCAAAACCCAGGTTGATGCTCTTGCTCTCTTCCCAGCTTAATGCCATATTAGCCACGTTGGTAACGCGTGCACCTGACAGGTTGTCGTAATCAAAACCAAGTGTATAATTACCCAGGTAGTCGTACAAACCGCTGGGCAATGTACCGTTAATTCCATAGCTGGCACGTAGTTTTGCATCATCAAGCCATCCAAAATTGATAAACGATTCCTGAGAGAGTCTCCAGGAACCGGATATTGAGTAGAAGTGGCCCCAGCGGCTATCGGGACCAAATCTGGAGGATCCGTCAGCCCGGTAACTGATTTGTGCATAATATCTATTTTCATAATTATACGTGACTCTTGAAATAGCTGATAGTAAGGCATCATCGTAAGCTCTTCCAATGGCTTCAGTAGGTGTGGTCCCGGAACTTAGGTTTGGATTCAGGTTTGTTGCATATCCTGTGGACACCGCTCCCAGAAGTGTGGTATTTGTCCATTCTGCTTCCCAACCGACCAGTGCAGCAAGATTGTGTTTCTCTTTAATGCTCTTTTCATAATTGAGAATGGAGGAAGAGGTTAACCTGCGCCTTTTGGTCTCAACTTCCTGGCGTCTGCCATCGTATCCGGCACCGGTTCCAATATCCTTATTTTCCCACCGGGTTTCATGCAACGGCCGGCTATCGTATCCTATCGTGGTTTTGAAAAACAGGTCCTTCATTAAGTTCAACTGTACCCAGGCCGTCCCCAGATTTCTGTAACTGTATGCATTGTAAATATTCAGCTCTCTCATGGCTACAGGATTATAATTGTTTAGAATATCCCCTGGCAGCGAGAGATTGGGTTCGCCGTTTATATAAGCCGGAACAACCGGCGGAATATTTGCTGCTGCACGCAAAGGATTTACATACAGGTTCCCTTGCAATGGGAAATTCTGGTTGTAATAGGACATCGTCATATTCATTCCGAACCATGCAATTTTGTTGGTTTTGGATGTTAGATTCACGCGTCCCGAAAAACGGGTAAGATCAGAGCCTTTAATGGTCCCTGTTTGCTTATAGTATTCTCCGGATGAGAAAAAAGTCAAGCCATTTTGACCTCCCGAAGCCGAAAGTGTGATTTTTTCAGACCCGCCTCTCCTGGATACCACATCGTACCAATCCGTGTCGGGATAAGCATCGTATCCATCACCCCAGAAATCATACTCAACACCATCTATGGCAAATGCAGTATTAAAATTGTTCCTTGCTCTATCGAGGTAATAATTGTATGTGCCTTCATTCTCATAACAGTCCTTGATGTAATCGATCTCACTCAGCCCTGTGAAAATAGCATCAATGCCCATGATCCGGTGCAGTTCACCGGTCACCCATAGTTCGGCAAAATCATCCTTGTTGGCCATGGGTTTGTTATAGAGTCCATTGGCAGTACCGTATTGCACATCCAGATTGAATGTGGTTTTGCCCTCCTTTCCCTGCTTGGTGGTTATCAGAATGACACCGTTTGCAGCCCGTGAACCATACAAAGAAGATGCAGCAGCATCTTTCAGTACCGTGATCGATTCAATATCGCTGGGATTCAGGGATGCCATCGGATTAGTACTCGATGTGCTCAATTGGGACATGTCACTCATGTTAACAGCTATTCCATCAATAACATATAACGGGGCAAGGGCAGCATTAAATGATCCGGTACCCCTTATTCGAACTACCTCACCATCACCGGGCTGGCCAGAGGTGTTGATGAGAACACCCGAGGTGTTGGCTGCGAGAGCAGCAGTAAAGGAAGAAACCGGCCTTCTTTCAATCTTATCGGAATTTACAACCGTAGCCGATCCGGTAAAAGTCTCCCGCCTTGTAACACCATAAGCAACCACCATTACCTCCGATATTCCCCTGGCTTCCCTGGTTAACCGGATGGATAACTCCCGTTGATCGGTAATTTCAACCTCCTGGGTTGTCATCCCGACAAAGGAGAAAACCAAAATACTGCCGGGTTCCACATCGATTGAAAAATTACCGTTAAGATCCGTGGCAACCCCAATGGATGGATTATCTTTTACAACAATGGTTGCTCCGGGCAGGGGCTGCCCGTCCTGATCGGTAACCGTTCCGGTAACCCTTACTTGCTGGTACTTCATGCTCGATGGATAATTGCCTGAAATATTGCCGTGTCCGGAAAACACCGGACCAGAAACCATAGACACCAGGAATAGCAACGTTAATGTCCTGATTTTCATTTTAGTAAAACAATGGTTTTCCATAAATTTTAACTTAAGCGTTTCAGAATGAGACCTCGAATTCATAAAAATTCAGAAAATAGCAGACCAGGAATATAAGTTCTGTTGGAAATTCAGGTTTATTCCACGTTTTTTTGATCCTCCTTCGCGTTCGCTTCGGCGGACGAGAAGTGTGTTAAATTCCCAACAACTTGCTGTGGAAAAAAAGTCCAGTGCTTGCTCTGGGGTTTTATACAAAATTTATTCCTACCCATAAACTTATAGAAAAAAAAAATTCCTTCCATACAGACGTTATCTTTTTTCAAAAAAAGAACTGATTTTTCCTTCAAATGACTCGTTTTGTGAAAATATAACACAGTTAGCGTGCTATTTTTTCGCATTTTTTTCCGATTTTAATAGGCTTCAAACCACCGTGCTATTTAGATTAGGTCCAAATTATTAATATGATTCTTAATCATTATGCAAGGGGAACGTTGTATATCTCATATTCGATAGTCCAAGGAATTACATTTGGTTCTTCTAATATATCATAATACATGCCAGATGGAATCCAGAATGAACTATTCAGGATAATCCTTCACTTTTTGGTATGATTATCGTATATTAAGAGTGAATTTTTCAGAATATATCAGAACATCCATGGACAATAATTCTTTTGTTTGAAAAATTGGCTATGGTTTGCTGTTAGCTAAAAAATCATTCATAAACTAAACTTACCGATTATGAAAAAAATCTACCAAATGAAATGTTTTGCAGTAATGCTGCTGTTTGCGCTTGTTGGTCTTGTCAATGCACAGACCATCGTCTTTGTTTCTTCGGATGGCGTTGGCGATGGTTCTTCCTGGGCCTCTCCGGCAGGGGATCTTCAAGCCGCAATAAATGCTGCATCTGCAGGTACACAGATCTGGATTAAGGCCGGGACCTACTATACTCCTGCTGATACAACGTTTGAGTTGAAGGAAGGTGTCAGCCTGTACGGAGGTTTTGCAGGGACGGAAAGCGATATTTCAGAAAGAACCGATTTCAGACCCGGTGGGGCAAACGAAACCATCCTAAGCGGGGGCAATACCCACCGGGTGGTATACGGGGAATCTATTTCCGATGCCACTGTTTTCAGCGGGATTACTGTCAAAGACGGTGACAACACGGCTGAAACCTACGACACGGGTGGTGGCATGCGGCTGAAGGGGGGAAGTCTGGTCATTGAAAGCTGTGCCTTTATCAACAATGTTGCTGCGGGTAATGCAGGAGGGTTGTATATGTGGGACGCAGCCCTCCTCACGGTGAAAGATTGCATCTTTGCCGGTAACCAGTCGGGGGCAAGGGGAGGTGCCACCTACACGGCCACCGGGTGCGATGTGGTATTTACCAACTGTATTTTTGAAAACAATTCAGCAGAAACTGATGGGGGGGCAGTAAGGGTTTACCAATCCTCGCCTACTTTCATCAACTGCACCTTTGTGCGCAATGCCCTGACCGGGGGTGATGGAGCGGCCATTGACGTCAGCACATCTTCTTCTCCTGTAATCACCAACTGTGCCTTCTGGGGCAATGAAAAAGGTGGTGTCACCGACGACGATCTCTCCCTGGCCAGTTCATCGGCTGCAGCCACGGTGACCAACTGTGCCTTTGAGGGGATCATCAATGTGTATACGGGCGCAACGCTAACTGAAGCAGGAACAGTGGATATCAGTGCCACCGATCCGAAATTTACGACGCCATCTACCACGGCCGGTGCTGCCGGTTATAATCCTTCTGCTGACTGGACCTTGCAGGAAGGTTCTCCCCTGATCGATGCCGGCACCACAGAAACGGCCACTCCGATCGATTTCAACGGATTACTGAGAGATGAATCACCCGATATCGGAGCCTATGAGTACGGAGGGGTGGTCCCTTATTACCTGTCTGCCGAAGTGACCGGTACCGGAACGGTAAATCCATCCTCCATTTATGTGGCCCCAGCCAGTGATCTGACCTTTACCATTACCCCGGAGGTGGGATTCGAGATCACAGCAGCCACCTATAACAGCACCGATATTATGAACGATCTGGTGGATAACCTCGACGGAACTTTCGGATATTCGTTGACGGGAATTTCGGAAGACGGACTGCTGGAAGTTACCTTTGAGCCCCTGCCCACCGAGTATACCGTTACGGTCACTGCAGGAAGCA
>CAZXGG010000070.1:0-17379 GCA_964640125.1 uncultured Rikenellaceae bacterium
AACCAGAAACCAGAAACCAGGAACCAGAAACCAGGAACCAGAAACCAGAAACCAGAAACCAGAAACCAGAAACCAGAAACCAGAAACCAGGAACCCCGCCCGAACGACAGAATTGTTCAGTCGGGCGGGGGTACTCGGTCCACTTCTTCGTTACAGCCTTCACCAAGGTTTCGGCTATCGAAGAAAACTACGAAATGCAAAGCTGGGTACTCGGTTCTTGGTCCACAACGTCGTTACACTTCCAACTTCGCGCGACAAAGTCGGCGAACACAAAAAGAAGAAATCCCATCACAACTCTGAAGGAGTTGAATAACTATAGCCCCGGGCGTAGCCCGGGAAAGGAATATCCAAATACAACCGGTCTGCCTGGCAATTCTTCAGGAAATCATTCCATGGACCGCAAATCACCAGGCATCATTTCGAGTAGGAGGCTTTGAGAGTGAAAGATTATGAGGTGTAAGAATTATCCGGTTTAACGTCCCTGAGGAACAGACAACAGTATGGCTGAAACAGAAGCAGACCATTAGATAAGGTGGTTTTTCGACCCTCCCCACAAATTTTACATGTCCCGTATCGTATTGATACAATCGGATTGTTATCTTTATGATACGATTTGTTACATAACGGAATGATTACTGATTCTGTGAAATAATTCTATCATCATGTCACAATTGGAAAACAATGATCCGCAAAACCCGGGGCGCAGATCGTTTATCCGGCAGAGTATCCTTGCCGGATTGGGTTTATCCTTCAATTTCAGGCCGGCTTTTTCAGTGCCTTCTGAACGGAGACACATTGGGATCATCGGGTTGGATACATCGCATTGCATCGCTTTTACCCAGCTGATTAATGCTCCTTCAGAAGAGGGTACGGATGGTTTCCGGGTGGTTGCTGCCTATCCGAAAGGCAGTCCCGATATTGAATCGAGTGTCAGCCGGGTTCCTCGCTATATCGATGAAATCATAAAGTTGGGTGTCACCATCGTAAATTCGATAGAAGATTTATTAAAGCAGGTGGATTTCGTACTGCTGGAAACGAATGACGGAAGACCTCATCTGGAACAGGCAATGCCGGTCCTGGAATCCGGGAAACCCTTATTTATCGATAAGCCCATGGCAGCTTCCCTTGCAGATGCCATAAAGATTTTTGATCTGGCAGAAAAGCATAAAACACCTTTGTTTTCATGCTCTTCTCTGCGTTATTGTCCGGGCGCTCAGGAATCCAGGAAAGGAGAAGGTATCGGAGAAATCGTTGGAGCTGAAACCTTTTGTCCCCTGATCATCGAACCCACCCATCCGGATCTGTTCTGGTATGGGATACACGGTGTTGAATTGCTGTTCACCATTATGCAAACCGGATGTCTCTTTGTCAGAAGATTATCTGCTACCCATACAGACCTTGTCACCGGGCAATGGGATGGGGATCAGATCGGGACTTTCCGGGGCATAAAACAGGGTTTCCATGATTATGGCGGGGTTGCATTCGGAAAGACCGGAATCCAACATCTTGGCCCCTATGCGGGTTATGCTCCGCTGGTGGATGAGATTTTACGGTTTTTCAGTACAGGAGAGGCTCCGGTTTCTCCCGATGAAACTCTTGAGATCCTGGCATTTATGGAGGCTGCCGACGAAAGTGAAAAAAGAGGGGGAGAATGGATCAGCATTGAGGAAATAGTTCAAAATGCTCTGAACGGGTCAATTCCTTAACCACAGTATGAGCACAATCGATTACGTTGTATTAGCCGGATTTTTTATCGCGATTACAGTTTTCGGCCTGTGGATATCGCGTAAGATCAAAAGCAGTGATGGTTATTTCCGTGGAGAACGCAAGTTCAGGTGGTGGATCATGATGGGGCAGGCATTTGGTACGGGAACACATGCTGAGATGCCGGTTGCACAGGCAGGAGTGACCTTTCACCTTGGCTTCGCAACCATATGGTACCAATGGAAAAACATGCTGATCACACCGTTCTACTGGTTACTTGCTCCTTTTTACCGCAGAAGTGAACGAACAACGGTTGGTGAAATTATCGAAGATCGATATGGCAGTAGCCTGGGGGTTGCCTATTCCATTTTTGCCATTGCATTTTTTGTATTCAATATGGGCGCGATGCTGCAGGGGGCCGGAAAAGTAATCTCCGTTGCAAGCGGGAACATGATCTCCTCGAATGGTGTAGTGATTGCAATGACAATTGCTTTTATGGTCTACAGTTTTTTTGGCGGTTTGATCGCATCAGCCCATACTGATTTTGTGCAGTCGTTCCTGATTATTCTTTTATCCATGCTGCTTATCCCATTAGGACTGCGTGAGATACATGGATTCAGTGGCATGAAAGCAGTCCTTCCGGATGACCATTTCACGCTCTTCAGCGATGTTAGCGGAATGAATTTCTTTACAATTGCTATGCTGGCCGTCAACGGTGTGGTTGGCATTACAGCCCAGCCGCATATGATCTCCATGTGTGCAACAGGAAATACGGAACGGTCCGGGCGTATAGGACAAACCTTCGGATCCCTGGTGAAAAGACTTTGTACCATTGGATGGGCATTAACGGGATTGATCGTGGCAGCACTGGTAATTAAAAACAGGGTTGAACTGACCGATCCGGAGATGGCATTCGGGTATGCCAGCAGGGTGCTTCTTTTTCCCGGCTTAACCGGATTAATGCTTGCCGCGATCGTAGCAGCCAATATGTCATCCTGCTCGAACTTCATGGTGAATACAGGTGCTCTCTTTACACGAAATTTGTATCAACGGTACATGAATCCGGGGGCAACCGACCGTCAGTTGCTTTGGATGGGACGATATTCAGGATTGTGTTTATCCCTGCTGGCCGTATTGTTTGCCCTGAACATAAAAACTGTCCTTCATGCTTTTCTTTTTACAGAAACCATCGCTGCATTTATGGGTATTATTTTCCTGGGAGGGATCATGTGGAAAAGAGCGAACCGGTATGGAGCTTCTGTTGCAATCATAACTGCATTCTGCACCTATTATTTGTTGAATTTCCTCGGTACAGGAAAGATCATGCTGGTCTACGAATGGCAGCCGGCTCCCTTTGGCTGGTCAATGCTTATCGGGTTTGGTCTCTACTGGCTCATAAGTATCCTTACACGACCGGAAGATGAGCAAAGAATTGAACTCTTTTTTGACCGGATGCGGAGGAAATCTGATGCATTGGATTCAGGCCCCGGCAGGCAAAAACCTCTCGCTTCGGAAACCGGCGATGATCTCCTGCTTCTCGATATTCCAGCGTGGAGGAAAAAAGAGAGATGGAACAACTTTTTTAAACGGTATCGGGAAGATCTGGTTGGCTTTATCCTGAGCTGGGTTTTTGTCGGACTCATTATTCTTCTGGCCTGGGCTATCCTGAAAATTGGTTAATTGTTCACAAATGACGATCTTTGGTTAACACCCGTACCATGAACATCAGGATTTATAAAAACAGGGAAGAACTGGGAAAAGAAGCAGCATCTGATGCAGCCGGTATAATAGAGAATGCCATCCGGGTTAACGGGAGAGCAATCCTTGTTCTCGCTACAGGAACCAGCCAGTTTGAAATGCTGAAATACCTGGTTGAGAAACCAGGCATAGATTGGCCAAAAGTTGTGCTTTTTCATCTGGATGAATACATCGGAATTCCGGCAAACCATCCTGCCAGCTTCAGGCGATACATACAGGAACGGGTAATCGATAAGGTTCGTCCTTTGAAAAAGGTTCACCTGATAAACGGAGAGAGCAGCGATCCGAACGCAGAGTGTCAGCGGTTAGGGGAAAGCATATCCTCTGTTTCTGTTGACCTGGTACTTGCAGGAATCGGCGAAAACGGGCACCTGGCGTTTAACGATCCACCGGCTGATTTTACCACCGAAGAACCCTTTATTCTTGTTACCCTGGATCGGATATGCCGGCAGCAACAACTGGGTGAAGGGTGGTTTAAAACCCTGAAAGAGGTTCCGGAAAAGGCAATCACCATGTCCATCAGGCAAATCATGAAATCGAGGCGTATAATCTGTGTGGTGCCGGATAAACGGAAAGCCCAGGCGGTAAAAAATTGCCTGGAGAGGGAAGTCTCCAACCAGTATCCTGCCTCAGTGCTGCAGGAACATCCAAGCTGCACAATCTACCTGGACCATGATTCTGCCTCAATGCTAACACAAAAAAAACAGAAAATCAATTGATTACAAGATGGAGCGAAATGGATTCGTCGATCTTCAGGTAAATGGATTCGGAGGGATTGACTTTTCATCAATGAGTCTGACCCTTGATGAGATCGTACTTGTTACCAGGGAATTAAATCGTCAGGGAACACTGAAATTTTTACCAACCATCATATGCAGCCCCCCGGAGGTGTATGAACACAATCTGCCATTACTAGCCCGTGCAATGGAGCTTCCTGAAATAAAGGACCATATTCCGGGATTACACCTGGAAGGACCGTTCATATCGAGAAAGGCCGGGATAAGGGGTGCCCATAACCCTGCCTGGATCATTCCACCCGATATACCTCTGTTTGACCGGTTTATGAAATTAGCCAAGGAGAAGATCAAAATGCTGACCCTCGCAGCAGACCTGCCGGGAGCTGAACAATTATGCAGGCATGCAGCACAACGTGGAGTGACCGTTTCACTGGGACATCAGGATGCAACATGGGAAGATTTGCAGAGACTTGTTGAAGCCGGTGCAAAAGCACTCACTCATCTCGGGAATGGAATTCCAAAAAAAATAGCCAGGCACGATAATCCCCTTGTCGCAGGAATAGCCAATGATGATCTGATAGCCATGATCATCACAGACGGTCATCACCTGCCGCTTCCGCTATTGAAAACCATTATCAGGACAAAAGGTGCGGACAGGATTATTGTCGTTAGCGATTCATCACCGGTCGCAGGATTGAAACCTGGTAAATACAAAACGTATGGCCAAATTGTCCGTCTTGAACGGGGAGGACGACTTTACATTCCACGAACAGGATATCTTGCAGGATCATCTGCAACCATGAAGCAATGCATTGATTACCTGGATGCTTCCGGATTATTAAACGGAGAAGAACTGAAAACGGTAGGAATTTACAATCCATTAAAGCTGATCGGACTGTCATCCGGAAAGAAATAAGGAATAAAAATGATAAAGTCATGACAAATTATAGTCGAAGGAGTTTTCTCAAAGTAACCGGTTCAGCGGGAGTTGGATTGACCCTGCTGTCCCATCCACTGACCCTCCTGTCTAACGGTTCACCTTCCAGTAAGATAGTCGTTGCTGTAATGGGAGTGAGGAGTCGTGGAAGAGCACTGGCAGTAAACTTTGCCCGGCAGAAAGACACGGAAGTGGCATATGTCTGTGACGTGGATGAGCGATACCTGAATGAATGCATCAAAAGCATCTCTGCAATCCAGCAAAAACGACCGAAAGGGGAAAAGGATTTCAGGAAAATACTGGATGACAAATCAGTGGATGCGCTTGTAATCGCTGCTCCGGACCATTGGCACGCCCCGGCCACCATCATGGCGTGTGAAGCAGGGAAACATGTGTATGTTGAAAAACCATGCAGTCACAATCCGAAAGAAGGGGAAATGATGGTGAAGGCTGCCCTCAAATACAAGCGGAAAGTTCAGATGGGAGCCCAGAGGAGATCCTGGCCGGTAATCATCGAAGGGATAGAAGAGGTGCGAAAGGGGACGATTGGAAATGCCTACTTTGCAAAAGGATGGTATGCCAACACCCGCCCTTCAATCGGTGCTGGAAAAGTGGATGATGTTCCGGACTACCTGGATTTCAACCTCTGGCAGGGACCAGCTCCGAGGAAAGAGTACAGGGACAACATCCATCCCTATAACTGGCACTGGTTCTGGCATTGGGGAACAGGAGAGGCAGGTAATAACGGAACCCATTCCATTGACCTGATGAGATGGGGACTTGGTGTTGATTACCCCGTAAAGGTGGTTTCAGCAGGTGGCAGATACCATTTCAGGGATGATTGGGAAACACCCGATACACAGGTTATGAGCTTTGAATTCGAGGAGAACAAGGTGATGACTTGGGAAGGACGGAGCTGCAATGGATACGGAGTGGAAGGTTCCGGTTATGGAATCATTTTTTATGGTGACCAGGGAACACTGGTCATGGGAAATAACAGCTATGCAATCTTCGATATGGAGAAGAAGCTCATCCGGAAAAAAGAGGATGTCGCGGAAAATGATCCTCAGAATATTTTAGGACCGGGTGAAAGGCTCGATGCGCTGCATATCAATAATTTCCTGAACAGCATCAGAAGAGGAGACCCGTTGAACCTGGATATCAAGACGGGTCATATCAGTACCCTCTTGTGTCACCTGGGAAATATTGCACAACGCACTGACCATGCTCTGCATACGGATCCACGGAATGGTCATATACTTCAGGATGAAGCAGCTATGAAATTGTGGTCCCGAACCTATGAACCGGGCTGGGAACCAGACATTTGAGATGTGAATGACACAATGAACGATTCTGGACAATCCCTGTCCAGTTTCGATACAAATTTATATGATTTCATAGTTCAGTATTTTCTGTAAACATTACATAATCAATACTATGCGATGATTGGTATCAATCTTGAAGTTAATTTGTGCTGTATGAATCTCAGATCTCAGCAGACAACCAGGAAATAACCATTATAACCCATCCAAACCATGAAATCAATACTACACCGCCGTGAATTTCTTGCCAGATGCTCCATTGCTGGGCTTACAGGGTGCGGATTACTGATAAGCTCTAAAATTTCTGCATTTGGTCATTTTGCTGAATATGCAAAAGGAGAAGAAATTGATCCGAAAAAACTGATGTACTGCGGTTATAAATGCCCGGACGATTGCCAGTTCCTGAAAGCATCCCTGGAGAATGATAGTGAAATGAAAAAAGAAGCGTATGAACTGTGGAAAATCAAGGAACGATTTGATGTTGATTTTGATGCAGACAAGATCTTTTGCTTTGGATGTAAAACAGAAGGCAAACCGGAAGGTGTTGTGCTCGTTCACTGCACTGTGCGCAGTTGCGTGATCGAAAAGGAGTATGATTGTTGTATCGAGTGCCTGGAACTGGAAGATTGCAATAAGGACCTCTGGTCACGGTTTCCCGATTTTAAAAAGCACGTTATCGCATTACAAAAGCAATACTTTGAACAACTCCAGTAGTCATTCTGCAAATGAAGTCAGCCTGCTGTAGAAAAATATTAATCCCCTGTCTTGCTTTCGTTTTTTCACTCAGCCGGACTGTTGCATCGGAATTTCAGAGTGGCTGGAGTCAGCATTTCATCTATGAATATGAGGATTTCGATTCATGGCTTACCGGGACAATCAAGTTTAAGCACGATAAGAACGGATTGATCAACCGGGGATCTTTTGAGAGTAAAGAGGGATATACAGCTGATATTAGTTTTGACCACGATGTGCATGGAAACATCACCCGGATCCACTGGGATTTCTCTTTTGGCAAAACCCAGACGTATAGTTTTGAATACAAAAGAATCAGGTGATGCCCCCAAGATAAGAGGGACCAGACATAACCAGTTACAGTGAGATACTAGTTCACCAACGAAGCAACCCTGTCATTATTTCAGTGTCTTTAAAATAAAAACCAGCGGAAATGAAACGTAAAGTAATATGGATTCTATTGGTCATGGGTGGATTTATATTTACCCTGCCAGGAAAGGCACAAAACATTCTTACCTGTGATATGAAAAAGAGATTTTCCAGGAATAGTGTAATTGAATTAAAGGATGATAACCGGAACATTGTAGCAAAAATCTACCGGAAAAACAGATTGGAGTTTATTGACTGCAACGACAACCGGTATATCATTAAAAAAGTGTGGAATAAATCATTTGTTTTTTACAATGAGGTAAATGAAGATACTATCGGTATATTAATCAGGAACAGGATCCAGTTAAAAAATGATATGGACTATGTTGTTCGAACAGGCAGACTTGGATTAAAGGTAAAAGAAGGAAATCAGATACTGCTAAAAGGTTCATATAATCCTGATTTCAGGAGTTATCATATTGAAATACAGACACCTGTTTACCACGAAAACCTGATAAACCTGCTCGCAGTTTATTATGCTGTACGAAAATGCAGGGAGATCTCTCGGAATACGAATTTTAATAATGTCTGGCTGTTTGCGAATTAACTTGTTGTAGTTTATCCCTGAAGCATTTCGGAAAATATAGCAACCCTCACCTTTTGCGCAAAAATACTATTCCTTTGAACATCATACCCTGGGGCGTCAGGTTGAATAATTCAGGGTTTTATTTAAATCTGTAATTGTTATTTTTGGTGCGGAAGCCAAATCCAGGGATTGATGTGTGGATTACTGGGTGTCAATTATTCAGACCATGACAGGAAAAAAAAGTATGAAGGAATGCAGTTCACGAACAGCACAATACACCTGCATGTGCAGGGCTTCTTCCTACTTGGAAAAGGAAGAGTTGTATCATTCATCTGATCATGTTTCAGTAAGACTGTTACCTGGTTTTATAAAATTTCTTCTAAAAAACAAGCTGCTAAATTTGAAGGGCAGTTATTCTCCCAAAGGCATTTATGAATATGTCATTGCCAGAACCAAATACATTGACCATATTTTCAAAACAGCTGTTGAAAACGGAACAGAACAGATCCTGATACTGGGTGCCGGTTATGATTCCAGGGGAATCCGGTTTCTTTCAGCAAATCCCAATACCAGGGTATATGAACTGGATACACCGGGTGTACAGAATGGAAAGGCAAAACAACTGGCAAAGAGAGGAATACATAAACCGGAAAACAATATCTATATCCCGATTGACTTTCTGAGAGAAGATATTCGGGGGAAATTATTGGAGTCGGATTATTCCTTCGGGAATAGAACACTTTTCATCCTTGAAGGCCTGATCATGTATCTATCTGCTGAATCGGTAAATCAATTGTTTGATATGTTCCGTGAATGTTCCGCAGGAGGAAGCCTGGTATTGTTCGATTATGTTTACGGTTCTGTCTTACGAAAGGAAAACAGATACTATGGCGAAGGTGATATTTTTAATACCGTTGTAAAAGCAGATGAAAAATGGACTTTCGGTATTGAGGAAGGCACAATATCACAGTTTTTAAAGGAGCATGAGTTTGATTTGGTGGAGGAGCTGGATACCTCTTCCATTGAAGAGCGCTATTTCAAAAACCGGGAGGGAGAACTTGTTGCCCGTGTTAATGGAACGCACAGTATTGTCCTCGCAGGAAAAGGGATCTAGAACCTTACTGTGAACACCGTCTGAATGCCAGGTTCAGAGAATGCTTCAATGGTACCCCTGTGCATCCGCATGATCTGCCTTGCAAGGCTTAATCCGATCCCCGATCCATCTTTACGGGTGGTGTAAAATGGGATAAAGATTTTGTCCATATCACCCGGTTCTATTCCGGCACCATTGTCTTTTACTGAGATTTCAATCCTGCCATTGCCCGGAGCAAGAGCTGTTATCTCAAGAATCGGCTTTTTTGTTTTTCGGAGGGAATAGATTGAGTTTTTAACCAGGTTAATTAAGAGCTGCTCCAACAATTTCTTGTCGGCTTCAAGGGATAAATTTCCGGGATGGATTTTTGATCGAAAGGTGATCTTGTTCGTACGGATATCCTCATCCAGCAATTTGCCAAGATCCTGGATCACTTCATGCAATCTTACTTCCTGGAATTCCGGTTTTGGAAGGAGATTAAACTGCCGGAAATGTTTTACAAACTTTTCCAGCCCGGTACTTCTCTCTTCAATAATTTTCAATCCATCCAGCAAATCATCCATTAGCTCAACGGAAACAGTAACCTGGTTCCCATCATGCAATGTATTGGATGCAATCAGTTCAATGAGGGTGTGCGTGGTGGATTTAATCGGTCCGGTTGAATTCATCATTTCATGCGTTAAGACCCGGATAAGATTTTGCCAGGCTTCGATCTCCTTTTCATCCAGTTCGTTTTTAATGTCCTGCAATGAAACAATTTTTACCTGTTCATCCCTGAATTTCAATTCAGTTGCCCGGACAGCAAGCTGTTTTAGTTCAGTTCCGTGAATCCCTTCTATTTTTAGTTTAATTAGTTTTTTTTCCGAAGGCTTCATGTTTACTATCTCCTCTGAAAGGCCTTTCTTCCTGCGGTCGAGTGAAGCCAGTGAAACGGCACCTTTCACATTAAAAAGATCTTTGGCTGCCTGGTTCAGTAATTTTACTTCTCCTTGCCGGTTGAATGATATCAATCCCACCGTAATGTGTTCTGTAATGGTTTTAAAATATTGGTTTTGTTCAATATTTTCCAGTTTGATCCTCCGGATCAGATCATTTACTTCCTGGAGGGTTTGATGAAGGCGATTAAATGACCGGGTTCTGAATCGCCTGGAAAAACGCAGGGTTGAGTCTTCATTTCTCACCGACATAAAAAATGTCTGAAGATCCCGGTTTATGCGGTTTGAACTTCGGATAAACAGGACTACCTGAAGAGCGATCAAAGCCAATAGATTAATGTTTATGATCACATCATTGATCAGAACATATTCAAATGCGAATCCAAAACAGGAAACCGTTAACAGGATTACACGGATAACAACATCCAGGTACAGGTGTCTATAGATCATATTTCTTCATTTTTCTGTATAATGTTTGCCGGCCAATGTTCAATTCGTTGGCTGTATAACTTATGTTGCCTTTGTGTTTGGTTAAAACATGACGAATGATTTCCCGTTCATACTCCTCCATGGTTTTTACTTTCTCCGTATCAGGTATTTCTGCAGGTTGTTCCCTGAGCTGCAGATCTACCGTCTTCAGCAGGTTGTTTTCAGTCAGGATAACTGCTTTTTCAATGGTATGTTTTAACTCCCTTATATTCCCTGGCCATCGATAATGCTTCAATACCTCAATGGCTTCGGTATTGAATCGCAGCAGTGGTTTTTCATATTTGTCCGAAAAGAGCTTTAAAAAATGCTCAGCCAGCAGGGTAATATCCTCTTTTCTTTCCCGCAAGGGAGGAATATGGATGTGGATCGTTTTAATCCGGTAAAGCAGGTCTTCACGGAAAAGACCTTCTCGTATCAATTGATCGATATCTTTATTGGTAGCTGAAATCAGACGCACATCAATCGGCAGGGTCCGGTTTGATCCGACAGGTGTAATTTCCCGGTTTTGCAGGACCGTGAGCAGTTTGGATTGCAGCGAGACCGAAAGATTCCCAATCTCATCAAGAAACAGGCTCCCCCCGGAAGCCATTTGCATTTTGCCCGTTCGCGTCTCTTTTGCATCCGTAAAGGCTCCTTTGATGTGACCGAAAAGCTCGCTTTCAAACAGGTTTTCATTCAGGGTTGACAGGTCAATGGTAACAAAAACCTCCTCCGACCGTTTGGATTGTCTGTGGATCTCGCGGGCTACAAGTTCCTTGCCGGTACCATTCTCACCTGTAATCAATATATTGGCATCCGTTTTTGACACCTTTTTTATAGTGGAAAACAGTGTTTGCATTGCCCCTGTATTGCCCAGCATGCGATCAAATTGCCGGTCGATATCCGACCGCAGTAGCTCCTGTTTTTGCTGAAGCTCCCTGACTTTGGTTTTCGATCTGCGAAAGGCTACACCGGATTGCAGCGTGGATAACAGCTTTTCATTGTCCCACGGTTTCATGATAAAATCGGTTGCCCCTTCTTTGATAGCCTGAACAGCAAGCTCAACATCCCCATAGGCGGTAATCAGTATAACCACACTCTCCCGGTCAATACTCAAAATTCTCCGTAACCAGTAGATCCCTTCGTTGCCGGTATGAACTCCGGCAGAAAAATTCATGTCCAGCAAAATGACATCAATATCCTTTTTCTCTATAATAGAAGGAATCTGGTTGGGATCTTTTATGGCAAGAACCTCGTTGAACTTGTGTTTGAGGTAAAGATTCAGTGAGCTGAGAACACTGGGATTATCATCCACAATTAAAATTTTTCCTGATATCTGGCTCATGGTGAATAATACTGTTCGTGATGAACAAAAATAACGAATCGCAAAACATTTTGAAAACAAAATGTATGATTATGGAACATTTAGTGTATGAAAATATGCCATTCTTTCAACTATCTGATTTCTTGAAAAGCTTAAATGTATTGATATACAATGAGATATCGATTTAGGCATATCTTTTGGGTAAACTAAAACAACTGACCGGGAGATTTTTATTAAGTTGTCAAATAGGTAATGCAAAATGAGTAGAAAGCATGTTCATTAATTACGTTAAGGTAGCCATCAGGAATATCCTTCGAAACAGGATCTTCTCAGTGATCAATATCCTTGGTCTGGCAGTGAGTATGTCCATTTGTCTTCTGGTGATCAAGATGATATTTGGGATGTACAGTTGCGACCGGTTTCATGAACACAAAAATCGCATCTACCGGGTTATTACATTTGAAAAGAATGAAGGCCACACCGGTTATCAACTGGCCACTACACCCGAACCACTGGCAAATGAGCTGGAAAAATTAGCCGACATTGCAAACGTTGTTAAGATTAGATCGGACTTTGGTGGAGATGCATTCTGGAAGGGTAAAGTTATACCGGTAAACGGATTGTATTCCGACCCGGTTTTCTTTGATGTCTTCAGCTTTTCACTGGAAAGGGGAAATCCGGGAATGGCATTGAAAGAACCATTTTCGATTGTAATTACACCGGACTGGGCATATAAACTTTTCGGAGAAACAGACCCAATGGGACAAACGATAAGTTTGAAAAACCTGGGAGAATTCAAAGTGACAGGGATAACACAGGATATTTCTAACCTAAAAACCCATCTGAGGTTTGAATGCATTGTCTCGGCTTCTACCCTCGTTTCACTGGAAAACCAGGGGATCAAAAGCCATGCCATTGGTGACTGGGGCAATCCTTACCGGACCTATACATTTTTCATGCTCAAAAAAGGTTCGAACACCGCCTCTGTTGAACGTGCATTCCCGGGAATCATTGATACCTATATGCCGAAAAACAACCGGTATTTTGAGTATCATTTGCAGAAATTAAAAGACATTTCTCCCGGCAAGCGTTTGTCAAATCAGATGGGGCATCCAACTGAACCGGCTATGGCCTATACCCTCGCAATCGTTGCCCTTATTCTTATTCTTACAGCAAGCTTTACCTATACCACACTTTCCGTAGCAAGAGCCTTCAACCGGGCCAGGGAAGTGGGGGTAAGGAAGGTATTTGGAGCAAACCGCCGCCATCTGTTTACACAGTTTGTCGGTGAGGCAGTTTTGCTGTCTGTAATATCCCTGAATTTTGCCTATATCATTCTCACATTACTGGAGCCAAGACTTTTCAGTTTAGATCCGCATTTTGAACTTGAATTCGGAATGGCAAAAACACCTGCAACCATCTATGTTGCATTCCTTGTTTTTACTGTCATTCTCGGGTTTGTTACAGGCATATTCCCGGCCATGTACCTTTCACGGATCAAACCGGTTGATGTTTTTAAGGATTTTTCCAGGATAAAGCTTTTCAGCCGGACCAATCTCCGAAAAATGCTGATCGTTTTTCAGTTTACGATTTCTTTGTTCCTGATCTTTGCTGTTATCATTGCCCGCGAACAGGTGCATTATCAAAAAGAAATTGATCCGGGATATGCTACGGAGAATATCCTGAATGTGGAATTGCAGGAAATAGATTTTAAGATATTCAAGAATGAAGTTCTGCAAATACGGGGTATAGAATCCGTTACAGCAACAGATTACTTGCCTGGTACAGGGATGGTAATACGTTCTTATGTGCAGTGTGAGAAGATCCCTGATTCAACAGTAATCAGTGAGCTGACAGTTGATCCTGATTTCATTGAAACATTGGGTATCGAAATTCTGGCTGGTGATGATTTTGGTCCCCTTTCAGAGACAAATACAGGAACCCATGCACTCATTAATGAAGCTGCAGTCCGGCATCTGGGTTTTGCGAATCAAAACGAAGCCCTGGAATATTCAATTTCGATTGAAGATGATTTGAATATCCAGATTATAGGTGTTGTAAAAAATTTCGTGATCCAGAGTTCCGATTTTAAACCCGACCCCCTGGTAATCCGGTTCATCCCGGAACGACTTCACTACGCTTTTATTAAATTAGAGCCTGGCCATCCAGGCGAAGAGATAATCCATTCAATTGAAACTGCCTGGAAAAAATTGAACCCCGAACAACTTTTTAGAAGTCAGTTTTACGCTGAACATATTGAGAACTACCAGAATAATTCCGTGCAGGTAGTTCAGGTACTTGGCTTCATAACGTTCCTAACCCTGTTTATTTCCATTTTGGGGCTGCTTGGAATGGTTGTTTTTAATAATAAAAACAGGGTAAATGAAATCGGGATACGGAAAGTTGTTGGATCAAACAGTATGGAAATCCTGTGGGTGATCTCGAAAGGATTTGTTTACATGATGGGTCTCGCTGTACTGATTGCGACACCCTTAGCCTGGTTCATAGGGAAAATGCTCATGCAAAATCTTTACCATCGAATAGCCCTGAAACCCGGATTCTTTATCGAAGGAATACTCTTCCTGCTGACTATCGGAGTGTTGGTAGTATTTTCACAAACCTGGAAGGCGGCAAACCGGAACCCGGTAGACTCATTAAGGTATGAGTGAAACACATTTTTCAAGAGTCTTAGCCGAAGTGAGTGATGGATGTTGAACTCCAACTCATTTATATGTTATAAGTTATAAGTTATTAGTTATAAGTTGTTTTCTGCTAATAACTTATCAACATATAACGTATAACTTATAACTCTACTTTTTACCGAGTACCCCTGCTTGACTGAACGATCCTGTCGTTCGGGCGGGCAGTATCAAGGACCTGATCCCACCTTCTACCTGTCTACACTATTTACACTTCATCAACAACCTCTACTTGATCCATTCAACTATTCCCCACCCGTACAAATCTGAACACCAGGTGTACGAAATCAATACATTTTTACCCGGGATTTAAGCAGTCGGATATTCATAACAAATTGAATAACAGTAATATAATAAGATTTGCACAATAATTGTTCAGCCTTAGTATTTGGGAAAAGATTGTCGATACACCAGACCAACGATATCCAGGCAGACCGGGAAAAATAAATGGTTTACAGGTCATCGTATTTTTTTTCCTTTGAATGTTTTGAAGGCATCCTCCCCGCTTAAGGTAAGCGGCCCACTTCCCAGGTCTGTCATCGATTTCAATAGCCAACTACCTTACGGGGAGGACCTTTTTTTATTTGGATCTTCAATAATTAGTAGATAACATGCTGAGGCATCAAATTATCATCGCCCTGCGGATTATTCTGAGAAACCTGAACTACTCCATCATAAACATCGGGGGGCTGGCGATTGGTTTAGCCGCTTTTATTTTCATCATCATTTACATAACGGACGAACTGAAATATGACCAGTTTCATGAAGAAGCAGACAGGATATACCGTGTAAACCGGTTTTATAACTCCAATGATGTGAATGAAGATGCTGCAACCCTCTCATTTCCGGCAGGACCGGCCCTTCAGTTCGAATACCCGGATATGATCGAGAAAGTATGTAGGTTTTTTGATTTTCAGGTGTCTAAAATCTTTTTTGAGTACCGAAATGACAGCAGTGAAATCGTCAAGTTCAATGAACGGAATTTTTTTCTTGCCGATTCAACGGTATTCGAAATGTTCACTTTCCCTTTTGTCGAGGGAGATCCCGAAACGGCACTGCTCAGACCCAACACCATTGTTATCACAGAGTCTACCGCCCGGCGGTATTTTGGCAATGAGTCACCGGTTGGGAAGACCTTGCGTATTGAAGAGTTTGCAGATATGGAGATTACCGGTGTCATTCGCGATATACCCTTCCAGTCGCATTTCAAAATCGATATCCTGGGTTCCCTGTCAACCTTCAGGCAGCTCGGAGGTGGTCAGCTACCACAAACCTGGGTCTGGAACCCCTGTTGGACGTATGTCCTTTTAAAGGAAGGCATATCCCCTGACCTGCTGGAAGATAAATTCCCGGAATTTTATGAGAACCATTATTTCGATTTGAGTAACCAGGATGTTACCCTCTATCTTCAACCCCTTACGGATATCCATTTACGGTCTCATCATGATTACGAAATGCAGGCAAACAGCAACTATATCTACATTTATATTCTCTCCGCCATTGCCGCCATTGTGCTTGTTCTTGCCTGTATCAATTTCATGAACCTTACCACGGCAAATTATGCCTGCAGGACCCGGGAAATCGGGATCAAAAAGGTTTTTGGCAGTTCAAGAAACCGGCTTACCATACAATTCCTTGGAGAAACCATCATCCTGAGTTTTATCGCCCTGATTATTGCCGGTGTGTTGGTAGAACTATTGCTCCCGGGGTTCAACCGGTTTACCGGTAAATTGATTTCCCAGAATTTGCTATTTGAACCGGGATCTCTGATTTTTGCCGTTCTACTTGCTGTTCTTGTTGGATTGTTTGCAGGAACCTATCCTGCCATTTTTCTGTCCTCCTTCCAACCGATAACCATTCTTAAGGGAGCATTAAGCGGTGGAGCAAGGAGCGGAATAGCACGAAAGATCCTTGTTGTTTTTCAGTTTTCCATCTCCATTGCACTCATCATCGGCACGCTCATCGTCTTTGGGCAATTGAGGTATATCCGGAATGCCGATCTGGGATTTAACCGTGACCAGGTTATCATCCTTCCCACGGTGGGGGCTATTGTCATTAACTATAACACGTTCAAGCAGGAGCTGCTGCAACATCCGGATATAACGTATGTGACCGGTATGGAGGATATTCTGGGTGTTAATCACAATACACGCCAGGTTATCATTGAAGAATTGAATCCGGAGCAGGGCTACTGGTATCCCATGTTCATTGTCAAACATGATTTTCTTGAAACATTTGATATTGAGGTAGTTGAAGGAAGAGGTTTTTCAAAAGATATCCTTTCTGACACGGTTAATGCCATCATGATCAATGAAACCATGGTTAAGAACCTGGGATGGACAAACGAAGAAGCCATTGGAAAACGCATCCGGGCTGACGGGGATGAACGGGTGATCGGAGTATTGAAGGATTTTAATATCCTTTCCCTTCATAGCCCGATGAATAATTTTATCCTGGATTTGCACCGGGTTGAACAGGCAGTACTTCGTTATGTAGCGATCCGGGTGAACACACGTAACTACAAAGATCTTCTATCATTTATTGAAGATAAATGGAACAGCCTTGCCCCGACACGCCCCTTTGAATATTCATTCCTGGATCAGGAATTGAACAACATGTATTCTGATGAGGATCAATTCGGGACCTTTTCGGTCATGCTTACCATTCTTGCCCTGTTTATAGCAAGCCTGGGTCTTACTGGCCTGACAGCTTTCC
>CAZXGG010000071.1:0-17306 GCA_964640125.1 uncultured Rikenellaceae bacterium
CCTCAATCATCCGATTACTCACTGCTTCCAGCAGTTCGTGAGCTCGTCATCACTTTGTTCTTCCTCGGTTGGGACTTTTGTGTCTTCTATTTGTTCAAGTTATTATTTATTTGACTCGTCTGAAAAAATTTGTAACTTGTTGTAATTAATCCTAAAACCTATTTGAAATGAGAAACCTACTATTTTTAATTACTGGAATTTTACTTTTTTTGACAAACTGCGCACCGGTTGAGAAGCCAATGACTCCTGAAGAGAAGGCTGAAATTGAAACCACAATTACAGAGCTATTTGACTCAATTACTCAAGATTTGCTTTCCCTTAATTACGAGAGATTATTCTCCTATTATAATTTTGATGAAAATTTATCCTTCATTATTGATGGTGTAATTACCGTTGGTGGAGATACAATCAGAAAGATGTTTGATACAAACACCGGTTATATTAAAGAGTTCATAACTTATGAGGCAGACGATTTAAAAATTATTGTTTTTGACCGTGATTTGGTCCTTACTATGGGACCCTTTGAAGAAACTTACATAACAACTTCAGATGACACAATGCATGTTAAGGGAACCACCAGCTATCTTTTACAGCTCGTTGAAGACAGTTGGAAGATAACACATGGTACCGGAGTTCATAAGATTGATAAATAATATAATCTTTATTAAGTTATCGAATGAGCCTCAATAATACGGTTGGGGCTCCTCTGCTCAATCTGGCTCCTCGCTAAATTAGTCCACTGGACTAATTATTAACGCTCGGCCCTGTACCTTAATTTGTCTCTGTATTTAAGGTAAATAAATCCCGGATGGGATTTAATAATGAATAGCCCCGGGCCCACCCTGTGAAATAGTGGCACAGCCACTAATGCGAAGCATTATTTCACAGGGCAAGCCTCTACGAGGTTGTATATTGGATTTCAAATCGTTTTGGACTATATTTATATATCCAAACCTGCTCAACACTAAACAAATTCAATACTCTGTCATGAAAAAAACAGTCAAAATACTTCTGTACTCCATTCTGGTTATTATCATCGGTGGATTTGTATTCCTTTACATTTATTACCACACTTATTCACCTGAACGGGATGACATTGATATCGTTAATGAAAACCTGGTTTATTACCAGGAAACATACGATGAATCAAGAAATGCCTTCCTAACCGGTGTAGCCGATGTAAGGAAGAAATTCAAGAATGTCAAAACAACTGAATTCCAGGTAATAAGCGATATTGATTCAAACCTGATAATGGATCTGTGTTATATCCCACCCCAACAGGATACAAACCGGTTGTTTGTGTTGATTTCCGGCACCCACGGAATTGAGGGTTACGCGGGTAGTGCCATCCAGCAGATGTTTATGAAAGAGTTTCTTGACAGTGAGATCGTAAAAGATATGGGTGTTCTGCTTATTCACTCCTTCAATCCGTTCGGTCAAAAATATTACAGGAAAGCAACTGAATTTAATGTTGACCTTAACCGTAATTGCGGGATAGGCATTTCCCTTTTTGAGAACAAAAATCCCGGCTACGGGGACCTCTACGATTTGCTTTGTCCTTCCGGTGTAGTAAACAAAAACAGTCTGCGCAACCAGTTCTTCTACCTTGTTGCGATCTGGAATATCCTGAAAGAATCTATGGCTACACTGAGAGAGGCTGCTACTATAGGGCAATATGATTACCCGGAAGGATTTTTCTACGGCGGAGACGACTTTACACCTCAAACAGCAGCACTGAAGACACTTTTTCCGGAAATTTTCGAACCTTATGACCTGATTTTTGCCATCGATCTACATACAGGTTACGGCGAATGGGCAAAGCTTCATCTTTTTCCAAATCCTGAAAAGAATGTGGAGATCAAATCCCTGATCGAATCTCTTTTTGAAGGACATCATATCGACTGGGGAGATAGTGAAGACTTCTACACCATTGTCGGAGATCTTTCCGGTCTCATCAAACAGGTCAAACCGGATGCTTTTACGCTCTGTATGCCATTTGAGTTCGGTACCCTGAATTCCCAGGAGACCATCGGATCCCTTCAATCCGTTCATAGAATGATCCTGGAAAACCAGGGGTATAATAACGGCTTTAAGAATCAAAAATCTGAGAGGAAAGTATTGGATGATTTCCGGGAGATGTACTACCCCAATTCGGAAGCCTGGCGATCCGAGGTAATCCGGCAATCAAGGGAAATGCTTGAATCTTGCCTTTCCCGTTATCTGGTGATGGAAATTGGAAGTGACAAGTAATCCACCTGTATCAAAACTTCTGACGACAAAAACAGGCGGTTCGAAAGGTCTTAACCCACCGGTATAATTATCGCCCTTTCTGAATGTCGAATAAATTATCCTAACTAGTATTGCGCTTGTTCAATTCTTTATTGATGTTTTTTAATCCTGCATACATCAGTAGTACAAAACCAAGGCATGCAATGGCCGGAATAAAAAGAGAAATACAAAAACCTTTACCAGCAATCAGATCATAGATGAACAGTGCTACATCTAAAACAAAAGCTATGGTCAGTATTCCCAATACCGCCTGAATAAGTCTCTTCCTTTTTACAAGCTGTTTCAGGCTAAAATCTTCAATGTTTTCTTGTGCCATAATAAATACTATTGGTTCCTTCTTTTAATTTCTTCATTAAGCTTCCTGATCTTATACAGATTCTCCCCTGTAACTAAAACAAATCCTACAGCAATAAAAATGTACGTATGGATATAATTGTAAGGAGTCTCTTTCACCAGATCCAGATAGATTATATAAACGGTTAATAAGGGAATAACAATTACAGTGAACAATAACCTGTAGATTTGAGTTTTCTTCTTTTTTTGTAAATCTTCCCTGCTCAATTCTTCTATGTCCACCCGGGCCATTATGGATAGTTTAAATCTTAGCTATAGAAATTCAAATATATAATAATTTAAAGATAACGTACTGAACTCACTAAATCAAAATAACTTTACAGGGGATAAACCATCATCCGTACAAATTAAATCGGTTGTTGTCTCTATTTATAAAAACTCAAATACCAAACTTAAAAACCCGGAAGTTCTTTCGAAATAACATGCAGCATCTGTTTTTTTTTATCGTCCATTAAATAACAGTGTTAATATTATTAACAGTGTTAACTTAATTTTTAATTATGACCATAAAAGACAGGAAAGAAAGAGAAAGGGAGGCATTGAAATCAAAAATTCTGTTTGAAGCTGAAAAGATATTAGCAAACAAAGGGATTGAAAACCTCTCAATGCGTAAGATCGCCAGTGAAATAGAATACTCTCCAACGACCATTTACCGCTTTTTTAAAGATAAAGAAAGCTTACTGACTGCAATAATCCGTAGAAACCAGAATGAGATCAAGAGACGATTTCAAAGAATACTGGAGGATGAGTCATTAAATGCTCTGGATACTCTTAAATATTTGATATCAGAGTATATAAGATTTGGCCTTGAGTTCCAGGACACCTATACACTTTATACAAAATTATGCTCTTTTGAAATAGTTGATGGAGAAATTTATGAAATCATTGGTGGGGAGAGATACCGGATTTTTTCATCCTGGCAGGATCAGATTGACATCTTAATTAATGAGGGTAGGATTTCCGGTTATGGGTCAATCGATATAATACTATTGATCTGGCATGTTACGCATGGATATATAAGCAATAGAATTTCTGTTAAGAATTTCAATTGGAAAGATACTGATGAGGAGATAGGTGGTCTGATTGATATGATTTTTAATGGGATACTAATCAAATAAAAAAATAAAACCATGAAAAGATTTTATGTCGCTCTATTATGCCTGGGTATGTTAACTATATATTCAGTGGCAAGATGCCAGGAGCGTTCAGGAGAAATGAAAATAGTGATTGAATCACAAAAGGCTCTGTATGGAACCACTCCGCAAATTAAAGTCATTGGTTTATCCCCGTGTGAAGAGATTACCATTCAAACCAGTTCAACCGATGAAAAGGGAATACATTGGAAGGCAAAGGCGAAATTCCACTCCAATGAAGCAGGTCAGGTTGATCTTAGTAAGAACGCGCCTTTTACAGGTGATTACGAGGGTATTGATAACCTGGGTCTGTTCTGGTCGATGGGGCCATCTGGTACAGAGAGCAAGGAATTAAATTACGCATACAATCGGGATAAAAGTCTCACAATCACAATCAGTGCAACTGATTCAGAAGGAAAAACAGTAAAAGAGGATTTAGAGCGGTATTACAAAGATCCTCAAAGAAAATTGACCTTCTATACGCTTGATGAGAACGGGCTTAAGGGAACCTTGTTTTCACCCCTAGGTTCAAAGGAATACCCCGGTATTATACTGCTTACAGGCTCAGGCGGAGGTGATATTAAATGGCTAGCTAAAGCTATTGCTTCAAATGGATTTTCAGTTCTGACCCTTCCATATTTTAACTACCCCGGGCTACCTGATGGACTGGTCAACATCCCGGTTGAATACTTTGAGAAAGCTGTTAAATGGATGAAAAACCAGAAAACAGTAATGAACGGGAATATTGGACTGATAGGTGGATCCAGGGGAGGAGAGCTTGTTCTGCTACTTGGAAGTATGTTTGATGAATTTGATGCCATTGTTGCCTGGTCTCCAGCAGCACATTTATGGATGGGTGAGAATTATACAGATCTTGTACCTTCATGGACTTATGAGGGAAAGGCGTTACCTTATCTCGGTAAGGTTTTTAATGAAGAGGAAATGAATATGTTCATGAGTGGGCAGATGACATCATTTGTGGATTACTTCAGAAATTGCTTAAACAATACTGATCCGGATCTGGTTGAGATGGCCCGAATAAAGGTTGAGAAAATCAGATCAAATTTATTCTTACTTGCAGCTACGGATGATAATACCTGGCCATCATCTGAATATGTCAAGATGATTATGGACCGGTTAAAAGAAGAAGAATCCGGATACGAATATCTGTATATCTGTGCCGAAGGTGCCGGTCATATGGTATTCCTGCCTGATTTGATCCCCGGTAAGTATAGGGCTTTCAACGGAGGTACTCCGGAAATGGATCTAAAATATGGACTTGAATCATGGCAGAAAATGATGGATTTCCTGCATAACTGTCTTGATTAGTGTGAGAAAAGAAAAACAAGCTGGAGATTGGAACTGTTTCCGCGGAGGAAGTTGGCAGTTGGCTTGAAAAAGTAAGCAGTAAGCAGTCTGCAGTCCACAGTCAAATTACTTCATAATTCGACATTCTTTGCTCGATATTGGATATTTCTCTTTCTGATTGTCCTCTAATTTTCAATGGTAAATATAACAAAATGATTCCGGTCCAACTACAGTTTTTATTCAACTGGAAAACCACTCATGGACCGGACATTACCAAACGATTTTGTATACATTACGAATACCGTTACCAAACAACGAAACGGGCTTCGTTACCCAATACCGATAACCGAATAAATCAAACTCGTACCACGAACTGCCAATACTTCAGCCCAATGCTCAGTCGTAGTACGAGGATTTTGTTGGAATTGATATATACTTAATCTATATTTAGCTATCCAAACCAACCCATATGCCTGAACAATCCAACAATCCATTTAAGTTCTGGGAAGAACTGAAACGAAGGAAGGTTATACGTGTTATTACAGTTTACGCTGCTGCTGCATTTGTTATTATTGAGCTGATTAATAATATCACAGAACCTTTAAGATTACCTGAATGGGTTCCTACATTGGTTATTGTTCTGCTTGCCATTGGATTCCTCATTTCTATTGTAATGTCGTGGATATTCGATATTACCCCCGAAGGAGTTCAAAAGACTAAACCTGTAAGCAAGGAATCGGAACCAAAAAAAGAAAAGCCTTCAAGTACGATGGGCTGGAAGATTGCTACCTATACAAGCATTGTGGTGATTATCGGGTTGTTGATGATTAACATTTTTAGCAGAGAAAAGCAAACTGAAGACCTTACCGTATTGGAAAAATCCATTGCTGTACTCCCATTTGATAATATGAGTGATGGCGAGGAATATCAATGGTTTGGTGATGCCATCACGGATGAAATCATTATGCAGTTATATAAAATCAATGCATTTGAGGTGAGGTCGAGGACATCAATCATGCAATATAAGAACTCCGAAAAGGGAAGTCCCGTCATCGGTCAGGAACTGAAAGTGAATTACCTGTTAGAAGGATCAACTCAAAGATATGAAGATCAGGTTCGGATACGTGTGCAACTTATTCATGCGTCAACCGATAATCATATCTGGGGAGATATTTTTGAAGGGAATTGGAAAGACATCATGGATATGCAGATAAATGTAGCAAAACAGGTAGCTCGTGAGTTAAAGACAGTACTCTCACCAAAAGAAATTAATCAAATTGAGAATAAGCCAACAGAAAATCCTGAGGCATATACTCTTTATTTGAAAGGACGTTACTTTTGGAATCACAGAACCAAGGAATCATTATCTAAAGCGATTGATTTTTTTAAACAGGCTGTTGAAGAAGATTCAAGTTACGCCTTGGCATATATTGGATTAGCTGATTCCTATTCAATGTTACCGTGGTATGCTCCTCCTTCAAATCCTGAGTATTTCTTAACGGCAGAGGAAGCAGCATTAAAAGCTCTGGAAATAGATAACTCTCTCGCCGAGGCTCATGCCTCTATAGGTTATATACATTTCAACGCATGGGAATTTAAAACTGCAGAGAAAGAATTTCTTAAAGCCATTGAGCTTGATCCTGAATATGCAACAGTACACCACTGGTATGCTATGCTATTAGCCTGTACAGGACGTTTCGACCAGGCTATTGATGAAATATTTGAAGCACGTAACCTTGATCCATTATCATTAATAATAAATCAAAACACAGGTGTTATTTTGATTGGCACCCATCAATATGATAAGGCAATTGAAGCCCTGGAAAAAGTTATTGAAATTGATCCCGAGTTTCACTTTGTTCAACACCATCTTGCACGAGCAAATTTTTTTGCTGGAATGAATGAAAATGCCCTTTCAGTGATTCAGCAGAGTGAAAATAAGAGTGATAAAATATGGAAAGGAATTATTTATGCCCAAATGGGATACATGGATACAGCAAATCAAATACTGGATAAGTTCGTTTTGTTATCAGAAACCGAGTATATTTCACCATTTGAGTTAGCTATATTACATTTTTCTTTAGGCTCTGAAGAACAGGGCTTCAGTTACCTGGAAAAGGCGTATGAAATCCATGATTTACCCTTGGTTGAAATAAGGACGTATCCAGAATTAGATAAATTCGCCTCTGATCCAAGATTCATTGATCTATTAAAAAAAATGGGGCTGGAAGAATAAGCTGGAGATTGGGACGGTGACTCCGGAGGAAGTGAAGGAATGGCTGTCAAGGTTATGCCATAGACATCCCTTGGGGATAAGTTAATAGGTTAATATGTTGATAAGTGAACGTAGTAGCTTCTTATGTTCCAATGAATAATGAACAAGCCTTCCTGTCGCAGGCAGGGAACACCGAATTACGAATTAAGATCTTTTTTCCACTTCATAATTCGACATTCGTTAATCGATATTCATTATTCTTCTGGGCTGAGTCCACCAGCTGGCCATGTGAAATAGCGGTATCACCGCTAATGCAAGGCAATATTTCACATGGCTGGCGGAAGTGGCAAGTTGGTTGGCCAACTTACAAGATACCCGCCGGACGGGCAGGAAAGATAATCCACCTTCGCTAAAGCTACGGCGGACGAAGAAAGTCATGCCATAGGCATCCCTACGGGAAAAGATAAACGTAAAACGAAGACAGATGCCCGGTTCTACACCTCCGATCGGAGGTCATCCGGACGAAGGCTATCGGTCCTTGGTAAACATAATCCGCAACAAATGTGCAGATTTTTTAGCTTATCTGTTATTCCTCTTTGTTAATTCTTTATTGATATTTCTTAATCCCGAATACATTAAGAATGCAAAACCAAAGCACACAATGGCCGAAACAAAAAGATGAACACTAAAAGCATTACCAGCAATCAGATCATAGATAACAAGTGCTCCATTTAAAATAAAAGCTAAGATCAATAAAACCAACACAGCCAAAACGAGTTTCTTTCTTTTTATCAACCGTTCCAGGCTAAATTCTTCAATCTTTTCTTTTTCCATTGCTGATACGTTTGAATCCTGTTAAAGAATTTCAAATATAAAATATTTTCAATAAAAGATGTTGAGCTCAGGGGTCATAATAACTTGATAATTGACAAATCATCTTCTGGGAAAATTAAATCGGTAGCTGTCCCTATATATGGACCGAAGCACGGAATTTCTTATTAGCGACTGCTTAATCCGCTGAAGGGTACGATTTCCCCAGAATGAGGAATGGCAGTTTCAGCGGTTGTTTATAGCCAATTCCATACCCCGGGTTACCCCTGTGAAATACTGCTTCGCAGTAAAAGCTGTGCTTTTATTTCACAGGTTTACCCGGGGCTATTAATTATTCTACCCCTCCGGGGTATTCGACCCCATCGGGGTCGGATATTTGTAGTATACGTGCAAACAAAAATCCCCGGTCCAACTACAATTCTTCTTCAAAAGGAAAACTATTCATGGACCGGAAGTTGCAGGTGCTCTGATCAGCACCGGTAAATTCCTCCAGAGGAGTCTCCTATTGGGATCCCTTAGGGGCAACGGACAAATAACAACTCCTAAATAACAAACAAATCCCGTTTTGTTTTTTTACCTTGCTGTAAAATAAACGTATTATAAGTAACCGAAGCGATCTATTTTGGAAACAACCGACATCATCACAGCCTGTATCACCCGGGACCAGAACGCGTTCAGAATACTCGTTGACAGTTACGCTGACTTTGCATTCTCGGTCGCTTTCAGGATCATGAATGATGAAGATGAATCAAAAGATATTGTTCAGGAATCATTCATTGCCGTCTGGAAAAAAATCGAGGGATTTAATCCCCGGAACAATTTCAGCAACTGGCTCTACCGGATCATTGTAAACCGGTGCTATGATGCCCTGCGAAAGAAAAAAAGAAATCCACTGGTCTATCCGGATGACAGTAACTGGAACATTCCTGGTGTTTTCAGCAATAACACTGCGGACACAGGGCTGGATAACAAAGAGACCGGGAAAATGATACGGCGGTTGACAAACCAGTTGAGCAGAAAACAAAAGATCGTATTCGTGCTGAGTGAACTGGAGGGACTATCACGCGATGACATCGCAGAAATTACCGGGATGACCAGGGCATCCATTAAAAGCAACCTGTTCCACGCACGGCAAAAAATTAAAAAATTGTTAGAAAAATATATCTGAAAATGAATAAAGACGATCACTATTCCAACCTGATTGAGAAACTGAAGAGCAGCAAACCCGCTTTATCCGACAGGGGAGAGCTGATCCAGGGCATCATGCAAAAAATTCAGGCAAAAGAGAAACGAACGACTGTTCCTGAAAAGCTGAGCCATTACCTGTTTGGCTGGGCAGATGTTACGTGGATCCGTGGAGCTATGGCAGCAGCTGCAATGCTTTTTATCGGAATCTTCATCATCCAGCAGGTTGTCATCACGGACCGGATCAATTCGCTTGAGAAACAACTGGTCAGAACCGTCAACACATTCCAGTCCCAGGAACCGAACCTGGGGATCATGCAGAAAGTACTCCTGAATGTGGTTGCAAAAGATCAGATGGCAAATGACAGCATCACCATATCAAGATCCGACCTGGAAGAACTGCTGAATTCATACCTTGAACTGAAGAAAGACTTTGATGAAATGAAAGAAAACAGGGGTGTTGAATCCTATATACAGAATAAGATACGGCAAAACCTTGAAAAAGAGAATGATGATAAATTAGATCTTTAGGTTAAACCATTAAACTAGAAATCATGAAATGGAAGGTTAAAATATCAATTACAATACTGTCCATGGTGTTACTCTTCTCGTGCGATTACGATACCCATGTGATCAACACAGTCCACGAAGACGGATCGGTTACCAGGAAAGTTATTGTGAAAAACGACAATGAACGGGAATTTGAACCCAAAAACTTCAGGGTACCCATTGACAGTACATGGACCATTGAATATACGGATGAACTGAACGAGAACAACGATACCATATGGGTCCTTACTGCGGAAAAACATTTCGCCAGCGTGGAAGGGATCAATGAGGAATACATCAACGATACGGGAAGTAACCGGGATTTGAATAGAAAGGCAGATTTTTCAAAGAGCTTCAAATGGTTCACTACGGTATTTCGATACAGCGAAACCGTTGAAAAGGTTTTGACCATTACCTGCCCGGCCTCTGACTTCCTTTCAGAAGAGGAATTAGCCTTCTACTACTTGCCGGATAAAGTCAAGGGAGATCTGAAAAGCGGAAGTGATTCCCTCCGGTACAGAGCATTAGCCGATACCGTGGAAACAAAATCCGAGACCTGGATGTGGACCGGAATGGTCAGGCAATACATTGAGATCTTCTATGACCTGTTTGGAGATCTTCCCGATCTGGCTATCAATAAGGAAGAGATGAGTGAAAAAGAGTCAGCATTCGTTCATCAAATTATTGCTATGGATCAGAGTGAAAAAGAGGAGGAAGAGGAAACGCTCCAAACGGTTGAAGAGGGAGAAGAGGAAGAAGTTCAACAAGCTCTTGATAAAATAGAACAGGAGGAGTCCATGGAGGAAGGAGATGATATTGAACTATTGATCACCTCTGTCCTTGGTGAGGAATTCTATGCATCATTCAAGACCGAAATAGACAGTGCCATGTCGGTTTTGGAAACAGTAACTGACCCTTTCTTTTCAGCACAAACCTATGATATGGAGATCAGGATGCCCGGCAGGATCATAGCGTCAAACGGGTATGCCGATACAAATCCGGAATCGAACGGAGGCGGAGGCATTTTGTGGACTGTTCAGGGTGACTATTTTTTCCTGGAAACGTATGAGATGTGGGTCGAATCAAAGGTAAGCAATTACTGGGCATGGATTATAACCGCAGTTTTTGTCCTGTTTGTCATTACCGGGTTTGTGGTAAGGTCGAGAAAGGGAAAGAGTTGAGAGGTGAGTAGTGAGTAGTGAGTGGTAATCGGAGCAGATCCTCGGTGCCCGGTAAAAATATAACCCGTAACAGTTGTTGCGGGTTTTTTGTATTTATCTTTCAAGTTGAAACTCATGGTCGGAACGCAACGCTTCCGAATCTCTCTGAGGCAGTTCGGGATATGACTTTGGGAGAAAACCAGATTCGCAACCCGAGGTTGAAGTTATAAAGCCATTCCAACACGGTTGTGTGATCGGGTGGAGAGGTTGAATCCAAAAATTGCCGGATTCCGGTAATGTATTGTCCGGGATAAAATTTTACGATAAGCAAAGAACTCCTTCCTGATAAAATGAATCTCTTCAATGAATTCTTCAGGAGAGAACCTGGCAGGGCTAAATACCAAATGATGAACATCATACATGTTCCAATCTTTGGTAAGAATCCTGTTTTGCTTTTCCAGGTTTTCAGCAATCCTGGTCCCCGGATAGGGAACAAGTATACCTAAAGAAGCGGAGGCTACATCCAGATGATTGAGCCTCTCCAGGGTTATTTTCAATGATTCTTTTGTCTCAAAATCATTTCCAAAAATCATATGAGCAAGCACTGCAATTCCGTGATCTTTAATGATCTTAACGGACTTCCGGAGTGCCTCAAAACTTTTCTTTGATTTTTGATACTTCTGCAATCCTTCGTCTGTAACGTTCTCAATTCCGATAAGGAGGCCATAACAACCAGCATCCGCTGCTGCCTTTACCAGTTCAATGTCATCAGCAATAGAAATCGTTGCCTGGGCGGTCCAATTTTTTTTCAACGGTGCCATTGCCAGAAACATCTCTTGCGCTTTCTGCTTATTTGCAATGATATTATTATCAACAAAGAATATTCTCTTTTTCCGGATTTTTTCTATTTCCGAGATGATGCTGCTGGGTTGCCTGTACCTGATTTTCTTCCCGTGGGCAAGTGCAACTGAACAAAAATCGCAATCATATGGACAGCCCCTGGAAGCTTCAACTGTTTCAGCACTGTAAAAAAAGGGACCACTGGTTGACATTAAATCCCGGCGAGGGGATACGTAGTGATTGAAATCAAAATAATATTCTGCTTTGTATATCTTCTTCAGGTGCCCTTTTTGGAGATCCTCCAGGACATTTTTCCAGATCGATTCAGCTTCGCCAATACATACCGCATCGCAATGTTGTAATGCTTCTTCATACATTACCGTAGGATGTATTCCACCCATAATCACTTTTATCCCTCTTTTCCTGAATTTATCAGCTATCTCATACCCCCTTTTTACGATATGTGTTACTGCGGTGATCCCAACCAAATCAGCTTTCTCATCAAAAGTTATCTGATCTGCTGGTTCCTGAAGTATTGTAACATTCCAGTCGGGAGGTGTCAGTGCGGCAATAATACCCAATGAAAGAGGGGGAATACCCAGGTAATTCCTACGTGCAAAATTACTGATGAACCGTAGGGCATCATTTCCATAATCAGATGGAGGGGCCGGTTGAATCAATAACAGATCCATGTTTGCCAGGTTTCCCAATGCGTCAAACAAAAATACAATAAAAAGAACTGTTTTTCGACACAACAGGTATTTGAATTTCATGCAACAAGTTCGTAAATTGCATGTTATCTAACCTAAAAAACATTCTCATGAAAAAAACGATTCTCTTTTCTTCGATCATGATATTGATCATGATTTCAATTTCATGTAGCACCCAGACTCAAGAAACTGAAGAACCTGCAAAGATCGAAAACACACTTCAGAGCGTAAGTTATTTTAAGGATACTGTGGGATATGATCCACAGCTTCTGCTGGAAGCTTTTACAAAAACGAATGCGGCTATTGATGAAATTGGTTATCCTGACGCAGGTTACAAACTTTGGATTATTCAGGCTGATACTGCTGATATCCGGTTCATGGTCGAAGGATTCTGGCCTGATCAGGAGGCCTATGACATCATTCATAACCACCAACTGTACCAAGATGCTACAGCAGCAGATTCAAATATATGGGAAGGACTAGTGAGTGTTAAGTATCATCGGTTCGTAAAGGTAAAGTAACGGCAGGATAGAAACGGTAACGCCGGGTGAGGACAGCAGTCAGGAGAGGTGAATAGTGAGAGATGAGTAGTGAGAGATGAGTAGTGAGAGATGAGCGGGGTGATTTCTGGGTGCCAGGTAAAAAAAATAAGGGGGTGTATCAAAAGTCGATTTTTCAGTCATCCTGAACTTGTTTCAGGATCTCATAATTCTGATTAACAATAGATTAAGATTCTGAAATAAATTCAGAATGACGATTTTCTGGACTTTTGATACACCCCCTTATTTTGTGGTTTTTTTGTCTATCTATTCTTATCATCATTGTTTGATCCTGAAAGGGTCTAAAAATGAACAACCCCAGGCATTCGCATAGCGATCCCTTATGGGAAAATGCCGGGGTAATATATATATTGCTATATATCAATGAATTATCCTGGCATTAATGCCAGGGGCTTACGTTGCTTACAGTAATGCCCGGTCCAACTACAAACCTTCTTCAAACGGAAAGCGCTTCATGGACCGGTATTCTCCAGCCACAAAAGAATAGGGACTAAACCGTCCGTCTCCGTGCACTTTGTGTTCCATTTTAGACAAATTGTAATTACCCTCAAAAATCATAAAGTTTTATTTTTTAATAACATATATTTGGCGGCATGAAAATTGAGAAGGGATATATTTATCAAAAATCCAAAAAAAATGAGATGGATTAGTTTTCTGATCATCCTGTGTGTTGTTATGGTTTCTTCCGCTCCTGCCCAGGAAACCTCAGTAGAGAAGATAGAGCAGTTTGCTTCACAATACGGAAGAAGTGCCTCCTTTAAGTACGAAGATTTAAAAGGTTCTCCCTACCTGGATGAAGCATTTGAAAGCGGAGAAATCAAACTAAGGAATGGCGAAACCGTGGAGCTGGATCTTCGCCTGAATATTTATGACGATGAACTTGAATTTGAAACTACCCAGGGGATCCGGGTGTTTACGGTTCCGGAAAAAATGTCACGAATTATCCTGGGGAGGTCTGAGTATGTATTCTTCGGATCATCTGATCTGCCTCAGGAATCCTCCGGTTTCTTTAAAGTAATTGCAGGTGAGGAGTGTCTTTTGCTTTTGAAGCACAGGATAACTTACATACCCTCAGTTGGAGCAGGTGCTTATGAACCGGCAACCGAGGCAGAATTAAGAAAGGAACCCGATACTTACTATCTCGCAATAAGTGGAGAAATACCGGTAAAACTAAAACGTAAAAAGAAGTTCATCCTGGAATTAATCCCATCGCATGAGGAAGAAATTTCTCGCTATATGAAGGAAAAGAAGATATCACTCTACAAGACCAATGATTTGATTGAACTGGTTGACTTTATTAACGCCACCAATTAAAAACTTTTGGAAGGGGGTTGCTTTTCTATCATTTGGGTGTTGGGTAATCAGGGTTGATAACCGTATTGTTTATTTTCATTAACCGATTATTTCGTATGTCATGATCCGAAATTATTTCATTATTGCCCTGCGCTCGTACATCCGCAACAGAACTACTTCCCTGTTAAATTTTCTTGGATTAACTGTTGGGATAGTAAGCAGTTTCCTGATTTTTCTTTATGTCCATCATGAATTGAGTTATGACCGGTTTCATGAGCGAAGCGATCAGATATTTAAAATTCTATCCATTGATGAAGCCCTGGGGATAAGCAACAATTATGTGGGAATCACGATACCTGCCCTGGCACCCAATATGAAAAGGGAGATCCCTGGTGTTGAAGAAGTTGTACGGATTGCATTGCAGGGCAGAGCACTTGTCCGGTACGAAGAGAATATCCTCTATTCCGAAGACATGATCTATACTGAACCCAGTTTTTTTTATCTTTTCGATTTTGAACTGAAGGAAGGAGACAGAAATGCGTGTCTTGAAAAACCGAATACTGCCGTATTGACGGAAACCATGGCAAAAAAAATATTTGGAGAAGAGGAAGCAATGGGTAAAATGTTTTCGGCAGGCGGGACTGACAATCTTGAAGTGACAGGGATTCTGAAAGACGAAACAAGACCCGGTCATATAAAATTCGATATTGTCGCTTCCATCAATCCGTCTCCGTCTGATACGAATTTCATCCAGTACCTGAATGCCTGGGACAACATTTCCATGGTTGAATATGCCCTGTTAAGTCATCCTGAGAATGCAGACCAGATCATTGTTGAGATGGATTCTTTGATGCGCCGGAATGATGTTCGGGATGTCTGGAAGGCTACGCTTCAACCCTTACCTGAAGTTCATCTCTATTCCAAAGACGTCCTGTTTGACCGGTTCAATCAGAATAAAGGCAATATCGGGTATGTCCGAACGCTTTCCCTTATTGCTGTTATCATTCTTCTAATTGCCAGCTTCAATTACCTGAATCTCACAATTGCTTACTCTTCCCGCAGGGCCAGGGAGGTAGGTATTCGAAAAGTTGCGGGTTCAAATAAAAGGCAACTGATCATCCAGCATCTTTCTGAAGCAACCCTGCAGGTTTTTTTCTCAGTGGTAATTGCCCTGGTTATTACAGAAGTTATTAACCGGTTTTTCCCGATCATCGAGAGATCGGTTTTTGCCTATATGTTCAGTTACCCCTTATCTTTTCTTTTGCTTATTCTGCTGATCATCATTTTGGGATTGTTTTCCGGTGCTTATCCTGCAGTAATATTGAGTGCTTTTCGTCCTCATGTGGTATTGAAAGGGGAGTTGGTTTCGGGAAAAAAAGGATGGTTGTTACGAAGAGCCCTGGTTACCCTTCAGTTTATCGCAACGTTTGTAATGATTGCAGGCACAATCATCGTCACCAAACAGTTGCAATATTCACTCAGCAAGGATAAAGGATTCAATGATAAGCAAATAATCACGATTCGGATGACCCCTGAAGTACGCGACAGTTATGAAGCATTAAAAGCAAGCTTTGAGGATATTCCGGGAATAGAACTGTTCGCCACTTCAGGATCGATGCCCGGATGGGGATATGGAAGGACTGGTATCGTACCTGAAGGAGCCATGGAGGACGAGGACTGGATTGTCAGCATCGTTTCGGTGAACGAAAATTTCATCCCCCTGATGCACATGGAGATCGTGGAAGGCGAAAATTTTCGCGAAGACATGAGCCAGGAACCTGCTCCCATCCTTGTCAATGAAGCCCTCGTTAAAGCCATTGGGTGGGAAAGTGGTCTGAATAAAAAGATAGTGTTTGGAGGCGATCGCCAGGTACAGATCCTTGGTGTGGTAAAAGATTTTCATTTCACTTCCTTCCGGCATCATATTGAACCGATAATATTATTGTACCGGCCGGATATGAACAGTGTGCTATCCATTAAAATAAGCCCCGAAAATCTCAGTGAAGCAATTGAAGCCATTGAAGCAAAATGGCTGGAAATAAACGAAGGCATCCCGTTTGAATATACTTTTTTCGATGAATCGTTCCGTGATCTGTTTGAAAAGGAAGAAGATTTCACCCGTATGTTTTTCCGTTTTACTTTGCTGTCGATCATCATTGCGATCCTGGGATTGTTCGGCCTGGCTGCTTTTTCAGCTACGCTGCGGACAAAAGAGATTGGTATTCGAAAGGTATTTGGGGCAACCATCCTTCAAATGGTCATCTTGCAATCGTATGAGTATACCCGCCTTGTGTTGATAGCAGTAATTGTAGCCATTCCAGTATCCTATTTTATCATGCATTCCTGGTTAAAGGGATTTGTATATAAAACTGAAATGGGAGTATTTCCTTACGTTATATCTGCCCTAATTATCATTGTGGTAACTGTGATCACGGTGAGTATTCATGCACTGCGATCTGCCCGGAAGAACCCGGCAACTACTTTAAAATATGAATAGAGATTTCATTTGGGATTGAGTCCGGAAGAGGTGGAAGGGTGGCTTACACAATAACTAAATTGATTCATGAATATCGATTAACGATTTATGATTTTAGATTTACTTCTTAAATCGGCGTTCCTTGTTCGGTGTTCGATATTCACCTTTTCTCTTTGCTCCATGCCATCTGGTTGCGGGTTTTTTTGTATTCTAATTGTCTCTGGTTTAATGACATCAGGTACCCCAGAGGTGTATTCGACCCCATCGGGGTCGGATATTTGTAGTATACGTGCAGACAAAAATCCCCGGTCCAACTACAATCTTTCTTCTCCGAAGGAGTCCTTTGGACAACGGGAAATCGATATATGGACCGGAAGGCAACAGTGCCACTATCTGCGCTTGT
>CAZXGG010000072.1:0-17269 GCA_964640125.1 uncultured Rikenellaceae bacterium
AACCGGGAGATCCTCAACCTGGCAATTCCAAACATCATTGCCAACATCACCATTCCTTTGCTCGGCATGGTTGATCTGGCACTGGTGGGTCATCTTGAATCGGAGCTCTACATCGGGGCAATTGCCCTGGGTGGTATGATCTTCAATATCCTTTACTGGGGATTCGGATTCCTGCGTATGGGAACCAGCGGGTTTACAGCTCAGGCGTATGGCAGGCAGGATAAAAAAGAGAGCATCTTGATACTATCCCGTTCCATGCTGGTGGGATTAAGTGGTGCGGTACTTCTTCTGCTTCTCCAGAAACCTATTGAATTACTGAGTTTCGTTGTGATCAGGGGGAGTACAGAGGTTGAATCCCTTGCAGCAGAATACTTCAGGATCCGCATCTGGGCAGCACCGGCAACCCTTGCCCTCTATTCCCTGACGGGATGGTACCTGGGAATGCAAAATGCAAAAATACCAATGATCATTGCCATTGTTGTAAACCTTCTGAATATCCTCTTTAGTCTATTCTTTGTATTGGTCCTGGGAATGAAATCGGATGGGGTAGCCCTTGGCACCGTGCTGGCACAGTATGGCGGACTGATCACCGGTGTGGGGTTTTTTGCCATAAAATACTGGAAGTTTGTTTCATACTGGATCTACCGGGAAATGGTGGAGTGGATGGCTTTGAAACGATTCTTCCTGGTGAACCGTGATATCTTTATCCGTACCCTCTGCCTGATTTTTGTCTTTTCTTTCTTTACTTCACGATCTGCCCGTCAGGATGATATTATCCTTGCCGTAAACACCCTCCTGTTGCAATATTTCATGATTTTTTCCTATCTGATTGATGGATTTGCCTATGCAGCGGAAGCCCTGGTTGGCAAATACATCGGAGAAGGAAACAGGAACCGGCTAACAACCACCATCCGGTATCTTTTTTACTGGGGGCTGGGTATCAGCATTCCGTTTACACTTACCTACCTGTTCGGAGGTGAAAAGATCATCTGGCTTCTGACAAACAATTCAGCAGTAATCGAACAAGTCAAACCGTACCTTTTCTGGATTGCACTTATTCCGCTGGTTACCTTCTCTGCATTTTTATGGGATGGGATCTTCATCGGTGCTACCGCATCCAAAGGAATGAGAAACAGCATGTTAATCTCCACCCTGCTGGTGTTCCTGCCCGTTTATTTTGTAGCCAGACCCTTTCTGTTTAATCATGGACTCTGGCTGGCATTGATCCTGTTCATGATCAGCAGGGGAGTTACCCAAACCCTGATCGCCCGACGTGAATTGGGAGTTGTGTGAGGGGGAGAGATGCCTTTCCAGGATAATTGAGGTATATTGAATATTATTCAAATGAAATATCCCGGAAGTGGCGTAGCCATGCCTATGGCAGACTAAATGACAATAGGCCCTGCCTGCCGCCAGCCTGCCGCCTTGCCTGCCGGTTCACCCGCCGAAGGAGGGCAGGCAGGAGTCACTTTAGTGGCTGTAAACGAAATGAAAGGTATGGTTTTTCAAACAACATTGCAGTTCCGGCGATTATGTCTTGCGTAAAGTACACCCCGGCTTGTCACATAGTGACCCCTTCGGGAAATGCTGGGGTAACATATATATAGTTATAGTTCAATAAATTACCCTGGCATTTATGCCAGGGGCTCGCGTTCCTTGTAACCTACGGCAAAATGTCTTGAATGTCTGAATTGCCTGAAATACCGTAAAGCTAAAGACTAACATCAATGTACTCAATAACTTAATAACCTACTAACACAATAACTTTCTTAATTAATAATACTTACGGAAAGTACGATTGCCTTTGGGGTATGCATAATTTCAAATATTGAGCGTTGTGCCGTAGGCATGCCTGTGGCAAACATTGAATTTCCACCGTTTCTAACAACCGTGTGTTGAAAAATATGTTTTTATATGGTTTGCTCAACGATTAAAATGCTAATTTTGTATCATCATACGTTTGTTATCGAACCACTGATCGTTAGCTCTGAGAGAAAATTTAATGCATATGAAAACAGAAGGGTTTTTATATGCATTCACTTTATCCTTACTTTTTTTTGTAAGTAACTGACAGACTCAAAAAAAACATGAGTAAAAATCCACAGGTTATTGAACGTGAGCGAATTGCAATTCGCTTTTCGGGTGATTCCGGCGATGGCATGCAGTTAACCGGCACCCTCTTTTCCGATACGGCAGCACTGTTTGGAAATGACCTTTCAACCTTTCCCGACTACCCGGCAGAGGTGAGGGCCCCCGCAGGTACCCTTGGAGGTATTTCCGGATTTAACGCGAACATTGGCCATGCTCTGGTGAACACCCCCGGCGATTATGCCGACATACTTGTTGCCATGAACCCTGCCGCCCTGAAGGCAAACCTGAAGTGGGTCAAACCTGGTGCGATCATCATCGTTGACAGGGATAATTTCGATGAGAAATCGCTGGAAAAAGCCGGTTACAAAGAAAACCCGTTGAATAACAATGATCTGAACGGTTTTACATTAGTGGATCCACCCATCGCCTCCCTGGTCAGGGAAACACTGAAGGAAGTGGGATTGGATACAAAAAGTATACTCAGGACCAGAAACATGTTCGCTCTGGGTATAGTCTACTGGATACTCGATCAATCCTTGGAGTATACGGAGAATTTTTTCAAGGAGAAGTTCAAAAAAAGTCCACTGATCGTGGAAGCAAATACCAGGGTTTTGCATGCCGGGTATTATTATGCTGAGACGACCGAGGTGCTTGCCAATGTGTATAAGGTACCTCCGGCTGAGATCCAAAAGGGACGGTACACCAATCTGAATGGGAACAAGGCTTCTGCATGGGGGTTGCTTGCAGCGGCAAAAAAAGCAAATCTGGATCTGTTCATCGGATCGTACCCCATCACACCGGCTACCCATGTCCTGGAAGAACTCTCCGCGCGAAAAGATCTCGGTGTGAAATCTTTTCAGGCTGAAGATGAAATAGCCGCTGTATGCGCATCCATTGGTGCCAGTTTTGCCGGTGCACTGGGAGTTTGCAACACTTCCGGCCCGGGATTGGCACTGAAATCGGAAGCACTCGGACTCGCTGTTATGATCGAAATACCCCTTGTGATCGTGGATGTTCAGCGAGGCGGTCCGTCAACGGGTCTTCCAACCAAATCGGAACAATCTGATCTCTGGCAGGCACTCTATGGGCGGAATGGGGAATGCCCGCTGCCCGTACTGGCAGCAACCACGCCGTCGAATTGCTTTTACTATGCTTTTTATGCTGCGAAGATCGCACTTGAACACATGACTCCCGTAATCCTCCTTACCGAAGGATACCTGGGTAATGGATCCGAACTCTGGAGAATCATCAGCATGGAGGAGCTTCCGGAAATTCATCCTCCCCGGGTGTTTAAAGCGGTGAAAGACTGGAAACCCTTTGAACGTAATCCTGAAACACTGGTGCGACCATGGGCAATACCCGGGACTAAAGGACTGGAACACCGGATTGGTGGATTGGAGAAGGATGCCATAACAGGCAGCGTCTCTCATGATCCGCTCAACCACCAGAAAATGGTTGAAATGAGGGAAGAAAAAATTAACCGCATCGTGAAAGATGTCCCGGACCTTGAGGTTTTCGGGGAACAAACCGGAGATCTCCTGGTCGTTGGCTGGGGTGGAACATACGGACACCTGCTAACAGCCGTCAGAGAAGTGCTGCAGGAAAAATATAAAATCGGACTTGCACAGTTTGCCTACATCAGACCCCTTCCGAAAAACGTGGCTGACGTGTTTGGCAAATTCAAAAAAATTATTGTGTGTGAAAACAACCTGGGACAATTTGCCAACTACCTGCGGTTTAATTACCAGGATTTCCGGTACCTGCAGTTCAATAAAATACAGGGAATGCCCTTTACGGTAGAAGAATTAAAAGAAAAGTTCATAAATGTTATAGAGGAGAAATAGCCATGGCTGAAAACCAAGCAAAACTCACAGCACAGGATCTGAAAAGTGACCAGCAGATACGGTGGTGTGCCGGATGCGGCAATCACGCGATACTGGCTGCTGTCCAGAAAGCACTGCCTGAACTCGGAATAAAAAAAGAGGACTTTGTTTTTATATCAGGCATCGGTTGCTCCTCCAGGTTCCCCTATTATATGGATACCTATGGCATCCATAGCATCCATGGACGGGCTGCGGCCATATCATCCGGCACCAAAGTAACCAATCCAAACCTCAGCGTCTGGATCATGACAGGAGATGGAGATGCCCTTGCCATTGGAGGGAATCATTTTATCCATACCATCAGAAGAAACATGGGCCTCAATATCATCATCTTCAACAATGAGATATACGGACTGACCAAAGGACAGTATTCACCCACCTCCAAAAAAGGAGCCCATACCTATACATCTCCGTATGGTACAGTGGAATCACCCTTCCATCCGGCAGAACTGGTGATTGGTTCCCAGGGAAAGTTCTTTGCCCGCTCGGTGGATAACAACGTGAAACTTACCACGGAAATATTGATTCAAGCTGGTAAGCATGATGGAACATCCGTGGTTGAGATCCTTCAGAACTGCGTTATCTATAACGATAAAACCCATGCCGAGGTAACCGATAAGGAGTTTAAGGATGATCGTCAGTTGATCCTGAAACACGGTGAACCGATGATTTTTGGTAAAAACCGGGATAAGGGGATTATCCTGGACGGAATAAAATTGAAGGTGGTGGATATCGGTAAGGATGGCGTGAAGGAAGAGGATATCCTGGTACACCGTTCCAACGAAAACAATCCCGGTATCCACATGATGCTTGCCAACATGAGACACCCCAACTACCCGGTTGCCCTGGGTGTTATCCGAAATGTGCAGGCCCCTACCTACGAAACAAGTGTCGCTGAACAGATCAAAAAAGTCCAGGCCAAATCGAATATCAAAACGATGGAAGACCTGTTTAACAGCGGAACAACATTTGAGATTAAATAGGCAACTGTGGGCAGGAAATGTGTTGATGGCAGTTCGCGGTACGAGTATTGGTATAAGAAGTGAGAGAAACAGGCCCTCAGTCCACGACTTCGCTAAAGCTTTGCACGACGTATCCTCCTACTGGTGGAGTTGGCGTACGGCACAATTAACATTTAACTTCCAATTCTCTTATCAACTTATCCCGTAGGGATGTCCCAAAGGCATCCCTACGGGAGAGGCATTTTAGTAAACCACTATCCTCTTTGTAATAATTCCCTTATTATGAATTATCTCAAGATTATAAACCCCTTTTCCTTTCACATCAACGGTATACCTCATCTCCCCAACCTGGCCGGCGTGCTTCTGATGCCAGATGAGCTGGCCGGTGAGGGTGAGGACGCGGAGCTCGATGTTCTGCATCTCGCTTAGCTGCATGTCAACATGGAACACACCTTCGCTCGGGTTGGGATAGATCCTCAGGTTCAGTCCGTCCGCCTCATCAATGATCCCCGAATGGGGCGATACCACAATGTCGAACGTGTCGGTTGTCGTCATCATGCTGTTATCGGTTGCCGTGACCACAATATTGTACGTGCCGACATCTTCGGGTGCAGGCGTACCGGTAAATTTACGCATGAGCCCGTCAAAGGAGAGCCATGTGGGCAATCCTCCGCCAAAGAGCAGCGCCTCAGCCGAATAGGTTATCTGATCGCCGGGATCATCATCCACAAAGGTCCCTTCGGGGAAGATATAGCTGAACACCACTTTCGCCTGTGCATTAACATCCGCGATCTCCGACACCAGGATGGGCGGATCATTCGTGTTATTCACGGTCAGCAGGAAGAGGTCGGAGGCCGATGCTTCACCCCTGTCAGTGACGGTCACCTTGATCTCAATGGTACCGACATCGCCATTCTCCGGTGTGCCGCTGAAGAGCAGCGTCTCCGGATCGAAGGTCAGCCACGCGGGCAGGCTGCTGTCGTCGGACAGGGTAGCCATCCAGGTCAGTACATCCCCGGGATCTTCATCAGTAAAGACATTCCCTGCGAGGGTGAATTCAAACAGTGCATCCTCATCCGTCTCCTGGTCAGTAATCGGGTTGACTAATACCGGTGCATGGTTGGGCTCGGGAACAAGGTAGACACCCCATCCTTCAGCCAGGTATCCGCCGGTGGCATAGAGTACCTGGTTTCCGGTTACCGGATCGGTCAGGACGATGTTGCCGTCGATAGCATTCACCGAAAGGATCTCCCCTGCCCTGTTTACCGTCAGATCGGTAGGACCACTCAGGTGGTCGTCTGTAGTGACCACGGTCTGTTCACCGGATGCCGTATCCACCCGGAGGATCATGTCGTACGCTCCGCTGGCAAGCGTCCGTGATTCGAGGACCAGCAGATCACCGGAATGGTCAAAGGTTATTCCCAGGCTGATCTGCAGCGAGTCTCCGGAGGAGATCACGGTCTGGTCGCCGGTCACCGGATCGATCTTCAGGATCTTGCTCGTTCCACCCATAAAGGTACCCGCATCGGAGACGAAGATATTGCCATCGAAGTCGACTGTTACGCCAAAGGGGAAGGTCAGTTCTCCGCCGGATGAAACGGTGGTCACATTGCCCGTAGTAACATCAACCCGGACAATCCCGTTGGCACCGTCAGCCACCACGACATCCCCCGATTTCTCCATGGCAATGCCTGAAACACCGGGAGGCGGGGTGCTGAAATTGGTGCTTGCAGAGACGACGGTCTGTTCGCCGGTAACGGGATCGACACGGATCAATCCGTTCATCATATCCATGACCAGCAGGTCGCCAGATGCTTCCGGACGGACATAGCGGATGCCAAGGAAGTTATCGCCGGAAGAGATCACTGCCTGCTGCTGGTTCAGTGTATCGAGCAGGATCAGCCCGTTCTTCCCGGCAACGATCAGGTCGCCGACATCGATGTTGGGCCGGATATCGATCGTGATGGTATCCACTGCTGAAACATCATACCCGTCATACGCCAGGTAGCTGAAGAAATCTTCGCCAAACAGATCCTCGGTTGGTGTATAGGTAAAGTCGCCGCTTACGCTATCGGTGAGCTCCACCGTACCGAGGGATGGAAGGTCGACCAGGCGATAGACCAGCGACTGATAATCGAAATCCGTCCCGGTGAGGATACCGGAAACGGGTGTATCCTCCCAGGTCTGGATGGTATCTTTCTCAACGACCGGTGGTGTGTTATAGAGGATAACGATGAACATGGCGGAGTCGGAGGTGTATTCCCCATCGGACACCTTAAAATAGAGGGTATCGTTCCCGATGGCATCCTGTATGGGCACGTACTCGAAATTACCAATGGCATCATCAATGAGGGTTGCCGTACCCAGCTTACCGTTGGTGGATATGACGTATTCCAGCGGTGAAGAATCAGGATCGGTCCCGGTGAGTGTATCCACAAAGGAGAGGTTCATGGGCCAGGAGATGGCATCCGGGTGTGCCACCGGCGGGTCGTTGACCGGCGAGATATTGATGTTGAACTGGAACAGTTCAAACCCGGCATCGGAGGCATAGGCTCCGTCGCCATCTTTCACCTTGAAGACGAACCCATCGTCCGTCGATTCGCTACCATCGTGCTCGTAGGTTATCAGGTTGTTGTTGACATCGGCAACGCTGAAGGATCCTCCATGCGGTACCAAGATACCTGCCCGTTTCAATACCCCGTGTTCGGGAAGGACAGTCTCATCGTCCGGGTCGCTCACAAAATAGACCTGACTGGGTCCGCTTTCCACGTCGATTGCCTGGAGGTGTGTGGAGGTAATGGTTGCCGATGAGCCCTCATCAACCGCGAGCGGCATCTTGATGGTAAGTTGCGGTGGGCTGTTTACCCAGTAAAATCCCCAGTCGATGCTGGTGCACACCTGGTTGCCTGACGGAGTATGCTGCGCCTCATCATTATAATAGGTGAGGATAGGTTGCCAGCTGCCGTAGTAGGTCTGGATCTCCATTCTCACCCTTAACACCTGATCGGGATCGGTGATCGGCGCTACTGCTCCGCAATTGGGTGGAAGTCCGAGCGATGCGGCAGAAACCAGCGGAACGGGTGTTCCGCTTCCATCGGTGACAGTCATGATAAACCGGATATTCCGTCCATAGATTATATAAGACGAGACATTGTTCCAGAGCGGGATATAGGTTGATCCCTGCCAGATGGCCACACCACCGTTCAGGTTTGACTGGCCTGCCTGGTAGGTCATCACTTCACTGCCGCTGTAGGAACAGCCATCCATCGAGGCTTTCACCTCATTGTTCAGAATGCTGAAATAGACGGTGGTGGTGGCTGACAGGTCGCAGTTCTGGAAAGTACAGGTCTTCCCCCCGGGTATACCGACCTGGCCATCGTTCGGGCCGCTGCCGGTGAAGGTTGTCATGATGCCCCTTGGCGGAGGATCCATGGGTCCGTATATCCTGTCGGGTTGTGCCAGCGCCAGCTGAGCACAGAGAATAAGGCATACGATAGTCAGGGCCATTGGCCGTACTGTTGTGTAGAATTTTGTTTTCATTATGTCGTGTTGTTGGTTACACGTTTTTCGGGTTTTGGTATTCCCGATGGATAGAACAAGTAAAGTTACGAGAATTGTTGTGAAATGTCAATAGTTAATTGCGGATTTCGTTAATCGGTTACCCTGGGCTATTATCTTGCGCCCTTTAGGGCTGAAAATATCAATATCCTCGAAAAACCGGATTTTTATGCGTTGATTATCCTGACAAAGAGGGTGTTACCAACGTAGAGACGCGATTAATCGCGTCTCTACATGCGTGAAATTCCGATGCATTATCGGACCGCCCTAAAATTCCCGCCCGTGAACGTTTCCAAAATAGATACCAATTGCTATTTTTGTAGCCTGTTTTTAACGAGATACAGACATCATGAAAGCATACATCTTCCCCGGGCAGGGGGCACAATTTCCCGGAATGGGCAAGGATCTGTATGAACGGTCTCCGGTTGCCAGAGAGCTTTTTGAACAGGCTAACGACATCCTGGGATTTCGGATAACGGACATCATGTTTTCCGGTACAGAAGAGGAGCTGAAGCAAACACGGGTGACACAACCTGCCATTTTCCTTCATTCAACCATCCTGGCAACCGTTCTTGGGAAGGAGTTTGATCCGGACATGGTAGCCGGACATTCGCTGGGTGAGTTTTCGGCACTGGTTGCCAACCGGTCACTCACCTTTACCGATGGGTTGACCCTGGTATCAAAAAGGGCGATGGCAATGCAGAAAGCCTGTGAGAAGGAACCCTCCACCATGGCGGCAGTGATCGGTCTGGAGGATCACCTTGTTGAACAGGTCTGTGAGGCGATTGACGAGATCGTAGTGCCGGCAAATTATAACAGTCCAGGGCAGCTGGTGATTTCCGGCTCGGCCAGGGGTGTTGAAATAGCAATGAAGAAGCTCGAGGAGCTGGAAGCCCGGCGTGTGGTGCGATTGATGGTCGGGGGAGCATTCCATTCCCCGCTAATGGAATCGGCAAAGCAGGAGCTGGAAGAGGCGATATATGAGACCCGTTTTTCCGATCCCACCTGCCCTGTTTACCAGAATTACACTGCCAGGGCAACCACGGATCCGGATGAGATACGGAAAAACCTGATTCAGCAACTGATCTCTCCCGTGCTATGGACCCAGACGGTAAGGCACATGCTGAAAGAGGGTGCAACATCATTCATTGAAGTGGGTCCCGGCCAGGTATTGCAGGGACTGGTGAAAAAGGTGGAGCGGTCGGTTCCGGCGTTTAGTGCAGCTTTGAACCAATGATGTGAATAAACTCCTCGCGGGTGGGATCCTTGAGAAACTCCCCGGTAAACGCTGATGTGGTAGTTACCGAGTTTTGTTTCTGCACTCCCCTCATCATCATGCAGAGGTGCTGGGCTTCAATAACCACACCCACGCCCAGCGGTTCAAGGGTCTCCTGAATGCAATCCCGGATCTGTGTTGTAAGCCGCTCCTGCACCTGTAACCTCCTTGAAAAGGCTTCTGCCACACGGGCGATCTTGCTCAATCCGGTGATGTGGTGATCGGGTATATAGGCGATGTGGGCTTTTCCGAAAAAAGGGATCATGTGGTGCTCACACATCGAATAGATCTCAATATCCTTAACAATAACCATCTGCTGATACTCTTCTTTAAACTTCGCCATTGAAAGGATCTCATAAGGATCAACCTGGTAGCCCTGTGTCATGTATTGTATTGATTTTGCTACCCGCTGGGGTGTATCTTCCAGTCCGTGCCGGTCAGGATCCTCTCCTATTACCCGGAGTATCTCTTTATACATTTCGGCTAATTCCCGGGTCGATTTATCGTTCCAGCGGTCTACTCTCGAATATCCCTTGTCGGTGTTTTTTCCGTATCCGTTATTAATTACTTCCATGTCCTGGCAGTGTTATTTTCCAAAATATTCAACAAAATTATTCTCTGTCTCCTCGATCCGGATCCGGTGAAGCTCAATTCCCAGTTTCCTGATGTGAGGATCCAGCTCCTCCCATATCGCGATGGCAATGTTCTCTGTTGAGGCAATCTTCCCCTTCATAAAGTCTACTTCCAGATTGATGTTCCGGTGATCCAGCTTCTCGATCACATGGGCCCGGATCAGCTCACTGAGGGTTTTCAGGTTTACCACATACCCGATTTCCGGCTTGATCTCCCCTTTCACCGTAACATACAGCACGTAATTGTGTCCATGCCAGTTGGGATTGGAGCATTTACCGAATACCTCCAGGTTTTTCTCATCTGACCACTCTTCCCTGAATAACCGATGGGCGGCATTAAATCGTTCCCGGCGGGTTAAATAAACCATCGTGCTGCGTTTTCGGATTGCCTGTTTGTAATCCATAGTAAAAATGGGCTTTTTTTTTCGAAAAACAATATTTTTGGGGGGGCTTATCCTGGCGGGTAGAGTGAAAATGGTATCAATCGAAGAAAAACCGTTAACTTTAGGTTGGATTCTACAATTTTAGGGATGGTCACCCTGGGCATAGCAGTGCCGGGGAGTCCATCATAGATTGAAACTTTATGCGAGATTATTTTATTGAAATATCCCCCTATAAGGGGGTGTCCCGACGATTTAACTTGTCGGGACGGGGGTGGAACAAAGAGAAACAAGATATATGGAAACAGCAGGTCCAAATAACAACTGGTATTATAATAAAAAACTAAAACCACTAGCGAGAGCTTTGCGGAAGAATATGACAAAAGCAGAAGCTTGTCTTTGGAAATACGGATTGAAGGCAAAAAAAATGAAGGGATATTCATTCTCCAGGCAAAGACCCGTTTTAGATTATATTGTAGACTTTATATGCAAAGATGTAAATTTGGTTATTGAGGTGGATGGAATAACCCATTTGGATGAAAAGATCATAATGCAGGATGAAATAAAAGAAGAGAAGTTAAGAGCATTGGGATTTACCGTCTTACGATTCCGTGATGAAGAGGTTCTAAACAGGATTGATTTGGTGCTGCACAAAATTGAAAAAACTGTAATAAACCTAGCTCAAGGTAATTCCACCCCCTATGATTCCCCCTCAAGGGGGATAGTTATACACATATGATAAATAAGTCTTATCAATTAGTTTATTTATTTGGGGGGGAAGAAGGGAATGAATGAAAACAGGTAAAACAGACATACACATTCATGGCACTCATTGAAGGTTTTCTTGAAGTTCAAAAGTACGATTTCAGCGACACCTCCTTTAATCTGCTGATGCAGACACGGATTCACAAGGTATTGCTGGTATCCAGCAATTACGATGCCTACATGCTGGAAGAGGATGGCAGGATCGATGAACAGATATTCAACGAATATGTCTCCCTCAACCTCCGGTATCCTCCCATTTTTCTCCAGGTTGATACCGCTGGAAAAGCCTTCCGTACACTGGAAGATGAAAACATCGACCTGATCATACTGATGATGCGTGTCGGCAGTATCGATACATTTGAACTGGCGAAGCAATTAAAAGAGAAGTATCCTGAGATCCCCATTGTTGTGCTGACCTATTTCTCCAGGGAGGTGTCATTGAGGCTGGAGAAGGAAGACCTCAGCGGAATCGACTACGTATTCTGCTGGCTGGGAAATGCAGACCTGCTGCTGGCAATTATCAAACTGATCGAGGACAAGATGAATGCCGAGTACGACATTGAAAAAATTGGTGTTCAGACCATTCTGCTGGTGGAAGATTCCATCCGTTATGTTTCAACCTACCTGCCTAACCTCTACAAGATCGTTCTTCAGCAATCCCATGAATTTCAGCACGAAGCATTGAATGAGCACCAGCAGATGCTCCGGTTGAGAGGGCGGCCCAAGATCCTGCTGGCAACCTCATACGAAGAAGCCATTGCTCTTTATGAAAAATACAAATACAACCTGCTGGGTGTGATCTCTGATATCAACTACAAGAGGGAGGGAGTAAAAGACCCGAAAGCAGGAATTAGCCTGTGTGAAAAAGTGAAGATAGAGGATCCGAATATTCCTTTTCTTCTGCAATCATCCAATCTTAAATTCAAGGAGATTGCAGACAACCTGAATGCCGGATTCATCCATAAATACTCAAAATCCCTGTCCATTGAGCTACGCAACTTCATCATTAAAAATCTTGCATTCGGACCCTTTATTTTCAGGGATCCTGACTCGCTGAAGGAGATCGACCGGGCAAATGACCTGCAGGAATTTCAGCAAAAATTACTGACCCTGCCGGATAATTCGCTGGAATACCATACCAGCAGGAATGACTTCTCGAAATGGTTGAATGCCCGTGCACTCTTTCCGATTGCCCAGATGTTTAAATACCTGCAACGTGAGGATTTTGATTCGCTGGATGAAATCAGGCGGTTCATCTATGTGGCGATCTCCAGTTTCCGGTTCGGTAAGGGGAGAGGGATTATCGCCAAATTCGACAAGAGCAGTTTCGATGAATACCTGATCTTTTCAAGAATCGGTGACGGGTCGATCGGTGGCAAGGCCAGGGGGCTGGCATTCATCAATACCATGATTAAAAAGCACGGGCTCTTCAATCGATTCCAGGATGTGATCATTACCATTCCAAGAACGGTGGTCCTGAGTACGGATGTGTTTGATGAGTTTATGGAGAAGAATGATCTGTACAAAATAGGTCTTTCCGACATGGATGATAAACAGATCCTCGACCATTTTGTAAAAGCCGAGTTGCCGGCCTGGGTCTGCAAGGATGTCCTCGCTTTCCTCGAGGTTTCCCGGTACAATCCCATTGCCATAAGGTCCTCCAGCAAGCTTGAGGATTCCCACTATCAACCCTTTGCAGGGATCTATTCCACCTATATGATCCCCCGGACCCCGGACAACAAGGCGATGGTGAACCACATCTCTTCAGCCATCAAGGAGGTGTATGCATCAGTTTACTACAAGAGCAGCAAAGCATACATGACCGCCACGGCGAACGTGATCGATGAGGAAAAGATGGGGATTGTCCTTCAGGAGGTCTGCGGGAATAAACACGAGCATACATTCTATCCGACCTTTTCCGGGGTTGCGCGCTCAATCAACTTCTATCCGATCGGCCAGGAGAAGCCACAGGATGGCATTGTATCGGTTGCCCTGGGTCTTGGGAAATACATTGTCGACGGGGGAATTACACTCCGGTTTTCACCCAGGTATCCGAAAAAAATTCTTCAACTATCCTCCCCGAAAATGGCACTGCGGGATACACAGAAGAGCTTCTATGCGCTCGATCTGGACCTTACTCATTTTGTCCCGTCAACGGATGACGGTGTCAATATCCTGAAGTTGAAACTGGAGGATGCCGAAAAAGACAATGTCCTGCGTTATGTTGCGTCAACCTTCGATCTGAATAACAACATTATCCGGGATGGCATTCAAGGATCGGGAAAACGAATCGTTACCTTTACCAACATTCTGACCCATAACGTTTTTCCACTTGCTGAAATTCTCCGGAACTTGCTGGAGATGGGACAGCAGGAGATGAATAATCCCATAGAGATCGAGTTTGCAGTGAACATGGAAACGCCCCCCGGAACACCCAGGATATTTAACTTTCTGCAGATAAGACCTGTAGTTGATACCGATCAGAAAAGCAACATCAAGCTGGATGATGTAAAGCAGGATGATGCATTGATCATCTCTTTTTCAGCCCTTGGAAACGGGATATTCACGGATATTTCCGATTTTGTTTATGTGAAGCCCGAATCGTTTTCCGCCTTGCACAACAAAAAAATTGCTGTGAACATTGAAAAAATTAATGAACAGTTTGCCCGGGAGAAAAAGAACTATATCCTGGTCGGGCCTGGTCGCTGGGGATCTACCGATCCATGGCTGGGTATCCCGACAAACTGGCCCCAGATATCCCAGGCTCGTGTGATTGTGGAAGCAGGATTGAAAAATTACCGGATTGATCCCAGCCAGGGAACCCATTTTTTTCAAAACCTGACCTCGTTCCGTGTGGGCTATTTCACCATCAATCCCTACATGAACGACGGGTATTATGATCTTGACTTTCTGAACAGCCAGGAAGCACTCTTTGAAGATGAATTTATCCGTCATATCCGCTTTCACGAGCCTTTGAGAATACTGGTTGACGGAAAAACGACCAAAGGGGTGATTTTTAAACCGTGCCCGCCTAAGGAGAAGTAGTTTACGGTTCCTGGTTTCCAGTTTTCGGTTAAAAAATTTTGTTCTAATGTGCGTTTGGAGTGTTCCGGTCCATGAAGTGTTTTCCCAGTGAATAGCAATGCAGTTGGACCGGCGGTTATACGGAACGCAAACCCCTGGTATAAATGCCAGGGTAATTTATTGAACTATAACTATATATATGTTACCCCGGCATTTCCCGAAGGGATCACTATGTGACATGCCGGGGATTAGGTGGGAACATTGTGGAAGGTCACCCGGCCAATGTCGGATTATTCAAAATAGGTATGATAGATTCCGGAAATCCCCTCTTTCAGGCTGATGCTTTCTTGCCATCCAAGTCTGTGTATCTTGCTTACATCCAACAGTTTCTGTGGTGTGCCGTCCGGTTTGGCAGTGTCCCATACAATTTCCCCCTCATACCCCACGATTGACCGGATAAGGTCGGCAAGTTCCTTAATGGTCTGGTCCTTTCCTGTACCGATATTGATGTGGGTGTTTTTAACCTGATCGCCGTGTGCAAGATCTTGAAAATCAATGTTTTTCATGATAAAGACAAGGGCATCGGCCAGGTCATCCGAATGAAGGAATTCCCGGCGGGGAGTACCGGTGCCCCAGAGCGTAATTTTCACCCCTGAAGCGGTTTCTGATATTCCATATTTTTTCAGGATCTCCAGGATCCTGTCATCCGGTGCCTCACCATCTGCACCTTCCACAGGCCGGTTAGTAAAATCTTTCCGGATGCCATTCCAGTCGTTCTTTTCCAGGCACTTGCCAAGGTGCAGTTTCCGGATCAGGGCAGGCAATACGTGTGATTTTTCCAGGTCATAATTATCATTCGGACCGTAGAGATTGGTAGGCATGGCTGAAATAAAATTGGTTCCATACTGTATATTATAGGCTTCACACATTTTCATCCCTGCAATTTTAGCGATGGCATACGGTTCGTTTGTGTATTCCAGCTCATCCGTCAGAAGGTATTCCTCTTTCATCGGCTGAGGAGACAGTTTGGGGTATATACAGGAGGAACCCAGGAAGAGGAGTTTTTTTATCCTGTGTGTATAGGCGGCATGAATGATGTTGTTCTGGATCTGAAGGTTATCATAAAGGAACTGTGCCCTGTAGGTATTGTTGGCAATGATACCGCCAACCCGGGCTGCAGCAATGATCACATAGTCGGGCTTCCCCTCGTCAAATAGTCCGTTTACCAGTTCCTGATTCGTGAGGTCAAGTTCCTCAATGGTCCGCAAAAGGAAATTGTTAAATCCCTTTTTGCGGAGATTACGCATGATGGCTGATCCGACAAGTCCCGTGTGACCTGCAACATAAATTTTATCCGATAATTCCATAAGAATATATTTTTTAAGTACCGCGTTGTGTTGCTAAATCGTTTATATAATTGATTTTATGTGAATTTGGCAGCTCACGTCTGGTGTTTTGGTAGCACAAGGTTATAGCCACTCCAATGGGGATGCCAATAGCAAAAATCACAAAGTCTGCAAAAGAAAACCGTCAATACCTGGAGTTTCGTTCCCTAATCTTCTTGTAATCGGCATTGACCATGATTTGGACCAGTTCATTAAATTTCGTTTTCGGCACCCATCCCAGTTCTTCCTTTGCCTTGGTAGCATCCCCCAACAGAAGGTCTACTTCAGTGGGCCTGTAATATCGCGGATTTATTCCGACAACCTCTTTTCCGTTTGAAACCAGATACCCCTTTTCTGCTTTACCTTTTCCTTTCCACTGAATTTTTTCACCCAGCACACCAAAGGCTTCCTCAACAAACTCCCTGACGGTATGGGTTTCCCCTGTAGCCAGAACGTAGTCATCCGGTTTATCAACCTGGAGGATCCTCCACATGCCTTCCACATATTCAGGAGCATACCCCCAGTCTCTCTTGGCATCCATATTACCCAGGAGCAGTTTCTCCTGGTACCCCAGCATAATTTTGGCAACGGCTACGGATATTTTCCTCGTAACAAAGGTTTTTCCACGCCGCTCGGATTCATGATTGAACAGGATCCCATTGCAGGCAAACAGGTTATATGCCTCCCGGTAATTTACGACAATCCAGTAGGCATATAATTTTGCTGCTGCATAGGGACTCCTCGGGTAAAACGGCGTTTTTTCTGTCTGTGGGATTTCCTGCACCATTCCATACAGTTCAGAAGATGATGCCTGGTAAAATCTTGTCTTTATACCGGTCTCTTTAATGGCGTCAAGAAATCTCAGGGTTCCGATGCCATCGACCTCTGCTGTATATTCCGGAACCTCAAAGGAGACCTGTACATGTGACTGGGCTCCGAGGTTGTAGATCTCATCGGGATGTATTTTTTCCACCAGGCGGTTCAGGTTACTGGAATCCGTCAGATCACCATAATGCAGGAAAAACCGTTTATTCAGCATTTCCGGATTGTTGTAGATGTGGTCAATACGGAACGTGTTGAATGAACTTGACCTCCGGATGATTCCGTGCACTTCATATTCTTTATCAAGCAACAGTTCTGTAAGGAATGAACCATCCTGTCCTGTAATTCCCGATATTAACGCTTTTTTCATAACGCCCTGTTATCTATTCTTGTATCTCTACTATTAAACCGTAAGAGAGGTTAAATATATTCATTTCGGCTCATTTTTTCGGCATTTTTAAAGAAAGACGTTGCATTTAACGTCTCAAAAT
>CAZXGG010000073.1:0-16979 GCA_964640125.1 uncultured Rikenellaceae bacterium
TGGCTACTTCAGAATTATCCAAAAGCAATCGGGCAAAATAAATCCCATCAGGTAATCCTTCAGCATTCCAGATAATCGAAGTTTTTCCTTCCGGAATTGTTTCAAAAAATACGACCTGACCATTTACGTTTACTATTTCAATTACAGCTATGCCATTTAAAGCTTTAAAAGAAAACGTAGTTATTGAATGAAAAGGATTTGGATAATTAACAAAATAGGGTGCTATATGCTTAAGGTTATTAATGCTTACGTTCGGATTCATCACTAATTTTATCCCTACGGGTCTATGGTCTGATATGTTATCCTCGTATTCCCCCCAACCGCCAACGATATATTCATCTATTTTTATGGTTTGAATGAGGGAACCATCCTGCTCAAATTCATCAAATAGTTCATTCGAGATAAGTATATGATCAAGGTGTGAAGGCCATGTTGGGTATGACCATTCAGAAACATCACCAGTAGCAATTTCAAAATCGGTAAATAAATAATTCTCCTGGTCGTTCAGGAACTGTTGAAATACATTATTATCAGTAGCATCCGATAAAGCGTCATTTAAATCTCCTAAAACGATTGTGTTTTCGTTGGGGAAATAGGTGTTGATATACTCTTTCAATAAATTACTGGCATAATACCTTCTTGTTTCCTCGTCATCGGAATTGCCTAAATCAAGAATACCATCTCCACAGCACTTAAAATGATTATTTATAGTGATGATCCGTTCACCCATAAAAGTAAAATCCATTACCATTGGAGATCGGGGAAATGGACTCCAATAGGGAGAGGTGGTATATATTTCATAAATGTCATTAACCTGAATGATGTCAGGTTTGTAAATGTAAGCTAAACCGGCAAACCAGGAGGATTCCAAATAGCCCTCATATGAATTCAGACTATCAATCATTTGTACAAAGGCGGTTGTATCATCCACTTCCTGTATTGCCAGTAAATCAATATCCAGAGCTTCAATTATATCGATTACATAATTCAGAGTAATTTGATCATTCTTAGGAAACCACTCGATATTCCATGTCGCTGTTTCAAATGTTGTGTCGGTGCCAAATGATAAATCTTCAATGCTTTGGGCAGTCAGTGAAGAATAACTTATCAACACCATTGTATAAATCAGTAGTCGCTTCATGTTGAGTTCTTCCGTTCAGAATTTCATTTCACAAACATTTAACTTTTCCCTAAAGTGGTATAGCTATGCTTATGGTATTACATTTAACATTTAACTTTTAACCTTCCCCATTCTCTCCTCTATTTTTTTCGATGTTGGTGTAACCGAAAGTCCTCCCAGTCCTGTGCAACGGAGAGATCTTGGCATAGATCTCCCTGCCTGATCCATTGCATGGATCACTTCATCAAGGGGAATAACGGGATCCAATCCTGCAAGTGCCATATTCGCTGATGAGATCCCATTCAAGCTTGCCTGGATATTCTTTCCCAGGCATGGAACTTCCACCCTGTTGGCAACCGGATCACAAACCAGCCCGATCATATTCTGGAGGGCCATGGATGCTGCAAACAGTCCCTGCTCTACCGTACCGCCTTTCATTTGCACCAAACCACCGGCAACCATTCCAGATGCAGATCCACATTCTGCCTGGCAGCCACACTCCTCTGCTGCAAACGTAGAGAGTCCAGCTATAAATACACCAATCAAACCGGATGCAAGGAACGCTTTAACCAGTTCATCCCGGCCCACCTGCAGTTCTTCAGCCACCGGTATTAATGTTCCAGGCAGCACGGCACACGAACCTGCGGTTGGGGCAGCCACAATCAGTCCCATGGAGCTTTTCACTTCCATCATGGCCATATTAGCACCAATGATCCGGTTTATCAACCGGTCGCCCAAAAGCAAGCCACTCGAGGCAGCATCACTGTAGATCCCCGATTGGTAACCCAGTATCCGATCTTCATACGCTGTCCCCTGCAACCCTTTCTGCAGCGATTCCCTGAGCAGGGTTACGATCTCTTCCATCATCCCGATCACCTGTTTCTCAGTCAATGAACTCCGCTGGCATTCATAGATTAGTGCTGCCTGGTATAAATCCAGTTTTTCCTTCCTTGAACGGTTCAGCAGTTCAGAAGCTGTGCTGAACGGAACCGAAATATCTTTCGATGAAAGGACAGGCATTACAGGATCCAGAACGATGGCCTTATCCACAGAGGCTATTTTTCGCATGGATAGCAGCCAGTCCTGATCGGGTGGAGCGGATAGCTGCACCCGTATCAAATTCCGTCCCCCGGAAGATAAAGCAGTTACCTTCTCGACGGTACTCAGCGGATAGATTTTCGTTTTATAATCTTCTGGTGATGCATGTGCTGACAGGAACAGAAGAACCTCATAAAAATCACCCCATACACCAATCTGAAAATCATCGATTGATTTGATCTCAACAATTCCACCACCATGGGAAATGGCTGTTAAGGAGATGCTCTCTCCATTTTTTCCTTCCAAACGGATGCGGTAGGTATTGGGATGATCAGCTTCGAACGGGGTAATTCTGAATTCCAGGGACAATCCACCCTCTTCTGCTTTCTTCAGTGCTGCCGGAATTTCAGGATGAGTTATTTCCCAGCCCAGCAATCCTGCAGCGAGGCCAATGGCCGAGCCCTGGCTTTCATAGGTTGTGGCAAGAGAGCCGTCCGGGCTGAATTCTGTCAAAACCCTGGATGGCTCATCATTAAGGATTTGCCTTGCCATCTGCCCAATCCGGACCGATGCGGCAGTGTGTGAGCTGGACGGTCCTCTCATCACGGGACCGATGACATCGTTGAATATGCTTGGCGGCAGCTTGTTCATATATTAAATGAATAGTTACTCATCAAAGTACCTTTCCGGGCTCATGATCCTTCCGCGAAGAAGTCATCATATCCTTCCCTGGTTATTTCGGACCCGGGGGCATATTGGTCAGCAAAAACCGGGTCAGCAGACCATACAGGTGTCTGGTGGTTCCCTCCCTCTCTTCTATTCCATGCGACCTGTTCGGATAGGCCATCATAGTGAAGGCTTTGTTGTGTTTAATGAACTCATTGATCAGTTTTTCTGTACCCTGATAATGGACATTATCATCACCTGTTCCGTGGACGATTAACAGGTTTCCGGAAAGATTAGCGGCAAAGCTGATGGGTGATCCCTTTTCAAAACCTTCCGGATTTTCAGCAGGTGTTCTCATGTATCGTTCCTGGTAAACAGCATCATACAATCGCTGGTCGGGTACAGGAGCAACCGAAATTCCGGTATGGTAAATCTCGGGATAACGAAGGAGTGCATTCAGGGTTCCTGACCCACCACCACTCCAGCCCCAGATTCCAATACGATCTTTGTCCACAAAATTCCAATTACCAATTATTTCTGCCGCTTTAGCCTGGTCGGCAGAAGAAATGATACCGATTTTCAGGTAGATGCATTTCCTCCATTCCCTTCCTTTTGGTGCAGGAGTACCCCGGTTGTCGACACTCATGATAATGTAGCCTTTCTGGGTAAGGAAAAGATGCCATAAGCTGGGTGTTCTGTCCATTACGGTTGTACCTGCCGGCTCACCATATACATGAAACAGCACCGGGTATTTCTTCGAAGGGTCAAAGTCCGGCGGTTTTATCATGTAACCGTCCAGCAGGATATCATCACCGATATCCACTGTAAAAAATTCAACCGGATTAACCTTCAATTGTGCCAATTTATATTTTAACTCTTTATTTTCAGCAAGCAGCCGTACCGAGGAATGTTCCGGCAGGTCCACCAGGTCAATGGTTCGTGGTGTTCTCGTATTGGTAAATGTATGTATTGCCCACCTGGAATCGGGAGAAACCTGGTAGCTGTGAATCCCTGGCTGGTCAAATGGGGTAAGCCGTTCAGGATTTCCCTTACCTGACAATTTAGTACGGTACAAGTATCGTTGGGCAGCGTTATCCGGTGAAGCGATGTAATAGACATATCCATTTTTAACATCAATATTTTCGACGGATATGACATCAAATTCACCCTTTGTTACCGGCCTGACCATTTTACCATCGCGACTGACAGCATAGATATGTCTCCATCCTGTTTTTTCACTGATCCACGTAAATTCCTTTCCGTTGTTCATCCATACGAGGTCATTTACCACATCCAGCCAGGCATCATCTTTTTCTGTATGAATCGTTTTCACTTCCCCCGTCAGGGCATTTCCAAGATTGATCCATATGGTGTTCTGGTGTCTGTTGAGGTATTGAAATATAATCTCTTTTGAACTGGCTGCCCATTCCATCCGTGCAATGTAATGATTCCTGGGATCGCCCTCCACTTTCATCCAGACGGTATTACCACCAGTAGCAGGAATGACCCCCACCCGGCATGAAGAGAGCTTCTCCCCCACTTTGGGATATTGAATCGGTATGATAAAGGAATAGAGCGAATCGGTGTTATTGATCATATAGAAATCCCGAACTCCCGATGCATCCAGCTGCCAGTAAGCAATGAATTTCCCGTCGGTACTCCATCGAAAACCGTCTCTAAGTTCGAATTCCTCTTCATACACCCAGTCGAAGGTTCCATTGATCAGTGTCCGGGAACCATCGAATGTCAGTTGTGTTACCCTGCCTGTTTCAATATCCTCGACATAGATGTTGTTTTCAACAACATAACCGGTCTTTTTGTTATCCGGGGAGAATTTGGCAAACATCAGGGTTGAAGGTTCTGTAAATGCACCAAGCTGTTTCAGGTTGCCGGAGATTAGATCGAGTACCCAGTAATCTCCCCTTGTATTCTGCCGCCATACCCTTTTGGTGTTGGTAAAAACCAGGAGCTTTTTTCCATCCGTTGACCATGCATAATCGTCTATATGCAAAGGGGATTCTTCTCCAGGCGGAATCAGGCGGTCAGATGGTACGAGAATGGTCCTGTTGCCGGTTCCTGGTTCATATTTCACGATATCCCATCCCTCTTTATCCCCACCGGCTTTTTCAAGGGTAGTATACCCTGATCCATCTTCAAGCCACCGCACCGGTCCAAACGATTCGGATGAGAATTCATTACTACTGAAGATCCGGTCCAGTGAAAGAAGCGACGGGTCCTGTTCCTGAGCATTTCCCTTCACGAATGCAAGGCAGTAAACAAGCAGTGTGAAAAGCAAAATAGAGCATGCTCCAGAGTTTCTGTATAAGGAAATAGTATTCATGGCATCTGGTTTTTATTGCCCTTCTGTAAAGTAACTTAAAAATTAGTGGATTTGAACAAATTTAATCAATTCCTTTAGTGTATTAATTTATTACATTTATTCAAGTTCATTTCATAATTTAAACTGCAAAAAGATATCGTAGTGCTGAACAGTACGTTCAAAATCGGTAATGAATATCGTCAGTATATGAAAACTACAGGGAGGATCATTCCGAAGGGAACATGGAGAAATCAGGCTTGAACCTGCAAATGACTTACCCGGGCAACTATTTTGTACAGTTTTGATCAAAAGTTACTGAGAAATTGATTAATTTCAACTGGTCTGAATTTATTTCTAAAGATGAATGATCTCAATCACAGAAGAAGGCATAAGGACAGGCCGGATCTTTCAGGCGAGCACATCTGGGGTGATATAGGGCAGATGATCCTCTTTATCTTCTTTTTTACCATCTGGATTGTCGATTCTTTTGTGCTGCATATCTCCACCTTCCCGGGTGAATCCGTTTCCTGGTATATCCGGGTTCCCCTGTCAGTGGTCATCCTGATCATCTCATCCTACCTTGCGCGATCCGGGTTAAAAGCTGTTTTTGGTGAGCGACGTGAAAATCCGGTCATCATCCGGGAAGGTGCATTTAACCGTGTCAGGCATCCGATCTATCTGGGCGCCATTCTGCTTTACCTGGGGCTGATTGTTTTAACCCTGTCCCTGTTATCGGCTATCTTCTGGATCATCATCATCCTGTTCTACTATTTTATATCGAGGTACGAGGAGAAGATCCTGATTCATGAATTTGGAGATCAATATAAGAAATACATGGAGGAGGTGCCCATGTTAATACCTTCCCTGTTTAAAAAGAAGGGAAATTAAAATGGAAGATTTGAAAAGCATCATTAAAAACAAAATGACCTGAAGATGAAAAAATACAACCTAATATCAATCAGATTAATAGCGCTATTAGTAATGACCATGGTTATTGGTTGCGAAGAGGAAAGTAAATTCCAGATTGAAGAAACCCAGCAGATTATTTTTCACTACTCTTATGAGAATCATGCAAACGGAAATGAGTTTGCCGGATGGTGCATTGATAAAGACGGGGTGGTTTGGGACCTTGAAGTATCCCTTCACTGGAATGATGAGGTGCTGAATATCCAGGAGGATGGCAGTACCGTTTACTGGTATGATAAGGAAACGGTGGAACAGGAATATACAACAGGGAAGGGAAGGGTACTGGGCAAGATCAGGGATGCAAAGCTGGAAGAGAAAATTGAACAGATAGAGGATATCATTTATGAAAGTTATTCGCTGGCTGACAGCATCATGGCAGATGCAGGAACTGCCATTTATGGATTCCTCTCCTATAACAGCCAGACCCAAAAATACAGGAAAGTGATCCTGGAACTCTCCGGTGACTGGTATTCTTACATGGAGGATGAGAGTGCTGAGGAACTTACCCAATGGCTGAGAACGATCCAGAAGGACATCGGTTATCCGGATTTCAAATAGAACAACCTCATTTTAATCGTTACGAACATGTTTCACTTCAGGCTTTACCTCAATCTGTTTCTGATTGTATTTTCATTACTAACCCGGGCCGGTCAATCACAGACGGCGGAACTTCACGAAAACAGGTCATCTGATCTTTTTGCTGCTTTCAGCTACCGGAATGTCGGTCCCACGCGCGGAGGACGCGTCACTACCGTAGAGGGTGTGATATCACAGCCCGGTACATTTTACATGGGAAGCACCGGGGGTGGGGTATGGAAAACTGTCGATTATGGGATCAGCTGGAAAAATGTATCGGATGGTTTTTTCATTACACCGTCGATTGGAGCCATCAGAGCAGTACAATCAAATCCCGATATTGTTTACGCAGGAACCGGATCCGATGGATTGCGGTCCAATGTCATCACCGGCAAGGGAGTGTATAAATCGATGGATGGTGGTAAAACATGGAAACACATCGGCCTGACCGATGCCGGTCAGATAGGGGCTCTGGAAATCCATCCCGAAGACTCCGAAACCGTGTTTGTCGCAGCCATTGGGCAGGTTTTTCAACCCAGTACCGAACGGGGTGTTTACAGGACACTCGATGGAGGAGAGACATGGGAACAGGTCCTTTATGTAGCTGATACCATCGGTGCTGTTGACCTGGAGTTTGCTCCCGGGAATCCGGAAATCCTCTACGCATCCATGTGGAGGGCAGAACGAAAGCCATGGACCATCATCAGCGGAGGGTACCAGGCAGGCGGTATATACCGGTCCATTGATGGAGGTACAAGCTGGGAAAAAATAACCAGGGGATTGCCACAGGGACTGATTGGAAAAATCGACCTGGCTGTCTCCCCTGACGATCCCCATCGGGTGTATGCAGTGGTCGAAGCCCCGAAAGGTGAAGGGGGTTTGTACCGATCGGATGACACGGGTGAAAGTTTCTACCTGGTTTCCACGCATGAAGGATTGATTAACAGACCCTTTTATTACTGTAACATAGAAGCAAATCCCCTGAATGCCAACTCCGTTTACTCAATGGCGGGAAGTTATTACCATTCCACCGATGGGGGAAAAACCTGGCGGGGTATCAGGGCGCCTCATGGCGACCATCATGATCTGTGGATTAGCAGTGCAGATACCCTGATCCTGATTCAATCCAACGACGGGGGAGCAAACGTCTCGCTGGACGGTGGTGCAACCTGGTCCACACAAAATAACCAACCCACCGCTGAACTATACCAGGTGGAGGTGGATGATCAGTACCCGTACTGGCTCTATGCAGGTCAACAGGATAACAGCACCATCGCTGTCCCAAGCCTTCCCCCCTACTCCCCATCTGCCGGGGCTTCCGGTTTATGGCTGTCTGTTGGTGGTTGTGAGACAGGACCGGCGGTGCCAAAGCCCGGAAATCATAATATCGTCTATTCAAACTGCAAAGGACGATTCGGGGTGTATGATAAACGGACAGGACAGGAACGACAATACTATGTTGGAGCAACCAATATATACAGCCATAATCCGAAAGATCTGAAATTCCGGTTCCAGCGTGTGGCGCCTATCCACGTTTCCCCACACAATCCTGATGTGGTTTATCATGCCTCGCAATTCCTGCATAAAACGTCCAATGACGGCAAGACGTGGGAAACCATTTCTCCTGATCTCACGGCTTTCGAGCCTGACAAGCAGGTGATCTCCGGGACACCCATAACAAGGGATATTACCGGTGAAGAGTACTACAGTACGATCTATGCCGTGCGTGAATCTCCCATCCGCGAAGGATTGATCTGGGTGGGTGCAAACGATGGGCCCGTACACGTGACCCTGAATGGCGGGGAAAGCTGGGAAAACGTAACACCTGCTGGTATCGGTTCCGGAGGAAGGGTCGATTGTGTCGAACCCTCTCCACACATAGAAGGAAAAGCCTATGTTGCCATCCTCCGGTACCAGCTCGGTGACTGGCACCCCTATATTTACAAAACAACGGATTATGGTAAAAGCTGGACCCTGCTCACAACAGGGGACAATGGAATACCGGTTGATTATCCCACCCGTGTTGTGAGGGAAGACCCTGACATGGAAGGGCTGCTTTATGCAGGTACAGAATTTGGAATGTTTGTTTCAATGGATGATGGACATACCTGGGCAAGTTTTCAGCAAAACCTGCCCATCACGCCTGTGACCGATATTAAGATCTTCCGCAAGGACCTGGTTCTTTCAACAATGGGCCGGTCATTCTGGATCATGGATAATGTCTGTTCATTGCACCAGCTTGTCAAAGCGAAGGATAACCTGAAAACAACCCTTTTTAAACCCGAAGATACCTACCGTTTCAGGTACCGGGGAACAGGAGACAGGGATGTTCCAAATTACTCCTATCCATCCGTAATCATCGATTATTATATCCAGAAAAAGCCGGAAAAGAGCATCACACTCGAAATAATAAACAGTTACAGTGATGTTATCCGTAAATTTTCCAGTGACGTGCAACCGGGGCCCGGGAGCAGGGAGCAGGAGCAGGATATGGCGTTTAGCTTTTTCATGCGGAGGTCCACTCCGCGATTAAGCAGCGATCCGGGTACCAACCGCTTCCGGTGGGATTTACAGCACGAAGGGGCATGGGATGCCAATCCCGGAAGAAGTTACCGCAACGGACCAACAGCAGCTCCAGGGGAATATCAGGTCCGGTTAACGATCGATGACCAGGTCTTCACGCAATCGTTTTACCTTCTACCAGACCCCAGGCTGGAAGGGGTGACTATTGAAGATATGAAAGCCCAGGAGAAGCTATCCCTCCAGGTAAGGGATCTGCTCAGCAAAAGCAAACAACTGGCAGATCAGATCAGCAAACGAAGGGAAAACCTTGCAAAACTGCTTGATAAAAAGAAAGACGATCGTCTTCAAAAGGAGGATGATGAATTGAAACTGTTCGAAGCCCGATTACTTACTGAGGATGGCCCCTACATGACTCCCATGCTGATCGATCAGATCAGCTACCTTGCATCCATGCTGGACCAGGCGGATCAGATACCTGGGAAAGATGCATACTCCCGATACGATGAACTCCGGAAGCAGTTGAACGATATTCAGGCTTCATTTAAAGAAATAACAGAGTAAAAAAACCCGAATCTCAACCTGATGTTCACGAAACCAATTCGATCCCTAACCTTCATCCTGATGATGCTTATTATTTTAGGATGCACTACAAACCGGAAACAGGAAGAATCAAACGCTGTCACCAATATCATGGAAGCAACAATTTCCGGGATTCATCAGGCATATCAGCGCGGAGAATACAATTGTGAACAGCTGGTAACTGCCTATATCAGGCGGATTGAAGCGTATGACCAGGCAACGGGATTGAATTCAATCATTCTGATCAACGCTGAAGCATTGAATGCAGCACGGGAATTGGATGCCGAGTATCAGAGAACAAAAAAACTAAGGCCCCTGCACGGTATTCCCATCATTGTAAAAGATAATTATATTACAAAAGGGATCCAGACCACAGCCGGGTCTCTGGCAATGAAGGGATTCATTCCGGACAGAACAGCATACCAGGTAAAGGCATTGGAAAAGGCAGGGGCAATTATTCTGGCAAAATCAAATATGGCGGAATGGGCTTTCAGCCCTGCAGTTACGATCAGTTCGATTTCCGGTGAGACCTTAAATCCCTATAATCTCGAACATGTTCCTGCCGGATCAAGTGGTGGAACTGCTGCTGCGGTGGCTGCAAATTTCGGAACGGTGGGACTGGGTACAGATACCGGAAACTCAATCCGCGGACCTTCCTCTCACAATGCACTTGTCGGATTCCGTTCCACACTCGGATTGACAAGCAGGGACGGCATTGTGCCACTCTACCTGCGAAATGATGTCGGCGGACCCATGACCCGGACCGTTGAGGATGCAGTTCGGATACTTGAAGTGATTGCCGGTTATGATCCCAATGATCCCGTTACCATTCATTGCCGGGAAAGATTACCTTCAGGTTACCAGCAATTTCTCGACAAAAACGGACTGAAAGGTGCGCGCATCGGTATATTGCGCAGTTTAAGCGAAACAGATCCGGATCCGGAAGTATCTGCACTCTTTGAACAGGCAATTGCTGACCTAAAAAAACTTGGAGCGGAAGTGATAGATCCCTTTAATATACCCGGTTTTGATACCCTGAGCAAGGGTCACTGGTGCCCTGTCTTCCAGCATGATCTGAATGCATTTCTTGCTGCATCGGGGAAGAATGCACCCGTCAGGAACCTGGAAGAGATCGTTAGTTCTGGTAAATATTCACCCTATATCGAGGACCGGTTAACCTATTTTCTTGCTCACCAAACCATTCCCGGTGAAACACCGGGAGTTTGTTCCGATCCCTATACTGATTACCGGAGAATCAATTACAGGAATGCCATTGAACAGGCTATGGACCAGTTAAACGTGGGTGCAATCATCTATCCTACCTGGAATCATCCACCTGCCAGGAAAGGGGATATGGAGGGATACAAAGGAGATAACAGCCAGATCATTGCTCCGCATACCGGTCAGCCTGCATTTACAATCCCTATGGGCTATACCGGCGGAAATTTGCCTGCAGGGCTCCAGTTTCTTGGCAGAATGTTTGATGAGCCCACACTGATAAAATACTGCTATGCCTACGAACAGGGAACCATGCATCGGAAACCACCGGCATTGTTTCCGGAACTGAATAAATAAAATGGAAAAAAGAGATTATATACTGAGAGAGATTGAAAAGATCGCCTTCCTGATCCGGTTTCTTCTTGGAAAGATTCTCTCTGCCCTGACCATTGTTCAGCAAGAGGAGGTATACGAACAGGTTGATCGGGAGTTAAAGCTGAACCTGGATATGGACATTGAATCAATCCTCCATCTTCCCCGGGATCAATTCGATAATGCCTTCAAGGAGAACAATGGTTTTAACATAGAAAACCTGGAACTGCTGGCAAACCTCTTCCATGAAATGGCACAGGTGAAAGAGGAAAAGAAGAAGCTGTTTTTAATGAAGTCACTTGAACTAAACAATTACATCGGTGAGAAGAGCAAAGCTTTCTCTTTTGAACGGGAAGCCATGAAAAACAGGATCATTGATGAACTGGAACATCTGTAATCCGTTTATCGCCATGAAGATTAGAAATTCAATAATAAAGCACAAGCGTTTACCTATTCCTTTTTATTTTATACCGGGAATGTTGATCTTCTTCTCTTGCAGTAAGTCTGAACTGCCGGATCGCATCATCCGGTATGATCAACCGGCTGACTATTTTGAAGAAGCACTGCCCCTTGGAAACGGACGGATTGGAGCTATGGTCTATGGGGGAACGGATACTGAGCGGATTGTACTTAATGAAGAGACGGTCTGGACAGGAGGCCCGGTCGATCCCTACATGAACCGGGAAGCATACAAGCATCTTCCTGCTGTTCGCGAAGCGTTGTTTAATGAGAATTACAGACTGGCTGACAGCCTGGTGCGTAACCTGCAGGGCAAATTTTCGGAATCCTACGCTCCGCCTGGAGATCTGTACATCGATTTCCTTCATGAAGATTCAATAAGTGATTATTACCGGGGATTGGATCTCCGTACGGGCATTGCTACAGTATACTATTCATCCGGTGAAGTGGACTATTTTCGCGAGCTGTTTACCTCCTTTCCGGATAAGGTACTGGTAATCCGCCTGACAGCCAGTAAGAGAAAAGAACTGAACCTTGGTTTCCGTTTCAGCAGCCAGTTGCGTCATACCGTTTACTATGAAAATGACAGGTTGATCATGCGAGGACAGGTTCCCGTGCATTGTGAACCGAATTACCGTAATCTGCCCGATGCAATTGTGTATGATGGCCAGAGAAGCATGCGGTTTGAAGTCCAGGCTGCTATCGTGGATTCGGATGGGTCCATAACGGGAACTGACAGCTCCTGCTACCTCCGGGATGCTTCAAAGGCAACGATACTGGTTTCCATCGCCACAAGTTTCAACGGGTATGATAAAGAACCGGGACTGGACGGATTGGATGAATCGGTACTTGCTTCCGGGTACCTGACCGGTGCAATGTCAAAATCCCATAGCCGGCTCCGGAAAGAGCATGTTGCTGATTTTTCAGGTTTTTTCAACCGGGTGGTGCTTGATCTGGGTCCTCCACCGGAAAAGAGCATATCGACAGATGCCCGGCTGATCCGGTATTCCGAAGGCAACCCGGACAATGACCTTGAAGCGCTTTATTTCCAGTTTGGCCGGTATTTGATGATAAGCTCCTCCAGACCGGGCGGGATACCAACCAATCTGCAGGGCATCTGGAATCCCCACATGCGCCCTCCGTGGAGTTCCAACTTCACAACGAACATCAATGCGGAAATGAACTATTGGCCTGCGGAGGTATGTAACCTCTCCGAGCTTCATGAGCCGCTATTGCATTTCATTCAAAAGCTGAGCACTACTGGTGAGATCACTGCCCGGACCTTTTATGACTGCGGGGGTTGGTGCTGCTCGCACAATTCGGATATCTGGGCAATGACCAATCCGGTTGGTGATTTCGGTCAGGGACATCCCGTATGGGCTAACTGGTCAATGGCCGGGCCCTGGTATTCGACTCACCTGTGGGAACATTTTCTTTTTACGCGTGATACGCTGTTCCTGAAGGATTATGCGTACCCCCTCATGAAAGGCGCTGCTCGCTTCTGCATGGATTACCTTACCGAGGGACCGGATGGTTACCTTGTCTCTGCCCCCTCGACTTCACCGGAAAACATGTACCTGACCCCGGATAATTACCGGGGCGCCACACTGTATGGTTCAACAGCCGATATGGCAATGATCAGGCAACACCTTTTAAATACAGTTTCAGCATCAGAAGCTCTTGGTGTGGATGCTGATTTCCAACAGAAGCTCCAGGGTGTCCTTGCCCAGCTCTATCCCTACCAGGTCGGATCCAGGGGGAATTTACAGGAGTGGTACCATGACTGGGAAGATGCCGATCCCCATCACCGACATGTATCACACCTTTTCGGTTTGCATCCCGGGAACAGCATATCTCCGCTCACCACACCCGAACTGGCTGAAGCATGCAAACAGACCCTGCTGCTTCGGGGGGATGGCGGAACAGGCTGGAGCAAAGCCTGGAAAATAAACCTGTGGGCACGATTGCTCGACGGGAATCATGCACACCGGATGCTTAATACCCATTTGAATTATGTATCTCCCGATCCGGAAACACAAGACCATGGCGGGGGCACCTACCCGAACCTGTGGGATGCCCATCCCCCGTTTCAGATCGATGGTAATTTCGGCGGCACTGCTGGAATTGCAGAAATGTTGCTGCAAAGCCATCATGGAGAGATCCACCTCCTGCCGGCTCTACCCGATGCATGGCCCAACGGTTCCATAAGAGGACTGAGGGCTCGTGGAGGGTATACCGTAGATATGTGCTGGAGTGACGGGAAGTTGACCGAGGCTAAAATAAAAACCGATTGTAGCGGTGACGTGATCGTCCGATACGATAACAGTGTAACAACCCATCAGGCAAAAAAAGGAAAAATTGTTGCGATACGACAATAACCTATTTTATGAAATTTACCTTTCTATTCTATGACAAATAGTTATGGGAAATATTCAACCCCTTCAGGGTTGATTAAACGTTCGTGTGGTTACCACCGGTTTCACCGGCGGTTTTTCATAGTTCAATCCTTTCAGGATTGGATAATTTGTTTTCAACTATCGAGAATAAAATATTGGCATTTTTCACTTTTGTTGCTACCTTGACTCCTATATACTGATCAATAAATAAAACCAAATCAAAATCAAATTGTTAAACACATGACCGAATTTGAATCCGGAGATGATGTAGTCCGTATCGGAGATCATCTTCATAAACATTTGATCAAATATGAGATTATTGCCCTGCTTTTGATCGGAACAGGTATTGTCCTGAGGCTCTTTGATAAACCTGGAAGGATCCTGATTACTGTCGTATTGGTATTGCTGGCCTTGCTCTATTTCTTCATTGCTTTTGCGAATATTTCGTTTGAGAAAGCCAGTAATATAGAGCGTTCTGTGTACAGGTTAAATTTCTGGATTTCAAGCATTGCCGTAATCGGACTTGTATTCCTGCTTCTCCGGCTACCCCTTGCAACCACATTTGCACTGGTCGGTTCCATCCCATTGCTTTTAATAACTCTCTTCATGTTGATCCTGAAAAGCAGGAAACCTGAAAACAGGGTGATTACCCTGCTAACCATAACCCGGTCGCTCATCATCGGCCTGGTTGTGCTGATATACTATTTACTGACAATACATTAAACCAATGAAAAAAATCAGATTCCAGTTTTTAATCCTGTTTATTTTTCTTTCTGCAACAGTTACAACCGCGCAGGATGATATTCTCCAGAAGCTTGAAGAGATTGCCATCATCGATCAGAAGGTGATGATGCCCATGCGGGATGGCATCCGTTTAGCTACCGACATCTACCGGCCGAGGACGGATGAACCCGTTCCGGTTGTCTTTTCAAAAACACCATACAACTTCAATCCTTACGGGGACGGTGAGATGAGAACACGTGGCTATTACAGAGCTTATGAGGCCGTCAGTAAAGGGTATGCTTACGTAGTACAGAATGAAAGGGGAAGGTTCTTCTCGGAAGGGGAATGGGACATTCTTGGCACCCCTACTACCGACGGTTATGATGCCTTCAGCTGGATGGCAGAACAACCGTGGTGCAATGGAAAGATCGGGACGTACGGTTGTTCGTCCACAGCAGAATGGCAAATGGCCGTGGCAGCGCTTGACCATCCATCGCATGCAGCAATGGTACCCATGGGATATGGTGCCGGTGTAGGCAGGATTGGTGACTATTATGAACAGGGCAACTGGTACAGGGGTGGTGCCCATCAGTTGCTATTTACCATCTGGCTTTACGGGACACAACACGATGAATTCAGACCAAGACTTCCCGAAAACATTACCCAGCCGGACCTGCAGCGCATTCAGCGATTTTACGATATGGCTCCGGAAATGCCCCGGGTTGATTGGTCAGAGGCTGTGCAACATCTGCCGCTTCAGGATATCATGAAAAATGTACACGGTGCGAAGGGGATCTGGGACGACATGATCAGAAGAAAACCGGATGACCCGGCATGGTATGAAGGGGGACTGTACCACGATGATATGCCATTTGGTGTTCCCGGATTCTGGTTTGTCTCCTGGTATGATGTCGCTACCAGCCCAAACCTTGCACTGTTCAACCATATCCGGCAGAACATCAAAGATCCGGAGGTGGCGAATAACCAGTATCTTGTCATTGCTCCCACACCCCACTGCAGTTACTGGAATGCCTCGGAACATACCATCGTTGGTGAACGGGATATGGGAGATGCACGGCTCAATTATGATGAATTGATCTACGGATGGTTTGATTACTGGCTGAAAGAGGAGGATAATGAGATCCTGGAAAAGACACCCCGTGTGCAATACTATACCATGGGAATGAACAAGTGGCAATCTTCGGACAACTGGCCTCCCGAGGGTGTTACAATGACCACCTGGTACCTGGATAGTAAGGGTTCGGCAAACACACGGATGGGTAACGGAAAATTATCATTAACTGCCAGTGGAAGCAAGGACCTGCCTGATGCGTTTACCTATGATCCCATGGATCCTGTACCTTCCTATGGAGGCAATGTCTGCTGCATGGGGAATGCACTCCAGGCTGGATCCTTCGACCAGCAAAACATGGAAACCCGGAAGGATATCCTGGTTTATACCTCTCCACCGCTGGATAAGGGCATTGAAGTCAGTGGATTCATTGAGTGTACGCTTTATGTATCTTCCGACGTAACGGATACCGATTTTACCATCAAGCTGATTGATGTCTATCCGGACGGCAGGGCGTATAACCTGGATGAAACCATCCAGCGTGCACGTTATCGGGAAGGATATGATAAAGAGGTGTTTATGGAAAAAGATAAAGTGTACAAGCTGGTTATGACTCCCCTTTCCACCAGTAACTATTTTGATAAGGGACACCGGATCCGGATTGAGGTATCCAGCAGCAATTTCCCGCGGTTTGCACGGAACATGAATACCGGGGGGAACAATTACGATGAGTCGGCCGGTATCGTTGCACACAATATGATCCACCACTCGAAAAAGTATCCGTCACGGATCGTACTTCCGGTGGTGAAAAGATAAGTTAATAGTTATCAGTTAACGGTTAATGGTAATGGATGTTCGGTTCAGCGGCCGACAGGCGGGAATCCCGCTGAAAGCGGGATTATTTGTTATTAGTTAATTGTTAATAGGTTTACAGTTTTCAGTTATTTCGCC
>CAZXGG010000074.1:0-5489 GCA_964640125.1 uncultured Rikenellaceae bacterium
ATTTTCAATTCATTTATAAAACGGTGGGATATTGCGGGTGCCTCCGTGGCGATTGCAAAAGATGGAAAGCTTGTTTTTGTACGGGGATACGGAAAAGCCGATAAGGAAGAAGGGATCGACGTGCAGCCCTTTCACCTGTTTCGCATTGCCAGTGTCTCCAAGCTGATTACAGCCGTTGCCATCATGAACCTGGTAGAGGAAGGCAGGATAACCCTGGATCAAAAAGTCTTCGGAGAAGGTGCTATACTGCATGATTCCATCTATCTGAACCCGCGGGATTCTCGTGCCTTCGATATTACTGTTCGACATCTTCTGACTCATTCCGGAGGATGGACCAGAAGATGGGGTGATCATATGTTCATCCCACATGCCATTGCAACCTCAATGAATATTCCTTCACCGCCGGATACAAAAACCATTGTGCAGTTTGCCCTTGGCAAAAAACTGCACTTCACCCCGGGGAGTTACGTAAGCTATTCGAATCTGGGATACAGTATTCTGGGACTGGTCATTGAAGAAATTACACAACAACCGTATGAGGAATATGTAAAAAACAGCATTCTGAATCCACTGGGGATATACGATATGCAGTTGGGTGGGAACATGCCATGGCAGAAAGCATCATTGGAAGTCAGGTACTATGAACCCGCAGGATCAGAACGTGTGAAGTCAATTTATGATCCGGATGAAATGGTCATGCGGTGCTATGGAGGGAACGATATTGAAGCCCTGGGTGCAGCTGGGAGATGGATTGCTGCAGCACCGGATCTGCTAAAGCTTACGCTGGCAATCGATGGGGATTCAAGCAGAACAGATATCATTACACCGGAAAAGGTAAAAATCATGACCGATCCGGGTTATGGTTATGCACCTGTCGGCTGGAAGACTACGCTTGCCAGTGGTGCCTGGTGGAGAACCGGATCTTTTGCAGGCACTTCTGCCATGATCAAACACCAGGATGATGGATTTACCTGGGTTGTTCTGTTGAATTCAAGTACCTGGAAATCATCAAAGTTTCCTGGCGAGATTAACCGGACCATGAGAAAAGTATTCGGCAGCATGGAGCAGTGGCCCGAGCAGGATCTGTTTGACCTGGACCTTCCGAATCCGATTCAACCCCTAAACCTGAAAGAGCTCCAAATACCGGATTAAGGTTTTTAGCATACCATTCAATCATTGCGTGACCATGTGCTTTACAATAAACGTGAACATCATCAGGGAGGAGATGGAGCGACGGTTCAACATTCCGCTGCTCGATCCTGACTATTACAGGCCCAGCTATTATTATCATGCATTTGAATTACCGAAGATCCCCGTGATTAGTTCAGAAAAACCAGATGGAATTGAGTTGTACCAGTGGGGACTGATACCCTCCTGGACCCGGGATGAAGAGTATGCGAATGACATCCGCTATAAAACATTCAATGCCAGGTCGGAAACAATCACCGAGAAACCTTCCTTCCGGAATGTGGTCAGATCAAACCGGTGCCTTGTCATCAGCAGGGGTTTTTATGAATGGCAAACCGTTGGCAAAGAGAAATTTCCTTATTATATATACCTGTCGGACGAAAAAATCTTCACCTTCGCCGGACTTTTCGATGTATGGACAAACCATCGAACGGGGGAGATCCTGAAAACATTCAGCATCATTACCACCCGAGCCAATCTCCTCATGGAAAAGATTCACAATGTTAAGAAACGAATGCCTGTTATCCTGGCAAGCGAGGATGAGAAGAGGTGGTTGGATACTACCATCCCGTTATCCGAATCTCTCAAATTATTAAAACCCTTCAGTGAAGGGGAGATGGAGGCTCATACCATCTCGCGGTTGATTACAAGACGGGGAGCGGACAAAAATGTTCCTGACCTGGTGAAGCCTTTTGATTATTCGAACCGTACTTTATTATAGCCCGGGATTTCCCTTCGGTTGTGGGGACCATTCATGCTACTGAGCAACAAAGTGGTAGGTAATGAGCCCCTCTTGACGGGCAGGAGCCGATAAATCAAGATTAAACCTGGTCCTGAGAGCCGCATCCTTTGCCATATCATGCAGGCAGTAATCGTCTGTTGACGATTCTTCCTGAATCACTTCTGCGGAAAGCACAAATCCCCTCTGGTCGACCACAATATCCAGAACAACCTTTCCACTTCCCTCACATTTATAGATGGGTAGCGGCAAATAGCGGTGAGTCCTGCCCTCCAAAACATAATAAATCCGTGTAGGTCCGGAATACGCCGCTGCCATTTCATTAGCCGTTATTTCCTCCTTGTTGTCCTCCAGGTCACGAAATTCAGTTTCTCCGGCATGTGTACCCTCTTCCAGGCGTTGGCGCAGTTCATCCAGGTAATTCTGCTCCGAGATCTCCCCACTCTCCATCAGTTCCTGCTTGATCTTATCAATGTACTCCTCAATATCAAATTCTTCTTCTGTTTGGCTGCTCAGGTTTCGAGCAATGTTCGTCCAAAACTCTTCGTTATTGTACATCTCAGCAATCCGGTCCGGCACCTCCACCTCTATGATCTCGGGTTCTTCAGGAGTGTATTCAAAATCAATGATAATCGCTTCCTGCCTCTCCTGATAGGTTGTTGATAGCTTGACGAGCATGAACAGAATGGCAAGCAGAAGGTGAACGATGATCGTTCCCAGGATACCATAGATGTGTTTTTGAATGAAGCTTCTCATCAGGATGCGAAATTATAACAAATCTTCGTCCGGAACAAAAGGTTCATTTGAATGAAAAGTATATTTTTGCTTTTTATGTATACAGAAATCATCATCAACCAGGTTTTAATTCTTGCTATTCTTGTTGTTATCGGAATAGCAGCAATTAAGTGGGGAATAATTTCCGGGGATCTCAAAGATGGGATTGCCCGGTTGGTTTTCAACATCACCCTGCCATTACTGATCCTTACCAATCTCTCGGAACTGGATCTCACACCGGAGATCATCAGAAACAGTGGACTGGTTATCCTTTTTTCTTATGCCGGACTTTTCCTCATGCTGGCAGTGGGCATCATTTCATCACGGATACAGCGGCTGGATCCTTCGAAGCGGACCATATACCTGTTGCATTCGATGTTTGGAAACATTGTTTTTCTCGGATATCCGTTAATTAACACCCTTTTCCCCGGAGGTGAAGGATTATTGTATGCCACACTGTTCCATCTTTCATCCAATTCCCTCCAGTGGACGCTGGGGATTTACCTGTTGGTGCGCAAAGAGAAAGTGAATTGGTCCGCTCATTTGAAACACCTTCTGAATCCCAATACCATTGCACTGGTATTGGGGCTGATCATGATGGGTTTTTCAATCCGTTTTCCGGCGATCCTGCTCAAACCATTGGGGGGGCTGGGGAACACAACACTTTATCTCTCCATGATCTATATCGGTGCCATTCTTGCACAGACAAACTTCAGGGGTATATTGCGCAAAGGGTATGTCATTGTGATCAGCCTGAACAAATTGATTATCACTCCCTTTTTGTTGATCCTGATCCTGAAGGGAGCCGAAAAAGTGATCGGTTTTTCCCTGGATGAAACAGTCGTCTCTGTCGTTGTGTTGCAGGTAGCCATGCCATGTATGGCCATTATCGTGGTGATGGCAAAGCAATTCGGAGCGGATGAAAAACAGGCCACTGAGAATGTCCTTCTTTCCACCATATTGAGTCTGTTTACTCTTCCTCTGGTCTGTTTTTTACTGCAAAAATTCTGATAAACCGCACACTGGAAGAGCAGATAAGTTACCTGTTTCTTTTGAATTTTATATCTTTGGGTCAAACCCGAAGCAACACATTGAAGTTATGCCGGATGATAATCTCCTCATAGAACTTGAGCGGCAGCGGGATGAAATTGCCCGTCAGAAGAAGGAGATCATTTACAGCCTTCAGTATGCCAGCCTTATCCAGTCGTCACTGCTCCCAACGGAAAGTGCATTGAACCGTTATTTGCCCGATAATTTCATTCTTTACCTGCCCAAAGATATCATTTCAGGCGATTTTTACTGGCTGGCTGAAAAGAACAACAAGATTCTTTTCGCTGCTGCGGATTGCACCGGTCATGGTGTTCCCGGTGCACTGATGAGCATTCTTGGAATATCCTTTCTGAATGAAATACTGCAGGAAAAATGTGCCCTCAAAGCCAACCGCATGTTGAATCAATTGCGCGAGAAGATCATGAAAGCATTACACCAGACCGGTGAGGCAGCGAGATCGAAAGATGGAATGGATATCGCACTGTGCATCTATACACCCGATTCAGGAGAGTTACAATATTGCGGTGCAAATAACCCCCTGTACCTGATTCGTAAAAACGAACTGGAAGAGATCAGACCCGATAAAATGCCCATCGGTATCAGCGGCACGGAAGAATTGTCTTTCTCCAATCAAATGCTGAAAATTCTTCCGGGTGATATTGTATACCTTTTCTCAGATGGATTTGCCGACCAGTTTGGGGGGGCCCGGGGAAAGAAATTCAAATACAAACAATTCAAGGAGTTGTTGCTGGAAATTCACCACAAGCCCTTACCGGATCAGCGGGAGATACTTGTTTCTGCACTGGAAGTTTGGAAAGGAGACCTGGAGCAGGTGGATGACATTTTAATTATGGGTGTACGATTTTAATCCGGTATTATCAATTTTTGTACTTTCGTATATTCGATCAACAGTTATAACCATCCGGCATGAAATTACTCGCGTTTCGAATTCAAAATTTCCGGTCAATTGTCGATACGGGTTGGTCACAGCTCTCCCCGGATAACATCACCGGACTGATCGGTCAGAACGAATCTGGAAAGACATCCATCCTGGAAGCACTAAATAGTTTCTACGAAGGCAGTATATCAGAAGACATTTTAAGAAGTGACCTGAGCATGCCTGCTGTTTCCTGCAATTTCGACATTACCGATAGGGAATTTAACAAAATTCTTTACGAGAAAGAGTTACCCTCCGGTGTGTCAAAATGCGTTAAGGATCAGAATTCCATTACCCTGGAAAGGTTATGGAATGAAGATTTCTCGAGTCGTATTGAACTGGGTGGTGATGAAATTCTGGAACTGTATGAACTGCACAACCAGAAGTTTCATGAGAAAGATGAAAAGATCCAGGCTAAAATTGACAGAATACTGGAACAGAAAGAGAAAACCCTTACTGGTCTGAAAACCGTTAACCGGGAAAAGGAGGAGATCAGTGAAGCCGTGGAGGATAGCAGAGCGAAGATCAGTGATCTTCAGAAAATGCTGAGGAGTTCGCCACAACATTCCCATGCGAAAATTCAGAAAAACATTGACCTTGAACAACATGCCCTCGAAAAACTGAGGACCAAGTTACAGGACAAGAAGAAAGCAGCTGATGAACAACATCAGAAAGTCCGGGAACTTGAAGAACAGGCAAAATATGCACAGGCAAGCAACGAGGCACAGGAGAACTACAGGAAGGCAAAGGAAGATCTGAACCGTGCTTTTCAAGAATTGGCTGAAAATCAAAGGATGTTTG
>CAZXGG010000074.1:5589-16057 GCA_964640125.1 uncultured Rikenellaceae bacterium
AAGGAAGATCTGAACCGTGCTTTTCAAGAATTGGCTGAAAATCAAAGGATGTTTGAATTTGCAATGAGTGATAAAGAGAAGAGAGCAGGCAGACTTCAACTCGATCTTTCCAATGAACAACATGTAAAGGCTGTCCGGGAATATGAACGGTGCCGTGAAGAGGCGATTACCCGGAAATACCTGGCACTGAAAATTCTGCAGGGGAAAGATCTGTCAATGGCAGAAAGAGAAATCAAACAGGAAAAACCCCACATCAATCCCTTTTACACCCGGGTTGAGGCTGGGAATGAATTGATCAAATACGTTCCTGAATTCGTACTGTTTGAAGATTTTAGCAGCCTTTTGCCAAACCGCATTGACCTGGATGATATCCTTTCACAAAATAGAAAAGTGGAAGGGTACAAGGCTGCCAATAATTTTCTTAAAATTTCCGGCCTTGATTCCGATTTTTTCAAACAGGTTAGCCACCGGATACTGAAACAGAAGATTGAAAAACTGAATACCGAAATAACCATCAATTTTCAAGACTACTGGAGACAAAAAATTGGTCAGCATAACAAGATCAGGATAAATTTTGAATTGGAACATTACGATCATTCCCACCCTGAAAAGAGTGGCCACCCATTCATTGAGTTCTGGATCAGGGATCAACAGGAGCGATTATATCCCAAGCAGAGAAGCCGCGGTGTGCGATGGTTCCTATCCTTTTATCTTGAGCTGAAAGCAGCGGCAATGGAAAAGGAGAGTACGGGCAAACTGCTTCTGATCGATGAGCCGGGACTCAGCCTCCATGCAAGAGCACAGGAAGATGTCCTCAAAGTGTTTGAAGATATTAAAAGTAAGATACAGATTATCTACACTACCCATTCACCCCACCTGATCGACCTGAATAAATTATACCGTCTGCTGGCTGTTCAACGCGCTGTGGAAGATTATGAACGAAGCGAAACCATGGTTTTCGATGCAAAATCCCTTACATCGGCATCAACCGATACACTTTCACCGATCTATACAATGATGGGATCGAGGCTATCGGAGCAACAGTTCATCCAGCAGAAGAATAATGTTATCCTTGAAGACATTACTGCCTACTATTACCTTTCCGCTTTCATGAAACTCAGAATACCTTTAAAAAAAGTATACCTTCTTCCGGCTACTGATATTTCGAATGTTGGAAACCTGGTAAACCTGTTATTGGGGTGGGGACTTGATTTTGTCGTGGTGACCGAGGGCGATCCGGAGGGACATGAACTGTTTGGTGAACTGAAACTTAACCTCTTTGGAAACGACGATAAGAAGGCAGATCAAAAGCTCATTTCCACCGGGAAAGAACAGTGCATTGAAGACCTTTTTTCCACCATAGATTTTAAGAAATATATCCTGCACCAGAGAATTGGCATTCCTGAATCCAATTCCGATTTCATCAAAACGAATAACCTGTCACGCTCCATTCTGGCTGCAAATTTTGTGCAAACCATACAGGACGACAAACTCACCTTTAAAGACTTTGACGAGGAGACACGGGGTAATTTTGACCACCTGATGAAAGAGATTGAAAAAAGATTACAATGAGAAGATCTTGAATGGTATCAGAACAGAAGGGCCTGTCTCAAAAATCTGAGACAGGCCCTTCTGTTAAAGAGAATGTGAATCATTAACCTATTCCGGCACCTTTTGCTCAGCCTTGTTCTCGGTCCTCAGAATCAGCACTTCATTGACAATGATCTCTGTAATGTACTTCCGGATTCCATCCTTGTCCTCATAGGATCGGTGCGAAAGTTTCCCTTCCACAGCAATTTCATTGCCTTTTTTCAGGTATTTTTCCACAAACGTAGCAGTAGGCCCCCAGGCAACCAGATTGTGCCACTGAGTTTCTGAGATTTTTTGACCTTCTGAATTCTTGTAATTTTCTGAAGTTGCCAGCGGAAATTTCGCCAGCATTCTTCCACTTTCCAGTTTTTTTACCTCCGGATCTGTCCCGAGGTTGCCGATCAGGTTTACCCTGTTTCTTAAATTGTTCATGATGTTAAGTTTTTTGATTAATACTTGTGAAGAATAGCGTCCGTCCGACACGGATCTCCTTCATATCATCATCAAAGTAACAACACCAATATGCAATTAGTCGGTGATTAAACGTTTGTAGTCGTTTACATACGTTTGTAAACGTTTGTAAACGTTTATAAACGATTATTTGTATATTTAAGGAAACAATCATACCGGATGAGTACCTGTCTTGACTGTGGTGAACCGATAAAAGGGAGGTCTGACAAAAAGTTCTGTTCTGATCTCTGCAGGAACAATTACCACAACCGTATGAACCGGGGTAATGAAAAGTTCGTACGGAATGTTCAGAATGTTTTACGAAGAAACAGGCGTATCCTGAGTGAGTTGAATATGGAAGGGTCGGAAAAAGTCCACAGGGATGAACTGATTGCCAGGGGCTTTATTTTTACCTTTCACACACACACTTACACAACAAAAAAGGGGAAAACATACTGCTTCTGTTTTGACCAGGGGTATGTTGATCTTGGAAATGAATACTTCAGGTTGGTTTTTGAGGATGATTCTTTTGGGTTTGAGACGTTACGATAATTGCCGTAATGCTCCATTCGAATCATTGGTTCAGACTGTTCCCGTTTAATTTCACAGCCATTTCCGGATCATTAGGATATCTTAATTTTTTGGGACGGAATGGGGTCGGTTCAATGTTTTTTTTGACTACCTTTATTTCCTCAATAGAAACAATCAATAGATAATCATTAACTAAAAACAGTTTACCATGATCAGGAAATCCTTTACTGCAGGTTTCTTTATTCTACTTGCGATGATTCTTCTCTCATGCCAGCAGGAAAAAACATCTGGCAGTGATGAACTAACCATTGATTTTGAAAAATACCAGTTGGGTAATGGACTGGATGTTGTTTTGCATGTTGACCAGTCGGATCCAATTGTATCTCTTGCCATTCTGTATCACGTGGGATCTAACCGGGAGGTACTTGGAAGAACCGGGTTTGCGCATCTTTTTGAGCACATGATGTTTCAGGCATCGGAAAATGTCGGTCAGGACCAGTTTTTCAGAAAGATCCAGAGTGCCGGGGGAACGCTCAATGGAGGCACCTCCAATGATCAAACCATTTATTTTGAAGTCGTTCCAAAGAATGCGCTGGAATTGATTCTCTGGCTTGAGTCAGACCGGATGGGGTATATGATCAATACGGTGACAGAATCCTCCTTTGCGAACCAGCAAAATGTGGTTCAGAATGAGAAACGTCAAATGGTGGATAACCGTCCATACGGACATACCAGTTATATTATTGATAAGAACCTTTATCCTGAAGGACATCCCTATAGCTGGCAGGTCATCGGAGAGATGGAAGATCTGTTCAATGCAACCATTGAGGATGTGAAGGAGTTTCACTCAAGATTTTATCTGCCGAATAATGCTACGCTCGTGCTGGCCGGCGATTTTGAAACAGACGAGGCAAAGCAGCTGATTGAGAAATATTTTGGAGAGATCCCGGCTGGGAACAAGGTGAAGGATATGGATCCGATGCCGGTAACCCTTTCTGAAACGAAAAAACTATACCACGAGGATAATTTTGCCCGTGCAGCCCAGTTCAGGATGGTATGGCCAACCGTTGAACAGTATCATAAGGATACCTATGCCCTTGATTTCCTGGCAGAACTTCTCTCTTCGGGTAAGAAGGCTCCCATGTATAAGGTTCTGGTTAAAGAGAAACAATTGACATCGAGAACATCTGCTTATAACCGTTCACAGGAACTTGCCGGAAGCTTCGATATCAGCATAACGGCAAATAGCGGTAAAAGCCTTGCGGAGATCGAAGATGCAATTTTCGAATCGTTTGAACGGTTTGAACAGGAAGGGATCACCGAATCCGACCTGGACAGAATAAAAGCCGGTCTGGAAACGGGTTTCTACAATGGGATCAGCAGTGTTCTCGGAAAATCATTCCAGCTGGCCATGTATAATGAATTTACCGGCGATCCTTCCTTCATCGAAGAGGATATAAAAAACATCAAGGCAGTTACCATTGACGATGTCATGAGGGTTTATGAAACCTACATCAAGGGAAAACCTTACATCGCCACCAGTTTTGTCCCCAAAGGGCAACTGGATCTGGTGGCTGAAGGATCCGTTAAAGCGCAGGTGGTGGAGGAAAAGATCACCGAAGCAACAGAAGTGGTGTTGGGTGAAACAGAGGAAGAGGAGATTGTGAAAACGCCTTCAGCATTCGATCGTTCCGTCGAACCACCACTGGGACCAGTCCCGGAGCTTACCCTTCCTGAAATCTGGCAGGATAATCTGGAGAATGGAATGAAAGTGTATGGAATTGTCTATTCCGAATTGCCGCTTGTTCAATTTAATATCGATATCCGGTGTGGACAGTTTGTCGATGATATTGGTAAGGTTGGCGTGGCAAACCTGGTCACCGACCTCATGATGGAAGGTACAGCCAGCAAAACACCGGAAGAACTGGAAGAGGCGATCGACCTGCTCGGTGCACGTATCAATATGTATACCGGAAGGGAATCCATTACTATTTCGGTGAATACCCTTGCCCGGAATTATGACAAGGTACTTGCCCTTGTTGAAGAGATCCTGTTTGAGCCCCGGTGGGATGAGGAGGAGTTTGCCCTCGCCAAAACCCGTACCATCAATATGCTGAAGCAACGGAAAGCAGATCCCAACTATATTTCTTCCCAGGTTTATAATAAACTCATCTATGGGGAAGACCATATTTTTTCAACCGGTAGCATGGGTACGGAAGAATCGGTTGAAACCATTACGATTGACGATTTGAAAAATTACTACAACCAGTTCTTCTCACCCTCCTCAGCGGTATTCAACATCGTTGGAAATATAGAACCGGAAAAGGTAATGAAATCGTTAGAAAATCTGGACGAAAAATGGCTTGCCAAAGAGGTGACCTTTCCCGAATATGCCTTGCCGGAGCCGCTTGAGGGATCAACCGTTTATTTCGTCGATGTTCCGGGAGCCAAGCAGTCCGTGATCCGCATCGGATACCTTGCAATGGCTCGGACAGATGATGACTTTTTCCCTGCCACCGTGATGAACTACAAACTGGGAGGTTCCTTTAACGGCGTGGTGAATATGATCCTGCGTGAAGAAAAAGGGTATACCTATGGAGCACGAACCAATTTTGCAGGGACAAATATTCCAGGACCATTCACCGCATCATCCAGTGTACGGTCGAGTGCAACACTCGAATCCGTCCAGATCTTCAAAGAGGCCATGGAAGAGTATCGCCAGGGTGTTCCTGAGGAAGACCTTGAATTTACTAAAAATGCCCTGGTCAAATCCTATGCCCTGGATTTTGAAACCATCCGCTCGTTATTGAACATGCTGAATACCATGAGCACCTATGATCTGCCTGCTGATTATATCAAACGGGAAGAAGGGATTATCCGAAACATGACACTGGAAAAACACAAAGCACTGGCGCAGAAATACATCAATCCCGATAAGATGTTTTACCTGGTTGTTGGAGATGCTGCAACACAGATGGAACCGCTGAAAAAGATCGGGTTTGGTGATCCTGTGCTGCTCGAATACTAATATCCATGCTTATGTTTCAGGAATATTCTGACTGAATAATTAAATCCCCCGCCGAAGAAACAAGTCGACTTCCGGGGGATTTTTTCTGATCATAAAATAAATAGAATACCATGAAAAGGATGAAAAGGATGACTACCTTGATCCTGTTTCTCGCTCTCATGTCCATTACGGAAAATGGCTTCTCCCAGGATTTGCGAATCCGGGAAGCGGGAATCCGAATTGGCACAATGGAAACGGGACAGTGGAATGCGATAACCGATGTCCCTGGTGTCAGGGTAGGGCACAAAACATTGATCGAGGGGGATAGTGTTCGAACGGGGATTACGGCTATATTGCCCTACCCGGGGAATATTTACCGGTACAAGGTTCCTGCAGCCATTTACGCTGGGAACGGATACGGCAAACTGACCGGGATCAGCCAGGTGAAGGAGCTTGGTAACATGGAAACTCCGGTTATCCTGACCAATACATTGAGTGTTCCGATAGCAGCTGATGCCCTGATCACCTATACACTGGAGCAGGAAGAGAACAGGAATATTCAGTCTGTTAACCCGGTGGTAGGAGAGACCAATGATGGGTTTCTTAACGACATACAGGGACGGCATGTTACTCAGGAAGATGTTATTGAGGCAATCCATGATGCAGCGGACGGGAGGGTAATGGAGGGAAATGTCGGTGCCGGAACGGGTACCATCTGTTTTGGATTCAAAGGAGGTATTGGCACCTCTTCGCGCAAGCTGCCTGATCGATATGGCGGTTATACCGTGGGAGTCCTGGTGCAAACCAATTTCGGAGGAAGGCTTCAGATTTCGGGCATTGACATAACCCGTGAACTGGAGAGTTACAACCCGTCTGCTTCCCTGCCGGATCGGGTTGACGGATCCTGCATGATCGTGGTGACTACCGATGCACCCCTCGATGCACGAAACCTGGAACGACTCGCAAAACGGGCAATGCTCGGCCTTGGCAGAACGGGTGGAATCTCCTCCAATAGCAGCGGCGATTTCGTCATCGCTTTCTCAACAGCAGAGGCAAACCGGATCCCACACCGTTCCGACTCGGCTGTTGTTATTGTCGAACAACTGATGAACCAAAACATGACTCCCCTTTTCTCCGCTGTTATTGAAGCGACCGAAGAAGCCATCCTTAATTCCCTTTTTGCCGCGGAAACGATGGTTGGACAGAAAGGGCGGAAGATCGAAGCATTGCCTGTTGATGAAGTGCTTGAAATTCTGAAAGAGAAAAACCGGATGCATTAGAACAAATCAATGGCGAAAAGAAAAAAAACAATTGGAATTCTGGGTGGCATGGGGCCGGAAGCTACCGTAAAGCTGTTTCATCTGATCGTTTCCAATACCAGAGCAACAAAAGATGCCGATCATATACCTCTCCTTATTGTGAATGATCCGAAAATTCCAGACAGGTCAGCATTCATTCATGGTGATGGTGGTTCACCCGTACCTGCCCTGGAAAGAGGATTGATCAAACTGGAAAAAATGGGAGCTGATTTTATTGCCATTCCCTGCAATACTGCACACGCCTTCCTGGATCAAATCGAAAACAGCGTTACCATTCCGGTGCTGAACATGATTACCGAAACTGCAAATTACGCTTTGAATGAATTCAAAGGCATGCGTAAATTCGGATTGATTGCCACCACCGGGACCTATACAACCAACATTTATACCACCGGTTTTGAGCAGAACGGACTGGAAATTGTCATTCCTGAATTGTCTGTCAGGGGAAAAACCATGGACGCCATTTATGGTAATAGAGGCATCAAAGCAGGATATAAAGAGGAACCCCTGTCAGCGCTTATGGAAACAATCGGGCATCTCACCGGGAAAGGAGTGGAGGCTATTATTTCCGGTTGTACTGAGATATCACTGGTGCTTAAGCAGGAGCTGATGCATCTGCCCCTTCTCGATCCGGTATTTATCCTTGCCCGGAAATGCATCACTTTTGCAGGGTATGAGTTAAAAGGGGAAGAATAATGCCGGGTGACTTCAGCCCGCTATAGAAAAAAAAGTCGATACCACCACATAACCATTTCAGGTTTCTGCAGTATTCAATAACAGAAGCCGGGAATTTCGGATCACTATGACCGACGAACAAATCATGTTAGAGGTTAAAGAGGGCAACCTGGATTTGGCCTCCCTGATCTATGATCGATACAGCAAGTTGATCTATAATTACTTTCTGAGGCTGAGTTTCAACAGGGAGATTAGCCAGGATCTGATGCAAACCGTGTTTTTCAGGATGATAAAATACAGGAGGAGTTACAAACCGAAAAACAATTTCAGATCCTGGATATTCCGGATAGCCCGTAATATTTTCGCCGATCACCTGAAAAGCGATGAAGCTGCCCGATCCAATTTTGTCGATCTCGAACAGATAAATGCTTCAATCGATTCTGTGATGGATGATCAGGAAAAGGCGGAAAAGATAAGGATCCTTCAGACTGCCCTCACCATGATTCCGCACGGTCACCGTGAAATTCTGATCCTGAAAGGCTATCAGCAACTGAAAAACAAAGAGATAGCCGAACTGTTAAATTGTTCTGAAAATACCGTAAAAGGGAAGGTCCACCGGGCGGTATTGAGTCTGCGTAAAGCCTTTTTTACACTTGAAAAAAATGACCAATGAACTGCAACGATGTTGTGAATAACCTGGAAGCCTATTTCTCCGAGATGCTTCCGGAAGAGACGAGAAAAGCAATGGATGATCATTTTTCCTCCTGTACGGATTGTCGTACAAAGCTTGAAGAATTGATCCGGTTAGAAGAACTCATTGTTCAGATACCCTTTGAAGATCCCGAGGAAAACCTGAAGAATGATTTTGTGGAATATATTGACAGTGAACGGAAACGGATTATGTTACTGGGTTCGGAAAGATCCTATGTTGGATGGAAACGTATTCTGCCCCTGACCGTGGCCGCCTCAATCCTATTCTTTTTTCTGGGTTATTTCGGCGGGCAACTGCTCTCAAAACCCGGAATAGAGGAAGAGCAGATTATAGCACTGCAGAAGGAAGTCAGGGAGACAAAGAACATGATGATCCTCAGCATGCTCAAACAATCTTCGGCAAGCAAACGAATCATGGCGGTCAATATTTCTGAAGAGTTGGACCGCCTGGAACCGGAACTGAGAGAAGCCCTGTTCCTCTCCCTTAACGGGGATAAGAGCGAAAACGTGAGACTCGCGGCCCTTGAAGCACTTTCACGGTATGCCGGAGTACCGGAAATCCGGGAAGAACTGGTGAAATCATTTAGCCTGCAAACGGATCCCATCATCCAGATCTCCATGATCAATATGATGGTTAACCTCAAAGAGAAAGCATCCGTACCGGTGATGGAAAAACTGATAGCCGATGAAACTACCTATGAATCGGTAAAAAATCAGGCAAGACAAGGACTGAAACTCCTCCTATAAATCATATCAACAAAAAAACAACAGCATGAAAACAATCAGAAATTTTGTATGCATTCTATTCCTGGTTTCGTCGTTGAACCTGATGGCCCAGGAATATTCACAGGAATTGACGGGAGGAAGCGACCTGACCGTCAGGTTTGAAAACGTGGTAGCCGATCTTTATATCGAGGGGCATACCGGAAACAAACTGACCGTTGAAGCAACCGGATTGGAACCACCACCGGAAAAAGCAGCCGGTTTGAAAGCCTTGAAAAGAACAGGATTGGATAATACCGGGCTGGCGCTCAATATCGATGAATATGATCATGTTATAATCATCTCAGGTGGATCCAGCGAACAGAACCTCTCCTATAAAATCGGACTTCCGGAAAAGGTAAACCTGGTGATAACCAATACCTGGTTCTATCAGGAAAAAAACCTCGAAGTTCATAAGATGAAAGGGGAGATCGAAATTAACAGGCAATTCGGGAAAGTCAATCTGTTCGATGTTATAGGGCCGGTGGTTGCTACAGTGAATAACGGTGAATTGAATGTTACCTTCTCAGAAGTCAACCAGGAAAGCCCCATGTCCCTGATCAGCAGTCAGAGTGATATTGATATCACACTCCCTGCCGGCTCCAAAGCAACGTTTAATCTGGCTGCAGGTAATGGCGAAATATACACGGATCTGGATCTCGAAAAAATAGTCGAGGAGAAAGAGGAGATGGATCTGGGTGATTTGAAAGTATATTCCCCATCTGTTGGGAAGTTTATTAATCCAAAGGTAGAGTTGAATCCCGATGTGTTGTTACCAAGATACCATTATAATTATCAGTTCAACAAAGGAGATATCTTTATCGATACGCTTGGTTTTTTCAACCGCGCATTGAACAATTATTATATAGGTAATTTACTCTATTCCGGTTGGTTTGGTGGTTATGATTACAAAGGAACCCTGAATGGAGGTGGTGTTGAAATCAAGATCCGCACACAGAACGGCAACGTCTACCTGAGGAAATCGAAGCGATAATGGAATGAATAAATGCAAAGGATAGTGGATGAAAATTTGTCTTCATTTAAGATTATTTAACATTTTATAAACATGAACCTCAATTTTTTTTCATTTCTTGTAACGGTTTGCCTTTTTAAACGTCTTTATACATAGGGAAGAATAACAAGAAGCAGGTTTATCAAACCATTTCGGGAGAAGGTACCAATCCCGCCTCTAAAAAACTGAAAAAGATGGAAAGTCTGGATGCATTAATACAAAACCAGGAGATCCACCTGAATGAACTGGAAAACCTGAAACGTTCGTTGAGTTCCACTCCTCCTTGCAACGGACCGGAGAAGGTGGATGAAAAATCAGAAGAGATACAAACTACACTGGAACAGATCGATCAGGAGATCGAAAACATCTACAGGGAAATCTCTGTACTGAAGATCAGAAGACTAATGAATG
>CAZXGG010000075.1:0-16054 GCA_964640125.1 uncultured Rikenellaceae bacterium
ATTCGACAATCCCAATTCACTTCAGCTCTGCTTTGTGAATTAGGTGTCTCAGATCCCGCTTTTCAGCGGGATAAATTCGACAATCCCAATTCACTTCAGCTCTGCTTTGTGAATTAGGTGTCTCATTTACTCATAGCGTAAACATTCTGCCGTATTCAGTCTTGCCGACCTTCTGGTATGATAAAGCATACTCAACAGGGTGAAGAATATGGTCAATAAAAGAGCAATAAAGTAGGGTAAGGCAGAAAAATCAACTTTATAGGGGAAATTTTGAAGCCAGTTCTTTACCAGAAAGTAGGCAGCCGGCCATGCGAGGATGTTTGCCGCGATCAGCAGGATCATAAATTCCCGGGCAAACAGTCGGCTGATTGAGAAAAACCTTGCTCCCATTACCTTCCGAATACCTACTTCTTTTGTTCTTTTAGCTGTCGTGAATGCCACGAGTCCATACACTCCCAGGCAGGCGATGATTATGGCAATCACGGCAAGGGTAAATACAATTTTGGAAAGTTGATCCTCAACCGTATACATCTGTGCATGGTATTCGTCGACAAATTCATAATCATAGATTTCTCCGGGGAAAAATTCAGCAAATTTTGTTTTCATCAGTTCGAGTGATTCACTCAACGCTTTCCCCTCCAGGCGGAAAGATATGCTCTGGCCAACCAGTCGGTTCTGGTAGGGGCGAATCATAAAAGGGGTAATGATATTGCGTGCGGAAAGAAAATGATAATCCTTTACTACACCTACAATGGTAGGATCTAACCTGCCATATCTCCTGTAATCACCTCCATAGAGGATTTTCTTTCCAATGGGATCATCAAATCCCATCCGCTTAACGGCAGCTTCGTTTAAAATTACTTCATCTTCTGCCTCTCCATCTCCTGATATGGGTTCACTGAACCCTCTTCCTTCGATCAAGGTCATCTCATACGTATCGAGGTAATGTTGATCGGTGTAATTTACATTGATCCGGATAAATTCATCATCCTGAGCTCCTTCCCAGGTAATTCTTGTCCAGTTGGTTGATTCGCATACCCTGTAGTCATGAACCGAAGCATTTATGATCCCGGGAAACCTGAGAAGCTCTTCCCGGAAGGTATTGATCCTGGTCATCGATGTGTCATTCAGCGGAACTCTGACTACCAATTCTGGATTATACCCTAGATCTTTATTCTTGAGATAGAATGCTTGCCGGGCCACACCAATTGTACCAATGATCAGGGCTACAGAAATGAAAAACTGCAAACTGATCAGGAATTTTCTTAGTATGGGATTTTTGCTGCCATGGGTCGTTTGTGTCCTGAAAATCGAAAGGGGTGAAAATTTTGAAATGAGAATGGCCGGGTAAATACCAGCAAGCAAACCCAGCAGAAGACCTACCCCAATGATGACCAGAAATAAAGAAATATTCTGCAGGTAGAGAAAATCAATGCTTTGACCAGTTATCCGGTTAAAAAAGGGAAGAATGGATTCAAAAAATACAAAACCCAAAAAGAGCGAAATGAAAGCAATGAGAATCGATTCACCCAGAAACTGAAGTAGCAAGACCTTGCGCAAACCACCGTTTATCTTTCTAAGAGCAACCTCTTTTGCACGAACGGATGATTGGGCAATGGATAAATTGGTGAAATTGACCCCGGCCATCAGGAGAATAAAAACCGCAATGGCGGTTAGAATGTAAACATTCCGAATGTTACCCCTCACCGCATAATCATTCCGTAAATTTGCATAGAGATGAATTTCACGGATCGGCCGCACATCCAACTCATTGAGTGTCTCTTCATAATAGTATTCTTTCAGCTTGTATCTGATCTTGTTTCTGAAATCCGAAATATCATGCCCAGGGATCAACGTGACATACAGGCTAACCCAGTTATTCCCCCAGGCGGTGAAAGAATCCTCGCCATATAATTTTTCAATGGTTTTTACCGATAGCAATACGTCAAACTGGAGATGGGAATTATTAGGCATATCTTCCATGATGCCTGTAATCATAAATTGTACTCCGGTAATATCATAGGATTCTCCAACCGGATCCTTCTCACCAAACATTTTTTCAGAAATAGATTTTGAAAGCACCACAGATAGAGGTTCCCTTAACGCATCTTCCGGATTACCTCGCAACAGTGGAAAAGTAAATTGCTGAAGGAAATCTTCTTCGACATAACATCCCCTTGCTTTGATGGTTGAACCATCCCTGGCAGTTAAACTGAGATCACTTAGCCCCGAGATATAGACAAACCGCATGGAGGATTCAATCTCCGGAAAATCATTTTTTAATGCCTGCCAGAGCGGCGTGGGACAACCCACCATCCGCTCAATGCGGTCACCTTCATTCATGATCTGTTCAACCCGGTATATCCGGTCTGCATTTTCATGAAAATTGTCAAAACTCAGCTCAAACTGAATATACAATGCCAGAGCTATGAAAATAGCAAGCCCAAATGACAATCCAAGAATGTTTACAATGGTGTTGGACCGGTGCTTGATCAGGTTACGAATGGATGTTTTAATGTAATTTCTCCACATGCTGATTGATTTTAATGTGGAAAATCAATATATGTGCCAATTTTATAAAATACTATAAATCAAATTAATACAACAACAGACCCTTAATCTGAAGAAAAAATGTTAAAAAATTAAACATTTTTCGTTCAAATTTTAAACATTTTTAATATTTTTCATGGACCACAAATAGCCAAATGTTTATTCATATAACCGTCAGACGGCATTATACACTAAATAAATAGAAAGTTACTATAAGTTAGAGAATTAAGTTCTATTAGCACAGCGGGTATTATAAAATCATAAACAATGATGCATGAAAGGAAAGCTATTAATCATTGATGATGACCGGCAGATTTTAGAATCACTGGTTTTACTCTTAAAATACGATTTTGGAAAGATCGATACACTTTCCAATCCCAACCTGATCCTGAACAGTATGGAGCAGAAGCGGTATGATCTGATCCTCCTGGATATGAATTTTGCGGCAAAAATATCATCCGGGAATGAAGGGATATTCTGGTTGCGCAGGATTTTAAAGATGGACCCTGAAATTGCAGTAATCATGATCACCGCATATGGCGATGTAGACCTGGCAGTCAAAGCCATGAAAATCGGAGCCATGGATTTTATTCAAAAACCCTGGAACAGCGAAAAGCTGATAACAACCCTTAAAACGGTTTATCAGCTACAGCAATCGAAAAAGAAACTGAAAAAACTGGAACATAATAACCTTGCGTTAAAAGAAGATCTGAAGAAATTTTATCCTGAATTTATCGGTGAATCAAAACCAGTGAAAGGGATATTCAGGGTAATTGCCAAAGTGGCGGGAACAGATGCCAATGTATTGATCCAGGGAGAAAACGGTACGGGGAAAGACCTGGTAGCCCGGGAGATCCATCGTCAGTCAGGCCGGGCTAATGAGCCGTTCGTCCCTGTTGATCTTGCTTCATTGAGTCCAACACTTTTTGAAAGCGAACTGTTTGGGCATGTGAAAGGTGCATTTACCGATGCAAAAAGCGACCGGCCCGGGCGGTTCGAAACAGCCCATGGAGGAACACTGTTTCTGGATGAGATTGGAAACTTACCTCTCTCCCTGCAGTCAAAGATCCTTACTGTCCTGGAAAGCCGGAAGGTGAACCGGCTGGGTTCCAATGAGAGTATCCCCATCGATATCCGGCTGATTTCGGCAACAAATAATGACTTGTTGAGACTTACGGAAGAACATCTCTTCAGGGAGGATCTGCTGTACCGGATCAATACGGTAAAGATTGATATGCCCCCGCTCAGGGATCGGTTAGATGACATCATTTTACTTACAGAATATTTCCTCGGCAAATTTTCGGTGAAATACCAGAAACCTGCCTTGAGAATAGGACAGAAAGCACTTGAGAAATTACAGCACTACCCGTGGCCCGGAAACGTCCGGGAGTTGCAACACACCATTGAAAATGCTGTGATTCTGTGTGAGAATGAGATCCTTACTCCACATGATTTCAATCTTCAAACCAGCCGCAGCTGGGATACTGAAAGCCTCAATCTCGAGCAGGTTGAGCGCAGCACCATTGAAAAGGCATTAATAAAAAACCGGGGAAGATATTCAATAACGGCTGATGAGCTGGGAATTTCGCGAACGACACTCTATCATAAAATTAAAAAATATGGCCTTTAACAGTTTTTACATCAATGTAGTGATCCGGGTAATCCTGTTTGGTTTTACAAACTTTGGGTTTTTCTACCTGCTGGTTACCAGGCAGCGGTTTTTTTCCATGGTGTTCCTCGGTATTCTGATTGTCTTGCAGGTCGTGCTCCTGATTCATTATGTCAATACCACCAACCGCAACCTGGCCCGTTTTCTCTTACTTTTCGGGGAGGAAGATACCGCATTTGTATCGTTAAAAGAAAAGGTGGAAAAGACCTTCCAGGGATTGCATTACAGTTTTAAACACCTGAATGAAGAGATCAGTCAAATGAGACTGGAAAAGCAGTATGCAACCATCCGGTTTGAAAAAGTGGTGAACCACATGACCGCAGGGATACTTGTATGGAATAATGACGGTGCGATCGAGGTAATTAATAAATCCGGATTGTTCATGTTGGGAGTGCCTGGGATGAAGCACATGAACGAGTTGGATAAGATAAGGCCAGGGTTACAGACTAAAATCGCTGCCATTCAACCGGGGAACAAGGCAACCATTCGCATGGAAAACCCATGGGGGGAAATGCAAAACATTCTGTTCAGATCCACGGAGTTGCTTCTTGGAAAAACCAGATTGAATCTGGTGTCCTTTCAGGATATTCGGGCTGAACTGGAAGAACAGGAGATCGAGTCATGGCAAAAATTGATCCGGGTATTAATCCATGAGGTTTCAAACTCGGTGACACCCATAACCACGCTTGGAACAACCATAAAAAACCGGATTTCCTCTTTTTCCTCCGCCATGAACAGGAAAGATGATACCAATGCAAACCTGATCAAGGATATTTACAGAAGTGCTGAATTGATAGAACAACGGGGTAATGGATTATTGGATTTTATCCAGCAATACAAAAGTTTTATCCGTCTGCCGGAACCACAGCTGAAAGATGTTCCCGTAAAGCTTCTGTTGGATGATGTCTGTTCCCTTTGTTCTCCCATGGTAAGGGATTTACCAATAACCATTAACTGCCAGACTGTTGATGAAAACCTTCAGATTCATATCGATCATAAAATGATCGAACAGGTACTGATTAATTTGATCCAGAATGCAATCGATGCCCTGACTGTAAAAAAGGATGGGATCATTCAGTTAAAGGCCAGAAAAACCAGGGATACGGCAGAAATTGTTGTCGAAGATAATGGAACGGGTATGGAGGGTGAGGTCATTGATAAGGTTTTCATCCCATTTTTTACCACAAAAGAAAAAGGTTCAGGCATCGGTTTAAGCTTGTGCCGCAGAATCCTCCAGCTGCACGGAGGAAACGTACGGATCAATTCAAAATTTCATCAAGGAACTACAATCACCCTTTCCTTCCCCCAATAATGATAATGCTTTGCATGTCTTGAATTTATAAGTGCCTTAAATGTAAAATGCCTCGAGTGTCTCAAATTAAAAAACTGCTATAAATAATCCAACTCTTCTTGCCCTCGTCACACGACTCAAGTTCGTCTGACGAGTAGGACCTGCGAAGCTGGAACTTCACTTGGTTACCCGAAAGGCCGATGGGTCAGCCATGGAGGAACAGGTGACTGTTGTTAAATGGCCTGCATGAGAACCTGGACGTGAACGTCCGGGCTACGGAATGGTATTATCCAGGTCGTATATCCAACGGATAAATAGTGATAATGCCTAAAACGTCTTGAATTTGTAAGTGCCTCAAGTTTAATGTTTTCAAATCTTTCAAGTCAACCATTGCCTTAAATAATTCACCCTTTTCAGGCATTTGAGACACTTGATGAAATTAAAGTATTTAAGGCATTTAAGATATTCAAAATTACCTGAGATCTTACCACCTACTTACTTTCCAATAGCTTCTTTAACAAATCTTTTGTCTCTTCTGAAAAGATCTCATGGTTCATCTTATCCACACCGTCCAGGCTGTTTTGGTAATCCGTCATCTGGTCCGGGATTTTTTCAATATCCTTTACCTCCAGGAACCGGCGTTTGAGGGGATATTTCCAAACCGGAAAACGGTATTCAGTGTTCCAGTTTCGAGGTTGTAGCGGTAGAGGGTAACCTTTTTGAAAAGCACATCGTGTGATCCGCCATCTGGCATTCGGCTAATGCCCTTCGGAGGTTTTCCCGCGGAAAGGAACTGATAAAATGCGATTTCTGTTTTAGCGTGGTTGTATACACCCGGAGTATACTCCACATAGATGTTAATAAAATCCTCATAACAACCGGTGAGGGCAAAGGAAATGAAGATCAGGATCAGAGGGAGACCAGATAATTTTTTTAGCGATGTCATTTCGATGGATTCTTTTTACTTGTTAAAAGTAATTTAAACAATACAAAGTACCCCGGCAGGCAGGGATTGAATCTCTTTCAATATCTAAGGAAGGAATAAGAATGTTGGATCAAGTAACAGATGGTTCAGCGTTTGTTCATCCGGAGTGTTTGTCCGGCAAGGGTTCCATTATATTCTCCATCGTTGATAGCAATTCTACCATTTACCAGTAAATACATAATTCCCTCACTGTACTGGTGTGGATTAGCAAATGTAGCCCGGTCGCGGATGGTTTCAGGATCGAATACGATAAGATCGGCAACACAGCCGGTATCTATTTTTCCCCGATTGGTTAATCCAAGCATGTTGGCGGGGAGTGTTGTTGCAGCCCGTATTGCGTGTTCCATAGTGATCAGTTGATCTTCAATGACATATTTCCTGATTTTCCGTGTAAAGGTACCGTAGCTGCGGGGATGCGGCATTCCCTCACCCATGACCTGGATGTGTCCGTCTGAACTGGTCATGATGTAATCTTTCTGCATGAAGTAGTTAACATCCTGTTCACTCATGTTGAAGGATATTATTGCAGGATCTCCTTTCAGCACAAGGTGAATGGCTGTTTCTTCAACTGACTTTCCGATTAGTTCACTGATTTCAGCAAGGCTTTTCCCATCAAAAGCATGATTTTCACGGAAAGATGTAATGACCAGTGATTCGGAGCCCCCTCGCCGGTCGATATTTCCAGCAATCTCCTCTCGGATACCGGGAAGCAGGTCCGGATCAGTTAATCTGGATTCCATGGCGCCTTCAGCCTGTAATCGTCGTGGGATCACAGCAGCTGCAAGGGATGTGCTTGAAGCCGTATAGGGGTACTGGTCGGCCATAACGATTACTCCTCGATCCCTGGCATTTTCAATGATATTGCAAACCTCGTCTGAAAGACCCCATACCGGTTTCCCAAGAGCCTTGATGTGGGATATCTGCACCGGGATGTCAGCCGTTTCACCAATGGCAATAGCTTCCTCAATGGAAGCGATCAGACCAACGGTGTAATTGCTTTCATCGCGAATATGGGATGCATAAATCCCGTTTAAATCCTTTACTGTTTTTGCAATTTCAATGATTTCGCTGGTTTCAGAAAAGCTGCCCGGTGCATAGAAGAGGCCTGTTGAAAAACCAGCTGCTCCTTGTCGCATCCCATTGGCAATCATAGCTTTCATCATCTCCAGCTCTTCCGGTTCAGGAGCCCGGTTATCCTCTCCCATGACCGCTCTTCGTACTGTATTATGACCTACCAGGTGAACGACATTGGGACCAATACCGAGGGAATCAAGGCGATGAAAAAATTCCTCCACACGGTAGGTGCCGTTTCCGCAATTGCCTGTTACGACCGTGGTGACTCCCTGAGTCAGATAGTTTTTAGCTGCCGACATACCCGGCTGTATCAGTCCCCCATCGCAATGGGTGTGCATATCGATGAAGCCGGGTGATACGTACAAACCGGTTGCATCAATTACTTCTGATTTTCCGGGTTTGATCGAACCAATTTCTTGAATGATCCCGTTCGTAATTCCGATATCGGCTACATAGGAGGCTTGTCCGCTTCCATCATAAATCGTCCCATCTTTGATTACCAGATCATAGTCCGTGGAACATTGAACGAACAGGGAGAAAACACACCCAAGGAAAAGAATTGGATTTCTGACTATTTTCATTGTTATTGGATTAATCGGTTCAGCACTTTTCAATCTTCTACAGAAGCCTTGACAAGGTCATAAAATCGCATGCCCGGGTTATCTCCTGACGGACTTTGAGTAAAGACAAGGACAATTAACTGAAGGGAAGGATTTACGATAGCAGTCGTTCCATCAGAGCCGGTATGTGCAAAACTGCCATCTTTAAAAACGCTCCAGCCATAGCCATAGAAACCATCCATGTTTTCCCGTTACGGGCAACCAGCAAGACAACATTTCTGATTTTATCCTCTTCAACTGCCTTCCTGAACAAAGATACTCCGGCATTCAAAATTTCATCATTCATGTTTACCTCAGCCGGCATGCCGTATGTGAGGGTAATATCCTGAGCCAAGCTGAAGGGTGAAATAAAAGCTGAGAACAGGAATATACCAAGGCACCAACATGTAATTATGTTTCTCATGATAATGTATTGATTAATAAATATATAGACTATTGATTTTTATAGATTACTTCATATGTTGTTGGGATTTTCTCTTTGATTCTTATCCGGATGGATTCATCGATCCATTTGTCAGAAAAAGGTACATGTTTGACATACTGCAGGCCGGTATTGAAGTTTCGGCCATATTTCCAGTCGTAGGGGAACTCTCCCACTTCATCAATCCGGTTTTCATTCAGCAATGAATTGGGAACCGAAATAAAAAACCGGCTGTTTGAATAGTGATCTTTTCCCCAAAGATCCGTATCGGTTAATTCCTCGTATAATCCAATGGCAAGTGACTTCGCCGGATCGATTAACGTGATATCTTCCGGGATGATGTGCTGATACTTTTCATTATTTTGTCTGAGGTACATAAAATGACCCTGTATCTCAGCAGCAACATATGGATAGTGAGTACATCCGAGGATAACAACATCCAGGGTATGATCGGGGAATTCCTGTGATACCTTTATAACAAGATGAGTTACCATGTACCGGATATAATTGGTTACGGAATTGAGCTGGACCGCGGTTATTTTTTCTTTCGGATCTTTTTTTACCAGCAGGTCATTCCCGGTATCGAAATGGTATTCCTCCCACAGTGCAGTATCGATGGAATAATCAGGGTGGTTTAATCCAGGACCGTAATAGAGACTTTCTTCCCTGGGTTCGGTTGCTGCAGGATCAACGTAATTGATATCCCGATCGATAGCTCCTGCCAGACCGATTCCAGCCTGCTGGACAACCGGAATATTTTTACCGGGAAGGAGGGTATCAGAAAGTATACTTATGGATGCGGGATAACCACCTGAGGCACAGGTTCCTTCGGTAGCAAGAACACCGATTACAGGAAGCTCATGTTCGTTAGATGCTATTGTTTCCAGGGCATTCCGGGCTCCTGCTTCAATGATCCCCGTTATATTAACATGTATTCCCCAGTGATCCATTGCCTCCCTGACCGTTTCGAGACCATAAGCAGTAGCTGTATTACAGGCAATTACGATGCTTTTAACCGGTTCCTTGTCGGTTTGAACCAGGGGATCGTCAGGTGAAAGGTAATAGTGATTCCCCAGCAGAAACAGGACATCTTTTAGTACCAGCTCCCGGAGAAAATCGGCTTTCCCTTCGGCATAGTATCTACCGTACGGCATGTTTGCTTCATCAGCAAGGAAGATGAATCGTTCGGTAATAAAATCGGCTATTCCGTCGCTTCCCGGTTCATGGGTCATGTTGTCGAATTCGTCGAGATCAAGGATCGTGTTCAGTACGGAAAGGCCACCTGTCCCTGAATCGAACACCCCGATGGAAAAGCCATTCCGTCTAACAGGATAATGAGCTGTATCAACATAATAGGGATTGCTGCTATCTGTTATGGCTTCCGTAATGATCTGGAATTCACCCTCCTCCTGCGATGTTTCCTGTTTGCATTGAGGGGTAAAAGTGAGGATACAGAGCAGAAGAAATAATCTTGGACTGATTAACACTGTTTTCATAAAGTTACCTGTGACAGAATTCACAATAAATATAGTAAAAGCGAATATAGCATGTCATTCATTAATTTCTTATTTCTTTGTCCCCCTTTTTTTTCAAAGGGGGATCAAGGGGGATTTAATATTGGAAAAGATTTTCCAACTTTAAGACAACTGAAGATTATATTCAGGTGGTCTATGAGGAACCTGATTGAACCAGTTGTCGTGTCGCGATTTTTCCACAGGAATCCCTTCTGGAGAATTTGGGGTACGACTTTTTAACTTATGGAATCAGATTATTCGTCGCCCGAACTTAAGTCGAGCGACGAATGGTTTTTGGCCACACAGGAGGAATGCCCATAGGATAGTAGCTGCCAATATTCGGTCATATTTCTCCTGATGATCACTTTTTTTTAAAGAATGCTGTACTTGTTTCACACAGAGAGAAAAATTACCTTTGGATCATGCAAGATTACGGATTCTGGTCTCTTATTCCGCCTGTTGCGGCCATTGTTCTGGCCATCAGGACCCGGCAGGTGTTCGTTTCACTGATTTTCGGGATCTGGTTGGGTTGGGTCATTATAAATAAAGGGAATCTGTTAACCGGCACATTGGACACAATACAGGGTCTGGTGGATGTGTTCAAGGAGGATAACAACACACGGACCATCATCTTCACGCTCGTTATTGGGATTCTGATTGCCTATATTCAGCGATCCGGTGGTGTTGAAGGTTTTATTCGAAGGATAGATACCCTGCTGACAAATTTGGAGAGGAAGGGAGAAGGGAGGAACAGGCTGGTAGTTCAATTTCTTGCTGCCCTTACGGGATTGTTGATCTTTGTTGAATCCAACATCTCTGCACTGACGGTAGGTACGTTATACCGACCCATATTTGACAGGCTGAAGATATCACGTGAAAAACTGGCATACCTTGCTGATTCCACTTCTGCACCCTCCAGCATACTGGTTCCGTTCAATGCCTGGGGTGCATTCATCATGAGCCTTCTGGTAGTGCAGGGTTTCGACAAACCCTTTGCCACATTATTCAGGGCATTTCCGTATAATTTTTATCCCATGCTGGCTGTTCTCCTGGTATTTTACCTGGTTTTTAGCAGAAAGGATTTTGGCCCGATGAAAAAGGCAGAACGACGGGCGAGGGTAGAAGGCAAAGTACTGGCTGATAATGCCAGACCGATGGTCTCATCGGACATCACTTTCCTGGAGACAAGGGAAGGCGCAACACCGCGAGCCATGAATATGATCATTCCGATCCTTACCATGGTCCTGATGATGCCTTTTATGCTGATCTATACAGGATGGGAAGGGATTAATGATCCGGCAACCCAATCATTCTGGACCAATGTGTTTGAAGCGATCGGAAATGGTTCAGGATCAGCATCGGTTCTCTATTCCGTGATTACTGCCGTATTGGTGGCAACGATAATGTATGTGATCCAAAAATTACTGCCGGGAAAGGAAATGATTGATCTGGCATTGAAAGGCATGTCCGGCATGGTCTCTCTTGCGCTATTGATGGTGCTTGCTTTTGCTATTAGCGGATTGTGTCGTGAACTGGGAACCGGAGAATACGTTGCGGAAGTGACCAGAGCCTGGCTTTCACCCAAACTGGTACCCTTTCTTGTATTCGTGGCAAGCTGTTTTATCGCCTTTTCAACCGGGACATCCTGGGGAACGTTTGCCATCATGATCGCAATCGCAGTTCCCATGGCACAATCACTGGATGCCAATGTCTACCTGGCGATTGCTGCTGCATTGGGAGGAGGCGTTTTCGGCGATCACTGTTCACCCATTTCCGATACAACCATTATCTCCTCCATGGCTTCTGCCAGTGACCACATTGATCATGTAAAAACACAATTGCCCTATGCACTGACTGCAGGTACGGCGACTGCTATCCTCTATCTATTGCTGGGATTTATTCTTTAATCCTTTTTTCTATGTATTTCGAGTTGATTACCCTCAGTGCTCCCATGTAATTCATCTTGAACTCAAGCAAATCGCCCACTTTGTATTTTTTCGGGTTTTCTCTTAGGTCGATCACCAGCATATCAGAACTGGCCCCGACAAAACTGATGGTATCATCCATGGGCTCAAGGTGTCTGTCTTCAACATCCAATAATCCGATATCAATGATCGCACGGAAAGTAGTTTGACCGATCAGTTTTTTATCAAATTCAAACGTATCTCCTTCCAGATTGGTTCCGAATTCACCCGTAGGGACGATCGGTTTTTCTATTAATTCAATGATTTCGGAATACAGGCGGAAAACATCCGGACTCATCCTGTTCAGGGTGGTGTTGTTATAGACATCTGTTCCTAAAAACAGGGTTTCTCCAACGCGGAAGTGATTGATCCCCCTGGGTAAAAGGTTTTGAAAAATCAACGGGATAGTGACCGATGAACCACCGGAAACGTAAGGTATCTGCTTATCAAATTTTGCTTCGATCAGCTGTTCATACAGGCTCAATTGAATCAATTTATCATGATTTGGGAGAACACCGTAGAGACACGATAAATTCGTACCGATTCCAACTACTTCAATGTTTTTCAGTTTGAATACTTTTCCGTAAAATTCCACAAAATCCTCACGCATAACCCCTTCTCTTAATTCACCCAGTTCGATCATGATGATGATTTTATGTATCTTCTCCTGTTTCCTGGCTTCTTCAGACAAGAGCTGGATGGTTTCAATCTCTGTGTTCATGCTGATATCTGCATACTTTACCACATTGCTGATGGAACGCCTGGCCGGTGGTTTGATGTAGATGGTTTCTACTTCCGGATTGAGCGCTTTTATTGTTTTCAGGTTAGAAATGCGGGAGTCACAAATCTGCTTTATCCCAAGCTTCAACAATTCGGTTAAATAAAATTTGTTCCCGCTTAATAGTTTTGAGACGATCGACCACTGAATGCCATTCTTTTTAAAAAGAGTATCAAGAAATTCATAGTTCGATTTTAAGTGTTTTACGTCTAATGTGATGAATGCCATGGATCCTGTTTTTAAATGGTTTTCCGTTCGATACGCTCCGATAAATGGGTTAATACTTCATAATTCAACTGATCGCTGATGTCGCTAAAAGCGCTTACTTTTATTTCCATCTCTTTCTGTTTTCCGATAATGACCACTTCATCTCCCACTTCCGCATCCGATACATTGGAAATATCAGCGATAATCATATTCATGTTCACGATTCCGATAACACTGCATCGCTGTCCGCGAATAAGAACACGTCCCTTGTTGCTTAACGAACGACTGTATCCGCTCGCATATCCTATTGGAATCAGTGCGGTTGTGATATCAGATTGTGCCAGGAAGGAGATTCCATAACCGATGAATTCCCCGGTTTTGATTTTTTTGATTGACATGATTTTACTTTGCCAACCGAGTATTCTGCTCAGGGGATCCTCTTTACTTGTCTCTCTGCTGATATAATGTATAAATGTTTCAACGCTTGGCCAGAAGCCATACTGCATTATACCGATCCTTACCATGTCCATCCTGGTTTTGGGATATACAAAAGCAGCTGCTGAATTGGCTACATGCCTGTATTTGGGATGGATACCACTGGTTTCCAGAACCGATAGCATTTTCTTGTATTTCTTCAACTGGTTCTGAATTCTGAGGTGGTTGGAAATGCTTTCCGGTCCGGCCAGGTGTGTACAAAATCCCATCACGTCAAAACACCCTTTGTTGTGCTGAATAATGGAGATTGCATCAAGCAGTTCCGCATTGTTTAATCCCGATCGGTTCATACCGGTTTCCACCTCGAGATGAATTTTTGCTCTGATTTGAAGCTTTCCGGCTTCTCTGAAGGCTTTTTCTAACCGTTCAATGTTGAAAACAAAAAATTCAAATCCTCTCCGGATAGCCTCTTTCAGTTTTTCACCCGGGATCCAACCCATGATCATGATGGTTTTAGGCTTTAAAAGGCTCCTGGAAACACGCAATGCTTCGTTGAAATCGAAAACTGCAAAATGATCAATCCCTTCTTTTTCAAACAACGGAACGATTTGTTCAATACCATGTCCGTAAGCATTGGCTTTAACGACCGATGATATTTTAACATTATCGCCCAGCTTTCTTTTTAGAAAACGGATGTTGCTTTTGACCGCCTTTGTATTCAGGGTGATGAGGGAACTTGTATTCATAACGGGCCTATTTAGTAGCATACAAAGAATTAATATCCATCGATCTATTATTAAATCTACCGGGGTGGACTGGTAATATGCACTATAAAATAGATGATTGCGGATGCGCTTATTCCAAAAATATTCGCGTCCAGCTCCAGGGGGAGTTGCATATCCGAAATCACCAAAACAACAGTCGTTGTTCCTCCTATGATCATCGCCAGGGTTGCAGCCAATGGATTCGGTTTCCTTCCGTACAGTGCAGCCAGCACCGGGATGAATAAACCCGATACCATAAAAGCATACGAATAGAGCATGAGTTCCAGTACGTTGGTCATATAGGAAGCCAGCAATATGGCAGATACACCAATCGCTAGTGTAATGATCTGTGAAACCCGAAGCTGGGCTTTTGTCTCTTTTTTAAACTGGAAGAATTTGCTCAGGATATCCGTCTGCACATTTCCCGATGCTGCCATCAGACAGCTGTCAGCCGTGGAAAGTATGGCTGAGAAAAATGCGGAAAGCATCAATCCCATTAATCCTGCGGGCAAAACGGTATTTAAGAGAACAGGAAGACCAATTTCAGAGTCAATGGCAGAACCCACGCCGTACCCCAGTTCAGTAAACATTCCATTTTCAAAAGCAACCCGGGAGAACATGCCCAGTGTTACTCCCATGAATGCCATTAGCGGCCACTCGAACAGACCGGCAATGAACCATGCTTTTTTAGCCTGTCTTATACTTTTTGATGCATAAATTCGCTGGTAGAGTGTCATGCCAACGAACCAGATGGGGATGATGGTGACAACCCAGTTCACAAGCTGTTGCCAGTTAATATTGTTTAATGCGAGAAATTCGTGACCAATGGTTGCTTTGATGGTTTCGATCCCACCAATGGCATGGTAGGAAATTGGAATGCCGATTAATATCAGGCCGGACATAAGAATGATCCATTGAACCGTATCGGTATAGATTACTGCCTTTAATCCACCGATCCCGGTGTATATCACCGCAATAGCCCCCATAATCACAAGGGCCGTTTTTAAATCAATTTCTACAAACGTAGCGGAAGCCAGTTTTGCACCGGCTAACAATTGTGAACTGGTGAAACCCATGTAACCGATTGCAGAAATAATCCCGGCAACCAGGGCAACCTTACTATTATAAAAATGCTCAAAAATCTGAGGGAATGTAAAGAACTTGTGTTTAACTGAGATCCTGCTTACAATGGGAATTAATACAACCGCACTGAGCCAGGCACCAACCAGTCCTGTAAACAACAACCAGGACCCGGAAAGCCCGATCGCAAAACCCAACCCCCCCAGACCAATGGAAAATCCACCCCCTACATCCGTTGCTACTACAGAAAGACCGATGTGCCAGCTACCCAGCGACCGGCCGCCAATATAATAGTCTTCCACATCTTTGTTCTTTCGGAAAAAATAGATGCCTATCCCCAGCATAACAGCGAAATAGACAATGAAAACAATAATATCAATGATGTGCATTCGGTATCAAAAAAAGAAGTAGGTTGAATGGATTCTTCTGCTCAATGGATAATACCTGTAAGCTGAAAGATGGATTAATTCTTTTCTGATGCTTCCTTGTATCGCATTTCGATGTATTTGCTGGTAAAGCCGATTTTTTCGTACAAGAAGCGGGCCGGGTTGTCGGGTTCAACATGCAATGCAATGTCGCCCTGTGCTACTTCAATGGATTTTTTCATCAATTCTTTGCCGATGCCTTTTCCCCTGAGATCCTTGTGAGTTGCAATGTACACCAGTATGTTTTCCGGGATATACCCTTCCATGCCGGTTTGGT
>CAZXGG010000076.1:0-16007 GCA_964640125.1 uncultured Rikenellaceae bacterium
TCTCGTTAATATTGAGCTTCTTTTCCGTCATATGAACAAAGATAATACATTTTCAAGATTAAAACTGAAAATACAGATGGCAGCTTACAACGGTAACCCTAACTTGATGTCGCAATCTGCGATTTCAATTTTGAAAATTTTAATCTGGAAATTGAAAAAATAACCGGGAAGATGACAAAAGAATCGTACGCCGTAATCATACCACTATACCACTCCATTTAATCAGTCTAATTTAAGCATTATTTTTCAGTAAACAGAATTCAGAAAATCCTGGTTCAATTCTGCAATCACGGGTATCAAATCCCAAAGCAAGCTATGGAAATTTATTCCTCCTATAAATAGGTAGCTGTCCCTATTTATAAACCACCATCCATGTCACTGTTCGCACCCTTTGCGAACAGGTTACTTTCTTCCAATGATGAAGAAAGTAACCAAAGAAATCTCCGCTACATAAGAATTGCTTGAAAACCAGTGGACCCAGCAGCCACAGATAAAATGAACTCGCCCATTATTTGTTTATGACGGTCTATCTAAAATTGAACTTATTAATACCTTGTTGTTATTAAAGGTTGAAGAAGAGAGTACAGTGGTTATATCGGTGGGCTCAGACAGCATTTTATCTTTTTGCCTACTCCTGCGTCCCGGTTTTCATACGCAATTCTTATGAGGCGGTTCAACACTCTTCGAGTGTTTGAGGATTGTTTTCAGAGTCCTTAAGTAATTTTTTATAAAAGAACAATGATAATATTATCAGACTCTGAAAAATTGCATTGTAGCTAATTAACTCAAGTTGCTAGCTATTGCAAAAAGTTATATGATTTGCTTAAATTATAGAATTTCCCATTGGAGAGTGACTCTCCGAGTCGCTCCTCCCGCCATCAGCGGGAGTTTACAGAGCGCTCTGGAGAGCGCAAACGACTTGGAAAGTCGTTCTCCAAAGGTGTTTTCTATACATACAATATGTCTGGCACTTCATCTGTAACTAGCAACTTGAGTTAATTAGAAATAAATCTCAATCGCCCGGTAGGGCGAAGGATCGGCCTCTAAATATTTTATGTGCAAAACAAGGCGAAGAAAATTTCGGGAGGACATAGCCGGGAGGCTATACCAGCAACCTTGTCTGAGAGGGTGGATCATGATTCCATAATTCACTTTTGAACCAAAGAAAACATAATTTAACCGCTGTCACTGAAGTTTACATAAATAAGTTGCCATTGTGATCAACCAATCCAACTTGCATTTATTGATTTTTGCATTCAACTTAGCACTTTCAGTAAACCATTTTTATGATACAGCCTCGAGTTTAGGTTGCGCATGCTTTTCGAGCCGATAGTTTTGCCATAAAATTTTTAGCAGCCTTGACTTTTTTTGCTTCGTTTTTTGTGTCAAGACAAAAAATGAAGTGGGGTTTAAAGGGGCAAAGCCCCTTGCTTAAGAAATCATGCAAGTATTGACCTACAATAAAAAATATAAAAAACATGCCTGATCAAAACAGTTCAGGAAAGGATAAAAATTTCTATTCCCTCCCGAATGCCCTGAGAAATAACCTCTCATTTTTCTATTAGGTTCCATAGGAATGCCTATGGCAAAAGAAAGCTCCCGCTGCATAAGAATTATTCGCGAGTTGTTTATTTTCAATGGTGCTCATCGCACTTCGTGGTTTCTTGAAAACCAAGGGATCCAGCAGCCACAGATAAAATGAACTCGCCCATTATTTGTTTATGACGGTCTATCTAAAATTGAACTTATTAATACCTTGTTGTTATTAAAGGTTGAAGGAGAGAGTACAGTGGTTATATCGGTGGGCTCAGACAGCATTTTATCTTTTTGTCTACTCCTGCATCCCGGTTTTCATAAGCAATTCTTATGAGGCGGTTCAACACTCTTCGAGTGTTTGAGAATTTTGCACGTGATTTTTTTGTTTTCAAACACAAAATCCTTCGACCTTTGGGCGATTAGTAATTGATTTTTCAAGGATTTACAAAAAGGTAGCTGTCCCTATTTATACGGGGCTTCGGACGATAGTAACTCATAGTAGAACTCTGAACTCTGTACTCTGTACTTTTTTATCTCATAGTCACACAGTCACACAGTCTCCCCCTCACTATCACTCAGTCACTAAGTCTCTTCGTCTCCTTTTTCCCCGTAGCGCGTAACTCGTAACCCGCAACTCATTTATCAATCTCCAAAGCCCCATAGGTGGCATAGCCATGCCCATGGCAGATCCCTACGGAAGAGTCCAATAGACATCAATCAAAATTCATAACTCACTCGTACTTCAACGCCCGGGCGGGTTGGCTCCTGATGGCCTGGACAGACTGGTACCCCAGGGCAATGAACACCAGCACCAGGGATCCGCCAGCAGCAAACAAAAAGATCCACCAGGTTAAACCGATGCGGTAGGGAAAATTATGCAGCCAGCGGGAGATTATCAGCCAGGAAACGGGCCAGGCGATTACCCAGGAAATGATGGTTAGAAGCATAAATTCACTCATGATTGCCTTGATGATCTGAGGTACACCTGCACCATGAACTTTACGGATGCTGATCTCCTTTGTCCGTATTTCAGACAGGAACATGGATAAGCCGAATAAGCCGAGTGAAGCAACCAGAACAACCAGAAGGGTAAAGAAAACCAGTATTTTACGAAGGATCACCTCTTTTTGGTACATGTCGTAAAGTTCTTCCTTAAAAGTAAAGACCGATACCCGCGCATCGGGAGAGAACCGGTGATATACTTCGGTAATCTGACGGTTGATCTCCTGGACATCCTGGTCAGGTTTAATCCGAACCACCACCTCCCTGACCCGCTGGGGAGCCAGAAGAAAAGCCTGGGGCTTTACCGCAGAGTGAAGGGAATGAATGTAGAAATCCTCGACGATCCCGATAACTTCTCCAAGGTATGTGTTCAATCCCAGGATGTTTTCCTTTCCGATTTCCCTGCTTGCCGTTTCATTCAGAATGATGGTTTCTTCATCCGTCCCCCGCTGTTCGGAGAAGAACCTCCCGCTGATTAGCCTGAATTCCATGCTCTCCATAAAATTATAATCCACGTTAATCACATCCAGGACAATCTTATCATCCGGATTGTTTGGATTCGGGATTTGCCAGCTAAACACACTGTTAGAAGGAGGAGCCCACATGGTCCCGGCAGCGGAAACCACGCCGGGGAGTGTAGAGACCTCCTGGCAAAACATGCGGCAATTGGATTTAAATTGTTCATCTTTTATCATGATCTTCAACAGGTTTTCGCTGTTGTAACCGAGATCTTTGTGCATCATGTAGTGGATCTGCCGTTCAACAAAACCGGCACAGACCATCAGTCCCGTGAATGTGATCAGCTGGATCATGATCAGTCCCCTGCGCATCAGGTTCTTTTTGTGACCGACGGTATACTGGTCTTTCAGTATCTCAACGGGGGTTGATCGCGATAAAAAGACCGCATTGTACCATCCGGATACCATTCCAATAACCAGGGTGATCAGGAGAAATAAAAGGACCAGGTGGATGTTGCTTGAATAGAGATCCAGGGTTGTTCCGAAAAGCTGGTTCACCTTCGGGAGTGAGACCTCAACCAGGATCAGAGCAAATGGAAAAGTGATCAGGGCAAATAAGGAGCTCTCCACAATGAGCTGGTTCCAGAGATCCTTTTTCATTGCTCCGGTGACTTTCCGGATCCCGGTTTCCCTTACACGCTTCAGTGAACTTGCGGTTGCCAGCAATATGTAATTGTTGGTCGCAACCAGCAACAGCAGTAATCCGATAATGAAAAACAGGTAGAGGTTCTTCTTATCACCAACCTGGATCCAGATGGTGAACAGATCGGATGAATTGAGGTGAATATCCCTCAGCCGCTGGAGCTTGAATTTTCTTGAATCATCCGGACTGTGAGTTTCCGCGATCGATTTTATCATATTCTCTATTGCGGGGATATCCACCTTTTCACCAAATAGTATGAAGGTAGGGAAAAAGGGAGCCATCCAATCATTTCGGTAATAATCTCCGTCGGTCACTACCTCCCCGGTTGTGATGATATCCTTTACCATAAAATCAAATGCCAGATCAATACCGGATATGTATTCTGCCTTAATCGATGAACTTCTGGGAAAATCCTTAAATACAGCATGGATGGTCAGGTGGAATACATCACCCTTGTGGTCTATCTGGAGTGTGCTGCCAAGAGGATCTTTTCCCGGGAAAAAACGTTCAGCCATTTTTTCCGAGATAGCCACTGCGTTCGGATTGCGGAACAGCATGGAAACATTTCCCCGTATGACGGGAAAAGTGAACACATTGAAAAATCCGCTATCGACACAGAGAAACAGTGGTGCATCCATGAATTCAGGTTTCCTGTCGGTTCGACCATCTTCGATGCTGATGTTGAGATCTTCTGCAAAATAGATAGATACCACTTCTTCCACACCCGGAAGCTCTTCCCGGATGTATCTGCCCAGGAGGTATGGACCGGCTGCTATTTTTGTTTGATGGACAGTATCGTGACTGAAGATCCGGTATACGGTATTCCCGTTTTTATGAAAGCGGTCAAATGAAATTTCTGAGAGCAGGAAAAGCAGGATGATGAACGATCCGGCTAACCCGGCAGATAATCCCACCAGGTTGATCAGGGAAATGATCCGCTGTCTCCAGAAAATGCGTAAACTCGTTTTAAGGTAATTCCAGAACATCTTTTTATTCGTATTTTAATGTTTTTGCCGGTGGTGTATTGGCAACCCTGAGGGCGTGGAAACTTATGGTCAGGATAGCGATCAGGGAGATCCCGACAGCGGTAATGATCAATATCCAGATGGGGAAATCAATCCGGTAGTTGAAATTCTGCAGCCATTTCTTCATGATGATATAAGCCACAGGCCAGGCGATCAGGTTTGCCAGGAATACCCATTTGGTAAATTGTAATGCAAAGGATCCCATGATCCGCCCACCGGAGGCGCCCAGAACCTTTCGTATTCCAATCTCTTTTGTGCGTTGTCCGGTGGTAAACGAAGCAAGCCCGAAAAGCCCCATACAGGCGATCAGGATTGCCAGAATGGTAAAATAGATCAGCGTTTCCCTGAATTGTAACTCGGCCCGGTAAACGTGGTCAAATTCATCATCCAGGAAGAAGTAATTGAACTCGGAACCGGGAAGCTGCTTCTCCCATATCCCCTGTATATCATGGAGGCTTTTTTGCATTTCGTTTTCAGCAATAGCGAGAGAGAGATAACGATAGCCCATATAGGGATTCATCGAAAAAATGAGGGGTTTGATCTCTTCATGCAGGGAAGCAAAATTGAAATCTTTCACCACCCCGATCACCGTATGATCAGCCCCCCGGGAGATCGTTTTTCCCACCGGATCCTCCCAGCCCAGTCGCTCAGCCAGTTTCTCATTGATCAGGTAATTGTTTTTGTCTGCAGGGAACGCTTCTGAAAATCCCCTGCCGGCAACGATATCCAATCCGTAGGTTTCCAGAAAATCGAAATCCACATCCAGAACATTGATCATGATGTATTCTTCGAATCCTTCCGGCAGATAGCCGTTACTGGTAATCGAATGACCGGGGTAATCAGAGGAGGCAGAGATGCTCAGCACTTCCGGCAGGGTAGATAACTCTGTTTTTATTACCTGATACCGGTTGCGTGTCTCTTCATCGATCATCGGGATGATGATCATACTCTCTTTATCGTAACCGACATCCTTGTTTCTCATGTACCCGATCTGGAAATAGATAACCAGTGTGGAGATAATGAGTACGGTGGAAATGAAGAATTGAAGAAGCACCAGGATATTCCGGATTCGCGGGTTGCCTTTTGAGGGGACAGCATCTCCCTTAATGATACGCGTTGGCTGGAATGCGGAAGTATAAAAGGAGGGATAACTGCCGGAGAGGAATCCGATGATAACGACAAGCAGAGGCAGGAACAGGATGATTTTCCAGTTGGAAGCGGAATACAAACTTAAATCCCTGCCGATAATGATGTTGAATCTGGGTAATATAATCTCAATCAGGATTAAAGCCAGTATCATTCCGACCAGGCTGAGCAGTATGGATTCACTTAAAAATTGCCGGATGATTTTTCCCCGGTGAGCACCAACTACCTTCCGGATACCTACCTCTTTTGCACGTGTGGTTGCCCGGGCGGTGGAAAGATTCATAAAATTGATGCTGGCAAGGAACAGGATGAAAAGCGCAATGGCTGAATAGATGAGCAGGGAAGATGGATTTCCTCCCGGTCCGAATCCATCACCGATTTCCGGGTTCATGTGGATTGTGAATAGTGGCTGGAAGATCGGTTGCAGGGAACCTCCTGCTTCTTCATAAATGTAGTTGATGTGTTTGTACATAAAATCCGGCATTCTCTCCTTCAACCGCTCAATATCAGCTCCCTCGTAAAGCTTGATGTAGGTAAAGTATTGCCATCCGCCATTCCAGTCCATGTGAAACCTCGAATCTTTGTAAAGGGTTGAAAAGGAGATCAGGGAGGTGAAACGGATGTGTGATCTTGCAGGTGGAGCCTGCATGATTCCCGTTACCATGTAGTTCTCGTTATTCAGTACCAGTTGTTTCCCTACCGGGTTCCGGTCCCCAAATATACGGTTGGCTGTCTCTTCAGTTAATACAACAGAATAGGGTTCGCGAAGAATCGTTTCCGGATTTCCCGAGATCAATCGGAACGAGAAAAGTTGCAGCAGCGATGAATCAGCATATACAATAGACGGATCATAATACTGCTTGCCATCATCATAATAATAACCGTCCACTGGATACCGTAACCTGGCCATCTGCTCAACTTCGGGAATCTCTTCCAGGAAACTTGGACCCACTGCTGCTGTTGTACTCCCTGTTTTTCTGCTGCCTTCGGAATCTGTCGATTCCATCGCAACCCGGTAGATAAGTTTCCCGTTTTCATGAAAACGGTCGTAACTCAGTTCATGACTGATGTATAAAATGATCAAAACAGTGCAGACAATACCGATCGTAAGACTCAGGATGTTGATCAAATTATAGATTGGATTTCTTACGAAGTTTCGCAGAGTGATCCTTAGATAATTTCTTAACATTGCCGGGAAATGGTATTGTTTCAGTTGATTTATTCAACTCAGAAACAAGATCTGTTCCATTTTTCACAAAAAAAAGATAGACAATATGTTATATAAAAATATCATCCGGTTATCGGACTATATCTGTTCCAGATAAGAACAAATTCATGTTTCAAACTGAAACAAATATTTTGCATCCATACCGGGAATGTGTACCTTGCATGATGAATCGGTTTGCTGATACTCGACAACGGTTAATTCTGTACTATTATGGAGAACGAAGGAAAGATCCTGGTTGTAGATGATGATGAGGGAATATTGCTTTCAGCCCGGGTTGTTTTACGGAAGCATTTTCACCGTATTGAAATTCTTACCAGCCCTGAACGTATTCCGGAAACGCTGAAAAGGGAGTCATTTGATGTCATTTTGCTTGATATGAATTTCACTGTGGGTGCAACAAGTGGGAAGGAGGGGTTGATGTGGTTAAAAAAGATACGGGAACTGGTGCCGGATGCTCATGTTATCATGATCACGGCGTATGGGGATATTGAACTTGCCGTGAAAGCCATGAAGGAGGGAGCTATGGATTTTGTGGTCAAACCCTGGGATAACAACCGGTTACTGGCTACGGTAATGGCGGCATATAAATTGAGTGTTTCGCGCAAAGAGATAGCAAAGCTTAAATCACATCAGAAAGTATTGACGGAAGATATCGATCATCCGTATACAGAAATCATCGGATCTTCACAAGCGATGCAGGAAGTTCTGGTTGCAGTGGATAAGGTGAGTAGTACTGATGCCAACGTGCTTATACTGGGGGAGAATGGAACAGGTAAAGAGCTGATCGCCCGGTTGATTCACCGGAAGTCGCTGAGATCTGAATCAATTTTCATTGGTATTGACCTTGGTGCCATTCACGAAACCCTGTTTGAATCCGAACTGTTCGGACACATCAAAGGGGCATTTACCGATGCAAAAGAAGAAAGGGCAGGCCGGTTTGAGCTGGCATCAGGTGGTACGTTGTTTCTGGATGAAATCGGAAATCTCTCACTGCCTCTTCAATCCAAATTGCTCGCTGCCATTCAGAACCGGGAAGTTACGCGTGTTGGATCAAACCGGGTGATCAAAACGGATGTGAGGATCATCTCTGCCACCAACATGCCCCTTCACGAAATGGTTGACCGGGGTGAGTTTCGCCAGGATCTGCTGTACCGCATAAACACGGTTGAAATCCGCGTACCACCCCTTCGGGAAAGATTTAAAGATATCCCGGAAATGGTTCACCATTTTATGAAGATGTATTCAAAAAAATACAACAAGCCCATTCCCGCGGTTTCAAAAAGCAGCATGAAGAAATTATCCGGTTATCACTGGCCTGGAAACGTTCGTGAACTGCAACACCTGGTGGAACGTGCCATGATCATGACGGATGAGCGGGTAATCAATCTCGATGATTTTATCGCGGATGTAAATAAACGCCAGCCAGCTCGTGAAATACTGAATCTGGAAGAGATCGAAAAAAAGACCATCTCCAATGCCCTGAAAAAACATGGTGGAAATGTCAGCAAAGCAGCCAAAGAATTGGGACTGGGAAGAACAACAATCTACCGGAAAATGGAAAAATATGGTATATAGAAAGTTCAGGATCCGGGTTGTTATTCGGGTACTCCTGATTGGAGTATTCATGGCAGCATTTGTGTTTGCCGTCCACCAGTCACACTGGTATATCGCTTCGGTTATTTCAGCCATCCTCGCCCTGCTGATGATCATCAGCCTGATTCGGTATGTTGAACGAACTAACCGGGATCTTGGTAATTTCCTGCAATCCATTAAAAACAAAGATTTCTCTTCAATCTACTCGGCAAAATACAGCGATAAATCGTATGCCCCCCTGCATGATGCCATGAACGAAGTGATGTATGAATTCAGGAATGTCCGGATTGAAAAGGAGATCCATTACCAGTACCTGCAAATGATCATTGAACACATCAACGTGGCATTGATCTGTTTTGATGCGGAGGGTGACGTTCACCTGGTAAACCAGGCAGCCAAGAATCTTTTTAACATGAAGCGGTTAAACAGCATTGAGGCAATTGGCAAAGTGGATAAAAAACTCCTTGAAGCGGTGAAGAAAGCCGATATGGAACGCGGATCCCTGGTTAAAACCCTGATCAATGGAGAAATGGTGGGTTTATCCCTGAAAGGAACCATGTTCAAGGTCAGAGAGAAAACGTTTAAACTGGTCTCTCTGCAGAATATCAAAACGGAACTTGAGGAACAGGAGCTGGAATCCTGGCAAAAACTGATTCGTGTGCTTACCCATGAGATCATGAATTCCGTGACTCCGGTATCATCGTTGAGTGCAGCAATCAATGAAATGCTGAACCGAAATGGCCACAGTATCAGTGACCTTGCAGAACTGGATCAGAATGACCTGGAAGATATGCTGGAAGGAATGAAAACCATTGAAAAAAGGAGCAAAGGCCTGCTCGATTTTGTCGGAACCTATAAGAACCTCACCAGGCTTCCAAAACCGGCTTTTACAAAAGTACGTGTTCTTCCCCTGCTTAACCACCTTAAAACACTCATGAAACCGGAACTCGGGAAATGGAATATCAATCTGCAGGTCCAAAGTTCAGAAAAAGACCCGGTAATCGATGCGGATCATGAAATGATTGAACGGGTACTGATCAACCTGATCATGAACGCCATCGATGCAGTACATCAGGCTGAAAATCCCACAATTACTATCGAAGTCGGGTGGCGGGAACACCAAACTCTCATTGAAGTGCGCGATAATGGAAAAGGGATCTCTCCGGAGGATATCGATAGAATATTCGTTCCGTTTTTCACCACGAAAAAAAATGGATCCGGCATCGGACTCAGTCTTACAAGGCAAATCATGCGCTTGCATAAAGGTTCGATCGCTGTAAAATCCGAACCCGGGCAGTTTACCGCTTTTACCCTGCGGTTTTAATCGGGGATTCTCGTCGCCCAGCCCTGTGGGACAAGGTCTTAGAGATAAACACTGACAGGTCTGTAAGACTCTGTCAGGTTTTCTATTACTGTAGGACACCGTCAGGGTCTTATAGACCTGACGGTGTCTTAGAAAGGATAAGATATGGTATTTAAACCACTCAACGATCAGGGATGATCGTTGTACATTCATTCCCCGGAAATCCCGCACCCCGTACCGCGTAACAACTGATTGAAAAATAATCAAGCCTAAAGATACTTTCTCTTTATTATTCACTATTTTTGCAATGATCTACGGACAACTGGCATGGTGCAACTCATACCCAAAATAACAAAACTGAACGGGAAGAACCTCTATTTCCTCTTTCTTGCCGGATCGAAAAAGATCCTGGAAAACCAGATGGAGATCAACAGGATCAATGTTTTTCCCGTTCCCGATGCGGATACGGGAACAAACCTGGCATCGACCATCCGCTCGATCATTGATAATATCAAGCCGGATTATTCCTACAAGGCGACTGCCGATAACATTGCCACAGCAGCACTTGAAGGAGCCCGTGGAAATTCGGGGATCATTTTTGCCCAGTTCCTCTATGGCCTCAGTGCAGAAACCGGGAACTACCAGGAGATCACATTACAAAACTTCAGTGAATCACTGAAGAGATCGATTGGATATATTTATGAAGCCATTGCAAATCCTGTTGAGGGGACCATGCTTACCGTTATCCGTGAATGGGTTGAACACATTCATCACAAGAAGGATGAACTGGAGTGTTTCAAGGAACTACTGTATGAATCATACAAAGCGGCAGCAAAATCCCTGAGTGAAACAACTCAAAAATTAAAGGTGCTTGCCAAAGCCAACGTGGTCGATGCCGGAGCGAAAGGATTTGTCCTGTTCCTCGAAGGGATCATGGAATACCTCAACAAGAACAATGTTAAAGAGGTGCTGGAATTAAGCCAGTATGTAATTGCTGATGAGCCTCATATGGAGGAGATATCCCCGGATTCACTCACTTTCCGGTATTGCACCGAGGCCCTGATCAAAGGAGAGAAGCTTGATAAGGCATTGATCAAAAAAACTGCTTCAGATTTTGGTGACTCCATTGTCGTTGCAGGCTCAGATAAACAGGTCAGGCTTCATGTCCATACCGATAAACCTGCTGATCTGTTTGAAAAACTTCGGCCTTTGGGTAAATTAACCTATCAGAAAGCCGATGATATGTTCTTACAGTACCAGGTAGCGCATGAACGGAAATACAATATCGCGCTGGTCACTGATACTACCTGTGATCTGCCTGCAGAACTCTTTGAAAAATATCAGATCCATCAGGTTCCCATAAATATCCAGGTGGGCGAAAGTGTATACCTTGATAAGCTTACCCTCGATCCTGAAACCTTCTATGCCCTCTCGGAGGAGGTACCCGAAATACCCACCACATCCCAACCAAACGAAAAAAGCTTTGTCAACCTTTACTCCCACCTTGCCACCCACTACGATTCGGTGATCGCCATACACATAAGCCAGAAATTCAGCGGTACCTGGTCCAGCAGTTACAAAGCAGCAATGCGTGTTGAGTCAGAACTGAACAGGAAAATATCGGTTATCGACTCCAAAACCATCAGCGGATCGCTCGGACTGCTGGTTCTCCGTACAGCCGAAGCCATAGAACAGGGTATGGAACACGATGAGATACTCCGAAAGGTCGATGAGTGGATAGCAAAAGAAAAATTGTATGTCAGTGTGAAATCCCTGCATAATATAGTCCGGAGTGGCCGTGTGAGTCCCCTGACAGGGTTTATCGCAAAGACCATGCACCTGAAGCCGATCATATCGGTTGGGGATGACGGAAAGGCAATCATGCTTGATAAAGCCTTCAGCCAGGAAGGAAATATCAGGAAAGTCCTCAGGCACATAAAGAAAGATATCGCTGAGGGGAAATTGTGGAATTACATGATCGTCCATGCCCTAAATCCCGAAGGAGCTGAAAAACTGGCCGATACACTCAGGGAGATCACAGGAAGATCCCCCCGCTTCATCGTGAATGTCTGTCCTGCCCTCGTACTGCATGCCGGGAACGGAACGGTCGCCGTTGGATTGGTGAAGGAATAAATTTTCACAAAAAAGAATGATGCAGAAATGTACACCCTCTTCAGGGGTGCGTTATTATAAGTTTTGAAATCACTATTCACTTTATCATCTATACCATGAACATCACTTACAAAATCAATCAACGAATCATTTTATTCGTTGCAGTATTTGCATTGCTTCTCTCTTCCTGTACTCAGCAGGACAGGAAAAAGGATCTTAAACCGCCGGTGGCCGGAAAAATAAAAAAGGAACTCACCATACACGGCGATACACGGATCGATAACTACTACTGGATGCGTTTATCAGATGCACAGAAAAATGCAGAAGCACCGGATGAGCAAACACAAAAGGTGCTCGATTACCTGAATGCTGAAAATGACTACAAAACAGCCATGCTGAAGCATACGGAAGATCTTCAGGAAAAACTTTTTCAGGAAATCGTGGGCAGGATCAAGCAGGATGATGAATCAGTCCCCTTTAAGGAAAATGGATACTTTTACTATACCCGGTATGAAGAGGGAAATGAATACCCGATCTATTGCCGTAAAAAAGAATCACTGGAAGCAAAAGAAGAGATCATGCTCGATGTGAACGAACTTGCTGAAGGGTATAGCTATTTTTCAGCATCAGGACTTAACGTTAGCCCTGATAACAAGATCCTCGCTTATGGCGTGGATACGGTTAGCCGCAGAAGATACACGGTTATGTTCAAGAGGCTGGATACCGGTGAAATGCTTATGGACCAGATCCCCAACACTACGGGTGGAGTTACCTGGGCGAATGATAATAAAACCGTTTTTTTCTCACGAAAAAACAGGGAGACACTCCGTTCGGAACGGATCATGAAACATGTTCTGGGTACGAATTACCGGGATGACAAAGAGGTCTTTTTTGAAGAGGATGAAACCTTTTCCTGCTATGTCTTCAAGACGAAGAGTAAAAAATACCTGATGATCGGTTCCTCTCAAACCCTCTCAACCGAGTACAGGTACCTTGATGCAAACGATCCCAATGGCGAGTTTAAAGTGATTCAACCCAGGGAGGCGAATCATGAATACGATGCTGACCATTATGGAGATTACTTCTATTTCAAGACTAACCTTGACGGAGCAAAGAATTTTAAATTAATGAAAACTCCGGTTACCAAAACAACCAAAGAGAATTGGGTGGATGTAATTCCTCACAGGGATGATGTATTGTTTGAGAGCTTTGAGATCTTTAATGATTACCTGGTCCTGGGTGAACGGATCGGAGGATTGAGAAATATTCGTGTGATCCGGTGGGAGGATGAATCTGAATATTATATAGAATTCGATGAGGAGGCATATGTTGCAAGGGTTTCCGTAAATCCTGAATTCGATACAAAAACGCTGCGATTCTCCTATTCTTCACTTACTACACCCAACTCAACGTTTGATTTTAATATGGAAACCAGGGAAAGAGTATTGTTAAAAGAGGAGGAGATCCTGGGAGGATTTGACAAAAGTAATTATGAATCGAAACGATTTTTTGCCACCGCTGATGATGGCACGCAGATCCCAATCTCCCTGGTTTACAAAAAGGGAATCGAACTCGATGGTGATAACCCATTATTGCTTGGAGCATATGGCTCATACGGATCTTCAAGAGATCCCAGTTTCAGCTCCACAAGGTTAAGCCTTCTGGACAGGGGATTTGTGTATGCAATTGCTCATATCCGGGGAGGAAGTGAAATGGGGAGATACTGGTATGAGGAAGGAAAATTGTTTAACAAGATTAATACTTTTTCCGATTTCAACGATTGTGCCGAATTCCTGATCGCTGAAAAATATACCAACCCGGATAAGCTGTTTGCAATGGGTGGGAGCGCAGGTGGTCTGTTGATGGGTGCAATCATTAACATGCAGCCTGAACTCTACAAAGGAGTGGTCGCAACCGTTCCCTTTGTGGATGTCGTTACAACCATGCTTGACGAGACCATTCCGCTGACTTCATTTGAATGGGATGAATGGGGAGACCCGCGGAAAAAAGAGTACTATGATTACATGCTGTCATACTCTCCATATGACCAGGTAAAAGCCATGGATTATCCCAACCTGCTGGTTACAACCGGTTTCTGGGATTCACAGGTGCAATACTGGGAGCCGGCTAAGTGGGTCGCCAAACTCAGGGATATGAAAACCGATGATAACCTGCTGGTTTTCCACATCAACATGGAGGCCGGTCACGGAGGAGTGTCGGGCCGGTTCAGAAGATACCGGGAAACCGCTCTCGAGTATGCCTTTATGCTTGATCTGGTTGGGATAAGGGAATAGAGGTGAGAAGAGAGTTGTCCCGAAAAAACAGAAATCTGCGATTTCATATTTTTTCGAGGATGAGTAGTGAGTTATGAGAAAGACAGGTTCTCGGTACTCGCCTGCCGGCGAGGCAGGGTTCTCGGTGCTTGGTAAAAGATGAAAGAGACGATGTGACTGGGAGACTTTGAGACTGTGAGGGAAGCAGAGAGCATAGGGCAGATTAGAAAGTCTGCAGTAGGCAGAAAAAAATGGTGCTGGTTGCTGGTTGCTCGGTACTGGGTAAAAAAAGAAATGAGAGTTGATGAGTGAGTAGTGAGTTCAAAAAGAGGTTGAGAAGGGGTGATCCACCTTCGTCAAGACTACGGCGGACGAAGCGATGTGACTGGGAGACTTTGAGACTGTGAGAAGGGCAGAGTGGGTGTAAAGGGATTTCACAATTGAATGACTATTGAATGACCATCGTATGACCATTGCCTTGCCGGCAGACAAAATTCGAATTTAACCGGGAACCAGGAACCCCGCCCGACTGAACGCGTCAGTCGTTCGGGCGGGCAGAAACCAGAAACTAAATCTTTAATCCTTCAGTGCATCAAAGTCAATCTCTTCCCAGTGGTCCACTTCGGTGATCTTCCCTTCACAGCATTTCAGGGTTCGTGCAGGAAATTTTTTCAGGAGGGTATAGTTATGGGTAGCCATGATAACAGCACGGCCACTCTGGCTGATGGATTGAAGGGTTCCGATAATGCCTTCCGATGTTTCCGGATCGAGATTGCCGGTGGGTTCATCCGCGAGAATGATCTCCGGATCGTTCAGCAGCGCCCTGGCAATGACAACCCGTTGCTGTTCACCGCCTGACAACTGGTGAGGCATCTTGTATCCTTTATAGCCCAGGCCGACTCTTTCCAGTACTTCTCCGATACGCTCGTCAATGGCTTTTTTTATTTTCCACCCGGTCGATTGCAGGACAAATTCCAGGTTCGCCTGGACAGAACGGTCTGTCAATAGTTGAAAATCCTGAAAAACAATCCCCAGCTTCCTCCTGAGAAGGGGAACCTGGCTTTTTTTTATACTGGTGAGGTTATAACCGGATACTATTGCTTCGCCTGCTCTGAGGGGGATCTGTGCATTGATGGTTTTTATCACACTGCTTTTACCACTGCCAACCCTGCCAATGAGATATACAAATTCTCCACGGGAGATGGTGAACGTAACGTCAGATAAGATCAGGTTGTCCTTTTGCATGATCGAACAATCCTGAAACGATATAATGGTGTCCAGTGTCATTTTTCAGATTCGAATCAACATGGATTTGATACACCCCAACTCTTCAAAAATACAATTTTTCACCCCGGATACCTCAAATTGTGCAAATAGTAATTAACAGGGGTGTGTTAGTAAATTCGTTCCAACCGATTTGATGACGTTTTGTTTATTACTTTCAAATTGTGTGAATAACTATCCGATTATTGATACTTACATCATTTTTTAATTTTAGTAAACTTGCGAAATCTATGGTAGATGGCATGGTTTTCAGGAAGTTTTTTTACCTGTGGTTGATGTTCGTGGAATAAGATACTAAAAGAAAACAGATGCCGTTTTTATAGTTAACTTTGTGCAATTTACAA
>CAZXGG010000077.1:0-15987 GCA_964640125.1 uncultured Rikenellaceae bacterium
ACACCCTGTCATCAGGAATAAGGAATAAAACGTAGAGACGCGATTAATCGCGTCTCTACATTACGTGAATCCAATACCTTATCTGTTTGTTACAGACAAGGCAGTGCCTTGTCTCTAAAGATAAACCTTCTTTTTCTCAGTCTCTTCGTCTCACCGTCTCATCGTCTTCTTTTACAGGTCTATGGTTTTACTCACGTCTTTCGCTTTCCGGGAGGTAAAATCGATCTGCACTTTTCCTTTGCCCGAAATAAGGAACTGATATTCGATCTTCCCGAAGCCAGGCACCTGGCAAAACTGAATTTCCGGTTTCTGCTCTTTGTAGGTAACCCGATCAGTGTACACATCGGTCAGTCTACCACCGCTAACTACTTTCACTCCGTTACCGGAGACTCTCAGCATATCCTGGGGGTAGAGTTTTTTCCGAACCGCACTATAGGTCATTGAGGGAATGGCTTTGCTGTTTACCAGCCGTACCCTCACCCTGTAGAGATCCTTTCCCACGTTGGTTTTTTCAAAGATCTCCATGGTGATTTCCGGTGTTTGTTCAGCCGAAAACATCACGGCAGAAGCATTCCGGTGCACCAGATCCTGGAGCATAAACGGATGGGGCAGGCGTGAGCTCATTTTCACCCAGCCTCCTATTTCGATATCGCCATAGGTAGGGTGTTTATAGGGTTTCCAATCGACGTATAGTTCTCCCTGTGCAACGTGATCGTTGAACTTCATGCGCTCCCTGGACCTGGCTCTGTTTTCACGGAAGAAACCCTCTTCCTCAGCAGTCTCGGTTGTGCCGGGTGAACTGTATGTTTCAGTACTTGACTGGTACAATTCTCCCACAAAGCTATAGGATCCGATGACATTATCGGTAAAATCCGTAAAATCGCCATAGGTGGCATAGAGATCCTTCCAGCTGATCAGGTAGCGGTAACCCGGGACAATCATTTCATTGTTTTTTCCAAGATAATCGTAAACCTCGATATCGTTGGACAGCAGTTCTCCCTGATCTTTGGTACTGGGTCCTCTCAGGTACATCCCGCCCGAATTATGAAAAGCATACACCATGATGATGTTGGGTCGCTGGCACAAGTAGTTTGCAATGGCTTTGATTCCGACGCCTGAAAAGGGGTAATCGCCGGCTCCGCTCTGTACGTAGGGGGGTGCCCAGTTGTATCCCCAGTTTCGGTTGCCATCTACATATCCTTCCGAATCTTCATTTATCCTGCCATCCCCATCATTATCAATTCCTTCCTGTCCCAACATGATCCATTCTCCTTTCTCCCCCGGTTCAACAGGTACCATTAACCTGGGATCTTCCGGATCGGTCTTCAACCTGCCATAGGGATCTTTTTTCCTCATCTGCGTGATGTTACCATCTCCGTCAAGATCATCCATGAAATCTTCATCGAACAGACCATCCCGGTCATCATCTTTTGGCCTTCTCAACCCCCTGTTCGAGGAGGAGGTGTTTGGATCGGTAAAGAAATGATACCTGCCATCGACGTTTACAGTCGGTAAAACGTAGTAGGCATTTTTATCGACCATGCGGGTAATCCTCTCGTTCTCACCGTATTTGGTAAGTAACTGGTTAAGGAAGTAGAGGCAGACTTCACTTGCCTGGATCTCATTGCCATGAATATTTCCATCGACATAGACTCCAGGTTTGCTCAAGGGATCACCGGTTTTCGGATTGTTTACCGTTAAGGCATAGATCTCCCGGTTCTCTTCGCTTTTACCAACAAGGTCAAGGGTGGTCAACTCCGGGTAGGCTTTATTCAAAGCTTTCAGTGCTTCAACAACCTGTTCATAGGAATAATAAAAATCAAACCTCAGAGGTACGGTAATTTTCTCTGACTGTCCGTAGCCATTTGTAGCTGACAGCAACAGGAACAGGGTAACAGCGAATATGATGGTTAACTTTTTCATTTTACACCTCCTATATTAATTTGTTTCTGATCACCCCAGACATTTTTTGATTCAATGGTAAGGGTGATATCTACAGGGCGCTCTGCCTGGATAATCCAGGAGAGTTTAACGCTCTTATTCCCTTCTAAATTACCGATAGTTGTTCGTGGCTTTCCTGAGAGGAATGTAACATCACCTTTCACAACCAGGATTGCCGGGGCAGGTTGTTGATTCCTGCCTCCCATGGCTGTTGGGAAGGGCAAGTAGGAGCTGTTCCGGATCCAGGCAGTCAATTCATGGACACCGGACCCGGCTGATTTGGTTTCCGTTTTCACGATCTTCAGTTCAGGCAGCTTCTTCACCAGGGTAAATACCCAGGGAACCTGAAGAGTCAGCAGGGAATCGATCATTGATTCGGGGGGTGTATTGTCGACATAGGGCACTGCGCCGCCGATCTCAACTTTCCCGAGGGTTGGATGATCAAACTCCTTCCAATCGACAAAACCTTTCCCATTAAGGGATTCATCACTGAAAGCCAGCAAGGTCTTCTCTTTCGGATCAGCACCTTCAACGTCTTTCTCAGCAGCACCTCCCCCCATCTGTTTCATCATTCCTGCCATCTGTTTGGTGCTCAGTTGTCCGCTTTTCACCATATTGATTACCATGGCTCCATTGTATTGTGGCGGGGCTCCTGATTCTTTCAGGAAGGCGGTGATCTTCTCTTCTCCGAGTGCGACAAATTCATCATTGCTCATGCTCTCGAGTTTTTCAATGGTCAACTCTGAATCGTCTGTTTTCTCTTTTTTCACTTCCGGCAGTGTCCAGAGATCCATGCTAAACGATGGGACACCCAGGTTGTAATAAGACCAGAGTTCGAACGAGCCGTCTTTCGCCGACTGAGGGGCAAGGCGTTTTGGCTCAGCATCCTTCTCTTTGAGGAACTCCTTGTATTTTTCATTTAGTTCATTATAAAAAGCCAGGTCTTCCCGGAGTGGATTAACCACTGCTCCCAGTCCCAGGAAACTGGCGATCATGCTCTCCGACACTTCCATTCCGGCCGGCATCATCGGTCTCACCATCTCCATGATCTCCTCCATGGAATAGGATTTATCCGGATCGGCATTGAACATGGTTGCATATCGTTCCGGGATTTTTATGTTATCCATATCTGCAGTTCCTTTTCTTCCACCCCTGGGTGCAACCATGCAGAAGTTGGTGGATCCAAAGGCAAAGGTCATGGCAATTTCAGGATGTTCATAGACGAATTTCATCATCTCGAATGTCTCATTCTCGGAGCCGGGCCATGCACCTCCTGTGGCTGTATTGGGCTTGTACAGGTGGGGGAACGTGATTCCGATATTTACACCTCCCGGGCCATCTTCATTGTATTTGCCATCACCATCGTCATCCACTCCTTCGGTGTACAATTTGTAGATCCCGACTTCACCCTTATTCCCATCGGCTCTTTTCATCAATCTCGGTTCTCCGGGAATGGGTATCCATTCGCCCAGCGGATCGACAACCCTCATTTGCGTAATGATACCATTTCCGTCGAGATCATTGAAACCATCTTCATCCACCCGGTCGTCCATATCGTCATTGTGTGGTTTTGCGTTCCGTGTATCCCTTTGCAACGGCTTGTTAAAATAGTGCAGGAATGCATCAGGATTCAGCATGGGAACGATATACCAGGTCAAATCGGTACGGACATCCGCTCCATTCAGGATAAGGTCTGCCAGGAACAGGGTTGCCTCACCAGAAATGGGAACATCCCCTTCCGGATTACCTACCACAAGAATTGCCGGCACGGTTCTGGCGGATTTGCCTGCATCCGGTCCTATCTCGAGCATCATTACCTTATTGCCGGCGGGTGTAACGGCTAACTGGGTTAACGATGTCCTGCCCGGAAAATCCTTGTTTAACTTTCCCAGCAAGGAATTGATCTCATCCGGCGTGTGATACCGGGTGTATTCGTTCGATGGATTCTGTGCTGATATCCAATTCAGGCATAGAAGCATCGAAAATCCCAGAATTAACGGGATTTTAATGAATCTAAACAATTTTTTCATCATAAAGCTATCGATTAATGAATAAAACAAAATGTATTATTTGGTATTGCAGATTTCAACAGGTTCAGGGATAATCACAACGAATTTTCTAAGATAGAAAATCTTTTACAGAGATGTTGCTGTAATGTATAGTTTTTATACCTGGTTTCCCGCTTCTCCAGCTTTCCTGTTTTTCTCAAACCTCTTCAAGGTAAAGCGGATGAGAAAATAACTTACCGCGATAAGCAGCGGCCAGGTAAGGTACATTAGAAATTCGCCGATATACATTTGCGTAAAGAATTTTAGGTTAACATTGTTCAGCAATCGAACTCATCATTAATAAGCATGTGATTCTTCCTGCATTTCCTCTTCCGTGATCCTCTTCCTGTTTATTGATCTCCATGCATACCAGATGTATGCAATGACAAAAGGGACCAGCAGCGATACATAGCTCATAGCAGTCAGGGTATATTTGCTGGAGGATGCATTCTGAATGGTCAATGAACTCTGAAGGTCGAAGGTTGAAGGATAGAAGGCTGTATTATTGAATCCTGCCAGAAGAAACAGAGAAAACACGGTAAGGACCGTACCGCTTCCCGAGAACCATATTCCCCTGGTATTGCCCTGCAGCAGTGAAGAAAGGATCCCCCACAGCACCAGCAGAACCCCGGCGAGAAAGAGTATCAGCACCAGCGGCATCTGCAGGAAGTTATGCAGGTATTTGTTTGGTTCCATGTAGACTTCTCCGGTTGATGGATCAACGGCAAAGCCTTCAATAAAAAGCAGGCGGATAGCAAAAAAGAGGAAAAAGACCACAAAGGGAATGGCATTATACCATACCTGTTTCCTCGCACGCATGAGCACCTGTTCGTTTTCCACAGTATTGATCAGATAGAGCAATCCAAGAACCCTGGCAAGGAAGAGAACAGCCAGTCCCAGGGAGATATTCTGGATATTTAGCACCACTTCCAGTCCATGAAACGGGGTTTTCCACTGGGATAAGTTGAATTCATTCACATAGAACTCAGATCCTGTAAAGAATGTGCCAACTGCTGTCCCAATCAACAAAGTTCCCAGTGCACCATTGATAAAGAGAAAGGTCTCATAGGTTTTCTGCCCAAGGAAATTATTGGGTTTTGTACGGAATTCATAAGCCACAGCCTGGATGATGAAACAGAAAAGAATGGCGATCCACACCCAGTAGGCACCTCCGAAACTGGTGGCATAAAACAGGGGGAAGGAGGCAAAAAAGGCACCGCCAAAGGTAACCAGTGTGGTAAAGGTAAATTCCCACTTTCGACCCAGTGCATTAACAATCATTTTGCGTTCTATCTCCTTCTTTCCAAGCAGATAAATAACGGTTTGTCCGCCCTGTACAAACATGAGAAATACCAGTAATCCAGCTAACAGCGAGATGATTACCCACCAGTATTGCTGCAATGCAAGATGAGACAGGTTTCCAAACATTTTATTTTCCTCCTTCTTTAGGTCCGATTTTAATTTGCTTTGTCATAATCTTAATCTCCGCGATCAGCAATGTCGTAAAGGTCACCGCGAAGAGAAAGAACGTGATCTGAACCGATGTTGTATTGATATGAGAAACAGCCGCAACGGTAGGTAACAGATCCTGGATGACCCAGGGCTGCCGCCCCAGTTCAGAAACAATCCAGCCGGCCTGGCTTGCAATATATGCCAGCGGAATGGTCCATAGTGCAATATAGAGGAGCCATCGTTTACCTTCCAGCCGATCCCTGATCCCGAGGAAGAGCACCAGGGCAAACAGAAGGAAAAAGTAAAATCCAAGGATAACCATGATGTGAAAGGAGTAGAATGAGATGGGCACATTGGGTATCAACTCCTGGGTATCCCTGCCTTTATAATAACCATATCCAAAATAGCGAAAATAATTATCGATCCACTCCTTGTCTTCGAATTTCGCTCTCAGTTCATTATATCTCTCAGGGTCATTCTTATTTGCTTCCTTAAGTTCCCGCAGTGTGCTGATGGCTATATCACCACGCTCAATTTTTTCACTAACAGAGATGATATTCTCTTTCTCATTTCCTAATACCAGATCCTTAATCCCCGGGACAAATCCTTTGGATGAACGATGCACCATAAAGGATAATGCACCGGGTATTTCGATCTTGAAAACAAAATTCTCACGCATGAGCCCCTGATCTTCTGTCGGTGAAGATAATGCGCCTATAGCAACAAGGGGTGCATTGGTTCTTCCATCATAAAGGGCTTCCATTGCAGCAAATTTTACCGGTTGGTCATTTGCTATATCCCGGGCTGAACTATCTCCGGTACCAATCAAGAAAATAGCGGATAAGATCCCAAAAGTAGAGGCAACAATCATGCTGCGTTTCGCAAACAACACCTCTCTCTTCTTTAACAGAAACCAGGCACTGATCCCGATTACAACCAGTGCTGCAAGCACAAATCCCGAAGAGATGGTGTGCAAAAACTTATTGACCGCACTGGTGGAAAACAAGATATCCCAGAAATTTTGCATTTCGTTCCTTGCTGTATCGGGATTAAAATGCATGCCCACCGGATTCTGCATCCAGGCATTCGCTACCAGGATCCATAAGGCAGATAAATTGGCACCTATGGCGGTGAGCCATGTCGATGCAAGATGAAACTTTTTGCTTACCTTATTCCACCCGAAAAACATCACGGCAATGAAGGTGGATTCCATGAAAAATGCCATAATCCCTTCAATGGCGAGAGGAGCACCGAAAATATCCCCCACGAACCAGGAATAGTTGGACCAGTTCGTACCAAATTCAAATTCAAGGATAATCCCGGTTGCCACACCAATCGCGAAGTTAACTCCAAAGATGGTCATCCAGAATTTTGTGGTCTTTTTCCAGAAAGAATCTCCGGTCCTAACATAAATGGTTTCCATGATCGCAACCAGAAAAGACAATCCAAGGGTTAATGGGACAAAAAGCCAGTGATACATGGCCGTCAGTGCAAATTGGCCCCTCGACCAGTCAACCAAAGACAAATCGATTTGTTCAATCATCGGTCAGTTTTTTAGTTTTGGTTAATTGCTCAATAACATACTCACTTCTCTCATCATCAGAAGTAAAGTTTGATTCAAGAAAGTCATGGAAGAAGAATATCCTCAGGACAGCAAACAGGATAAACAGTTTTATCAGGATGATGATCCAGAGCTTCTTGCCAACGGTCATGCTCCTGAAACCATCCCGGTAAAAATAGAAGATTTTTAAAAAAATAGTGTTACCCCTCATAAACGGTAGAAATCCTTCAAAAGGATTAAAATATTTAAATCTATATTAAGGATATTCCCTTATCAGGTGAACAAATCCCGATTTCTTAATTTCCCCCGATGTGCCTCCAGCTCGAATAACATAGTAATAGACACCGGGGTGAACGTATTCACCGGAGGGTGTTTTGCCATCCCAAACCGGTGTTACTGAAGTGGAGCGATGAACCATTGCACCTGACCGGCTGTAAATGGTGAGGGTGTAATTGATTAAACTATCTGAATGAATAACAAACAGATCATTGAATCCATCATTGTTGGGGGTAAACACATTGGTCACATCAAAAAGGACCTGCAATTTTATCTCCCTGGACAGGAATTCCACACTGATTCCATCCGTAACGGTAAGGGAGACCAGATACTCTCCCTGCTTCGAATAGGTGTGTTCCACACTGGGACCGGATGCCGATGTTCCATCGCCGAAATCCCACATGTATGAACAGGAAACCGTATCCCTGATTATGGGTTCAAATAAAAGGGTCAGGTTCGATTTCACTGAAACATTGGACCTGAAATCAGCTGATATCTGACCGTTTAAAACGGATGACAGTATCAGGAAAACAGGAATAAGTAACCAATTCTTTTTCATAAAAACGGATTCAGATGTTCTCAGTCAGTTTCTTTATGAGCTTATATTGATTAAAAAACTCTTTTGCAATGACACGCAATACCGTGTAGAAAGGGATTGCCAGGAACATTCCAACGACACCTGCCAGATACCCAGCTGCCAGTATTACGATAAAGATCTCCAGGGGGTGCGCCATAACAGAAGTCCCATAAATTAATGGCTGAAAAAGTACGTTGTCAATGACCTGAACTGTTATGAAAACAATCATCATATACCCCAGCATCGGAAGAAGCTGGGAATAAAACTCCATCCCCAGGTTATTGGCTATACCAAGCAAAATACCCAAAAATGCACCGATATACGGTCCAAGGTAAGGAATTACATTGAATAGCCCGACAATCAGTCCGATAATCAAAGCCTTGTCAAAACCCAATCCCACAATGGTTAGCCCGATGGTCACCAGAATGATAATACAGGTGATCTGAAGGAAAATCCCGATAAAATAGCGCATTAACAATCGCTTAATGGAAGACATGGCGTGATGGGTCCCCTCCTCATGTTTGGTGGGAACCAATAAGATGACCCCATTAACGAAAAGCCGCTCATCTTTCAGGAAAAAGAAGGTGATGAAGGAGATGGAAAAGAGTGCGACCAGGATGTTCCCAACAAAGCTTGCAGCGGAACCAAGGATTTTCGAAACCACCGAGAAACTTAGCAGGGTGACCAACTTTGAGGTAATGTAATCTTCCAGGGTCGTGCCCTCTTCCAGCCCTATGTTGTATCCCCTTAAAAATTCTTCAATGCGCCGGATCGGTTCTTCAAGGCTCGTTATAATCATTTGCCTGTTAATGGTTGACAATTCCTCCATCTGACTGATGATCAGGGGCACAAAAACCCTGAAAAAGGTGATGAAAAATCCCCAGAGAACGACCAGGGTGATTAACGCAGCTAATGCCCTGGGAAAATGAAACCGACGAATCCTGATCCGCTCAAGCAGATCAACCAGTGGACGGCCAATTAGGGAAAAAACAGCAGAAATGAGAATGTAGGCAACAATGTTTTTAAAATACCAAACAACCACCAGGAGAATAATCAACCCGATCCCAGCGATTATGTATTTTCCAGTGCTCTTCATAAAAACCCTGGTGTTTGCTTAAATATACTATTTTTTCAATAGCATTGGGAAGATATATACAAAAATACACAAATGAACCAAATATTTCATTCCGGTCTGGTTTGGAATCAAATAATTATCAACCATGTATTGATAAGATCCCTGTAAATCCGAACCAGTCGCAGTATCACTGAATAATGTAAGTTGGCTGCCTGCATGGACCGCTCCTGAATCGATCTGTAACCACGCATGTCATATTGGCATTTTTCTAATAAAATATCTGCCATATTTGCAGTTTCATTGAATTGGTATTCTATTTGACCGGTAGATATCAAAATGAATCAATGTTTAATTTTAAAAATTGGAGATAAAAATCATGTTACCAATAATCAGAAAACGGGCAATATGGCCTGACTTAACAAGAGATTTTTTCAACGACGATTTTTTCTATCCCGTCGTTAAGCGGAACAACTATTTTTCGAATACTCCGGCTGTAAACATATCGGAAGATGACGAACAGTTTACGATTGAGCTGGCTGCTCCCGGGCTTGATAAGAAGGATCTTCACATTAACCTGAATGATGATCTGCTGACCATTTCTGCAGAGTGTAAGGAGGAGAATAATGAAGAGCAAGAAGGTAAATGGACCCGGCAGGAGTTTAATTACCGGTCGTTTTGCAGATCATTCAGCTTACCCGAAACGGTTGACAATGATAAGGTCAAGGCGGTTCATAAAAACGGCATACTGACGATTCACATTCCAAAAATGGAAGAGAACAAAACGACGTTGTCAAGGGATATAAAGATCGGATAGTTCGGAAATCAGGCACAACGTAGAGACGCCATGCATGGCGTCTCTACGGTATCGATCGAATATAACCGGAAATCCTGTCTGCATAAAATTATAAACGAATCGGAAAACCGGTCATTCTGCAGCCTCGGACTGGTTCAACACTTTCTCCGCAAAATTTTTCCCGAATTGTTTTAACTCATCGGTTGTCTCTCCATGTGGATAAAACTTAACACGCACCGGATCCTGGGCTATTACAAGCTTCAAATTCCGGAGGGTATCTTCAATCAGTTTTACTGCTTCGCCACTCCATCCAAACGAGCCGAACGCAGCAGCTAATTTCCGCTTGTCCCTCATGGGATTGATCAAACCAAACAGTTTGTATACAGGAATCAGTGTATTCTGGTTGATGGTTGGTGATCCAACCAGGAGGGCATCACTCTTAATGATTTTCTCTTCAAGCTCTCCCGGAGACATGTTTTCAATATCCGCCAGGTCCACTTCAACTTTTCCGGATGTTGTAATGCCTTCTGCGATCAGTTTTGCCATAATCCCGGTATATCCATAGGCAGAAACGTAGGCAATGAGCACCCTTTTACCACCATTCTCTTTAATTTTCAAATACTCCAGCGAATATCTTTCAGAAAGATCAACATATTTTTTCCAGTTTTCTCGCAGTATAGGCCCATGTCCAGGACATATTGCCTGTATCTCCAGCGGTTTGATTTTTTCAATCGCCTTCAACATAAATTTGCTAAACGGTTTCAGGATAACATCAAAATAATATTTGAACGCACCGTCAAAATCACCAATCCGGTCATCGAACATGCCCGGGTCACAGTAATGGCAGCCAAACGAATCGCAGGTAAATAAAAGCCGATCTTCTTCGAGGTAGGTATATATGCTATCGGGCCAGTGCAAGTTAGGGGCTCCGATGAACCGCAGGGTTTTGTCTCCCAGATCAAGCAGGTCTCCATCCTTCACCTGATGCGACCTGAAATCTTCCCCCATAATCTCCTTAAGGTACTTTATTGCATTTCCACTGCCAATCACAGTGGCATTCGGGGCAAGGTTTAACAGGTTTTTCAAGTTACCAGAATGATCCGGCTCGGTATGGTTCAAAATAATGTATTCGATTTCCGAAGGGTTAACAACGGACCGGACCTTTTCAAGGTAGGTATCCCAGAATTTCTCTTTACTCGTTTCAATGATGGCTTTCTTCTGAGCATTTATGAAATAAGAATTGTAGGTTGTCCCATATTGGGTCTCCATCACGATATCAAAGGTGACAATATCGTAATCCAGTATTCCAATCCAACTGACATCAGGAGTAATTTGCAAAACGTGAGGATCGTTCATGTTCAAAGGTTTAAATCTCCGCAATAACGGTTTTATTGCCTCTCACGGACTGGTGAAGGTTTATTTTTATGTTTACGTCGATCGGCAACAACAGGTCTACTCTGGATCCGAATTTGATAAAGCCGAGCTGGTCTCCCTGATTAACCGTTTCATTCATCTTTGCATAACTGACAATTCTTCTCGCCATTATGCCGGCAATCTGCCGGATCATCAATTCACAGCCATTACCATTATCAATCACCACAGTAGACCGTTCGTTATCGGTTGAAGATTTCGGATGATAGGCGATCAGATTTTTACCGGGTTTATAGTGCAGGTATTTGACCACACCCCCCATGGAATAGTGGTTTACATGGACATTGAAGGCCGACATAAAGATGGATACCTGTATCCTGGTATCCTTGAAATATTCCGGTTCTTCGACCTCCTCGATGGCCACAATTTTCCCATCAGCCGGAGCATAGATCAGATCTTCATTTGGGACAATAGTACGAACCGGTTGACGGAAGAAAAAGAGGACAAAGAAAAAGAGGATTATTGTGCCAACCAGAAAAATCGTTTTAAAGAGAAGTACCGGTGACAGGACGTGAAAAACGATTAAATTCAGGATTACCAGTATAAGAAACAGGTTAAATAGCAACCGATAGCCCTCTTTATGAATTACCATAAGCATAATCAAAGTGGCAAAGTTACATTTTTTCAACTAATAAGTTTCAGATAGGTAAAAACAACGGGGGAAGAGAGCAATATGCCATCAAACCGGTCGAGCAACCCTCCGTGCCCCGGGAAGAGCTTTCCGGAATCTTTCACACCGATACTTCGTTTAAAGAGCGATTCGGTCAGGTCACCGAATGTTCCGATGGTAACGATAATAAAGGTAATTGCCAACCAGTCAGCCAATCTGATGTGATTAAAAAACAGAGAAAGGAGATAGGAAGCGATGAAGGCGATGATGGCTCCTCCGAAGAATCCCTCCCAGCTTTTTTTGGGTGAGATGCGTTTAAACAACCGGTGTTTCCCAAACGGAATACCCACAAGATAGGCTCCTGTATCGTTGGCCCAGAAGAGTATGAAAAAACCCAGTAGTATTTGCGGCGAATAGATGATGGATTCGGGTGGCTGGAAAATGAAGTTGACAGCATCGAGCTTCTCTTCCGGGTTACTCAGTGTAAATAGTTCACCATTCGGACTAAATACAAAATAATTAAAAAGTGATATCGGTACGGCGATATAGATTAACCCGAGGAACGTATAGGCAATGTTGGAAAAGGGCCGATTATGTTTCTTATAGAGTTCATTGATAAAAACAAGAATAATGAGGGGGATAAAGACGAAGAAAAACTTCTGATTTAAAAATTCAATGGCATACAAGAAGTTGAGAACGAAAAAGAGAATCCCGATCAATATTCCAAAATAGGTTTGTGGTCTTACTTTTGCCATATGAGACAGGGAGTAAAACTCATACAAACCGGCAGAAAGAGCGAGCAGAAACAGGAAGAAAAATGAGATGCTGCTAAAGGTAATTCCCGTTATGATAAGGAAAACAATTAGAATCCCGGTAATGGTTCTTTTGACAAGGTTGCTCAACGTTCAAATTCTTTAATGAGTAATCGTGCTTTTATCACATCATCCCTGTTTACATATACCTCAATGTCGCCAAATGTATTATAGGTAGAATCCCGTTTATTAACGACAACTGCTTCTATTCCATTATCATGAAGCATTTGTTTTGCTAATTCGGCGATGTACAATTGATCGGTAGAATATATGGTAGTCCAATTCTTATCCATCCGGATTTCATTTGCCGTTTGATTTTGCCGGTGTTTTTTTTCTGGGTATTTCCACCTTTCCTTTCACCGGTATGGGACTTGCATTTTTTCGTGCGGTGGATTTCTTTTTTTCAGCTGTTTTCTTGTGAGCCTGCACTGTTGGTTCTAATTCACGGGAAGGTATTCCCCATTTTCTTTTCCCAAAGATTTTCTCCAGATCTTCGCTGAATATTACCTCTTTTTCAAGCAACTGTTCAGCCAGGGCAGTCAATCCTTTCTTGTTCTTTATGAGGATATCTTTAGCCCTCTTGTAGGCCTGATCAATAATTCTATTCACCTCTTCATCGATTGTTTCGGCTGTTTTCTCACTATAGGGTTTGTTAAACGCATACTCATTTTGTCCCGATGAGTCATAAAAGCTAATGTTCCCGATTTTTTCACTCATCCCGAAGTAGGTTACCATGGCATAGGCTTGTTTGGTCACTTTTTCGAGGTCATTCAGTGCTCCGGTAGAGATCTTTTCAAAGGTCAGTTCTTCTGATGCTCTGCCACCCAGGGCTGCTGCGAGTTCGTCGTGCATTTGTTCGGTGGTGGTCAATTGCCTTTCTTCGGGCAGATACCATGCGGCTCCCAGTGCTCTTCCCCGCGGAATAATGGTAACTTTCACCAGCGGATTGGCATGTTCCAGCAGCCAGCTAACGGTTGCATGTCCGGCTTCATGAAATGCAATGGTCCTTTTCTCCTGTGGAGATATGATCTTATTTTTCCGTTCCAGGCCTCCAACGATTCTGTCAACGGCATCGAGAAAATCCTGTCTTTCAACCTCTTTTTTATTTTTCCTTGCTGCAATAAGGGCTGCCTCATTACATACATTGGCAATATCAGCACCCGAAAATCCCGGGGTTTGTTTGGAAAGGAAATCGATATCGAAATCTTTGGCAAGTTTCAGGGGTCTGAGGTGGACTTTAAAAATCTCTCTCCGTTCATTCAGATCGGGCAATTCCACATGGATCTGGCGGTCGAATCGTCCGGCTCTCAGCAGGGCTCTATCCAGCACATCTGCCCTGTTGGTAGCAGCAAGGATAATCACTCCCACGTTGGTTCCAAACCCATCCATTTCAGTCAGCAGCTGATTCAATGTATTTTCACGTTCGTCATTAGCGCCAAAGTTTGGATTTCTTCCTCTTGCCCGGCCAACGGCATCAATCTCATCGATAAACACGATACAGGGAGCTTTCTCTTTTGCCTGTTTGAACAGATCACGGACACGAGAGGCTCCGACGCCGACGAACATCTCCACAAAATCGGATCCTGAAATGGAGAAAAAGGGAACATTGGCTTCTCCGGCAACGGCTTTAGCCAACAGTGTTTTTCCGGTTCCCGGAGGCCCTACCAGCAGGGCCCCTTTGGGTATTTTACCTCCCAGTTCGGTATATTTCTTCGGCTTTTTCAGGAAATCGACTATTTCCCTCACTTCCATTTTTGCCTCTTCCAGGCCTGCAACATCTTTAAAATCGATCTTAATGTTCGACTCCTTGTCAAAAATCTGTGCTTTTGATTTGCCCACACTGAATATACCGCCTGCTCCGCCCCCACCTGTTCCACCGCTCATCCTGCGAAAAATGAACATCCAGACTACTACAAGAAGGGCTAATGGGATTAGCCATCCCAGGAGGTCCCCGAGGATGTTTTTCCTGTTCTCATAACTTACATTGATCCGCTCATTATCTGCGTAATTGTACTTTGCTTCTGCTTCTTCCAATCGATCTTCCAGGTAATCTCCCGATGGGATGGTCAACACGTAATGTGGACCAGAAGCCGGCAAACCACCAAATCCTTTGGATTTAATATCCGGATACCGGTCGGAGGTAACCGCTTCCGGGGTCAGGTAGATCTCTGCACTCTCCTTATTGATCACCACAATTTTGGCGATATCTTTGTTCTGGATCAATTGCTGTTCCAACTTGACCATGTCGATCTTTTTGGCTCCTGATCCGCTATAAATCAGCTGTATGGCTAAAATTGCAACTGCAATCCCTCCATAAATCCAATAGGCATTGAATTTTGGTTTCCCGGGTTTTCCGGATTTTCCGGGTTTTCCGGATGTATTGTTTGAATCCGACCCGGGATTTCCATTGATTTTTTTTTCTGCCATTTCTATTTCCCTCCTAAACCATTCTCTTCAACTTGCGTTATATTCGCATCGGCCCATAACTCTTCAAGGTTATAAAAATCCCTGAATTCTTTTTGAAAAATGTGTACCACAACATCGCCATAATCAAGCAGTACCCATTGTGCATTTTCCATACCTTCCCGGTGCCACACCTTTTCCCGAAGATCTTCTCTCACCCTCTCTTCAACGGATTCAGCAATAGCACTTACCTGGATATTTGAATTTCCATGGCAAATAACAAAAGACTGACAAAATGAGTTCTCCAATACGGTTAAATCCACTGTAACGATATCGCTTCCCTTCTTGTTCTGAATTCCCTGTACAATTGTTTCTAAAAGACGTTCAGTATCAGCAATTTCAGTTTTTTGCATCGAGAAAAAATATGCACAAAGGTAATCAATTTTTAATTATTCAGCCCGAAAATGGATTATCTCAGGCATTTAATGGTACCCTTCATCTAAAGTACAATTTGAATGCCAGCAAATCCATTTTACCTGGATTTTTTACTTTTTTTTATCCGGAAGTTGTAATATTGAATATGCATTTACGTGTCAGGAATTTATCACACCATTAAAACAGGACGCATTGATCATGATTGGAACGAACATCATAAGAAAAAACAGGGTTATCTCCACCAACACCCTTTCCCTTGAGTTGCTGAAAAAAGAGGTATTGCCCGAAGGGACGATCATCTGGGCTGATGAACAAACGCAAGGCCGCGGGCATGCAGAAAATTCCTGGGAAAGTGAAGCCGGAAAAAACCTTACCTTTTCCGTCGTATTATACCCCCGTTTCCTGAATGTTGAAGCACAATTCATGCTGTCAAAAATGACTTCACTCGCCATTGTTGACTTCTTATCTGAAAACATTGACCATAGCACTATAAAATGGCCAAACGATATCTATGTGGGAAATGACAAAATTGCAGGCATTCTCATTGAGAATTCAATCATCGGATCTGAATTC
>CAZXGG010000078.1:0-3085 GCA_964640125.1 uncultured Rikenellaceae bacterium
CCCACCAGGATCCAGCTACCGCCAAATCCAATATAATCCAATCTGCCTGGCTTCATCAGTTCCCATTGCGAACCAGGAAACAGTTTTCTCTTTTCTATCTGTTCGGGATTGTTAATGGACGCTTCAATGGCTTTTTCTTCCTCCTCTGCAGTGGGCTGGACGGGTGTATGCATTTTTGCAAAAAACCGATTCAGCGAACGGTTATCCACCGGTTTGGTTACCATAGAAAGCAATACCAGCAGGACGATTGGAAAAAGGGCATCAAAGAAAAACCGTGTTGCCACCAGCTGTGATTTTTTAAAGTGTGTAAAGTCGATCCCGAACCAACTCAACACCCATACTTCTGCCTCAAATCTTCCAATACCCACTTTTTCAGATTCCGGATCGGAGGGATCAATTCGGGCAATCCGTTCGAACAATATTCCAACCGGTGGTATAACGTGCTGCCTTTCAATTTTTTGTCCCACATAATCTGCAAGTCCTGACTGGACATCCTCCGTTAATGCTTCGGTAGATACTGTGATTTGCTGCTGTGCTGTTTCGATTAAAAATTTCTCATTGTATTTGACTGAATCCAGACCCTGGAACAGGTTAGGAATAACAGCATAAATGACAGTACAGAGAATCACCTGAATGATCACAGCCCATTTGGTTAAACGGCGCCAGATGAACCCCAGCCAGATCGATGCTCCAAATATGGCAGGTATGGAAATGATGTATTTGTATAGCTCCAGCAGGTTGTTAACAAAAAGGGCAACAGCAATTCCCCCCACCAGGGTAAATGCTATTACGATCCTTCCAATAAAGAGATAGTGTTTTTCTGACTTCCCGGGCAGAAACGGTTTATACAAATTCTTAATAAACAGGGCGGAATAGGATACGGAACTGGCATCGAGTGTGGACATGTTTGCTGCCAGTATTCCGATCAGCATCAGCCCGATGGCTCCCGGAAATAGAAGCTTTTTGGTCATGAATCCCCAGATCAGATCCGGGTCATGCAATTGCCCTGCAAACAAACCGATGGCCAGCAAACCAGCCAGCGCCCAGAATATCATGATAATTCGTTTTGCAAACATCCCCCCGATCATTCCGATGCGGGCAGTCATTTCGTTGGTTGCCGATCCGGCTGTCTGCATACCGGAAGCAACAGCAATGATGGATACCAGGTTTGCCAGGACCATGGCAAGAATGGTATACCAGGCATATTCACTCAGGGTGGTGGATCCGAACAATTCGAACATAAAATCCGGAACACTGGCATGCAGGCCGGAGAAACCACCAATCCTGGATAGCCCGACCGGGATCAGGATTGCCGAAAAGATAATGATCAGGATCCCCTGTATTCCATCGGTAATGGCAGCAGCACGAAATCCTCCAAGCATGGTATACAAACCAACGATAAGGGCATAGATAAAATAGAACCATAGTGGATCGGTATAGGAGATAAACGAGTGGAGCTCACCACGCTTGTTTTTCTCGTTCAACACATTATACCGGGTCTGTTCTTCAGCCGTCAAATCCTGGTCTATTTTTGATTGCAGTTCCTGGTACTCCTGAAACTGAGCAATGCTTGCTTGCTCCTCTTCAGTACATAACTCAATCGGTTTGGGCGTCATTGCCATCATGGTCTTTGCTGCCACCATATAACCTACACCTCCTCCCAGAACGGAGAGCAGCAGGAAAAAAACAGCATAGGCAGCTCCCAGGAATTTGCTTCTGAACCGCTCGGTAAAAAAATCACCGATGGTTGTCAACCGGACACGCCTGAAAAAGAATGTGCTAAACCAATAGAAGGGCGTAAGAAACAGGACCAGGAACTGTATCCACATTCCCCCGATGCCTTGCCTGTAGACCTCCCTCGAGACAGCAACAGCCTGGTCGGCATTAGTGGAACACCCAAAGTTCAGGAAAAACTGGTAAAATTTCCCGAGTTTCCTGCCAGCCAGGAAAAAATCCTCTGTATCCCTGGTTTTTTTTGCTGCCCGTCTCCCCAACCACAGTATGACAGCAACAAACAAAAGGATCAGAATAAAGTCAAGCAAATGCAATCCCCAGATGGTCATGATGTGTCGTATTGGTTTTGGGTCAAATAGTCAATGGCTTCCATACAGAGTGCTGTCTGATGATAATCAAGCTTCCATGTCGAACCCTTATTCGTGTCCAGCGGCAAACCAAGGGGATCTAAACTGGTGAACCATCCACCATATACCGGATCGAGAAAATGATCCTGAACAAAATGAAAAATGGCATCAAAAAAGTTCTTCAGATCCGTCCGGTCGAACTGTATGATGAAATGCAGCAGGGTACGTAACCCTTCCGATTGTTCCCACCAGGATATCTCTTCCCGGATCACCTTCCCCGTCTCATCAATCCAGGTTTTAATATAACCCTTTTCTTTTTGATAACCCAATGAGAGACCAGTTTCCAATAATTTACCGGCAAGGGTTAGGTTGGTATCGGGCATGCCGTTTTTCACTCCCTGTGACAAAAGGAATGCCCACTCAAAAAGATGACCCACTGAAATGTAGCCACCATTCCCGGAGTGTATCGGTTCCCACGATCTGGTATACAATTCCGGAAGGATCAACCGATCACCTGTCGGAAAAGGTGAAAAGAGAAAATCCACCATACCCGATAATTTATTCTGTATCCTTGTCCGCTGGTCTTCCTGATTTACGATGCACAGCAATGCCAGCAATGCCTCGAAGGTATGCATGATGGGATTCTGAGAACGGTTCGTATCCAGATCCTTCCAATCCCGGCTCATTTTCCAGATGATTCCCCCCTGTTCATCGGCAAAACGTGTATCAAGCAGGGCAAAAATTTCCAGTGCTTTCTCCAAAAAGATCTCTTCTTTAATTGCTCTGAAAGCATTCACCAGTCCAAGAATGGTAAATGCATGACCATATGCGTCTTTCGTAAAATCCGTTTTCGAACCTTTTTCGTCACAAGCCCATACAAAACCGCCTTCTGCCTCATCATAGAAACAATCGATTAAAAAAGATCCACCTGATCTGATGGTTTTTATTATTTCAGGATCCCGTGTCACCCGGTACCCATTGGAAAAAACATAGAGCAAACGGGA
>CAZXGG010000078.1:3185-15803 GCA_964640125.1 uncultured Rikenellaceae bacterium
TTAAATGCATCTAACTACCAAGTAACATTTAACATTTAACATTTAACATTTAACAATTAACAATTTAACCTTTTCGTCTTCATTTTATTCCTTTGCCCTCTGCTCCAAGCCCCATGCTCCATGCGCTTTGCTCTTTACACTCACTTCTTTTAACCAGCAACCAGCACCGAGAACCAAGCACCCTTTTTTATCTCATCCTTCATCCTTATTCCTTATTCCTTAATCCTTCCGATAGCTTCGCCCCCTCACCCCCATCTTTTCGAACAATAAGGTATTGAAATTCTGCACTTTGAAATTTGGTTTGCGAAAGTTTCAATAAATCTACTAAATTTATTGCTTGACTGAAATGTGTTATTCAATATACCGGGTAAAGTTTGCTCACAGAATTTTCCACCGGTTTCCAGGTTCTCAATAGTTATTCCGAACTCATGGTTAGTCCATTAGAAAAAATCAAACAGACAAAAATCATCCCGATCATAACCATTCATCAGGTGAAGGATGTCATTCCAGTAATTCAGGCACTGCTCAAGGGTGGACTGCCGGTTGTGGAGATCACGTTCCGTACAGGTCTTGCCATTGAAGCAATCAACCTTGTTTCCGGGAAATTTCCTGATTTGTTATTGGGAGCAGGAACAATTCTTACGCCGGACCAGGCTGATGAGGCTTTTGCGAATGGGGCAAAATTTATGGTTACACCCGGTTTTAATTCACGCGTTGTGGATCATTGCCTGGAGCGGGGCATACCCATTATTCCGGGACTGAATTCCCCCACACAGATTGAGCAGGCTCTTGAGCGGGGAATCGATCATGTTAAATTCTTTCCGGCAGAAGCTTCAGGGGGTCTCCCATTTATCAACGCCATTGCCGCACCTTACAGGACAATCCGGTTCATGGCTACGGGTGGGATAAACAACACAAACCTTAGGCAGTACCTCTCGAATCCGTTCATTTTTGCCTGTGGAGGAAGCTGGATGGTAAAGAAGGAACTTGTTGAGCAGAGCCAATATGACGAAATTACCAAACTGGTTCGTACAGCAGTTAAACTCACTCATGATCTTTAAGAAGTCCTTTATTCTGATTTTATTTGCATAAATTTGGATCGAAAACCGGAAAGGAGAATTAAAGGTAAAACAAGTGAACAAAGAGAGCTGTTTACTGTTTTCATAATAAAAACCATGACGTTTACAGGTACATATTTGATCGCCCTGGCAGGGATTATCTCGATGATGGCTTTTTTATGGTTGGCAAGCATCAAGCTCCGGAACGTAAGCATCGTTGACCTCTTCTGGGGATTGGGTTTTGCGGGAGCCGGCATCTACTATTTTCTTGTTGCCGATGATGGATTCGGACCCAGGAAAATAATGACACTCCTTCTTGTTTGTGTTTGGGGAATCCGGCTTTCTGTCTACCTGACCTGGAGAAATTATGGAAAAGGAGAGGATATCCGGTATCAGAACTTTCGAAAGAATTATGGTGAGCACCATTACTGGTGGATCAGCTTTTTCCAGACTTTTTTGTTACAGGGTGTGCTCATGTGGATTATTTCAGCACCGTTGCTTGGTGCCAGTTTTTCACCTGAACATACCAGTTTTAACTTTCTCGATTTTGCAGGATTATTTCTCTGTGTATTCGGTATTGTTTTCGAAACAGCCGGAGACCTTCAACTGACACTATTTAAGCAGAATCCTGAAAACAAGGGAAAAGTAATGAGGTCTGGTCTCTGGAAGTATACACGCCATCCGAATTATTTTGGTGACTCACTTGTCTGGTGGGGCTTTGGTTTAATCTCCGCTGCGGCTGGTGTTTACTGGCCTCTAATCAGTTCAGCAATCATGACATTCCTTCTTCTCAAGGTTAGTGGAGTTGCCATGCTTGACAAAACCATGGTTAGCCGGAAGCCGGCATACCAGGATTACATCGAGACCACATCCGGGTTTTTCCCCTGGTTCCCTAAAACCAAATAAAAAAATAGATAACTTTAAGGCATAAATCGTTTAGCATGCCTTCTAACAGATCCCATGTTTTACTCTATCTGTTCATCGTTCTGTTGTTTTCTCTTTCCTTAACCTTTTGTTCTCACACCAAGCCTGTTGCCAGGATAACGGTTGAAGCTGGAGATTACATGAGGATAAACACTCCTGTATCCCTTCCCCTGGAAAATCTTTCCATTCATGAAACAGACGATCTTAAACTGAAATGCATTGATGGCAGAACCGAAAAGGCAGTGCCCTGCCAGCTTGAACCGGGCGATCCCCTGCATCTCTACTGGATAATATCCGATACTCTAAAACCGGGTAAAGAAAGATCATACCGACTGTATATCGGTGAAAGCAGTGATGACCCCATTCTGAAAACCATCCGGAAGGAAGAATATTTATCCATTTATGCAGGTTCCAGGCCTGTGCTTCAGTACAACCATGCTCCGGTATCCCCTCCGGAAGATGTTGATTCGAGTTATACCCGAAGTGGTTTTATTCATCCAGTATGGTCTCCTTCAGGGGATACACTCACCCGGATACAACCACCCGATCATTACCATCATTATGGAATATGGAATCCCTGGACCCGGGTGAATGTTGAAGGAAGGGAAGTGGATTTCTGGAACCTGGGGGATAAAAAAGGCACTGTCCGGTTCAACTCCTATATTTCGACAACCGGGGGTCCTGTTTACGGAGGATTTCGTGTGCTACACGATCACATTGACCTGACGGCCCCCAATGGAGAAAAAGTTGCGCTGAACGAAGAATGGCATCTGCGCGCATGGAAACCCTTTCAACATCCATCGGGGGAAGGCTGGTTATGGGAACTCACCTCAATCCTGAACTGCGCAACACCCGAACCGGTAATCCTTGAGCAATACCGGTATGGAGGAGGAATTGGTTTCCGCGCTACTGAAGCCTGGAACAACATTAACAGCTGGATCGTAACATCAGAAGGGAAGACCCGTGAAGACGGGGATGCAACAAAAGCCAGATGGTGCATGGTTTATGGAGAAACGGGAGGGGGTATATCAGGAATTCTTTTTATGAGCCATCCCCGGAACAGGGAACACCCCGAACCGATGAGGATATGGCCGGTGGAGAATGAAGATGTTTTTTTCGAATTCTGTCCTATCCGTCACAAAAAATGGGATATCCTGCCCGGGAAAAAACAGGTGCTTACCTACCGGATGCTCGTTTATACCGGAACAATTTCGACTGAGGTTGCCGAGCGTTACTGGCAGGATCTTGCGTTCCCCCCGAAAATAACAATTGAATCATTCGATAAATAAACAATAACATGAAAAGGATGACAGACAATAAGAAAAAAGATGGTCCCGGAGGAGTGAGCCGCCGTGACTTCCTGAAAACTTCAGCTCTTCTTACCGGGGCAACCTTTGTTGTTCCCACCATTGTTCCTTCCTGTGTAATGGGAAAAGATGCGCCCAGCAATGCCATCAACATCGGAGCGATTGGTGTGGGCAGGATCTCCCGTACTCACGACCTGCCAGAGACCTTAAAATACGATTTCACCCGGCTGATCGCTGTTTGTGATGTCGACAGCAAACGGATGAAAGAGGGTAAGGAATGGGTTCAAAACTTCTATGCAGAAAAAAAGGGAAATCCCAATTATGTGGATGTAAAGATGTATAGTGATTTCAGGGAGATGTTACAGAACCGGGAGATTGATGCAGTGCTGATCAGTACTCCGGATCACTGGCATGCCATTCCTGCCATCGAAGCAGCCAAAGCCGGCAAGGACATTTACCTGCAGAAACCCACCTCCCTGACCATTACAGAAGGCCGGGCATTGAGTGATGCCATGCAACGCACGGACAGGATATTCCAGATCGGAAGCCAGCAGCGTTCTGTCAATCCATGGCCTCAGTTCAAACGGGCATGTGAGCTGGTCCGTAACGGAAGGATCGGGAAACTCCACACGGTAATCATTGGCCTTCCGGGAGACCCTTCCGGCGAGGAAGAACCCGAAATGCCAATCCCCGAAAACCTCAATTACGATATGTGGCTGGGATCCACACCCTATGTGTACTACACAGAAAAACGGGTGCACCCCCAATACGATTATTCCCGGCCCGGGTGGCTGCGGTGCGAACAGTTTGGTGCCGGAATGATCACCGGCTGGGGTGCCCATCACGTCGACACAGCACACTGGGGAATGGATACGGAACTGACCGGCCCGGTTGAGGTGGAAGCCGAAGCGGAATTTCCGGAAAGCGGATTGTGGGATGTCCATGGCCCCTTTAACGTGAAAGCAACCTATGCCAATGGAGTAACCATGCTGATCAGCGGTGACAATCCCAACGGGGTGCGTTTTGAGGGGGATGAGGGATGGATCTTCGTTACCCGCGGAAACTATGCCGTTACTCCCAGTGACCCGGTATCGTCGGATGAGAACCGGAAATCCCTGGATGCCAGTGATCCGAAGATCCTGGAATCAGAGATCGGACCGGAGGAGATCCACCTGTATCATAGTGAAGAGCAACATGGCAACTGGCTGGAGTGCATCAAATCACGGGAACAAACCGTCGCTCCGGTGGAAGTGGCACACCGTTCATGCAGTACCTGCCTGGTCAGCCACATCGCCATGAAATTGCCGAGAAAACTCTTCTGGGATCCGGAAAAAGAGCGGTTTAAGAACGACGATGAAGCAAACTCCATGCTGTCAAGACCCATGCGGGAGCCGTGGGTGATTTAACAATTAAAATGTCGAATAGAACCGATATAGTCCTCCCTTGAGGGAGGTGCAGGAGGCAACAAAAACAAATGTAATAGGGGTGTCTGGAAAGTCGGATTTTAGTCATCCTGAACTCGTTTCAGGATCTCATATTCAAAGCATGAAAAAAGGATGTGTTTATATCATAAGCAATAAAAGCAGAACGGTCCTGTATATAGGAGATGCTGAAATAAATTCTCCATTGGAGTCCTTTGGACAGCATGACGATACATAAAACATAAATGCTCGTTTCAAGCAATCACCCCTATAATCCCCTCAAGGGGATACTATGCGTAAAATCATAGACGGGCTGTTAAGTATATTAAGATGTGAACCATGAAAAATAAACGTAAACTCGTTCCAATCTTCATCCTAATTTCACTCCTTATGTCATTCTGTAAAAATCCGAATACATCGGACACGTCGGAAAGCCGGCAATTTTCAGGTTCCAAAGGCGAGGTGATCCTGATGACCCTTGATCCCGGGCATTTTCATGCTGCACTGGTACAAAAAACCATGAAAGAACAGATCCATCCAGACGTATACATTTTCGCTCCTGAAGGTCCGGATGTTACAAATCACCTTCAACAGATCGAGAAGTACAATTCCCGTGATGAGAATCCTACGAACTGGGTATCTCACCTCTATACTGGAGACGATTTCCTGGAGAAAATGCTGGAAGAAACACCGGGAAATGTAATGTTGGTAGCGGGAAACAACAGAAAGAAAACAGAGTATATCCGGAAAGCTGTTGAGCATGGAATCCATGTACTGGCTGATAAACCCATGGCAATCGATACCGATGACTTTGCGATCCTTCTTGAGGCTTTTAAAGCGGCTGAAGAGAACCACCTGTTGCTGTACGACATCATGACAGAGCGGTTTGAGATCACCACGATCCTGCAAAAGATGTTTTCGCGAATTCCGGAAGTATTTGGTGAACTTGAAAAAGGAACGCCGGATAATCCCGCGATTACCAAAGAAAGCGTTCACCATTTCTTCAAATATATCTCGGGAGAAAAGATCAAACGGCCTCCCTGGTTTTTTGACAGCGCACAGCAGGGAGAGGGTCTGGTGGATGTCACCACACACCTGGTTGATCTGGTCCAATGGGAATGCTTTCCTGAAAAGATTATTGATTACACGAAAGATATCAGAATTCACAAAGCCAGCCGCTGGCCCACTGAGGTCTCCCCAGATCAGTTTATGGAAGTTACAAGACTTGCTGAGATACCCGATTATTTACAGCAGAGTCTGTCTGAAGAAGGAATGTTACAGGTATATGCCAACGGATCAATCCTCTATGAGATCAACGGGATCATGGCAAAAGTATCGGTGGAATGGAAGTATAAAGCTCCGGAAGGAGGCGGGGATACACACTACTCCGTAATGCAAGGAACCCGATCCAACCTGATCATCCGCCAGGGTATGGAAGAAGGGTATAAACCCATTCTGTATATAGAGCCGACCAATGGTGTCGATGCGAAAACATTTGAAAAGGATCTGATCCAGGCCTTGAATACCATCCATGAAACATACCCCGGTGTTGAGGTAGAAAAGTCCGGCAAGAACTGGAAGGTAGTTATCCCGGAACGATACAAAGTAGGCCATGAAGCTCATTTCGGACAGGTTACGGATAAATTTCTGCAGTACCTGGTCGATGGGAAACTTCCGCCCTGGGAAGTTCCCAACATGATCACAAAATATTATATAACAACAAAAGCACTGGAAATGGCGCGTGCTGAAGGAACAACCGATTTGCCATAAACCGGTGCATCATAACCCGAGGATCTTTTATTAACCCTTAACAATCAAAACCATGGTTAAACGAGGCATTCAAACATCCCTGTTGATTCTGATCTCTTTTTTTCTCCTATCCTGTAAAACCGGTATCCGGAAAGAACAACGGGTCCTGGTATACACAAAAAACGGAGAAGGGTATGTCCATGACAATATCGAAAATAATGTGAAAGCAATGAAAGAGCTGGGAGATGAAAACGGATTTATTGTAGATGTTTCCGATTCTCCTGAATCGTTTACCGAGGGAAACCTGACAAAGTACAGCTGTATTGTTTTCGCAAACACCAATAATGATGTTTTTGATACGGACAAACAGAAAGTAGCATTCATGCGGTACATCCAGGCAGGAGGGGGATTTGTAGGAATCCATTCAGCCTCCGGCACAGAACGAAACTGGCCCTGGTTTATCCGGCTGGTTGGGGGCACTTTTGTTGTTCATGCTGCATACCAGGAATTCGCGGTCAATATCATCGATCACAATCATCCCTCAACCCGGGATCTTCCCGACCGCTGGGTCCGGGAAGATGAATGCTATTTTGTCACACAGATCAATCCTGCAATCCATGTCCTGATCACACACGATCTCAGTACCATTGAAGACGACCGCAAAGACTCCTTCCCGGACCTTTTCGGCAACGATTTTCCCGGAGCCTGGTACCATAAATTTGAGGGTGGCAGATCGTGGTATACCTCCTATGGCCATAACCCGGATGATTATGATGATCCCCTCTTCCGTGGGCATATCCTTGGTGGAATTCAATATGCGATCGGTGAAAACCGGGAACTCGATTACACAAAAGCTACGGCAACCACACCCTGGTAATTGCTCAATTTTCAATATTCACAAACCTATGTAGGTCGACCCTGCCTTGCCGGTCTCCTGAGTCGACCAGGCATCTGGTATGAAGTTTGCGATAGTGCTCACGATACTACAACATCTAAAAAAGTATACCTTTGTACGTCATATGCAAAAAAACGTCATTATCTGATGAAAAAGACAATAGCATACGCAGTGATCCTGTTTATTCTCATCCTGTCATTACCCCCTCTTCATGCTCAGGTTGTACTGGATGAATGGGATAACCTTGTTACAAAGCTCAGGATAAACAAGCAATTGGATCCAAACAACACCAATTCCTATAATCAGGTGGAAGGTAATCCTTTTCTATACGACGGGAAATTGCAGGAGGGATTGATCACGATCCGGGGTCAGGGGGCCTATAAAGGAAAATTCAGGTACGATATCTATGCCGATGAAGTTCAGTTTTTCCAGAACGGCACTTACTATGCCATTGCAGATCCCGGGATGATTGACAACATCACCATTGGAGATTATACGCTTGTTTATGCCCTGGTTGATGTCGAAAAAGGAAGGGGATCATACTTCGAACTGGTATTGGACGGGAAATGCCGGTTACTGGCAAGGAAAGAGGTGGATCTCGTCGAAGCTGTCCCCGCAAAAGCCTATTCCGATCCCAAACCTGCCTATTTTGACCGGGAGGATGATACCTACTATATCCTGAAAGACTCACGAATAGCCCATAAGATTAACCGGAAAAATATCCGGGAGACTTTATCGGACCAGGGTGAAAAAATTGAACAATACATTAAGGAGCAGAACCTTTCGTATTCTTCACGGGAGGATATGATGGAACTGATCAAATTTTATAACTCGCTTTAGTGCGAAAAGTGTGCTCTTTCTGCGCAATCATGAAATGGATTTCCCGCTCCTTGAACAATCGTGTAATTCCTTCATAAATTAATATTTGACAGATTGCAAGTCAAATTTTTAATTATTTTTGTATCTTGAGTCGGTATTTTGAAGATAAATGAGCAGGGGTAATGCACTTACCCTTTACATTGATGTAAAACGTATAAAAATTTGACCAATGAACCCATTTTCTGTCGGTAAAACACACAATACACCACTGATAAACTTTGATCCTGAAAAGAAGGTTCTTGAAATGTCGGGCAAGTCTATCCCAGAGGATCCTCAGGCATTTTACCGCTCTCTGCTCGACTGGGTAGATCAGTATACAGCCAATCCGCTTGATAAATTAACCGTTAATATCCGCCTTGAATATTTCAACACCAGCAGCTCAAAAATCCTGTTTACCATCTTCAAAAAGTTTGAAAACATGCCCAAAGCAGCGGATAAGATTGAGGTGAACTGGTATTTTGAAGAGGGGGATTATGATCTGCTTGAATCGGGTGAAGATTATGAATCCCTCCTGAAAATCCCCTTTAATGTGATTGAAGTGCCTGAATAGTGGTATAAAATACCCATCAGGAAAGCATTCTTTCACCCGGATTTGATCTTCAATCCGGGTTTTTTAATCGGATGAATTCAATGTTCCCGTTTGTTGTGCAGAGGACTATTGTATTGTCCTGCAGAACCAGTGGCGAGGAAAAGATTTTGCCCTTTGAGCAATAAATACCTTTAATTTCCCCCTCCGGACTGAAAAAATAGAGGCCTTTGTCAAACGAGCCGATGACCACAGTTTCATCGGAAAGGAGGGCAGGAGAAGAGACCACTTTCCCTCCTGTTTCAAACCGCTTCAGCAGCCTTCTCTCATGGTTCAGAAAGTACACACATCCGTCAAACGATCCGAATACAATGTTGCCATTGGAAAGCTGAATGGGTGATGAATGGATCTTCCCCCCTGTTTCAAAACGGTGGAGTATTTCTCCCTCTCTGTTTATGATATAGAGACAATGATCATAGCAGCCAAAAGCAATGGTGGAATCGTTCAGTTCCAGGGGAGTGGAGTGAATGATCCAGCCACCGGTTTTCACGGTTGTCAAAACTTCGCCATTTTGATTTAAAAGATAGAGTGTTCTGTCATTTGATCCGATCGCCACACACTTACCGGAAAGGATGGCAGGGCTTCCGTGAGTTAATCGCTTTGTGGGAATACAGGAATAGGAGCTGTCCGCCGGGTTATAAAAAACAATACCCCGTTTGTTGGAGCCAAAAACGATTCGGTTGTCGGGCATTTCCACGATGCTGGTGAAAATAGAACCCCCGAAATCCAGCTTGTTTAAAATCTTGCCATTCCCCGAAAAGAAGTAGATATGTCTATCATAAGATCCGATAGCGATTGTGCCATCCGAAAGCTGGCAGGGTGTTGCATGCACCCATCCGTCTGTCTTATACCTGGTAATAATTTCACCCTGTTTGGAAAAGAAATAGACGCATTTATCGTGTGAGCCTACCACCACGGTTTCCTCACAGGTGGCAACGGGTGTGGAGTAGATGGCTTTTCCCAGTTCGTGATGCTGTATGATCTCAATCTCCTCTTCCGTGAAGAGGTACTCTCTGTATTTTTCGCGGTAATCTGTCCCGGAGCAGGAGACCAAAAGAAACAGGAGCATTCCCGGAACAGTGGATTTTATTAAGTAGAGTGAATGGGCAGACATGATGCGATTAAAATTACCATTTTCCCCGCGATATCATAGTAAAAACGGAAGATTTTAAAAGCGGATTGCTAATGGATTTAATCTAATTTTTGATTAACTTTGCATTCCTGATAAAATAAATGATACGCCTTCGCTTAAGCTACGGCGTACACGGTCGGTTGGCCGATCCTCCTTCGTCCCGCTAAGCAGGACTACGGCGGACAGGGTGGATGCCGACGCACAAAACAAAGTTTGTCACAGAGAGTAAACGGGTTAAGAACTTAGAACAATATTTAGAGAAAGGGTCGGTTGGCCGAGTGGCTAGGCACCGGTCTGCAAAACCGGGTACAGCGGTTCGACTCCGCTACCGACCTCAACCCAAACCTTCAACGCAAAGCGTTGGAGGTTTTTTCTTTAGGCTGCCTCAAGCTTGCTTGAAAGGTAGTCATAAAGAAAAAACCTCCAGGCCTGCTTCGCAGGCTGAAGGTTTAGGTTGAAGAGCCTCCCCTACCGGATCGCGAGGCCCGAGTCATCGGGCCGAGCACCCCGCTACCATAGAAGTTGAATAAAGTTGAGAGTGAGTTGAAAATAAGTCCAGAGTCTCCAGGCTGCATTCCTCAGTCTCCAAAATGAGGATATTGTTGACAGGAGCTCCCAAAATCGGATCACATTCTTCACCTGCTGATCCACCTTCCAAACAACACATCATAAATCGCGTAATACGAATTACCATCTGTATCGTTCTCACGATAAATCATTTACATTTTGCAATTTGCAAATTGTAAATCAATTTTCAATCTATTTATCCAACTATTTTTCCCAACAGTAAGTTCACTGCAAGAGTCATCCGATGACTTGGAGGGGCTTGCCCGGAGTCATCGTATGATGTACTCCGGCTGCCGATCGTCACAGAGAGGATTTGTTATTTATCGGAATTCCTGACTGTTCCCGAAAAATTTTTCAATCATTCTTCCGGCAGGAGAATAACCAGCCACCAGTTTTTATTAAACTCATAGCTGATTTATTATTAAAATTTATAATTTTAATTAGTCAGATTTATTGAATGGACTTGTCATATGGGGTCTCTGTCAATTATTGTAACTTTGCTACTTTCCATGTCTTTCCAGGCCATGGTTATGAGGACCAATCAGGATGTAGCGGTCGATACTGCATCTATTAACAGTCAGACACGACAGGCCTACATTGTGGCCAGGAGGAATCCCGATCTTGCAATAAGAGATGCCCACAGGGCATTATCTGCCTCCCGAGAGATCATGTACAAAAAAGGGATGGCCGATGCCAGCCTGGCCCTCGGGATGGCTTATCTTGCCAGGTATAACCTCGGTGATAGTGCCGGTTATTACAATCACCAGGCTCTCAGGCTCTACAGGGAAATTGAAGATATCACCGGCGTGGCACGAGCCTGCTACGGACTGGCATATGTATACAGCTTTAAAGGCAATCTTGACGAATCGGAAAAGTATAGCAGGCTTAGCCTGGAGAATTTTGAAAAAGCAGGCGATAAACGGGGCATGGTAAATGCCCTCAGTGCCCTTACCTACCTGGCAAGGCAAAAAAGTGATTTTGATGGTGCACTTGAAATGACAAACAGGGCCATTGAAACAGCCCGGTCGATCAACGATACCGTTCCTCTTGCAGACGCACTGAATACACTGGGTAACATATATAAGGATATGTTGTTGTTCAATGAGGCAATCGATTCTTATTTTGAAGCTCTCAGGCTCTGGGAATTGAAAAATGATTCAAGCGGACTGGCCATTGCCTATGGCTCGATCGCTTTAATGTACTTCTACCAGAAAGAGTACAATAAAGCGCTGGAGTTTAATTTTAAGAAAGCACCAATATCTGAACGAACCGGTGACCTCTGGGAGCTGAGTAAAACCCTGAATAATATATCCCAGATATATGCCGCACAGGACCAGCATGATAGCTCGCTCTATTTCCTGAGAAAGTGTCTGCACCTTAACGAAAAAATGAACCTTTCATTCGGAGTTGCAGGTGCATGCCATAATATAGCCGCAACCTTTTTGCTTAAAGGTGAACTGGATTCGGCATATTATTATATCTCAAGATCAATAAGCCTTGCAGAAAGATCAAATGATCCTGAGCTTGCATCTTACCTTCTTACCCTGGCACGTGTTCAGAGAAGAAGGAATAATTATGACGAAGCCCTGGATAATGCCACAAGGGCTTATCGGATGGCAGTGAAACAAAATGAACCGATTAAAGTATCTTCTGCTGCCATCCTTCTCAGTGATATTTTCAGTGAAACAGGAAGGAAAGACCTTGCTTTTGACTACCTGAAGGAGTACCATACAATTATTGACAGTATAAATAACAACGAATTCCTGAAGAAGATAACACGGCTGGAAATTCAGAACGAGTATGACAGGAAACAGGAGGCGGTTGAACTTGAACACAGGCAGGAGCTGTTGATCCGTGAAAACAGGATTAAACAGCAAAACCTTTATGTTAAGGGATTGATCATACTGGTACTATTGCTAATTATTATTTCAATATTCTATATCCATAATACACGGTTGAGGGCACGGTATGCCAGGATAGACCTGGAACAAAGGCTGCTCAGGGCACAGATGAACCCGCATTTTATATTTAACTCCCTCTGTGCTGTGCAGGACCTTATTCTTGCAGGTCAGCCCGAAAAGGCAAATACTTTCCTGGTTA
>CAZXGG010000079.1:0-11896 GCA_964640125.1 uncultured Rikenellaceae bacterium
GCTGGGGATTGAAGTTAAAAACAAAGAGCAGTCCGCTTCGTTTGCAGGCGAGGACCTGATCTTCTTCATGAGCAAAAACCTTAAAAGGGAAGGACTCGGCAAAGATTTTCTCATCCCTGACCAGTGATATCATTTCACGGTCGAAATCAGACAGGTAGTGATATTTTAACTGTTGGTTATCCCTCAGGGACCATTGTCTTCTGGCATATCTATAGGACCAGTTGTTTCCTTCTCTTGGAAAATCGATCCATTCCGGATGACCAAATTCATTACCCATGAAGTTTAAGTATCCTCCGCCTGCCGTAGCAATGGTAACCAGCCTGATCATTTTATGCAGTGCCATTCCACGGTCGATGACCAGGTTCTGATCCTCTTTTGACATGTGCCAGTACATCTCTTTGTCAATCAGGCGAAAGATGATCGTTTTATCCCCCACCAGAGCCTGGTCGTGTGATTCAGCATATCCGATGGTTTTTTCATCTGCACGGTGGCCCGAAAGTTCGCGATAGATTTGCGACACATTCCACTTTTCGTCAGGGACCTCTTTAATGACCTTAATCCAGAAATCAGGGGTTCCCATGGCGAGCCTGAAGTCAAAACCCATTCCTCCGGCCTCAAAGGGTGCAGCCAGGCCTGGCATTCCACTCATCTCTTCAGCAATGGTGATAGTGCCCGGATTAACCTCGTGTATAAGCTGGTTTGCAAGCGTAATGTAGGCAATGGCATCTTCATCCTGGTTGCCATCATAGTAGTCATGGTATGATGTGAAGTCCCGGGATAATCCATGATCCAGGTAGAGCATGCTGGTTACCCCGTCAAACCGGAAGCCATCTAATTTGTATTCTTCAAGCCAGAACCGGCAGTTTGATAACAGGAAGTGCAATACAGCGTTTTTCCCGTAGTCAAAACAGAGGGAATCCCATGCCACATGCTCCCGGCGGTATCCATCATGAAAGTACTGGTATGGTGAACCGTCGAATTTCCCGAGGCCTTCATTTTCGTTCTTTACAGCATGTGAATGCACCAGATCCATGATAACAGCAAGCCCCTGTTCATGCGCCTCATCGATTAGTTTTTTCAGGTCATCCGGGGTTCCGAACCTGGAGGATGCAGCGAAAAAGCTTGAAACATGGTATCCGAAGGATCCGTAGTACGGGTGTTCCTGGACTGCCATCAATTGAACCACGTTATACCCTGCTCTGGCAATGTCAGGAAGAACCCGGGTTCGGAATTCTTCAAAACTGCCAATTCTTTCCTCTTCCGTTGCCATTCCAACATGTGCCTCATAGATGACAGGTTGCCTGGAGAGGGGTGAGAAATCCTGATTTCTCCAGGTAAATGGTTCCTCGGGATCCCATACCTGGGCGCTGAAAATCAATGTTTCCGGATCCTGAACCACACGTGTTGCGTAGGAGGGGATCCGGTCGCCCTTTCCTCCTTCCCAGTGAATCGATAACCGGTAGAGATCACCATGCCGAACCTGATCCAATGGAAGAAAAATCTCCCAGTTCCCGTTTTTAATGGAGGTTAATGAAAATGGTTCACGTTCCTCCCATTGATTGAAGGTTCCGATGAGATATATCTTGCTGGCATTCGGGGCCCACTCCCTGAATACCCATGCTTTTTCTTCCTTGTGAAGACCAAAATAGAGATGGCCGGAGGCAAACTCCTTCAGACTGCCCGATCCACGCAGCTCAACCGCTTTTTCCCGGACATTCTCATGACGCCGGTTTATCACGTTGGTAAAGGGTTCTAACCACGGGTCATTCTTAACAAGATCAGGTGTTTTCATCGATGAGATTATGTTTGGTATCAGAAAACAAAGGTATCGTTTTTCTTAATCAATTTTTTTTTGGCAACCTTTATTCTAATTTTGTGTACCATTTATTTTATAATAACGACACGTGGAAATACATAAAGATCCGGAGAAGCTGACTATTCCTAATGCAGTGGTAACTGTTGGTGTTTTTGATGGTGTTCATTGTGGTCATGATGCCATAATTCGCAGGTTGCTTGCTGTGGCAAGGGAAAAGAAAGGCAAAAGTGTCGTGGTCACGTTCTGGCCGCACCCAAGACTGTTTTTGACTCCGGAAGGAGCAGGGTTGAAATATTTAAGCACCCTGAGGGAGAAACGAGAGTTGTTTGATAAAAAGGGAGTGGATCATTTTATCATTGTTCCCTTTACGCGGGAATTGAGCAACTATTCTTCCGAAAAGTTCATTAAAGAGATCATTGTTGGGAAGGTGAAAGCAAAGTACCTGATTGTCGGTTTTAATCACCATTTCGGAAAAAACCGGGAGGGGAGTTTTGAAATCCTCAAATCCCTGGCTGGCAAATACAAGATTGAGGTTGAACAGGTTGACGCCTGGGTGGTGGATCATCAAAACGTGAGTTCAACCCGTATTCGGGAAGCGTTGAATTCAGGTGATATCCTTCTTGCAAACCGGTTGCTGGGATATCATTATTCCCTTAACGGAACCATCATCGGAGGAAAAAAAATTGGCAGGTCCCTTGGTTTTCCTACAGCCAATGTTTTACCGAAGGAACGGTATAAACTGATACCCAAAGATGGAGTTTACGCTGTGAATGTTAACCTGGATGACACAACCTTAAACGGCATGTTAAATATCGGTTTACGTCCTACCCTGAGTAATGGAGAGAATGGAAAAAGTATTGAAGTTCATATTTTTGATTTCAAACACCAGATCTATGGGAAGGATGTTCAGGTCCGTTTTGTCGGCAGGATCCGGGATGAGGTGAAATTTTCCAGTGTGGAACATCTTGTTGAGCAAATAAAAAAGGATAAAACAATAGCCCAGGATATCCTCTCTACCGAAGGATAATCTGTTTTGGGATTGTGCGTAGCATTCCCTCCCCTTTTACCTGGCATTTGGGTATATTTACCTATATTTATTACCTTTGTCGGTCAAATAATCACAAAAATGGAAACAACATCAGTGGAAAGTATACCTTATAAGATCAAGGACATCAGCCTTGCTGATTGGGGATTTAAGGAGATTGAGATAGCGGAAAAGGAGATGCCCGGATTACTCTCTATCCGGCAGAAATACTCCGCCTCCAAACCCCTGAAGGGTGCCCGGATCACAGGGTCCCTGCACATGACAATACAGACTGCCGTATTAATAAAAACGTTTGTGGAATTGGGTGCTGATGTCAGATGGGCAAGCTGTAATATTTTTTCAACCCAGGATCATGCAGCTGCTGCAGTTGCCAAAATGGGGATTCCGGTGTTTGCCTGGAAAGGTGAAACCCTGGAGGAGTATTGGTGGTGCACTGCTCAGGCTCTTTCTTTCCCGGGTGGCAAAGGACCAAACCTGATTGTGGATGATGGAGGTGACGCCACACTCATGTTGCATCAGGGATATAAGGCGGAAGCGGACCCGGAATTCCTGAAGCGAAAACCATCCAACACAGAGGAGGCTGTGGTTATCAGGCGGTTGAAAACCCTGCTTGATGAAGATCCGACGAAATGGCACAGGGCAGTGGCTGAACTGAAGGGAATCTCGGAAGAAACCACTACGGGAGTTCACCGGTTATATCAAATGAAGGAGTTAGGGGAACTTCTTGCCCCCGCAATCAATGTGAACGATTCAGTTACCAAATCCAAATTTGACAACCTGTATGGTTGCCGGGAATCTTTGGCCGATGGAATTAAACGTGCCACGGATGTAATGCTTGCCGGAAAGGTTGCGGTGGTATGTGGTTATGGCGATGTTGGAAAGGGTTCTGCCCAGTCGATGAGATCCTATGGAGCACGGGTGATTGTTACCGAGATCGATCCCATTTGTGCCCTCCAGGCAGCAATGGAAGGATACGAAGTGAAAACCTTTGAAGAGACCCTGGATGAGGGAAATATATTTGTTACGGCTACCGGTAACAAAGATGTGATAACCGCTGAGCATATGGTAAGGATGAAGGACCAGTCCATTGTATGCAATATTGGTCATTTCGACCATGAGATACAGGTTGAAAAGCTGGGAGAGTGGCCGGGAATAAAGAAGATCAATGTTAAACCACAGGTCGATGAGTACCTGTTTCCCGATGGGCACTCTATCTTTATTCTTGCTGAAGGACGACTGGTTAACCTGGGATGTGCTACAGGTCATCCCTCTTTTGTTATGAGTAATTCATTCTCAAACCAGACATTGGCTCAGCTTGATTTATGGAACAACGATTATGAGATCGATGTCTACCGGTTACCCAAACACCTGGATGAAGAAGTAGCCCGATTGCACCTCGACCAGATCGGAGTAAAACTCACCCAACTAACACCGGAGCAGGCTGAATATCTCGGTGTACCGGTAAACGGACCGTTCAAACCGGATCATTACCGGTATTAGTTGAAGACATGCACATACAGACCGTCGAAACTGGTCTGGTATTGATGAAGTGCGTATTTAGAAGGACTCTCTTTCGTGGGAAATCCGATATTTGGCAACACATAGGTTGATTCACATTCCGGACACACTGCCATAATCCCTGATTCATCGATCTCTACTGCAATGCTTTTTTCAACGTCATAGGTACAGGTCCGGTCGAATGCATAAAACTCATCTTGTGATGCACGGTAAAGAATGATTCCGTTGTTATTGTATCCGGCTGAATTGCTCCCGTCGTAGCTGCTGGTGATAACCACGGCATTCCCGACCGAGTTTAACGCGATGAATTGCGGGTCATCTAACCGGAGGGAAAAATTCACATAGGTTTGGGGGATGATTTTTTGTTTCTCCTCCTCACAGGCGTTCAGCAGTGAACTTATTAGAAGGATTAAAAAAAAATTCCTTATTTTTGATATGGTAATAATAACAGCCATCGTGCGTTCTAAAATTAAAGAACAAAAATAATGAAAATCATTCATAAACGGTTTCTGTTGTTATTGATCGTTCTGATTATTCCTCTGGCGTTGGCTGCTCAACGGCCTTCACGAAAGGTCCGAAAAGCTGTGACAAAAACGGAGAGAGTAGAGAAGAAGCAAGATAATGCGTATGAAAAAGCACGCAAAAAAGAGTTGAAACACCGGTATAAAATTCAGACAAAAGAGGTTCAGGATCGAATGAAACAGTCAGAAAGAGAGGCAAAGAAAAACAACAAAAGAAAAAAAGAACCATTTCTTAAACGGCTTTTTAGAAAAAGGAGAAGGTAAATATGGAAGACAACATTGGCACAATATTTTATATCGTTCTTGTAGTTATCGTGTTAATCATAAGCACGGTGGCGAGGAAAAGGAAAAAGGAAGCTGCAGCCCAAATGCCCCAAAAAGGGGAAACAGATGGTTTTGATCCGTTTCAGTTATTTGAGCAGGATAGCAGGGAACCTGACACTGAAATGTCCGACCAGATGACAATCACTACACCCGAGACACCACCGGTACAGAGCGAACTGGAGAAGATCATTGAAGAGGGTGTTTCGGCCTTTGATGAGGGATCTCCCTTCGACAAAGGAATCGATTTTAGATACCAAGAGGAAATGATAACCGATGATCAGGAACATCAACCATCCGAAGATTTGCCCCGACCATATAAAGCCAGCAAGGACGAGAGTGAACTGGATAAAATCATAAACGAATTTGACCTGAAGAAGGCGGTTATTTTTTCTGAAATTCTTAATAGAAAAGAGTTCTGACCAAGATTATCCGGAATTCCCTGCCGGACTCTCTTTCCTTCTGTAAGATTGAGTTATTTGTTTATTTTTTTTACCTTTGCAGGGTGAAAGAGTTCCAACTGTCGGAATTCTTTTTGTTTTTACATCGTTTCACCAGAAAAGACTACTATGCCAGAGATTTCATACATCACAGAAGAGGGATTGGATAAACTGAAAGAGGAGCTCGATTACCTGACCTCTGTTGAACGTCCGGCCATTTCCCGATTGATTGCTGATGCACGGGAAAAAGGAGACCTTGCTGAAAATGCCGAATACCATGCTGCTAAAGAGGCACAGGGGATGCTTGAAATGAAAATATCCAGGCTTGAGGAGATGATCTCGAAATCCAGGATTATTGATGAATCGCGGATCGATACATCGAAAGTGCAGATTCTCAATAAGGTAAAGATCAAAAACCTGGCGAATAACCTGGTCAAGGAATACCTCCTGGTTTCAGAATCGGAAGCCGATCTGAAAGCCGGCAAGCTGGCTGTTGATTCACCCATCGCCAAAGGACTGCTTGGCCGTAAAGTAGGAGATATCGTGGAGATCAATGTTCCTTCCGGATTGATGACATTTGAAATTATAAGTATTTCCAGATAAATAAACGATTAATCCAGCCATGGCAAGCATCTTTACTAACATTGTTCAGGGAGAGATACCCTCCTATAAAATTGCTGAGGATGAGCAGTTTTATGCTTTTTTAGATATCCACCCTCTGGCAAAAGGTCATACTCTGGTCATTCCTAAAAACGAGGTTGATTATCTGTTCGATCTGGATGATGAACTTCTTGCAGGAATGACGATATTCTCAAAAAGGATTGCACGGGCAATCGAAAAGGTGATTCCGTGTGCAAGGATCGGTGTTGCTGTTCTGGGTCTGGAGGTTCCTCATGCCCATATTCACCTGATACCGATAAATTCAGAAGCGGATATCAGTTTTTCAAGACCCAAGCTCAATCTGAGCCAGGAAGAGTTTCAGGAGATTGCAGCAAAAATCAGGGATGCACTTGCTGAATAAACGGATTCGGCAGATAATTTTTCTGCCGTAAAAAAAGAAACCGCTTTCCAGGTTACTCCTTTAACCGTCCGGGATTCTTCCGGATAAACTCTTTCCAAGAGTGATTCCCCTTTTCCAGGGAAGGGACCGATTTCTGAAAGAAATGACAGACTGCAGCAGCCAGGCCATCCGTGGCATCGAGTAAACGGGAATCCTCGTGAAAATTGAGGATCTTTTGAAGTAGCGTGGCAACCTGCTCCTTTGAAGCACTTCCCACTCCGGTAATTGCCAGCTTGATTTTCCGTGGTGCATATTCAAAAATGGGAATTGAACGGGATAAAGCAGCTGAAATAGCAGCTCCCTGTGCCCTGCCAAGTTTTAGCATGGACTGAACATTCTTACCGTAAAAAGGTGCCTCAATGGCAAGCTCATCCGGATGGTATTCATCAATGAGCTGAATAACACGGTCAAAAATCATTTTCAGCTTGGTATAGTGATCGTTGACCTTCTGCAGTTCAATTACCCCCAGGGTTATCAGTTCAGCTTTGTTCCCAGATGTCCTGATAATTCCATATCCGGTTACAGTTGTACCCGGATCAATCCCTAAAATAATCCGTTCTGTGTTCAATGATAACAGATGTTATTGAAGGTATTTCTTCCTGAGTAAGTCCTTATAATCCGGCTTTTTCTCAGGAATGAACCTTCCTGCATACTTTCTGCCTGAAAAACTGCCGTTTTCAATATAATGGAGCGCTTCCTTCAAACAAGCCTCCTCACGATCATTGAAACTCCTGGTAATATCATCAGGGCATTCACAGTCAGCGGGAATACCGAAAAAGTAATCCCCCATCCCATTCGCATTCACTATTTTGAAGACGATGGGTAGAAATGCCCAGTCACCATAAGTAAAAACGTACATCCCTACCGGTTTTCCGTAGGTTGAATCTCCAACTGTTTTTACGTCGATATAGGGAGAAAGGCAATTGATGAGTGCTTCGCTGGCGGAGGCTGTTCCCGGAGAGGTGATAAAAACCACCCTGCTGACATCCACCGAACTGGCCTGTTGTTCAAAGAGAATGTTAACGTTATAATTCGTTTTTTTATTATTGTGCTGATATGAAAGAAACAGTTGCCCGTCGGTGTCTGGACCGGTGATCAGGTTTGCCAGGTATGTCAATACATCAGTAAGCCCTCCGGGATTATACCTGAGATCTACGATCATCTCCTCAACACCGGCTGACTTAAACCAGGCAAAGGTTTCATCAAATTCATTATAGGATGGTTGAATGAACTCATCATACACCATATGTCCGATGGTTTTCCCATTCACATCAAGGGTGTCATAATGGATAACAGAGTTTTTCTGAATCTCTTTCTTTGCCACCGTAAGTTCGAAAATCGAGTCGGATAGAGTTTTAAATTCGATGGTGTTGGTAACCCCTATTTCGTTTGCCCCCAGCAGTTCTGAAAGATTACTGCTTGCATCCAGCGCAATACCATTTATTTTGGTAATGATATAACCCCTGCGAATTCCATGGGGATACAACGGGGAATCCTTATATACATAAAGGATCCGGGAGTTTCCCTCGCCATCTTTCCTGTGGGCGAAACCATATCCGATGTATTTCCCTTCAAGCATGTTTTCAATGTACTCGAGTGGAGCGACAAAACTGTAATGATCATCCGGCAGGTAGCGCATGGCTTCCAATAGTTCGTATGGATCTTTATAAAGCTCTTTATCAACCTGAGGCATCACATCATACCAGTAATACCATTCATTCATCAATTTGTATAATTCATCCCTTGCATCTTTATTGCTGTTCTGGTTGTTCCCTTCATCCTTTTCACAGCCTGCCAGAAACAGCGTGGAAAAGAGAACAATAATTAACAGTAATCCACGAGCGATACTATTTTTCTTCATCTCCATTTGCTTTGATTAATGCTTTACAGGAAAACGGATTCTTTGGATAATTATTCCTCCAACAATTAAAATTAAACCAACTACTGTCGTGCTGTATATGTTTTCTCCGACAAAGATGTGAATAAAAATCAGAGAAAAAAATGGAGCCAGGTAAACAAGATTACTGATTTGATCGGCTGATTTTGTCAACCTGAGCGCTTTTAACCACAATACAAAAGTTATGCCCATTTCGAAACATCCTGCGTAGATAGCAGGGAGCAATCCCTTGAGCCCGGGCAATGAAAAGTCTGAAAACAGGAAAATGAAGCAGAAAATGTAGAGGGTGGCAAACAGGAAATTCAAAAACAGCTTCACCACTTCCTCACGGGGATCTCTGACGTTGTATATAAAAAACAGGGACCAGATAATGGAACTTCCAAGTGCCAGGATTACACCCAGCGTATCTGATTTACCCGGATGAAAGAAGGTCCCCTGCGATGAGATGAAATAGACACCGATAAAACTGACAATCAGCGCCAGATAACTCTTTTTTTTCACTGTATGCTTCAACAACGGTACCGAAAGGAAAACAAGGACAATTGGCCAGACCATGTTCAACGGCTGTGCCACTTGTGCCGGAAGGAGGGAATAGGCTTTAAAGAGAATCAGGTAATAGAGGAAAGGATTCAGTAAGCCAAATAACATGGACCGGCTGATGTCTGATAATGAGGAGTTCAGGACCATGTGAATCTTCTTTTGGACAAGAAGTATCAGGAATAAAAGAAGAGTTGAGGTGAGGGAGGCAAAAAGCAGCAGGTGGAGGTAATCCAGATGCCGTAATGCAATTTTAAATGCAGAAGCGACAGTAGACCAGAAAAAAATGGCTAAGCCGGCATAGAGATATGCTTTTTTTTGATCACTCATTATTCCTTCATCAAGGATCGCGGAAGGGCTTTATTCAGCGGGTTGTTTTATACTTAGTTGTTCAACATAATGCTCAATGTCCGGCTGAATATCCCGGTAAATGCTTAACTGGATTTGCAATAATTCGATTCGAAACATTACCCTTTCGGTCAAATCATCAAGCAAAACCGATTCCCGTTCCATTTTATTGGTGAGCGTGGAGTCCGGGGTTTCACCTTCTTCAATTTCCTCCATAATCATTTCAAGTTGGTTCTCCGTAACCGAAAGCTCAGAATAAAAATGATTACAGGCATCCAGGCAGAGGCCAATTATCAGGGTGACACTATCTAACTGCATGTACCGCTCTCTGTTGAGATCCATGCCAGGAAATTTCTCAAGATTTTCCGACAGGAATGCATGCTCTGAAGAAATTTTGGTAAACAGATCATGTATACTGTCGAGATTAGCAGCAATGATCTTATGGTTGAGGGAATCCACTTCCCGCAGGAGGCTATCAGCCCTGCGGCTCAACTGAGAAGGAGCAGGTTCATTACAGGCAGGCATTAATAACAGGATTAACAATGGGCCGATCATTAAATTAGCCTTCTTCATCTTCAATTATCTGAGTTTGAACGGTAATATTACGAAATATCAAAAGGATATGGAAATCCTCTTTTACCCGATCAGATTGAAGTGAGTATAAGGGACCAATACGTCAGGGATAATGATCCCCTCCTCACTTTGATTGTTCTCCAAAATCGCAGCAACGATCCTGGGCAGGGCTAATGCACTGCCATTCAACGTATGTGCCAGTTGCGTCTTTTTTTCGCCTTTCTCCTTAAACCTGAGTTTCATCCGGGAGGACTGGAAGGATTCGAAATTGGATACCGAGCTGACTTCAAGCCATTTTTTCTGTGCTGCCGCAAATACTTCAAAGTCATAGGTTAATGCAGCAGTGAAGGATATATCTCCTCCGCAAAGGATCTGTATGCGGTATGGAAGACCGAGGCTTTGGACAAGTCCCTCAACATGTTGCACCATCTCTTCCAGCGTATCGTAGGAGAGGTCCGGATGCTGTATTTGAACAATCTCGACCTTATCAAACTGGTGCAGTCGGTTCAGTCCGCGCACATCTTTTCCATATGAACCGGCTTCCCTTCTGAAACAGGGAGTATAAGCGCAATTTTTAACCGGAAAATCTTCGGGGGCAAGGATTACATCCCTGTATATATTTGTTACAGGGACTTCAGCAGTTGGAATCAGGTAAAAGTTCTCTGAGGGAACATGATACATTTGCCCTTCCTTATCGGGAAGATTTCCGGTACCAAACCCGGAGTCTTCGTTGACAAGGATTGGAGGCAGGACTTCGGTGTATCCTGCCCTTTCAGCTTCGTCCAGGAAATAGTTGATCAGTGCTCTCTGAAGTTTCGCCCCTTTTCCTTTATAAACGGGAAACCCGGCTCCCGTTACTTTATTCCCCAGATCGAAGTCAATGATATCATATTTTGCTGCCAGATCCCAGTGTGGCAAGGCATTCTCCGGCAAAACGGGAATGTCTCCTCCGCTTCTGACCACCTGGTTGTCCTTCTCACCCTCCCCGGAAGGTACCAGGGGATGAGGAACGTTAGGAATTTGTAAAAGCATCTCCTGGATCTCCTTTTCTGCAACCGCTACCTCCTGATGAAGCAACTTGATCTCTTCTTTCAGCTGTGATGTTTTCTCTTTTATTTCATTCGCCTCTCCGGTTTTTCCCTCACCAATCAGTTTCCCAATTTCTTTTGATATGGTATTTATTTCAGCTTGCTTACTCTCTAAGATTTGCTGGTTGGCACGTCGTTGTTTATCCTTAGCAAGAAGATCCCCAATGATCTTTTTAGCGTCGAATTTTTTCACGGCAAGGCGATCTATGATGAGCTGCTGATTCTCTTCAATCTGTTTTAGGGTAAGCATTTTTAAGCTGTTTCGGTTTGGGAATACTGATTTCTTGATGAAAATCCATATCCCGGGAATTGTTTTTCCGGCAGGTACGGACTTCACTATGTAAAAATAAAAAACTCCTGAATTAATTGCTGAATATTGCAGCAAATAAAACAGGAGTGATGTCTTGGTATGGTATTGTTCTATTTGGAAATGGGAACAACAGAAACATAGGATTTTTTATTCCTCTTCTTTCTAAAGGTAACTTCCCCGTCGGTCAGGGCAAAGAGGGTATGATCTTTTCCCATTCCGACATTATCACCCGGATAATGTTTTGTTCCTCTTTGACGAACAATGATATTTCCAGCTTTTGCAATCTCCCCTCCAAAGAGCTTTACGCCAAGCCGTTTGCTTTCTGATTCTCTCCCATTCCGTGAACTTCCTGCTCCTTTTTTGTGTGCCATGTTACAATCTTTTAGTTGTCAAACGGGATTTATTCTGTCTTCTTTTTCGAA
>CAZXGG010000079.1:11996-15688 GCA_964640125.1 uncultured Rikenellaceae bacterium
TCTTCAATGAGTATCTGGCTCATGTATTGTCTGTGACCTGTAAGCACCTGGTATCCTTTTCTTCGCTTTTTCTTGAATACTTTTACCTTATCTCCCTTAAGGTGGCTTATGATTTTTCCTGAAACAAGTGCTCCCTGAATAATGGGCTCCCCGATCAGGATTTTATCTCCATCCTCAATCAGCAGTACACGGTCAAATTCAACCACATCCCCTTCTTTACCTTCCAGGCGATGGACATATATCTTCTGGTCTTTCTCTACCTTAAACTGTTGTCCTGCTACATCAACTATTGCATACATTATGGTACTGTTTTCGGGTGCAAAACTTTCGGACTGCAAAAATATAAAATTAAATGGATATACAAAATTCAGATAACGATGATTTCATTATATTTGTAGGTACCAAGCAGGAAGGGAGAATCTTTCCTTTATTTTTTTAGTATGGATAAGATCAAATTGAATGTCCTAGGAATTTCTTACAGTCAGACGCAATCCGGAGCATATGCATTGGTATTGACCGAGGAGAATGGTGATCGGAGGATACCCATTATTATCGGAGGTTTTGAGGCGCAAGCCATCGCCATTCAGCTGGAGGGACTCAACCCTCCCCGTCCCTTAACCCACGATCTGTTTCTTAGTTTTGCCACTGCATTCGATATATCACTGATCGAGGTGAATATTTACCGCCTGGAAGAAGGGGTTTTCTATTCAAAACTGGTTTGTGTTTACAAGGATCGCGAAGTGACCATTGATGCCAGAACATCCGATGCCATTGCTCTCGCTTTGCGGTTCAAGTGCTCGATTTATACAACAGAGGAGATCATGGCGCAATCCGGAATTGTATTGGATATTGAAAATGAATCAGACGATGATTCAGCCGAAGAAGAAAAGTATGAACCTTCCCCTTCAGGGGGAAACCCCCTTGTCGACCTGGATTTGAAAGGACAATCCGAAAAGGAGCTCAAAGAGTTGCTGGAAGAGGCGATCACTAAGGAAAATTATGAAAAAGCTTCCATGATCAGAGATGAGTTGAAACGCAGGAAAAAAGAATAATACTTCCCTGGATGAAAAGGTGCATATTTCTGGTTTTACTATTGATCTTATTCATACCCGATTCCCTTCTCTCTCAAGACACTTCAGAAACTTCCGTAAGGCGGAATGCCAGGATCCTGGTTGATGATTCCATTGCTGGCAGCGATACGCTTTCCACTGTTGTGGAAACCGGCATTGAGGATACAAAAAAGAGCACCGGACACAAAGCCATCCTGTTAACGGATGAGTCGGTGAATCAGGGATTTACACTGATAGCCCTGATCAGGGGGCTGATTGGCATGCTCGTTTTAATCCTTATTTCCTGGCTCTTCAGCACAAACCGGAAAGCCATTTCCTGGCGGGTCGTGTTCATTGGGTTGGCGATTCAGATTCTGCTAGCCATTGGAGTGTTACAGGTCCCGTTTATTCAGGTTTTCTTTGAATTTTGTGGCAAGGTATTCGTGAAAATTGTTGACTTTACCCTGGAGGGAACAAAGTTCCTTTTCAAATCCATATCAACCGGGGAGATTGAAGAACCACTCCTCAACTTTGCCATTACCATTTTACCAACCGTCATTTTTTTCTCGGCATTAACCAGCGTACTGTTTTATTACGGGATCATTCAGAAAGTGGTGTATGGAATGGCCTGGGTAATGACCAGGTTGCTTAGGCTTTCCGGAGCTGAAAGCCTTTCCGTTGCCGGTAATATTTTTCTTGGTCAGACCGAGTCCCCACTGATGATCAAGGAATACCTGGAGAGGATGAATCGCTCGGAAATGTTACTCGTGATGTCAGGGGGAATGGCAACCCTTGCCGGCGGTGTTCTGGCAGCATACATCAGCTTTCTGGGAGGTGATGATCCGGTCCAGCGTGTCTTGTTCGCCAAGCACCTGCTGACGGCCTCTGTCATGGCAGCCCCGGGTGTGGTGGTAATCTCCAAAATCCTGCTTCCTCAAACCGAAAAGATCGAAAAAGAAGTTGAGGTATCAAAAGACCGGATCGGGAAAAATGTGCTGGATGCCATATCAAACGGCACCGGGCAAGGCCTTCGCCTGGCAGTAAATATCGCTGCCATGCTTCTGGTTTTTGTTGCTTTTATTGCCATGTTTAATTATATTTTGGATAAAATCGGAGACCTTACTTCCCTGAATGAAATCATTGAGCGGGTAACAAACGGACAATACGAGGAACTTTCACTGGAATTTTTACTGGGGTATGCCTTCGCCCCATTGATGTGGATCCTGGGGGTTGCCCGGGAAGACATTACACTGGTGGGAAGAATGCTCGGCGAGAAGATCATCATGACCGAATTTATAGGATACATCAGCCTTTCGGAATTGAAAGAGGCCGGCGCCTTCGTCTCACAAAAATCGATTATCATGGCAACCTATATGCTCTGTGGATTTGCGAATTTTGCATCCATCGGTATCCAGATCGGAGGTATTGGATCACTCGCACCAGGAAAACGGGTGATGCTATCACAACTTGGCATGAGAGCCCTCCTGGCAGGGACCCTGGCTTCCTTGCTTTCTGCCACCATAATCGGTGTGATCCTCGGATAGGTTTAAAATAACACGATATGGAAAAGAAAAAAATTGTAGTTCTGGGAGCAGGACTGGTCGGAAATGCTATCGCTATTGACCTGAATAATCAGTATGATGTTACAGCAGTGGATATTAACCAGGAAGCCCTGGATAAGCTGAGCAAAGAACACAACATCAAAACCGTTAACAGGGATCTGCATACCGGCGATTCAATAAAAGCTGCTGTTGAGGGATTTGACCTGGTTATCGGAGCAGTACCTGGGTTTATGGGCTTTAATACGGTGAAACATGTTATTCAAGCCGGTAAAAACATGGTTGATATCTCCTTTTTCCCCCAGGATCCGTTTATCCTGGATGAGGCAGCACGTGAGAACAACGTTACGGTGGTAGTCGATTGTGGTATAGCTCCCGGAATGGGGAATATCATCCTGGGGTACCACAACCATAACATGGATGTGGATCGGTATGAATGCCTGGTTGGGGGGTTACCGTTTGAGCGGGAATGGCCCTTTGAATACAAGGCAGTATTTTCTCCCATTGATGTCATTGAAGAGTACATACGGCCTGCAAGGTACATCGAGAATGGGGGACAAATCGTAAAGCAAGCCCTTTCAGATCCTGAACTGGTTTACTTTGAAAAAATCGGGACACTGGAAGCGTGGAATTCTGATGGCCTCCGCAGCCTCCTGCAAACCATGAACATACCGAACATGATCGAGAAAACACTCCGGTATCCCGGTTGTATCGAATACCTCAGGGTCCTTCGTGAAAGTGGTTTTTTCTCCTATGAAGAGATCGATGTGGGTGGAAAAAAAATCCGACCCATCGAACTTACCTCCAGGCTGCTCTTTCCAAAGTGGAAACTGAAACCGGGAGAAGAAGATTTTACCGTCATGCGCGTTATCATCACCGGATCGGGTAAAGAAATAACGTATGAACTGTTTGACCGGTTTGACCGGAAGACCAATACCATTTCCATGGCACGGACAACCGGTTATACCTGCACCGGCGTTGCCAACCTGGTGCTGGAAGGTAGCTTTGAGAGGAAAGGAATCTGCCCTCCGGAATATGTGGGAGAAAGTGAGGAGAATTTCCGGTTTATGCTGACCTACCTCAA
>CAZXGG010000080.1:0-2076 GCA_964640125.1 uncultured Rikenellaceae bacterium
CCGTGACAGAAATGATAATGGTTTTCAAGGATGTTCATCTTTTCATCCATCAATACCGTATTGATCGATATTGAACCGATATCCATTCCCAGATGTAGCTTTCTATCCATGAACGAGATATTTCAAACAGGTGTATGTATAGATATAGATCGCTAAATATATATAAAAAATGTAAATTAAGAAGACAAAGTTACGAATTTGACGGGTTTGTTCAAAGAAACTTAATCGAGCTTCAGGACTGCCAGGAAGGCTTGCTGGGGTACTTCAACATTGCCCACCTGACGCATACGTTTTTTGCCTTTTTTCTGTTTTTCAAGCAATTTACGCTTCCGGGTAATATCCCCTCCGTAACATTTGGCCGTCACATCCTTCCGCAGGGCTTTAACGGTTTCCCTGGCAATAATTTTGGACCCGATAGCAGCCTGTATGGCGATGTCAAATTGTTGCCTTGGTATCAGTTCCTTCAGCCGCACGCACATTCTCCGGCCAAAATCATAAGCATTGTCTTTATGGATAAGGGTGGATAGTGCATCCACCATTTCACCGTTCAGCAACACATCGAGACGTACCAGGCTTGCCTTTTGGAAGCTGGATTGGTGGTAATCGAATGAAGCGTATCCTTTGGATATGCTTTTCAGTTTATCGTAGAAATCAAAGACGATTTCGGAAAGGGGCATTTCAAACGAGACCTCTACACGATCGGAAGTAAGATAAACCTGGTTTTTAAGTGTTCCCCTCTTGTCGATGCAGAGTTTCATGACCGAGCCGACAAATTCTGATTTGGAAATGATCTGCGCTGTTATATAGGGTTCCTCTATATAATCGATGACAGTGGGTTCAGGCAGACCGGAAGGGTTGTGAACTTCAATGACCTCACCTTTCCTGGTGTGTACCCTGTAGGATACATTCGGGACAGTGGTTATGACATTCATGTCAAATTCCCTGTCCAGTCTTTCCTGCACAATTTCCATGTGCAGGAGCCCTAAAAAGCCACATCGAAAGCCAAAACCCAGGGCAGCAGAGGATTCAGGGGCGTAGGTCAGGGATGCATCATTGAGGTGCAGTTTTTCTATTGATGCACGCAGCTCTTCGTAATCATCTGCGTCCACCGGATAGATCCCTGCAAAAACCATGGGTTTAACATCTTCAAATCCTTCAATTGCTTTATCACAGGGATTCTCAACGTGTGTAATGGTGTCTCCAACTTTTACTTCGCTGGAGGTTTTAATCCCGGATATGATATAACCCACATCACCGGTTTTCATTACATTGCGCGGTTCCATCTTAAGTTTCAGTACTCCCACCTCATCGGCATGGTATTTTTTCCGGGTTGCCACAAACATTACATGATCACCGGTTTTTATCTCACCGTTCATCACCTTGAAATAGGCGTGAATACCCCGGAAGGAGTTAAATACCGAATCAAAGATTAATGCCTGTAACGGAGCATTCGGATCCCCTTTTGGCGGGGGGATTCGTAAAACGATCTCCTCCAGGATGCGGTCAACCCCATACCCGGTCTTCCCACTCGCTTCGATGATATTGTCCCGTTGACAGCCAACCAGATCAACAATCTGATCTTTCACTTCCTCCGGCATGGCAGCCTCGAGATCCATCTTGTTCAGCACCGGAATAATTTCCAGGTCATGTTCAATGGCAAGGTAAAGGTTCGAAATGGTCTGAGCCTGGACCCCCTGGGTGGCATCGATGACCAGCAATGCCCCTTCACAAGCGGCAATCGACCGGGATACTTCATATGAGAAATCAACGTGTCCCGGGGTATCGATCAGGTTCAGATAGTAGGTTGAACCCCCGTGCAGATACTGCATCTGGATGGCATGACTCTTAATGGTGATGCCTCTCTCCCTCTCCAGTTCCATGCTGTCAAGTACCTGGTCTTTGAAGTCCCGCTCTGAAAGAGTGTTGGTTTTCAATAACATCCGGTCAGCCAGGGTGCTTTTACCATGATCAATATGGGCAATGATGCAAAAATTTCGTATGTGATCCATCCCGGTAAAACGTCAGTTCAAAACGAACTACAAAGATATTTATTTAAACCAATAATTAAACTGGGGT